>DDTD01000028.1 GCA_002344005.1 Ignavibacteria bacterium UBA2373 | reverse complement strand
GACTTGGTTGGAGCCACAGACAGTGTGTTCAAAATAGCTGCAGTATCGGGCACAGATCAAGGCAATTACAGTGTAGTTATTACAGGCGATTGCGGCAGTGTAAGTTCATCAGTAGCGATGTTACGCATGAAAACTAAGCCTGTTGTTTATGGTCCGACAGAGAGCAAATTAAGTATCAAAGCGGGTGGTTATTTGCGTTTAGCAGTAGCGACAGCGAGTGATCCGACGACAAAATATCAATGGTATCGCGGCAGCACCGCCATCACAACTGATTCGATATCGAATGCGATTTATTCGAAATTTGGAGTAGCTGTAGGTACAGATGCGGGTCAATACTATTGTCGCGTAAGTAATGATTGCGGTGTAAGTTATTCAGATACGACGGAAGTCACCGTGACGACGGAAGTATCGGGCTTAGAGTCAGAGGATGGCAGTTCATTGTACTTAAGCAGCAATGAACCGAATCCATTTGACGGTGTAACGACAATCCGCTTCAATGTTCCTCAAACGGGCACAGCACGTTTAGTTGTGAGCGATAACTTTGGTCGTGAAGTAGCCGTATTGTATGATGGTGTCGCCTATGGTCTTGTCCCTGTCAGTTTTGACGGTGGCATATATAACTTGAGTGCGGGTGTTTACAATTACACATTGACAGCTAATGGACAGAGCTTGACAAAGCGTATGCTTTATGTTAAGTAAGCCCTTGATGTCATGAAAGCGAAAAAACTTTCGTAAATTGAAAAGCCGATGAGTCAATCATCGGCTTTTTTTATGTAAATGAATGAAATTAATTTGCAAAGTATAGTATGAATATACAAAGTCTATCCATAAATAGTGCATATATTATTTTGATAACCGCTCTGTTATTCGGTTGTGCTAATGAGCAGCGTCCTATGGGCGGACCTCCTGATACAGAGCCACCAAAAGTTGTTTCTTTTGAACCTGCTCAAATGACGAAAAATTTTGCAGCCGATAAAGTAATGATTGAATTTTCAGAATATATTCAAAAATCAACTATAACTGAAAATATCTTTATTACACCTCGTCTGTCGTTTGAATTAGACTGGAGTGGTCGGTTTTTAGATATAGAGTTTACCCAACCTTTAGAAAAAAACACTACTTATACGGTCTCATTAGGAGCTGATTATACAGATTTAAAGGGAAATAAACCGACAGAATCATTTTCTTTGACTTTTTCTACGGGTAATAATATAGACAGTGGAGTGATTAAAGGAAAAATATTTGAATCATCACCTGCGGGAGTGTATGTGTTTTTATATCCACTAACGACTTTTAATAGAGATTCTCTTAATCCATCGGTTACTGAATCACGTTATATCACACAAACAGGGAGTTCCGGTGACTTTACATTTTATGCTTTACCTAATGGCGAATATCGGCTGCTAGCTGTGAAGGATCAATATAAAGATCGTTTGTTTTCTCCCGGTATTGATGGCTTTGGAACAACATGGAAGCAAGTTGTTGTTAACAATGCACAACTAACACAAACAATATTGCGATGTGGTGAACCAATTGACATTATTGCTCCGGCTTTATATAATGTAGAGCCAATCAATAATCGGCTTTTGAAGATGGATTTTTCCGAAGAAATAGATAGTTCTTCACTAAAGGCACAATGGTTTTCTATAATTGATACTAATGATGCTACAAAAGAAAATATAGAATTTACAGCACTTTATAGAAATCCACAAAATACAAAAAGTATTTATGGAGTGCTCAAAAACTCACTGGATACTTCTAAGATATGGAAGATTATTTGTAGCCAAGAAATAAAAGATAAATCAGGAAATAAAATACAGGATTCTCTGCGTACAAAATTATTCGGAAGTTCTATAGAAGTTGATAGTTCTAAACCATATATTGAGCTTGTATCGTTGCGGGACAGTAGTAAAAATATTGCATTATATCCGGAAATAACTATTCAGTTTTCTACAGCGGTGGATACGAACATAATGATGCGTGGAATATCTTTGACCGACTTAAAAAACAGCAAATCACAAGCTCTGTATTTTCGATGGAAACATCCTGCTGAACTTGTTGTTACAACTGAAGAACCACTTAACTCTTATCAATGGTATGAATTTGAATTACAACATAAAAATATTCAAGCATGGAATGGGCGTACAATGAATGATAGTACTCAACGTATTCGATTTAGAACCATAGATAGTCGTGAATTCGGTACAATAAAGGGAACACTGTATGATTCTGTGTCTATATCCGGCGGACAATATATTATTTTGCTTACACCGAAAAATACCGGAGCAAGATTATCAAGACAATATAAAGTGATACTTCCTCAATCAGGTGAGTGGGTTATAAATAATATACCGGCGGGGGATTATATTCTTGGCGTTTTTCATGATGCGAATAATAATGATGAGTATGATTTCGGCACAGCGTATCCATATTCTTTTTCTGAGAGATTCTTAGTAAATCCGGTTTCGGTAAGTGTTAAATCTCGTTGGACTGTTGAAGGTATAAAGGTTGTTTTACAGCCATAGTATTATTCTTTTTCATTGTATCCCTCCGGTAATGACGGTGCGACCATAACCACTTTTTCACGTTCCATAATAACAGCACCCGGGTTAGACCCTTTGGGCTTACGTATATATTTTTTTTCTGTATAAGCTACCGGAGTATAGGAAGAATTACGTGCTGAAGAATAATAAGCAGCAATCGCGGCAGCTTTTTCAATGATTTTTTTTGAGGGTTTTTCTTTACCTGTTTGCCGTAGTACAGCATGAGAGCCACTTACTCCTCGGGCATGAAACCAAAGATCATTAGGTTTTGCAAACCGCATTGTCAGTTCATCATTGTTAGTAGCATTTTTCCCAACATAGAGTGTAAATCCGCTATCTAATGGGAATACTCGGAATTTGGTTGTTTGTTCTTGAATAATGTTCATTTTTTTTGTAGAGGTCTTGAAAACTTTTTGAAATAATTCTTCCAATATATCAAGTTGCGGACTATTGTTAAGAGTTGTAAGCCACTGATTGAGTGTTGCTAATTCTTTCTTGTATAATGGAATACGTTGATTTCGTATTTTTGCTGATTGGTGTGCATTACGAATTTTAACGTAATATAACTCGGCATTCTCTATGAGTGTTTTTTCTTTTGATACCGGAATGCGTATAGAATTACCTTCCCAGTCAGTAGTGATGAATTCTTGCCCTTCAGGTCTGACTCTACCATTTTCTTGGGAAAATAAAATATCTGCCCATAATTTATAATATTCAGATTTTTGAAGTGCTGTGTTTTCATTCTCTAAAAGAGTAAGTGTTCGTTCGACTTTTTTTATTTTTTTGTCTAAGGTCGTACGTAATTTGTGAATGATTTCTTGTTCTCTGTGTGCTTTTTTTCTGAGAGAAATAGTACGCCTTATTACCTCCGATATGCTATTACTTTTGAAAACTATAGTATAACCCTCAAGTGGAAGAAGTGAGAAAATATATGTAGTGTCATGTTTAAGACAAAAATACTCTTCGCACATTTTTATAGCATTATATGTATTTATGATTTGTTCAGATAAAGAAGTCAATATACTGTCTTTTTTATAAGGCAATGCCTCAAATTTATTTTTTATATAATGGCTATAATATTTGCCTAATTCAGGTAAAGAACGATGAATAATATCAACAATAGTATCTTCGATACGTATATCCGAAACAAATAAAGATATGTGAACTTCTAATTCTTTAACGGATAGATTTTCACGCAAACGAAATGGTGCATTTTTCGCAGATAATAAGTATTCTATGCTATTTTGAGAAAACTCAAGAGATGCAGAAAATCCGGATAATGGAACATTCTGATGGTTACAGAGAATTATGTTGCCTTTACCACCACTAAATAATAAAAAATATACAATAAAAGAACCTGTATAAAGTGCAATAATCCTGTCATGTTCAAAAATTTTTATATCGCGTATTTGCTGTCCTACGATGTCAGGAAAACAATCTCTTGCATTGTGTCTTGCTCTGGCAAAATCCTTTTTTAAAAAAAAGGAACCATTATATGTATCGAGCGAACACTCTAACCATAGTTCATGCTTTTCTGCGGTACATTCAATCATAAGAATGTTTTTTTCTTGCGTAAAACAATCTGATATGTACATACCGACTAACTCACGCCGACATTCCTTAACGATATGTTCTAACGTGTAATGGTGGCGAATCATAGAAAACGATTTTATAGTAAATTGTGTATAATTTCTGCTATTCTCTCAGCGGCTTTTCCGTCCCAAAGAGGCGGTATTTGTCCTGATTTTCTTGGTTGAGAAACCATGGTGTATAATGCTTGGCGAATATTATCAGGATTAGGTTGCACAAGAATATTCGTACCTAATGTTGTTGTGATGGGTCTTTCGGTCGTTGTGCGTATTGTCAAACAAGGCACACCCAATGCTGTGGTTTCTTCTTGAACTCCTCCCGAATCTGTCATAACAAAATCAGCATTCATCATAAGGTGCAAGAAAGTAATATAGCCCTGCGGATCAATTAAGTGCATACGTGGATGGGAATCAATTATATCCGATAATCCGAATATTTCTATGTTTTTTCTTGTTCTCGGATGAACAGGAAAAATAATATCACGTTGTTGTGTAAGTTCGGCAAGCATGACCAATAAAGTGCGAAGTTGTTCCGGCTCATCAACATTACTCGGGCGATGCATTGTGATTAAAGCATAATTCTTTTCCGTTAGACCCAATTCATTGATAAATTGTAATTTTTTTGCTTTGGGTAAAGCGTAATGTAAAGAATCAATCATTGTGTTACCGACAAAAAATATATTATTTTCCGGTGCTCCTTGTTTTCGTAATTCATCAATACCACTTTGTTCTGTCACAAACCAATAATCACAAATAGCATCAGTTGCTAGACGGTTTATTTCTTCGGGCATTGCTCTGTCAAAACTACGCAACCCGGCTTCTACATGTGCTGTGGGTATGCCCATTTTTACAGATACCAATGAACAGCCCACAGTGGAGTTGACATCGCCGACAACAATAACTATATCAGGGCGCATACTCTCGCAAACTTTTTCAAATTCAACCATAACTTTTGCTGTTTGCACAGCATGGCTGCCTGATCCGATACCCAAAAACACAGCAGGTTCAGGCATATCTAAATCTTGAAAAAAAGTATCGGACATTTTTGTATCATAATGTTGCCCTGTATGGACAATACTATGTTCAATTTCCGGTGAATAACGCTGAAAAGCGCGATGAATAGGAGCTACTTTCATAAAATTAGGGCGCGCCCCTACAACAGAAAGAATTTTTTTCATACTATTTTTTTTCTTTGAGATAATAAAATAATTATTGATTATTGGCGCAGTATTGCTCCTGTGCCGGCTTCTACAGCTTCTATTATTGCTTGAAAATGAGTATTGATTTCTTGTTCAACTAATGTACGTTCATCAGATCCGAATGTGAGTGCAAGTGCAATGCTTTTTTTACCTTCACCTACTGCTGTGCCTGTAAAGACATCAAAAATATTTGCATCTTTTAATAATGGACTGTTTACACCATTTACTGCTCGGAGTATTTCATCAGCAGCAATATCTTCTGCAAGAGTAAAGGCTGCATCACGTCGAACAAAAGGAAATGGTGATGCCATTGTATAATGTAATTTTTTTTGAGGATGCGTATAAATATCAGACAATGAAATTGTTGCTGCAAATATAGTTTGCTCAATGCCGAATTTTTTCATGATAGAACGGTCTATCTCACCAAAAGTACCAATTATTTTTTTATGTGAAATAATATCCATTCGATTTGGACCATACATCGTATTGTCTCGCTCGGAAGGGACGACCATTATACCCGACAAATGTAAACAATCAAATAACAATTCCTCGACAATAGCTTTGATATCGTAAAAATCATATTTTCTTTGTTTTTCTGCCCAATGTTGTTGTTGATAATCACCCGTTAGAGCAATACATAATTCTTCTTTTTCGCGAATTCCGGGAATAAATGTTCTTTCCTTTGTCGCTGAAAAAACTTTACCGCAGTCAAATAATGCAAGAGAGTTTTGTCCATTACGGTAATTTCTATCAATAACTTTAAGCATAGCCGGTAATAGTGAAGGACGCATTATGGAAAATTCTTCACCTAACGGATTGGTAATTGTAATTGTTTGAGTATCAGAAAGGGACGCTGAATTATTATCGGTGAATGAATAGGTAATAATTTCATGTAAACCTCGATGAACAAGATATTGTCGTATGGTGTGACGACGCTCAGGTGATTTGAATAATGAAGGAATTTCGGCATCCGCCGGAAATATTGCATTTCTGTCTGCTTCAATATTGTCATAATTATATAATCTGGCAATTTCTTCTATAAGGTCAATTTCTTGATTCATATCTACTCGCCATGACGGTGCTTGTACAGTCATAGATTCATTGTTGTTTGTAATAATTGTACAACCAATGGATGAAATGTATGAAAGTATTGTTTCTATGGGTACATTAATTCCCAAAATACGCTCAATTTGCGCATAGCGTAATTGTATTGTAGCCGGAATAATGGGGGTGGGGTATATATCAATAATTCCTTGACTTATTGTTCCATCTGCTAATTCTGCCATAAGGTGTGCGGCACGATTAACAGCATAGATAATTGCGTCGGGATCAACGCCTCGTTCAAAGCGATAGGAAGCATCGCTGGAAATACCCAATATTTTTGCTGTTCTGCGAATACTTGATGGATGGAAATATGCAGATTCGATAAGGACATTTACTGTTGAATCGGAGATTTCGCTATTTTCTCCTCCCATAACACCGGCAATTGCAATATGTCGTTCAGCATCGGCTATCATCAACATCCTCTCGTCAAGGATACGTTCCTTGCCATCTAATGTTATAAATTTTTCTTGTGATTGAGCTGTTTTGACAATCACTTTCTGTTGCGTAATGGTATCTAAATCGAAGGCATGCAAGGGTTGTCCACACTCCATGAGCACAAGATTTGTAATATCTACAATGACATTTCTTGGTCGTAAACCTATTGATTCTAATCGTTGTTTAAGCCAAAGTGGGCTATCGGTGATGCGAACATTTTTCACAATACGAGCGGCATAACGTGGACACAGTGTTGGATTATGAAGCTCAATAGTAATATCGTTGTTGATTGTAAGAGTACTGTCTTCTGTAAGCTGAGTTGAAGGTATGCGCAATATGCCACCGGTACGTGCTGCGATTTCTCGTGCAATGCCAATATGGCTTAGGCAATCTGCTCTATTGGGTGTTATGCCTATTTCAATGATGGTGTCGTCAAGTCCGAGATATTGAGCTAAAGTCATACCAACGGTAGCATTATCGGGTAAAATCCATATCCCTCCGCTGTCTTCACCAATACCAAGTTCTGCTTGCGAACAAATCATGCCATGCGATTCAATGCCGCGAATCTTCCTTTTGGCAATCTCAAAACCACCATGAGGTACTTTTGCGCCGGGGAGAGCCACAACGATAGTTTGCCCGGCATCAACATTGGGTGCACCACAGATAATTTGTCGCTCCTCTTTGCCGTCAAACACTTGGCACACGGATAGTTTATCTGCATCGGGATGCTTTTCTTTGGTCAGCACTTTGCCAATGACAAAACCTTGAAACTCATTGCCTGATTTATGAATTTTTTCGACTTCAAGACCCAGCATTGTAAGTGTGTAATCAAGTTCCTCGATTGTGTAAGGTATATCAATGATTTCTTTTAACCAATTCAATGAAATAGTCATGTCAAAGGTGTTGTTTTTTGAGTAAATAGAGAATTTGAGGGCAAAAATACGGCGAAATCAATCTTGCTTCATCATAAACAGTCGTTTTCAGTCTTTGTAGTTTTGTCAGTAATGGGTCTAAATTGTATGGTTTACAGAATAATGACTTCTTTTTTGTGAATCTGAAAACAATGTACAAACGGCATACTCGCTTGTTGTGAATTTGTATAAACAATAAATCACTTTTTCATATCATATGCACTTGCCAAATAATAACTTACAGAGAATTGTTTTTTCGTGTACAATCCAAGATCGTATTGATTGTGAAGGTGCCTTGCATAATCTCAAACTATAGTTTGTTATCCAATATGATGAAGTTACGTACTTGATACTTATACATATCTTTTGTCATTATTCATACTCAATTGTAAATCACCATGTCTAAAATTTGTTAACACATTGTAATTAAATTTCTTAGCTGCGTTTGAGTCCTCTATAAGATGTATGCACAATTTACTATATTGGCTTGCTGCAATTCGTTAAAAAATTGTGCGACAGCGAATGGTAAAGATATTGATTAATGTATTCATTAAGAGGAACTCTGCTGATGACGGATATTGAATTGTTAAAAGAATGCAAACAAATCTCTTAACTAATGCCATTAAATTTTCAGAGAGGGATTCAATGGTTTCACTGTCTCTTCGTGAACGGATACCCATGTGTATATTGGCGTGCGTGACAATGGTCCGAGAATTTCAGAAGACAAAAAGCCATTACTGTTGCAACGATGTGTTAAATTATCAAATAAGCCGACAACGGGTGAATCTTCGACAGGGCTTGGCTTGTCAATAACCAAACAATTAGTTGAAATGATTCATGGTGACATTACTTGTGAAAGTGTATTTGGACAAGACAGTACATTTACTGTCATATTACCCAAGAAGATAGATGCAGAGAATGGGTAGTAACAGTATTTATATGTTATCAAGCTACATGGAAGAATCGGTGAAGAAGACGAGAAGGCGTAGGAGAAATCGAAAAATTCTGAAGAAGACATCGCCGGAATCATGGGGTAAAATGATACTTTCGCGAAAAAAGTACTGCTCCAAAAGTGAGAAAAGAGTATATAATCAACCCTTCATCACAATAATGAATTTCTATTCATTTGGCTGAAAACGAAGTATGTCGCATTTTTGTAAATGGAAATCTGTTTGAAAGTTAATAATAGCACTCATAATCTCAACCTCATCGGGCAAGATGTTTTCTTGTGTGATGGGGTTTTTTCATTGACAGTAAACTAAAGGGTAGTAATGTACGGAAACAAAATTATCGGGGAAGCCATCACATTTGATGATGTACTTCTTATACCGTCTTATTCAGAAATCATGCCACGCAATACAAATTTATGCAGTCATCTGACACGTGGCATTGTACTCAATATGCCGATTGTCGGGGCGGCAATGGATACGGTCACGGAAGCCAATATGGCAATTGCTCTTGCGCGTGAAGGTGGTATCGGAATAATTCATAAAAATATGAGTGCCGAACGCCAAGCCGATGAAGTTGATATGGTTAAACGATCTGAAAGTGGTATGATACGTAATCCTATAACGCTCACCAGTAATGATACAGTCCATGATGCTTTACAGATGATGTCGAAGTACAAAATTTCCGGTTTTCCTGTGGTGGATGAATCTCGGCGACTGATTGGAATTGTGACAAACCGTGATATTAGGTTCCGTACAAATGGTAAGCAGCGAATAGCCGATATTATGACGACAGAAAATCTGGTTACTGCTCCATTAGGAACAACACTTGAAGATGCGGAAGAATTATTGCAACGGTTTAGAATAGAAAAGCTTCCTGTTACCGATACCAATGGTGAATTACATGGTCTCATTACCTTTAAAGATATCCAAAAGAAGAAAAAATATCCTCGATCTTGCAAAGATGAACAAGGTCGTTTGCGTGTAGGCGCAGCACTTGGCATTGCAGAGGATACTCCTGATCGTGTACAATTGCTTGTTGCCGCAGGAGTTGATGTCGTGGTTATTGATACGGCTCATGGACATTCGTTGGGTGTTATTTCTATGGTGAAGAAAGTAAAATCATTGTTTCCTTCTCTTCAAGTTATTGCTGGCAATATTGCTACTGCCTCTGCTGCTCAAGCACTTATTGATGCAGGAGCGGATGGTGTGAAAGTTGGTATTGGTCCAGGCAGTATATGCACAACCCGCGTTGTGGCAGGAGTAGGTGTTCCTCAAATTACAGCCATTATGAATGTTGCTAGTGTGGCAAATGCTGCGAATGTCCCTTTGATTGCAGATGGAGGTATTAAGCAAACGGGTGATATTGCCAAAGCCATAGCTGCAGGTGCTGATTGTGTTATGGTTGGTGGTATGCTTGCAGGACATGAGGAAAGCCCCGGTGAAAAAGTTCTACTTGAGGGAAGAGTATTTAAGACATATCGCGGTATGGGGTCATTGGGTGCAATGCAAAAAGGTTCTGCCGATCGTTATTTTCAAGACGTTGAGGAGGAAATTTCTAAACTTGTTCCGGAAGGTATAGAAGGAAGAGTGGCTTTCCGCGGTAATGTCAGCGATACGATTTATCAAATGGCAGGAGGGCTGCGGGCTGCCATGGGTTATTGCGGATGTGCTACTATTGAAGAGATGAAGAACAATGCTCAGTTTGTGAAAATGAGTTCAGCAGGATTAAGAGAGTCACATCCTCACGATGTTGTGGTAACACAGCAATCACCAAATTACTATTGACTCTATGTTCTTCTAATGCATTATATTACAGAATTTTAGGTTGATTTTTTTTCATTTAGTTTGAGCAAATCGAAAAAGAAAAAAAATGATAAAGCTTGGTTGTTAACAAAAGAACATGTATTTTTGCGGCTCTTTTGTGGTCAACAGCAATGTTGATAATCAATGTATTGGGGCGTCGCCAAGTGGTAAGGCAGCGGTTTTTGGTATCGCCATTCGTAGGTTCGAATCCTTCCGCCCCAGCTTAATTTTACGGTCAATCAACAAAACACCGAATCATGTCGGAATTGGTAGTTGTTTCAGGGCGTTCAAACCGGTTACTAGCCGACAATGTCGCCGCCTCACTTGGTAAGCGGCTCGGTGCAGTCACTATACGCAATTTTAGCGACGGTGAGTTGTGGGTTAAGTATGAAGAGAATATCCGCGGTGTGGATCTTTTTATTATTCAATCCACTCAAGCTCCATCGGATAATTTGATGGAACTGTTAATTCTCATTGATGCGGCTCGCAGAGCATCTGCTAAAAGAATCACAGCAGTTATCCCTTATTTTGGTTATGCGCGACAAGACAGAAAAGATCAGCCGCGTGTATCAATCACAGCAAAATTGATAGCAAATTTATTGACCGAAGCTGGAGCTGACAGAGTAATCTCAATGGATTTACACACTCCCCAACTCCAAGGATTCTTTGATATACCTTTTGATCATCTCTATGCATCAACAGTTTTTATCAAAGTATTACGATCGCAAAATTTTGAAAATCTTGCAATTGCATCACCAGATGTCGGTGGAATAAAAACAGCTCGATCCTATGCTAAAATGCTTGATGCAGGCTTGGTCGTTGTTGATAAGCGACGCCCGGCTCCCAATCAAGCCGAAATTGTTAATATCATTGGTGAGGTTGAAAACCGTGATATTATCATCGTAGATGACTTAATTGATACAGGGACAACATTTGTCAATTGTGCTGAGGGATTAAAAAAAGCAGGCGCGCGTCGTGTGGTCGGCTTATGTTCACATGCTGTCTTTTCCGGCAGTGCGGTTGAAAAAATTAATCAAAGCGATGCTGTTTCCAAAGTGTTTGTCACTGATACATTCCGCGGTGATTGGAATTCTGATAAAATTGAAATTCACTCGGTTGCGGATTTGTTTGCGGAAGCAATTTTAAGAACTCACGATAATTCATCCATAAGTTCTTTATTTGAAATATAAAATTTTAACTATAGTTTATTGTAGCGGAGTCATTCCATGAGTAAAGTAACATTAAAAGCAGAAGCGCGCAGTACAGGCAAAACAGCCGCTAAAGCTATACGTAATAAGGGTCTTGTTCCATGTATCTTTTACGGCGATGGCAATGAACCAATCCCATTTGCAGTTGCTCCTTTAGCATTACGGTCAATCATTTATACGCCGAAAACATTTGTCGTAGATCTTGAAATTGACGGTGTTTCCGGAACACGCAGTTGTATCCTAAAAGATGCATCATTTGATCCTGTAACCGATGCGGTTGTTCACGTTGATTTTGTATCCGTCAGTGAGGATAAAATGATTAATGTTGAAGCACCTGTTAAACTTTTAGGTCCATCGAAAGGCGTATTAGAGGGCGGCAAATTGAACCAAAGTTTGAAAAGACTTCGCATTCAGTGCTATCCGCAAAATTTACCCGAAGCTTTGGAAATAGATATTACACAGCTTGGTCAAGGTGAAAAAATCCGTATTCGTGATTTATCGTTTGAAAATATTGCTCTAATGAACCCAAGTGACTCTCTCGTCGTTGGTGTTAAAGCAAAACGATAATATTCAATACCATCAAATCCTAACAATAAGCGCGACCATATGATGTGGTCGCGCTTATTCTGTTTATGGGCATGAAATATGCTTGTTCTTTTGCATACAAAGTACATTCTCACGACTTTGGCAAATAAGATGTTCACAATACAATTTAAGCAATAGTACTATCATGTCGTATCTCGTCTATATTGCCACTGCGATTATATATGCCATTCGTATTACTATATTTACGATTGGTCTTCGCATTGAACGAAAGCGAACAGTCCGAACCTTCCACTATACTGTATATCCGTCAGTCAGCATTGTGGTGCCTGCACGTAATGAGGAATCTACTCTAAGGGAATGTATAGAATCCTTGATACAGTGCGATTATCCGAAAGATAATCTTGAGATTATTATTGTGAATGACCGTTCCACCGATAAAACAGCCGAGATGGCACATAGTCTTGCAAGTACATATTCGCATGTTAAAGTATTGCATCTGACAGAAGAAAGAAGTGGAAATTTGCGTGGCAAGCCCGGAGCTATTCACCATGCAATCAATGTAGCCAAGGGTGATATTATTTTAATGACAGATGCTGATTGTATTGTACCTGTCGGCTGGATGCAAATGATGGTGCAGCAATTTAAGGATATATCTATTGGTTTGGTCGCATCCTTTACAACCATAAAAACAGGGTCGGTATTTGCACAGATGCAATGCGTCGAATGGGTCTTAAATCATACAATGGCAAGTGCAGGAATAGGACTTAAACAACCTCTCGGATGTTTTGGGAATAATCTTGCAATACGAAAAAAAGCATATAATGATATTGGCGGATACGAAGGAATACCATTTTCTGTGACGGAAGATTTAGCTTTACTTCAAACAATCATTAGGCGGGGTTGGGAAGTCCGATATATTGGTGACGCTCAAAGTACAGTCGAAACTTTACCTTGTACTACATTTGGTGAATATGTACAACAACATCATCGTTGGTTACGAGGAGGAACAGCACTAGGGTGGCGGGCAGCAGTATTTGTTTTCTTTAGTGCATCAATGTGGATTTCTTTTCTTGCAGCAATTATTAGTCAAAATTGGTTGATGTTACCTCTGATTCTCGGCATTCGCCTTATCGGTGATTTAATGGTTCTTACACCGTCGCTCTATGCAATAAAAAGAAAAGATTTATTTCCGTGGGCTCTATTAGCTGTCTTTTTTATCACCGCATTAGAATTGGTTATTCCATTTTCTTTACTAAAAAAAGAAGTGGTATGGAAGGGGCAACTATTTCGATAAATAAAGTCGGCACACATTCATTGTGAACCGACTGTTAATTGAACCATACGCCCATTCGTAAACGAATTTATCTCTTGATCAATAATAATACCTGCCAAGCACTTTCTATATCATTGTGATGTAAAAATAATTTCGCTATGCGTGTTAAATTTTTAACTGAAGGTAGCGTCTGAAGTGCAATATATAAAGCAGATAATGGATTCCCGGAAGCTAATTCAATATCTATGGAATCCCCCGAAATATTTTCGGAAATTGTTGAAAAATCATGATTTTTTTCCGGTATTTCTTTGACGGATGCTAATTTTGCCAATTCGGCACCCGTTAAAAATTCACTTGTGCGTATATATTCAGGTAAAGCATCAACTCCGATACCGTTCCATCGAGGTTTTTTTACCTCAAAGAGTGCATCTCCGTGCGCACGGCAATACCAATCATATCCCATTCTTGCCGCTAAATCCATTTTTCTTGGATCAATTTTGTTGTCGCTATACACTGAATCTGATACATGGAATAATTGTACTTCCATCAAAAGAATTCTTCCATTGCCTCCTTTATTTTCGAATAATGGAATAAATTGATGCAAAGTACACTCCATAGAATACGGTGATTCTGCAACACAAGGTGGCTTTACTATTGAACTTGCACGCTGTGTAAGACCCGATTTCTCAAATTCGTTAATCTCCGCATCATATTCACAGGATGCCAAAGATATTTGCTCTACCATAGAATATGTTACCACACTTATTGTACATTCACCGGTTTCCAAAATATTGGTTAATGTATCTTTTGCTTTACCGGAAATAGAACTGATTGCAGGACCTATGGCAACAATAGGTGGGCGTGATGAATAAGCATTAAAAAAGCTAAAAGGTGACACATTCACATTACCGTGTTTGTCTTGGGTTGTCACAAGAGCAATAGGTCGTGGCGCAACCCCGCTTAATAATAATTGGTGACGCTCTCTGTGCTCTAATGCGGATGGGTAAATTGTTTTCATATATGGTTAATTGTTATATATGCTATAGGGTTTATAAAAAAACTGTAAAAGTAAAGTGTCTAAAAATAAATACTTTCGCAGTTGTTGTTATTACTGTCAGTATTAATGTAGATTGTATTCTCTCTCCTTTTTTCTTAATGGCTTCATCAATATAATTGAGGAAAGAGTTTTTTTGTTAATTCTATTTATTATTCTTGTGCCTTTATCTATAATCGTAGAGATGATTAAGTTAATAAATGTTTGGTTATCGTATCATTTCAACGATAGTTGGGTTACAAAGTGTTTTTATGATATTGTTTCCCATAGATTTACTTTAACCGTTTTCCCTCTCCTTTAACAAATGCAATCGAATAATAACCGACATCATCTTGAGTTGTTGGTGTGGCAGGGTGGTTTTTATAAATACTGAGTAGTTGCATTTTTACATATGTACCGCTTCTTGTTCTAAGAATAAGTGTTCTACTTGCATTTTGTGCAACTGTGTGGTTTGGTGAACCGCTATATGTCAGAAATGATTGTGATACAATACTTTTTGAAGGATTGGCAAAATATGTGGAATCCTCTACTGTAAATTTAGTCTCATCGGGTGCGGTTGTTACTTGGGTAAAAGCACTGTCAATAATGACACCGACAGTTTTGCCATTGGGATTAACATTGCCTGAATTAAGAAAGAAGAATCCTTTCCGTAAAAAAATATCAATCAGTGATGCATATTTCGATCTGTCTGTATCCGGTTTGGTTGGGTCAAAATCAACCGCTCTGAATTTAATGTCCCATTGGTCTGTCTTTGCCTGAGATGCCGGTACAATTGCCTCTGTGTCGAAAGAATAATAGAGCCAGCCATCTTGGAGTGGAGCTTCCATATCAAAAGCAGTAGCAGTTTTTAATGTCGTAGTATTTGGCGGGTTGATGGGAGAATCGTCATTGCATCCCCAGTATGGTAATGTGGTAACACTCAAAAGTATGACTGCGAGAAATCTGTTTTTCATGGTCTGTTAATGTGATTGATGATAAAAGTTATGCGAAAATATCACTTTCTTTATTATCTCTTTACGATTAACTGTGAATGGGAAGTCCGTAATTTTGTATTACAATATTTGATAAACACTATTTACAATGACAAAATATTTTTTATTAACCTCCATATTATCATCACTTTACTTTGGTAATCTTTATTCAAAAAGCATATCCGCAGATTCCTTGCACATCGAACATAAGCCCCCTTACGATTCACTCAGAAACTCTCATCGTATGCCGATTGTGCCCCAAAAAGCGAAATCTAAAAAGGATTCTCTCTTAAAAGAATATATCACCCAACCGGTGGTTGTGACTGGAACACGTAATGAAGTATTGCAAAAGGATTCACCGGTGCGTGTGAGTATCGCCGACGGTTCACAAGCACAAGGCACAGCGATGGTGACTGTTGCCGACATGCTCCGTGAACAGACGGGTGTTCTTTTGCAAAACAATGTTAGAACGGGAGTACAAATCATGGGGCTAAATCCTGACTATACACTCATATTGATTGATGGACAGCCAATGATTGGTCGTGTTGCGGGCGTGCTGGACCTGTCGCGAGTATCGGTTGGAGCAATAGAAAGAGTTGAGATTGTCAAAGGTCCTATGTCAAGTTTGTATGGGAGCGATGCTCTTGCGGGTGTGATTAATATTATCACAAAAAAACCGGCTTTAGGATGGAGTGGCAGAGTATATAGTCAATATCTTGCAAAAGGTCCTTCAGAAATTCAAACTGAGGGTGGGTACGGTAGTGAGAAAATAGATATATCTGCATATCTTAATGCAAAAAGAGCAACACCATTTGAATTAACACAGAATGTTCAAAATCGTACAGTTGTGTCTCCTTATGCCGGGTTTGTAGATTATACGGGGCAGTTAAAATCTAAATGGTATGTCTCCGACCATGTTTCTATAATGGCGGATGCGCGTTTGTTTCACTCTGAGAGTCAAGGAAAATTTGTTGAATCATTTTTTGGACAAGTTGCCCAAAATGAAGGTGCTGTCATCCAAGATGAGCGCTCTGCTACGATGTCAACAGAGTGGTCGCATGGCAAGGCACGTTTAACGGCTCAATTATATGGATCTGCTTACACAGAGCGTTATGAGTTTGATACTGTTCAAGGCAACAATTCACAGACGGATGATTTATTGCGTCGGATTGCTCGTGGGTATGTGCAATATGATGTATTGTGGAATCTCAAAAATAGATTTACTTTTGGAACAGAATACCATGTTGATGATATAGGAGGAGCACGATATCCCGATAAACCTTTTTTTTCGACGTTTTCGGGTTTTATGCAATGGGAAGGCAATCCTGTTGATTGGATATCGTATTCATTGAGTTCACGTTATGTTAAAAACAGTGCTTTCGAGAACCCGAGTTTAAGCGATAGTACCCTCTTGCATTTGTTGTGGCTTACTAATCCGAAATTAGCATTAAATGTCAAAATTGGTGATGATATTCGTGTTCGAGCAAGCATTGGTACGGGCTTTAAGGTACCCGATTTTCGCCAATTGTATGTACAGTTTACCAATAATTTATCAGGCGCAGGATATCAGTTGATAGGGGCACGCAGAATTGGCAGTAATTTACGTCCCGAGCGTTCTGTATCGTATGAAACAGGAATAAGTTGGGACAGAAACTACCTCAATATTGTAGAGAATACCATATTGACATTTGGTTTCGATATGCAATATTTTCGTAATGATTTAACAGATTTAATTGATTTTGTCCAAGTTGGAAATGTCGGTGATCAAGCTTTATATTCTTACAGAAATATAAAAAGAGCAAGAACACAGGGCATTGAATCAAATATCAAATCAGGTTTATTTTTGCCTAGCAATAAAAATATAACATTTTCAGCAGGATATCAATATCTTATAGCCGATGATTTAGACATATTGGAAATCTTCGAAAAACGATTGACATATTTATCAACAAATGGCGAAGAAATTCAACTAAATCCAAAAGATTATGGTGGTTTGTGGTTTCGTTCAGCCCATAGTGGTGTGCTGCGCTTACAATACACCCATGGCACAGAACTCACAGACGGTTGGAGTGCGAATCTAAGGGCGCAATTTATAGGACGTTTTGGTGATCAGCAAAAGAATGTTAATGGGGCTTTCCCTTTTGCTCCTTCGGGTTCTTCAATTTCTATTGCTGTCTTAGATAATGAAAATGAGTATGCCGATGGTTATACACTTTTGAACTCAAGTGCATATTATCGCTTTGTATTTGAGAATTCATGGCTGGCTTCTCTGACACTTACAGCGGGCATAAACAATATACTTAATGCAATAGATTTGGTGTCAGTACCCGGTCTTGTCGGTCATCAGATTTTTGCCAATATCACAGTAAAATTCTAACCCATATTGAAAACATCTGATATGCTATACCACTATATAGTAGTAAAATTACTTAGGGTATGGTGTTCTTAGAAACAGGAGTGTATGGTGAGAATTTGACAAAAATGTTGGTCTTTACAGCTGTTAACACAATGAAAAATAGTATAATAGTGCAATTCATAACAAGACAAAAAAAGCAAAGTATATGAAAAAAAATTCGTTTGTAATTTGCTCTACATTTGTATAACTCAAGAAAACACCGTATTTTTGCTGTCCTCAAATGAGATGCACCGTTCGTCTAGCGGTTAGGACACCGCCCTTTCACGGCGGTAGCACGGGTTCGATTCCCGTACGGTGTACAGTTATTAAGCCCCTCCGTCCATGACGGGTGGGCTGTTTTTTTGTATAAGCCGCGATTTATTTTGATTATCAAGCATGTCGGAGAAAGCCCCAAAAAAGAAAAATAAGATTCTTCTGATACTACTTATTCTCATGGTCATCGGAGTTGTTTCTGTGCTGGGATGGCTTTATTCCGATTCCTTGTTCGGCTCAGCGGAGTCATCGTCTATTGAGTACTCTCAAGCTTACGAAGATGTCGCTACATTGGATTCTACCGATGCTGCACAACAAGAAAAACAACTCGAAGAAGTACAACCTATTGATGTGGACATGCAATCGGAAGAAGATGTCCTTGTTTCTAATGATTCGACATTAAATCAGGATTCTGCCTCGGTTTCGGTAACGACATTATCACGAAGAACGGAACCGTCGGCATCAATAGTGAGCGATGTGTCAAGTCCTTTATCAATTCGTGGTAAAAGGATCAATATTGCTGTTATTGGGGTGGATGCTCGATTAGGTACAAACACGCGCCATGCTGATGCAAATCATCTTATCTCAATTTTACCTGATAGTGGTGTAATTCAAATTTTTTCTGTGCCCCGAGACACGCCCGCCGAAGCTAATATGCCCGATACCAGTGGACAAAATAAATTGACGATTGTTTATGCAAATAGAGGAATTAAATCGTATCTAAAAGAGTTGGGGCGCATAACAGGTGTGGGAGAAATACCGTATTATATGGAGGTTGGTTTTTCGCAAGCAATGGGAATCATTGAAATGCTCGGCTTTAAGGACAGTAAAGCTACGTTGCAAGTACTGCGTTCTCGTAAAGGGCTTGGCGGCGATGATTATCAGCGATGTTACAATCAGGGACAATTTATAAGGCAATCAATTCTCTCGCATTTTAAACGGTTTGACGGTGTTATGGGAGATGTCCTTTTACGGGGAGGATTGAAATTCACGAATACAAATATTACTCCTGTAATAGCATCCTCCATAATTGACGAATTGCAAAAAGTTAACTTTCCTCGTTCCGGCAATGCTGTGAGTGTCCATGTACGTCCCCGTATGAAAATGAAGTTTAAGGTCTATGATTTTACAAATCCCGAAACATTTTCTCGATTAAAAGATAAGATAGAGCATTTTAATAAATGGAATAAAGATGGTAATGGTTTAGATGCCGGCAGTGAGCAAAGAAAAATCGTTAATCGCCTTACCCAACTAATCCTGCAAGCAAAAAAAGATACATTAAGTCGTCCATCACAAGTTGTGCGGTCTTTATCTCGTTTATTTGAACAAAGGGCATGGATGCAAGTATCCGATCCCATTACACGAGAAAATATAAGGGATGATTTTTCGGATTTACTTATTGCTGCCTACACAAGACAAAAAAAATATACTCAAGCCCAAGAAGTACGTAATACATTAGAATTAGAGAAAAAATTATTTGAGGCAGTCAAACAAAAATAAGAATTGCTTGAAATACTTCAAGCAATTCTTATTTTTAGATTAATTGTATTAACAAATCTGTATTATTTGTTTTCTAATGTTATGACAGGTAGAATCATCTCCTCCATCGAAATACCACCATGTTGTATGCTGTCCCGATAACGCTGCGCATAATGGTTGTAATCTGTCGGATACACATAATATATATCTTCTTTAGCAATAATATAATTCGTTGAAAGACCTGTGTTCGGTAATTTGTATTCTTCCGGCGATTTTATATGTAATGTTGATTTACCATCTGCTTTTACATTACGACCATATTTAAATCGAAGACATGTGCTCGTTTCTCTATCGCCAAAAGCTTTGACGGGGTGCATACAACGTACAGAACCATGATCGGTTGTTATAACAATACTGATATCTTTCACTTCAGATAATGTTCGTAATATGCCAAATAAACTTGAGTGTTGAAACCATGATTTTGTTAATGAGCGGTATGCTGATTCATCCGGAGCAATTTCTTTTAGGATTGCATAATCAGATCGCGAATGTGCAATCATGTCCACAGCATTGAACACAATAGCAGTAAGATCATTTTGGGCGTAACGCAATATTTGATTCTCTATTTTTTTACCAAAATCTGTGTCTATAACTTTGATATATTGTACATCGTTTTTTAATGGAATTCTTCTTCTTTTAACCCATTGTTGTAATAATTCTTTCTCATGTGCATTTTGACTATGTTCGCCGGCAGCAAGATCCGGAGAGTATTGGGGATAATGTTTGAAAAATTCCGATGGAAATAATCCTGCAAATATGGAATTACGTGCAAATGGCGTGGCTGTAGGTATAATCGAATTATAGTATTCCTTTTGTACAGAAAAATAAGGGCGAATCAATTCTTCCATCATTAACCACTGATCTAAACGCATACAGTCAACGATAATAAAAAATGTCTTTTTACCTGCCTGCAATTTTGGTTGCAGATATGTATCAAGTATATGCGGCGATAACTTGGGCGAAGACTTATCCGGAGAAGCAATCCATCCGCGATAATTATCCTCAATAAATCTACCAAAAGCAGCATTACATTCGCGCCATTGGTCTTGCAGGGTCTGAGCAAAACCAAGTTCAGGATGTTTATCCAAGTCAAGACTGAAATTGACTAATTTTGTGTAGATATCAAGCCAGTCATTCCATTCTAAATAGCCGAATAAGCGACGTGAAATATCCGTAAATCCCTGTAAATAGTCTTGGGTAAATTTCTCTTTGGTGATTCTGCGTGACTCAAGGAATTTTTTACATGCAGCAAGAATTTGTGCAGGGTTAACCGGCTTGGTTAAATAATCGTCAATTTTTTTACCGATGGCTTCTTCCATCACCGATTCCGCTTCATTTTTGGTGACCATGACCACGGGGATATCAGGGTCTATTTCTTTGAGCAATGGCAATGTGTCCAAGCCGCTCATTCCTACCATTGATTCATCGAGAAAATATAAATCGTGGCGTTCACGGCGCGCTATTTCAAGGGCATCGTCGCCATTGGAGGCAGTATTTACTTCATAACCGCGCTGTGTAAGGAGTATAATATGAGGTCGCAGTAAATCAATCTCATCATCAATCCAGAGGATTTTGCCTTTTGTTTGTTCCATACTGTACTTTCTATAAATAAGAGTAATTCATACCGAGTATCGGCTGAGGACAATGTCAATGTGGGAACAATATCTATAGATGAATTCTCTGAAAATTTATGAGTAGTTTTCTTGACTGACGTTTTACATTAAATTTCGTGTAATAAAAAAAACCGCCGTACTCTGTTGAATACGACGGCATACAATGTATCAGTTAATTTTTGAATTAACGCATGATGGAAACAGCTTTTGTAAGTGTTTGACCTTCAAGAGTTAATGAAATATAATAGACCCCCGGCGCAAATTGAGATGTGTTCACATTACGTGCATGGGTACCATTTTCTAAATAGTTATCGTATAATGTTGCTACCGTACGACCAAGTGCATCGGAAACTGTAATTGTAGCATTGCCCGATTTTTGTGTTGCGAAGCTGAAACTGAAATT
This sequence comes from Ignavibacteria bacterium UBA2373, assembly GCA_002344005.1. Taxonomy (GTDB): domain Bacteria; phylum Bacteroidota; class Ignavibacteria; order Kapaibacteriales; family UBA961; genus UBA2353. Next base: position 54,287 of record DDTD01000028.1, on the reverse strand, counting down.
ATCAGCCGCCGGATTTGGTGTTGGTGCTGATAATGAGAACTGAGAAGTAGAGACCGTTTCATTGTCATTGACACTTACTGTGCTAAATGGATCAGTCATAGCAAATTTTACATCTTGCGATGCTGAAATAATACATCCGCGAGCTGATGTTGGAAATTGTGTTCTACCAGTGCCGAAGAGATTATTATTACCGGTTGTCACAGTATGAAGAGTAAGTAGAGGAACTTTATCTAAGGAAGCAATGACAGGAGGAATTTTTGTTCCTTTGTCGAAGCGGTCATCGTCTGTGACATTGCGTGCATTACCCCACGTTGAGCTATTACCTTTACGTGTTGCCATATACACATCTGTATTATACATAAAGCGTACCGTATCATCAACAGTAACTACTTGCCCCTGTTGTTGTACAGAACGAGCAGTATAGATTGGATTATTGAAAGTGACACGGCGAGCAAAATTATTATTAACCCATTTGAGTACGACATCGCTACCATCCACAGTTCTTGCTGCTTGAATTTCAAAAGCAAGATCACTTTCATCATATTGAGCCCATGGCTCGGAATTTCCTCTTTCCTGTGTGAGTGCATCCCAAAAACTTGCAGTCACAGGAGCAATGACAGGATGATCGGTTAGGTTATCATTAATTGTTGCAACCTTACGTAAAGTCCATGTTCCTTTATTGTAGGCAGCCTCTACCAAATCAACACCTGTAATAACAGTATTATCATCCAAAGCCATGATAAAAAAGAATGACGTTTGATCATCACCGGTTGCTACAGCACCATTTTGGTTATAGTGATAACGGAAAGAAGCGTTTGCAGCACCTTGAGCACTTGCATATTCTTGATAAAGTTCAACCGGAAATTTTTGGAAATCAGACCATGTTTTTCCGCCGTCAGTTGATTTGGAAAATGCCGGTTTGCGGTTGCTAAAATCCGGATCATCAGCAAAAACATTAAATATCCAAGAGTAGAGATTGCCATCCGGATCAGAGCAGCTTATCATTGGGCTGCTATAATTACCATCAAGTGTAGCCCCGGGTGGTAAATAGAAAATATCAGCTACAGGTGACCATTTTTGGGGAACAGACTTTACAGTAAAATCACCCGCTTCATTACCATAGACCCAAACGCCATGTTGACCGGCTTGTGCAGCTGCAGGATCACCCGGATCAAGTGTTCCGGACCAAAGTATTCCTCCACCTTTGCTATCGTCAAAATTTGTTAATTTTCCTGAGAAAGTATAGCTGTAATCACTTGCATTACTAGGGCTTGTCATTTCTTCAATAAGAGGATCTTCGCCGGCAATCAAGACGGCAGCTGTGCTGGAACGAGCATTTTGATAGCTTCCTGCACCATTATTATCATAGTTTGCTCCACAAGCAACAACAACCATTTTAGTTAAGTCTGTTGTTTCACCATCAGGATTTGAAATTGCCACTTGCGGCATAAGTACGATACGATTTTGATTCGATGGAACAAGAACTCGCGGTGTCCATGATGAACCATTATTTGTGCTTATGCGAAGGGTCATGTCACCACCGGATTGAGTAAGTGATGATGCAGCCAAAGCCATGATGCCGGATGTTGGATCGTAAGCAAGCGGATTTGATGGCTGAAAATATGAGAAGAATGACGTGTTAAAGGTTGATTGTAAAATAGTCCGATAACTTAGAGCTTGCGGATTCTCATCTTTGCTTACATCAGTGCTTGCTGTCTCATTCGTTAGTGTTACTGATGGCGGCATGATTTGCTTTTTCTGTGGCAAAGCAACTTTTGGATTGGGAACACCGGCTTGTGCACCTGTGTACGCCATAGCTGCAAGAGCCAATGAAGTAACTAACTTTTTCATAGTTATACTACCTTTTTGATAAATAAATAAAATTTTGGTTAAAGTAACAATCTTGCAAATTTACATACATATTTTTTTTTATGATACACTTGGACAAAAAAAAACAAAATTTAGCACCTGTGTATCTTCATTACATTGTTAGATATGTTCTACCTGTAAAGATTGAAATAGACAGATTCTGTTTCATACTTACAACAATCAAGCAATTGGATCAAATATCCCTTGTAGCAATCTTTTTGCTATAGTGTGCATGATGTACAGTAAGGTTACAAATAATACGTCACCGCAACATTATATAAAACCAATTTTACATAAAGATTTATGAATCAATTAGTTGAAACTCAGATAAGGGAAGCTGTCGGTCAAGTTGCCGATAATGATTTAGGGTTCACATTAGCAGAGCTTAACGCTATCAGTAATATACAGTTAAGCGACAATGCGATAAATGTTTATTTAGAATTGATACCCCCTGTGCACTGGGTGGCTCAAACAATTGACCAAAGAGTAAAGCAAGCTGTGGCTGCGATTGCCCCCGGAAGTCAAATAACGGTATTTGTACGTGAGAAGGAGGTTCCTCGTCTTGCAAATGCCGGAGTATTGCCGAATGTTTCGCAGTTAATCGCTGTTGCTTCCGGCAAAGGTGGAGTAGGTAAGAGCACGATTGCTGCAAATCTGGCTGCTGCTCTTGCTCAAAAAGGTGCCCGCGTGGGTTTGTTAGACGCTGACATCTATGGACCAAGTCAGCCCACAATGTTCGGTATGGCAGATGAACAAATGCGAGCTGAGAAAACAGAAGATGGTCGTGTGCTTGGTTTCCCCAATGAGCAATATGGTGTGAAAGTCGCTTCTATAGGTTTTGTGATGGAGCGTGACCAAGCAGCAATTATGCGAGGACCGATGCTTGCAGGATACTTTACGACTCTTGTTGAACAAATTGCATGGGGTGAACTCGACTTTCTTGTATTTGATTTACCTCCCGGTACAGGTGATATACAACTGACATTGACGCAAAAGATTCCGTTAACAGGTGCTGTTATGGTAACAACTCCGCAAGAAATATCATTAGCTGATGTACGCAGAAGTATCTCTATGTTTCGTAAAGTCAATGTGGATATACTTGGTGTCATCGAGAACATGAGCTATTTCATACCGCCCGATATGCCGGAAAAGCGATATGATATTTTTGGTAGAGGTGGCGGTAAAATGGCTGCTTTACAAGCTAATGTGCCATTTCTTGGTGAGGTACCACTGACTTTAGGAACGCGATCAGGGGGGGATGAAGGTATGCCTGTGGTGCTCAATCCTGATGATTTTTCTCAAGGACAACTATTAAGAGAGATTACTGCTTCTGTCGTCTCACAAGTGCGAAAAGTGAATCTCAAAAAAATGGAACAGCCTGTTGTACAAATAACACTCTAATACAATGGAAATTTTACGATGGAAACGACACTAATAGAACAAGCAATCGAAACCGTTCTGGAACAGGTAAGGCCATATTTAATGGAAGACGGCGGTAATGTGGAGTTTGTCCGTTATGAGCCGGATACCCATGTTGTAGAAATTCGCTTACTTGGGAATTGTAAAACATGTCCTATGGCTGGAATGACTCTCCGTGGCGGTATTGAACGAATGATTATTGCTCATGTTCCTATTGTCAAAAGAATTGAATCTGTTTCTTAACTGTAAAAAATATATGAAGAGTTTGCTTAGAATATTGTATGTGATAGTAATATATGGCTTTACATTGACTAATGTTGCCGGAGGAGAAGCCCATTTCCCACGCACATTTCTTACCTATGAGAATGCATATTCCCACATGAATATACTTTCGTCCGACAAAATGAAAGGGCGCGATACCCCCAGTCCTGAACTTGATTCTGCGGCGGCATATATTGCAAAAAATTTCGCTTCATACGGTGTCAGCCCTATACAAGGACAATATTATCATACTTATTCTGTGAAAGAATTTGATTTGGGAAGTCCCACAAGACTTGCTTGCAAAAACAAAGACAGCATTCATGTGTTTATGTTAAAGCATGACTTTATTCCGTTCAGCATTTCGGGTGAAGCTGAAATCAAGGATGCCTCATTGGTTTTTGCCGGATTCGGTTGGGTTGATTCATCAAAAAATTATGATGATTTTGCAGCTATTGATGTACGTGATAAAATTGTTGTGATGATTGGTGGTATGCCGACTTTTGGTATTGCCCGTCAGAGTTCAGAAGGGGAAGGACGTGAGAGAGGTATAAGAACAAAAGTACGTAATGCTCGATTGCGAGGTGCAAAAGGTGTTATTATTTTTAGTAATCCTCTCCTGCGTATGAAGTTAAGACCCGTCGGCTATCCCTTTCCTTCTTTATACCCGGCTTTATCGGGAGAAAAAATGCCATTGGTATATGATGACGGTACTGTGGAAACTATGCCGGTTGTACATGCCGGTGAAAAAATAGCCTCTTTGTTGTTTGGGTCTGTAGAATCTTTGCGTACACTCGTATCTCGTATGGATAGTCTTTCTTTACCACAATCATTTGATTTTACAAAGGATATAAAAATTTCTGATTTTACGGTTACATTCGTGACCAAAAAAACACCTGTGAAAAATGTCATGGGTATTATTAAAGGTGCAAAAAGCAAGGGAGAATATATTGTTATCGGTGCTCACTATGACCATGTGGGATTTTCACGTCCACAGTCAAAGCAGAAAGACTCAATTTTCAATGGAGCAGATGATAATGCTTCCGGAACCACAGGTTTGTTGCTTTTAGCGCAATCCATGGCAACAATAGCGGATGAACTTCAGCGAGATATTGTATTTGTAGCTTTCAGTGGCGAAGAAAAAGGACTATACGGTTCACGTGCCTTTGTGGAAACATCACCATTACCATTGCAACAATGTGTGGCTATGTTCAATATGGATATGATAGGCAGAAACGATAGCAATACACTATCCGTTGGAGGAAATTCGCGTTGCCCTGAGCTAGCAGAATTAAATGAAAAAGAGAATCAAAAAATGTCCAATCCGTTTACTATCAAATATGATGCTGAACAGTTTTTCTTTAGAAGCGATCAAGCCAATTTTGCCAAGAAAAAAATACCGGTCTTGTTTTATTTTAGCGGAGAACATGCGGACTATCATAAAGTAACTGATGAAATTTCCAAGATTAATTTCGACAAGTTATTACGAATAACAGAGTTATGCGGAAGAACCGTAGTAAAAACTGCTAATGTACACGGACGTTTGCCGTACTCGCCTCAAAAGGGAGATGAGTGAAGGTTTTGAATAGATGATGGGTGGTTTCTATACCTAAACTTAAGTGTTATACCTGATTATATGTTCATAGTGCGTGATGTCAATAATTGCTAAATCAAATTTTGCCATAATATTGCACGAGATTCAATCTTATAGAATAGATTGTAAAGTAAAAAGTGAAGACAATAAATGTTTTTTTGAGGTATAAATTAAGTCTTCATTCTCAAAACCGTAATTTTGCTTAAAATTTATGTTTCACAAAATAAAAGTGTTAGTATTATGAAACACACGACACGTAGGATGCTATTGGCATGTATAATGCTTTTTGGCGCAATTGTTTCGACCAGATCACAAGAACCGACATGGCAGAATGCCCAACGGTATGGTGGTATTGGTACAGAGTTCGGAGCAGCCATTGAAGTAAATGGGGCAAGTGTTTTTTCATGCGGAAGTTTTTCCGCTACAACAATTATGGGAGCAGCTCTTCTGACTTCATCCGGTGGCAGTGATATGTATGTAGGGCGTTTTACCCAACAAGGACAAGCTGTTTGGGCGCAAAAAGCAGGTGGGTCGGGCGATGATAGAGCAACTGCTTTGGCTGTAAGTGCCGATGGCGATGTCTATGTTACCGGCTGGTTTAGCGGTACTGCTACTTTTGGGCTACAGCAACTTGTCAGTGCCGGCGGTCGTGACATATTTGTTGCTAAGTACAATACTAACGGTGTGTTGCAATGGGTTAAAAGAGCAGGGTCTGCACAAGATGATACAGCTGAAGGTATAACTGTTGCGGGCAATAGTCTTTATATCAGCGGTTCCTTTAAAGACTCGACCCGATTTGGTAATCTTGCTATGATGCGTGCGGTTGGTAAAACAGATTTCTTCGTTGCTTCATATAATCTTAATGGTACAGAACAATGGTCAAAACAAGGTGGTTCCACAAGTATGGCTTCCGCTCTTGATATTGTTGCCACAGCATCTGCCGTATATATTGGCGGATCATTTACGGATTCCTTAAAACAAGTTGGCACTATTGTTTCCGCCGGTGGTCATGATGCTTTTGTGGCAAAATATTCTTCAACGGGTGCATTTCAATGGGTGCGTCATTGGGGACGTGCCCAAGACGATATGATTAATGATATGGCTTTGACACCAAATCGGCGATTGGTACTTGGCGGATCATTCAAAAGTGATACTATTAATTTTGCTTCAACTGCTTTAGCAAGACCGGGTACATCCGGTGGCTTTATGGTACGTATTGATACCCTAAGTGGCGTGCCTGATTGGGCTGTGCGTATCGGTGGCGCAGGTGCTAATGCTGTAATGGGAGTTGGGACAGACGCAGTAAATGCAATGTATGCCACGGGCATATTTTCAGCTCCATATTCGCAAGGAGCAATCGCTCTTACTCATGCCGGAGGTACAGATGTATTTGCAATGAAATATACTTCAGCAGGTGTACTCGAATTTGCTCGCTCTGCCGGTGGTGAATCTGATGATGCAGGTAATGGTGTTGCTGCCGGTGACGGTGGTGAATCGTATTATACAGGTACAACATTCTTTAGAAGTACATTTGATCAAATCATTCTTGGTGGTAATGGAGCTGATGATGCTTTTGTAGCTCGTTTGTCTGCTATATCGGGTATTGATGCGGGTGTGACATCAATTCTTACCCCAACAATACCGTTTGCACAAGGTGGGCAACAAGTCAGCGTAATGGTAAAAAATTATGGAACACAACGTTTGGATTCTGTTCGCATCAGTTGGACATTTAATGGAACGCCACAAACAACTGTACGCCATACAACAGCTATTGAACCCGGGCAAACGGCGACAGTAATTTTAGGTACACCGTCATTTCCGGCAAAAACATTATCTTCAATAACTGCTACAACTCTATTTCCAAATGGCTTAACAGATAATAATGATATAAACGATGCGCGTACTGTGCAAAGAGGTCCCGGTTTATCTACCGGAGAATATACAGTCGGTGGTTCTGCGCCTGATTTTGGATCAGTTCAACTTGCTAATGAATATCTCCACATTGCCGGTGTTTTGGGACGTGTTACAATGAATATTCGTTCGGGTAATTATGAAGGTCCATGGGAAATAACAACTATTCCCGGATTAACAGGCGAACGTCGTCGTATAGAATTTCGCCGTGATGATAATCAAACAACAAATCCGGTAATTTCTTACAATGCGATTTATCCTAATAATAATTATGCTTTGATGATTAGTGGTGCTGACTGGCTGACATTTACCAATATTAATTTTACAAGTACAGGTACAAGCGCATTTTCTCGTGTTGCATTGCTGAATAATAATACACGTGCAATACGATTGGAAGGATGTCAATTTACAGTTGCTGCCAATACTTTATCTGCGGATAATAATTTTGTTGTTGCAGATAATAATATTTGTGATTCATTAATAGTGCGTAATTGTACATTTACACGTGGCGCAATTGGTTTTGATTTAGCTGAAAGTGCTGTTGATAGAAGTAATATTATCATCGAATCGAATACTGTACAAAATTTTACAACACATGGTCTTTCTCTATCAGATATTATCTCACCGATTATTACTAAAAATACTGTAAAGACAAATTCAAATTCTGTCATCGGACTTTCTGTTAGTAATTCTTCCGGTTCTGCGACAGTGACTCAAAATAATATTAGTAATATTCCTTCGGGTGCAGGTATTGTTGCATCGAGTTTAGAATCATTGGTCACTTCTCCGTCATTGTTTGCTAATAATATGGTGAAAATCGGTAATGCCACTACACAAGAATCGTATGGTATTATTGTTTTTAATTCTCATAATTGTTCGCTTTATCATAATACAGTAAATAATGCATCTACAGATAGAAGTCAAGCATCTTTGCTGATTGAAAATGGCAGCGGTGTTCAATTACTAAATAATATATTCTATAATTCAGGCGGTGGGAGAGTATTGGACATAGAGTATGCAATGACGAACCCACTCATTGCATCTGATTTTAATAATCTTTACACAAATGGTCCAATCCTTTCCCGTTGGAATAATGGGATGACAGTTGATACAATATATAGTTTGCAAGAACTGCGTAATGATAAATCAATTGATATTAATTCTGTTGCTCGTAATACAACATTTGCTGCGGATGGAGTGCATTTAACTTTCGTTGATGAAACGTTGTATGGTACGCCGACTATTGCTGCCATTGTTCCACAGGATATTGATAATCAGATGCGCAGAAACTATTATCGCGGAGCTGATGAGATTATTCCGATGATTACATTAACAAAACAACCACAACGTACAGTAGCGTGCGCAGGTGATAATGTTGTTTTTGAAATAGAGGGTACAATTACTAATGCGGGAGTTTTGAATTATCAATGGCAAAAAAATGGTGTAAATATCATGGATTCAACACGAAGCAGATTAGTATTGAGAAACGTAACATACGATAATGATGGGTTTTATCGTTGTATCGTTTCCGGAAATTCAGGTGCCGATACAATATATTCATCCATTGGGCAATTAAGTGTTACAACAAAAACAGAAATCTTACGCGATCCTTTACCAAGTTATTTGTTGACCGGTGATAATGCACGTTTTGAAGTTTTGGCAGAAGCTGCACCGATTATTTCTTTAGGCAAAGTGCGTTATACATGGTTACGCGGTACAACTGTTCTTCAAAATTCACAAAGAATTTCCGGTCAAGGTACGCCAGTTCTTCAAATATTATCCGTGCAGCCATCCGATACCGGTCGTACATATCGTGTGATTGTTGATGGTGCTTGCGGATCTGATACTTCAGCATATTTCTCATTGTTATTACCCGGTGGAACATTTAGCATTCAGCCGCAAGATGCGGAAGTGTGTGCGAATGAAAGAGTACAGTTAACAACAGAGGTAAAAACGAATGTGACAAATCCGACGATCATATATCAATGGCGACGCAATGGCACTCCTATTACTGATGATGGTCGTGTAACGGGAACAGCATCACCTGTATTGACCATTAATGCAGTGAGTTCAGCGGATACTCTTGGGGCATATACATTATATGTGCGTATTCAAGAATTAAATAGCGAATTTATTTCCAATCCTGTGCGTGTAATTTTGAAAAAAGCAACATCTATTGTGACAGCCCCGAGTAATGTTAATGCCTGCCCCGGCAAACCCGTGACTCTTACAGTAGGAGCACAAGGAGCAGCAATACGTTATCAATGGCAACTTAATGAACAGAATATTGCAGGAGCAACAACAGCTACGCTCACAATTAATAATCTTAATGAACAAAATATTGGTCAATATCGCGTTGTTGTTACCGGAGACTGCGGTACAGTAACTTCTGCTAATGCTACTGTCGGTTTAATTGATCCTGCAAAATTTCTCATAGAACCACCTGCACAAATTATTGCTAATCCGGGTACGCAATTAGTGATTAATATACCGGCTGGCGGACAAATTCCTATTACCTATCAATGGTATAAAAATGGTGTTCCTTTGCAAAATGAAACATTAAACCCATTTTTCAAAAACAATATTACTTTTGCAGATTCGGGCACCTATTATTGTGTTGCACGCAATGTATGTGATTCCGTTATTTCAAAATCGGTGCGTGTGAAGATTGTACCGACAAGTGTAGAGGATATGAGTTATGGCGAATCAAATGATATATCTATTACGCCGAATCCGGCTTCAACGACAGCACAACTTAGTTTTGCTGCACGTCAAGCTGCCCCATATACTCTTCGTATCTATGATGCAGCAGGCAGAATAGTGCATACACAAGAAGGCGTAGCAACACAAATGCGTGAGACTATTGAATTGTCGGCAGAAGCGCTTGATTTGGTTAGTGGAGCATACTATTGTGCAGTCGAGATAGGAACAAAACGTATGGTTGTTCCCATAGTCTTTATTCCATAAAATTCGTTCACATTGATTATGAAGGGCGACAAAACTCTATGGAGTTTTGTCGCCCTTATGTATTTTTGAAATGTTGTGATACTCTAAAGCGATATAGTATGACGGAACAATCAAACATTCAGACTCTTATTAACTCTTGGAATCATGAGTTGGCATCAACTGAGGAAGAGAGCAAAGACTTCTGTTTACGTCAATGTAAGATAGCCGAAACTATGCTCAATACAGACCCTCAAAAAGCGGATGGTATTGTTGCCGCTCTTGTCTATTTTGCACAACAGTATATTGGTGATTATGAAGCAAAGTTGGAAATAGAAAAAGAAGCATTATTAGTACGTGGTGCAACGCTCTATAGATTAGCACAATATCAAGAAGCTCTCACAATAAGTTCTCGCGCTTTAGAAATAGCAAAAGAAATAGGTGATATAAAAGGACAATCTTTTGCAATGAATACCATGGGAGCTGTAGCTATTGCGCAAGGGGATTATGTCAAAGCTTTGTATCAGCACACAGAGAGTTTGGCATTGCGTCAATCAATCCACGATGATGCTTTGACTGCAACGTCATTGATGAATATTGGTAATGTGTATTTAGCACTTGGCGATGTCACTAATGCCCATGAATATTTTATGCAAAGTTTATTGTTGCGTGAGAAAATCAATGATGAGCATGGTATTGCTGTTTCTTTATCGAATATAGGTAATGTCTATGGCGTAATAGGTGATACCGAACAAGCTGTTGAATATTTGCAAAAAAGTTTGGCACGTAAAATAGCAACCAATAATAAACAAGGTCAGGTACAAACATTATGTGATCTTGCAACACAGTATCTTTCATTAGGTGATGTGGAAAAAGCACGTGATCATGCCAATGTAGCTTTACAAGTTGCCATATATTTAGGTAATCTTGATGGAGAAGCATCCGCATTATATCTTTTAGGATTAATAGAAAAAAAAGCTGCAGATTATACTTATGCTCTTGAATATTTTGCACATTCATTGAAGATACGAACAAAAACAGGTAATACAAAAGGACTTATTGAAACTGTGGTGGCGCAATGTGATGTATTTATTCATTTACAACGATATGAGGATGCACAATCAATATTAGATAACATACAGCAGAAAGCCGAAAATCTTCAGTCACTTACTCTCTTACGTTCATTCCATCAGCAATATTCTATAGTGTGTGAAAAATTGAAAAATTTTGAACGTGCTTTATATCATTCACGATTATATCATGATCTGCATGAACGTGTGTTTAATCAGCACAGTGCCGAACGACTTAGAAATTTACAAATATTACATCAAGTAGAATCTACGAAAAAAGAAAACGAGATTTACCGTTTACGTAATATAGAACTTGCGCAAGCTTACAAAGATGCTGATAATCTTAGCCGGTCATTGTCATTGACTAATGCTGAGTTAAATGAAGCCATTGAGCAATTGGAAATAATAAATAAAGAGAAAAATGATATTTTCGGTATAGTTGTTCATGATTTGCGTAATCCACTGACGGCGATAACACTTACGGTTTCGGGTGCATTGAGCAATAGTCGAAAAATATCTACGGATGATATGATTCTTGTATTGCAAAGAATAAAGAAATATACTGATCACATGACGCAGATAATTAAAAAAATGGTGGATATGTTTACGATGGAGTCAAGAACAATGAAACCCATCATGGAACAACACAATCTTGCGACAATAATAAATAAAGTTGTGGATAATTTTGTACCCGTTGCCAATGAAAAAAACATATCAATACATGTTGATGCTTCAACACAAGCTGTTGCTGAAGTTGATATGATTCTTTTTGAGGAAATTATTGATAATGTATTGTCAAATGCAATAAAATTCTCACCGTATGATTCAAAGGTTAATATTAAAATTTTTACAGTAGAACAATAACATATTTATACAATGAACACACAAGAACTCCTTACATGGTTTGAAACCCAAAAACAACAATCTGATATACTTATAGTGCCGTCGGAAATTTTTGGATTTATTAATACGACAAATAGTAAAGCCATCATTTCTCATTTTCATTCACATACATTCATGCAATTACCCGAATCCGAAATTGCTTTTTTTCAATGGTTGCAAAGTATAGCACCCGAGGTATGGGATGATCTATGGAAAACGGATGCGCATGATGAACCATATATTGTCAGCATATCGCTGTTGACTGATATATTGCAACATAATAGAGGTTTCCCAATTTGTGATTTGATGACAACGGATAATTATTATTTTACGTCAGAACATTTTATCAAGGGCGAATCCGATGATTTTATTCAAGCAATTGAGAACAAAATTCTTTCGGAATCATCATTGTCGCTAAGTCAATTATTGGCATGGGAAATATATACGGCTCCGATTGATATTTGGCGTTTTTCCTATATTCACAATGTCCCTTTGCGTGATGCTAAGAAAGCAGTACATGAACTTGTCGAAGATCGCATTCTTATCCATTTGAGAACATCAGCAGAATTGTCTGCTTATATGGAATTGTAATAAATTATTCATCACTTCATAATCAATAATTAAAATAGGGTATATAATGTATGCAGGTATAGATATTGGCGGTACTACCATAAAATACGGTATTGTCCTTGATGATGGATCAATTGTTTTCCAAAATGCTATTCATACCGATGCCGCACGGGGAAAAGAAAAAATGATATCCGATATTCAGGGTATAATCCGTACAATGAACGAAGAATTTCCATCGTTACTTTCTGTCGGTATCGGTTTTCCTGCGGTGGTTAATCCAAAGGATGGTTGTGTCTATTATCCGGCAAATTTACCCGGTTGGGATATCGTACCTCTTACAACTATTGTACAGCAATATTCCGCTGTACCGATTATTATTGATAATGATGCGAATGTGGCTGCATTGGCTGAAAGTGAATTAGGAGCCGGCAAAGATACTTCCCATTTTCTGTATGTGACACTTGGCACCGGCGTAGGAGGAGGAATTATTGTCAATAATCGAATTTATTCCGGCGAACAGGGAGGTGCCGGAGAAATTGGGCATATTGTTATTGATATTCACGATGAACCAACAGATACGATGAAAAAAGATAATAGATTATTCCGTGCAGGAACATTAGAAGAACGCGTTGGAAGATTGGGAATTATTGCTACGGCAAAAAAAATACTTCAACAATATCCGCAATCATATTTACATCAATTTGCCGATTCTCTTGATGTTGAACATATTTCATTGGGTATTGAACATAATGATGAAGCATCAATACGATGTTTTGAATTATCCGGACATTGGCTGGGTTTGGGATTGGCAGGTATATTAGCAATATTAGATATGCACATTGTTGTTGTGGGTGGCGGTATATCGAAAGCGCATCCTTTATTGCTTGATACTGTACGCAATACTTTACAATATCGTTCATTGCCCACGATAGCGCGAAAAGTGGAAGTCCGCACAGCACATTTCAGCAATAATGCCGGTATTGTGGGTGCGGCTATGCTCGGCAAACAACATTATATGAATATATGATTTGTCAAAAAAAAAGCGATACTTTTCAGCATCGCTTTTTGGGAATTTTGTTGTGTATTTGACTTAATGTCTAAAATGTCTCATTCCGGTAAAGAGCATCGTAATACCACTTTTATTTGCAGCTTCAATCACTTCTTCATCGCGCACTGAGCCACCGGGTTGAATAACACAATGGGCACCTGCTTCCACAGCTTGTAATAAACCGTCAGCAAAAGGAAAAAATGCATCTGAAGCAACTGCACAACCCTGTAAGGAAATACCGGCATCCTGTGCTTTTTTCACTGCTATTCTTGCCGAATCTACACGTGACATTTGTCCGGCACCAATTGCTAATGTACGGTCGGAAAGAGCATAAATTATTGCATTAGATTTTACATGTTTTGCAATTTTCCATGCAAATATCATAGCGGCATATTGGTCGGGTGTCGGTTGTTTTTCCGTTACTACTTTTAATGCTCCCGAATCCAAAAGTTCTTTGTCTTCACTTTGAATTAATATTCCTCCGGCAATGGATTTAAGAGTAAATTGCAATGATGCGCGTAAAGCATCATAATTAACTGTCATTAAACGGCGATCGCGTTTTTTTTGTAAACGCTCGAGTGCCTCATCTGTAAATGAAGGTGCAATAAGCACTTCCGAAAATAAGCCATGCACGGTTTCTGCAAATTCCAAATCAATTTCACGATTAACGGCAATAATTCCGCCAAAAGGCGACACCGTATCGGTTGCATAAGCTTTATGATATGCTTCGGTTAATGTTGTGGCTGAACCCACTCCGCATGGATTGGTGTGTTTTACAATAACAACGGTCGGCTCATCAAATTCTAATGCTAATTTAGAAGCAGCATCAATATCAACAATATTATTGTACGATAATTCTTTACCATGAAGTTGGGTAAATATTTCTGAAAAATTACCATAGAGTACTGCTTCTTGATGAGGATTTTCACCATAGCGCAGCTCTTGATTTTTTTTCAATGGTATTGTTAATTGATTTGGTAATGATGAATTATCTTTTTTTCGTAAATATTCGGCAATTAATCCATCATAAAAGCTTGTATGTTCAAATGCTTCACGGGCAAGTTGTAAACGCAAATTCGAGTCAAGAGTTCCTGTTGCTTGTAAGTCAGAAATAATTTCTCCGTAACGGTCGGGATTTACTACAATTGCTGTCCACAAATAATTTTTTGCGGAAGCCCTTACCATTGCCGGACCGCCAATGTCAATATTTTCGATAATTTCTTCATGACTTGATTGCGGGTTCTGTACTGTTTTTTCAAAGGGATATAAATTGATGATTACTAAATCTATGGATTCAATACCGTGATGTTCCATTGCACTACGATGTTCTTCATTGTCTAATACACCTAATAAACCTCCATGAATTTTCGGATGTAATGTTTTTACTCGCCCATCCATAATTTCGGGAAAATCAGTTATGGAAGAAACGCTTTTGACGGGAATACCTTGCTGTGAAAGCAAAGCTGCGGTGCCACCCGTCGAGATAATATTGATGCCCAGAGAATGAAGCTCTTGTGCCAATTCCACGATGCCTGTTTTGTCGGAAACGCTGAGTAAAGCGTTAGTAATTTTATGCTGAGAACTCATAGAAAGTATAGAAAAAAAATAATGATATTGTTACAAAATTACGGATAATAATATGAGTAAAGTTGCGGATGATGCCCACATGTCACGCAGAGTGGGCAAAGAAATCGGATATATTTTACTCATCAAAAATGAAGACAGGTTCATGATAATAGCGGACTTTGCTGTCCACAATTTTAGCAGAGAGCCATGCATCAAGCCACTGTGTTTTTTCGGCTGTTGTGCCCGCACCGATAAGCCAATCGAGCGGAATATTAACATTAAGCACGCGTCCGGGTATGATATGGCGTGTGATACCGGCGGGCAGTTTTTGTTCTGATTGCGCAATCGTGCGTATTTCATCAGGTGTGAAACGCGGGAAGACCATAACGGCGGAGTGCTCCGTTCTTTTCGCAATAATTTGTTCGAGATCATTTTGTGCAAGGCGATAGATTTCACCATGCTTTTTATATGTTGCCACAATTGTCCTAAGTAAGGATGTCATGGGACCGAGAGCCGTATCGGTTTCTATAATCATTGATGTAGAGGGGGAGCAGTAAATGTAGCCGGCAATTTGACGCTTCAAAAGCAAGTCATCTGCTTGTTGATGATTGGTCTCCGTAAGTCGAAGCCCTTGAAGTGAACCTATTGTTTGAATGATATCCGTATCGCTCATATCGGGCAGTATATGATTCCATGTTTCGACATCAATGCCATCTTTGCCATAATGAACGACTTGCGCTAAAATATGTGATGCACCGATTTCTTTGAGTGATGTTGTACGTGTTGCTCCGTCAAGTACGACATAGCCGCTATCCATATTGGCAACAATAGGCGGATTACGTAAAATCCCCGATGTTTCGATTCTTTTTTTGAGCTTTGCCACACGGAAAATATCCGTTTCTTCATGAAGAAAAACCTCTTCGATGGGTAGCATGGCTAAATGGAAATGATGTGTGTTCATGGTTAAAGAAACATGATTCAGAGTGTGAAATGTCAAATTTTACCAACGAAATTACGAAGAACAATCGCAGCTTTGTATCTATTTCTAAGTGATGAAAAAGTCATGTATGAATGTAATCACAGGCATTCTTGACTTTTGACATCTATTATCACAGCTAAAACACCGATATTTGCATTCCAAAACACTGCGTGTGAGCGCAAATTCATTCATTATACAAAGAGTTGATATGAAAAGTATGGAAGAAATCCTCCAGTCATTACAAGCCATCGGTCTCTATAATCTTGGAGAGGTGTATTACAATCTTTCTACCTCTGCTTTATATGAACATGCGATTAGTTTCCAAGAAGGCGAACTTTCGCAATATGGAGCACTTGTTACCAATACCAAACCACACACAGGGCGTAGTGCCAATGATAAATTTGTGGTGGAAGAATCAACAAGCAAAGACCATGTATGGTGGGGAAAAGTGAATAAACCATTTCCTCAAGAAAAATTCAATGCTTTGAAAAATCGTATTGCCGGATATCTGCAAGGTGCTGATTTATATGTGCTTGATTGCTTCGCCGGTTCTGATGACAATCATCGTTTGCCGGTACGCGTGATTACGCAACATGCTTGGCACAATATGTTTGCAAAGAACATGTTTATTGAAGCCACAGCCGAACAACTCGCCGATTTTGAACCCGGTTTCACAGTGCTGCATGCGCCTAATTTTGAAGCGAATCCCGACATTGACGGTACTCGTTCCAAAACATTCATCATCCTTGATTTCTCCCAAAAATTAGTGATTATCGGTGGCACACAATATGCCGGAGAAATCAAAAAATCAATATTCACCGTTCTCAATTATCTTCTCCCTCTCAAGGGTGTTATGTCCATGCACTGCTCGGCAAATATTGGAACATCCGAAGGTGATACTGCATTGTTCTTCGGTTTGTCAGGCACAGGCAAAACCACATTGTCCACAGACGTAGAGCGTCCGCTTATTGGCGATGATGAGCATGGATGGACAAATGATGGCACATTCAACTTTGAAGGCGGCTGTTATGCCAAAGTTATCAATTTGTCGGAAGAAGCCGAGCCGATTATCTATGGCATGACAAAAAAATTCGGTACTATTCTTGAAAATGTCGTGCTTGACCCCGAAACTCGTGCCATCAATTATGACGATGCGTCTATCACCGAGAATACACGTGCAAGTTATTCGCGTTCCATGATGGACAATATCGTAGATTCCAATAAAGGTGGTCATCCGAAAAATATCTTCTTTTTAACATGTGATGCTTTCGGCGTTATGCCTCCGATTGCTAAACTCACCCCTGAGCAAGCAATGTTCCATTTCTTGAGTGGTTATACGGCAAAAGTTGCAGGAACTGAAGCCGGCGTGAAAGAACCAAGCGCGACATTCTCTACATGTTTTGGTGCGCCATTTATGGTACATCATCCTAAAGTATATGCGAATTTATTGCGTGATAAAATCAATGAACATGGCGCAACGGTATGGTTGGTCAATACCGGTTGGAGCGGCGGTGAATATGGTGTGGGTAAACGCATGAAAATTGCTTATACACGTGCTTTGTTGCGTGCAGCACTCACAGGAGAATTAAATAATGTACAATTTGAAACAGAATCATTTTTTAATTTATCAATACCCACATCATGCGAAGGCGTACCGGATGAAATATTAAATCCGCGCAATACATGGGAAGATAAATCAGCGTATGATGCAAAAGCTCAACATCTTGTTGGTTTATTTAATGATAATTATAAGCAATTTGAATAAGATATTTTAGAAAAATACTGTATTTGTCTAATCCCTTATGATAATTCATGAGGGATTTTTTTTGCCCATCCTCTCTTCGCTGAACTCTCATTTGATAGGGAAAATATTTTTTCACCACATATTTGGTGTAAGTTGTTTTTTTTTGTAAGTTGCGTTCAGTAGTTGACACCTGTTGCGTGGGAAGTCCTTTCGCCAACATTCTGTACAACCACAAAATTTTACCACTTAATATAAAAGGTGAGCTATGGAACAGATTCATACTCATTATTTCAGACAAGAAATACAAACAAACGCCGCTTACGCCGAGCGACGACGCACTCTGCTTTTATCAAGACAAAGACTTCGATAAATCCTTATTTTACTTCTATTTAACTGATTCGTTTCCATAATCGAATCGGCTTTGACTATTCATGTTCAGACATAAAAAATCCCCTCCCAACATCGAACTATGGCTAATGTGTTTTCCGACCAAACGCCATAAGACAATGTATAACTGAAAGGGGTATTATTCACAATACATACGGAGTACGATTATGAATACATCCTAAATTATGAAAAAATTTGCTTACGATGTTGCGTAAAACTACGGACATATCGGTCACTACTTATGCACAACAGCAATCTGTTGAGCGGAGAGAAACGTATGCGCTAAGCATACATACAATCAGTAAATTTTTTATTAACAAAGGAAAAATTATGAAACACATACTTTTTTTGATAAGTGTACTCTGTATGCTTATCGTGACAACAACAATGACTACGGCACAGACAACGTGCAGTCCATGTGAGGACACAGATTTGTCCTACTCGGAGGAATATTTTATTCGCTTACCGAATGATTGTTTAGTCATTGTCCACATTGATTATCGGATATGTCTTGACAATAATACTTGTGAGATTTTCCTCCGTAGTATTCGCGGACATTGCTGTACGGATGATGCAACACCTCCGGCAACTACTGCGCAATTGGTGCAGCAAACAATGATTGCCATTCATCAACAATTAACCAATTTAGGATGCAATGGCACTTCGCGGACTGTTTACGCACCGCAATGTTGGAGAAATGTTGGTCCATCTGTCTATGATGTAGATCCATGCGGGCAAAACCCATGCTGTTCAATTACAGGTCCTCTCGGCGGTCCTTATACATTCTCCTCACCGGGAACACCATCATGTCCGGTCGGATGTGAACCCATTTGTCAATAATTAATGAAAGGAAAAACAATGAAAACACTATTTTTTATTTGCACTGTAATTGTTGTGATAAGTTCCGATAATGCTTGGGCACAACAAAAAAGCACTGTCATTGACAATGCTAAAACCGTCTTTTTTCGTGATAAACATCAAAATCTTTCAGTTTCTACCGATGGCGGCACAACATGGCGACAGCTTGGTAAAACGGATATGACGGATGAGGAAGCGCAACAAGACCAAACAAATCCTTTGAGTATTGCACCCAATCCTGCTACGCAAGCAGCAGAGCTTTCTTTTATGATGGATGAAAAAGCCACAGCGGAGATTTCTCTTATCGGTTTGGATGGCAAAGCACATTTCACCACCCAAATACAATGTAGGCAAGGAAAAAATACTTTCCGATTACCGACACAAAACTTGGCGGCAGGTGCATATTATTGTGTTGTCCATTATGGAGCAATACTTAAACGGTCATTATTTTTAGTTCAATAATTTTAAAAGGACAAAACAATGAAATATATCATAAGTTTTATTGCAGTACTCTGCATAATAATCACGAACTCTTCTGCTCAACCTTGTGGTGGCACGAGTATACCATGCCCGCCTTGTATCTGTGAAATGAATGCTTCGGTATTAGGTACGACAGAAGAGAAACGCGTCATGGTTATTGAGATTGATAATCCACATTGCATTTTTACGGTGTATTATCGAATTCAATGTGGTCCGTGTTTAGATGGAACACCTATATTCCGAATTGACAGTTTAGTATCACAAAATACGGATTTGAATTGCGCACCTTGCAATTTTAATACGGCAAGCGATATGCAAACGATATTGTCAAAAGCAGAGCGAATTCTTATTCTCAAAGGGCTGATGTTCAATCCATGCGGGGTTCCCGATCACACGAATTTGAACAGTAATCAAACACTTTATGGTAGCCGACCGATTTGTTGGAAAAAAGAAACAAGTTCACAAGGCGGACCTTTCGGCAGTATAAATCGTATGAAATTATCGCCATGCGATGTTGCAGGATGTTGTGTTACCAAATATTGTTATAGAGTCAGTTCCACCGGTCAAATTACACTGGTAGAATTAGCTTCCGCACCATGTCCTGATCCAAATACGATTGATTGTTCTATACAATCGGGTTGCACACCGCAAACCTATAAAGTATGCGGCGACGATTAATATTTCACCTTATGGGAATCGGGTTTATGCCCGATTCCCATTTTTAATAAAAGGAAATTATGATGAAATACTGTATTCTTCTACTCTTGATGTTTATCAATATAGTATCATTGCATGCTCAATTAGAGCATAATATACGATTTTTTAGTAATCGCCTTGCTATACGGTTTTTACCAGAATTTAAAGCATATATCAACAATGGTGATAACCCTCCTTTCGGAAGTGAAGGAAGAACAACAATTGCCGACCCAGTCAAAGGCAACTTATTATTTTATCAAGGTGTTATAATGCAAAATCAGTATAGTGCTGAGTATATATCTCGTCCAATTAATGCAACATTAAGAAATAACAAACATGAAAAGATTCTTTCACAAAAATATGGTTCAAACTATTTTCTCCATGGGAATATAACTACAACACAAGCATTTACTGCCTTACCATCAAATTATGAATGTGGAAAATATATTCTTATTAGTCTTGTCGGTATAAGTTCTGAAAACACACCCCATTCGTTAAAAGGAACAATTGCTTTTAACACATTAGATATGAACAAAAACAATGGAAAAGGACTTGTTGAAAATCCTCTCAATACTATTATTCACAAAGCTCTTCTCACCGAGGAAATGACCACGACTATTCATGCAAATAGAAAAGATTATTGGATTGTGTCAAGTACATATTCTCCGATCCAATCTTTTGTTGCCATACCTATCATCAATGATAAACCGGATACATCCAAAATAGTGTATAGTCCGTCTTTTAGCGAACGCTATGAACAATTAAGCTCAATATCACTTTCACCAAATTCACAATATTTATATGGCTATGAACAATCAAGAAATTCAAGTATTTATAGTTTCAATAATGCAACAGGTAAAATTGAAAGACTTATTCACTTGGATACATTAAAAGATAAAAATAATATTCCTTTATCAAAACTTCGTTTAACATATAACTCAGGTATGTTTTCCAAGGACAGCAGAAGGTTATATATAAGGATTGATAACCCTCAAATTCCTGCCGATAATCAAAATACTATTCTTCAAATAGATATTATTACACATACATATCAAATTCTAACCATTCCTTCAGGAACTGTACGTTTTGGATGTGGTTGGGGATTAGCCCCTGATGGGTATAATTATTTTGCAACTCAAGAAGATACGATTTCTATATGGCGTGCAATCGCTATCTGGCGTATTAAAGAATCTCATACAAATAATCCAATATTTGAAAAAATGCATATATTTAGTGTCAATGACCTTCCCTCCCCGCCATATTCTTTCTTTGATACAGACGCTACCTTTTCTCCAAGTTTCAGCCATCATGTTTTTGACCCGAATTATAAGCGAATACCGACATTATGTGATTTGCCGAAAATGTTACCTTTTGACACAAGTATTTGTGTGGGTGAATGGCTGACTTTATCACCCAAATTTGAGAGTTTACCGACTATGAATCTTTGGCAATGGGAAGCCAAAAATGCCGACATTAAAACAGGAAATGATTCTTTATTTACAACACGTTTTTTATCCACAGGTACATTTCCTGTACGATTTATCGGCTGCAATGCCAATGGTTGTGACACGAATAGTATTCAAGTGACGGTCTATGAAAAACCGACTATTGTTCCTGCACCTGATTATACATTATGTCCGGGTGAAAGTGTACGCATCGGAAGAATGAATACTCCCGTTTTTGAATATTCTTGGTCGCCACCCGATTATTTGGATAATCCAAAAAGTGCAAACCCACTATGCACACCCGAAAAAAACATGCAATATATTCTCACAGTAAAAAACAGCAATGGCTGTGAAAATTATGATACCGTCAATGTCACTTTGGGTGGTGAATTATCCGTTTTTGCAGGTGCGGACACAAATGTTTGCAAAGGTGAACAAATACAATTAAATGCAAGCGGTGCAGAAAATTTCTCTTGGTCGCCTGCGGAAGGATTAAGTAATGCTACTATCGCAAATCCACTATTTACAGGAACTTCCACCACACAATATATAGTCACGGGAAAATCAGGAAATTGCGAAGGTAAAGATACTATACTTGTTACTGTCAATGAAAAACCAACCATAATTGCGTCTAAAAATAGAGAAATCTGTGTGGGTGATACAGTGCATTTATCAGCCAAAGGAGCTTTAGAATATTCTTGGTCACCTGTGGAAGGATTGAATAATGCGACTATTGCCAATCCGATATTTAACGGCATAAAAACTACAGAATATATTGTCACAGGGAAAAACGGCAATTGTTCCGACAGTAAAAAAGTAATCATTACGGTGAATGAAAAACCGACATTGTTGGTATCAGAAAATAGAGAAATATGTTCAGGTGATACCGTTCATTTATCAGCTAAGGGAGCTTTAGAATATTCTTGGTCGCCTGCCGATGGCTTAAATAATCCCACAATTGCCAATCCAATATTTATTGGTACAAAAACCACAGAATATATTGTTACAGGAAAAACAGGAGATTGTTTTGATAGTAAAAAAATTCTGATTACAGTGAATGAAAAGCCGACACTATCGGTTTCAGAAAATAGAGAAATCTGTCTTGGCGATACAGTTCATCTTCGTGCCAATAATGCTGATAATTATCTGTGGACACCGAGTATATATCTCAATAATGCGACTATTTCCAATCCGATAGCGCAACCAACAGAAAATATCACTTATACTGTTCGAGGCACAAATGCTAATGGTTGTTATGAAGAAAAAATTATTTCTATAACCATTAACAATGATCAAGAAAAAACAATTTCTTTGCAATTATCCGACACAGCACAGTATGCACCCGGTACTATTGTTCCCGTGAAAATAATTATTCCCGCAGGTCTTGCACAAACGACAGTAACACTGAATTATGATCCATGTTGTGTGCGCTGTGACAGTATTTTTACACCGAACACAGGAATTTCCACCGTATTTCTTCGCAATAATGCACTTCGATTTACAAGTATTTCACCGAATAAACAAGAAAAAGAAATTATATTGCCTTGTACAATCTATTTACCGCCTGATGGCAGAAAAAGTGAAAAATTCACACTTTCCGATATTATTCACAGTGAACAATGTCTTATCGTGCGCGGCAATAATGATGAAATTCTGTATGATCCAAGTTGTGCATGGCAATTTCGCGGTGTGCAACAAACGGGACATTTCGGCATAGAGTCTGACGGCACAATAGCTCGATTATACACGGGTTATGGCGGCACAATTACCGTAAAAATATTCGACTTGACAGGCATGGAAGTATGGCATTATTCATCACTATATAATTCCACCGATATACAAGAAATATCATTACCATCATTATCAAGCGGTATGTATATTATGCAAGCAAGCAATGGCGTATGGCATGATGAATGTGTGATGATGAAATAGGGAGTCCGCTCAATAACATGGAAAGATACAACATCGCATGATGCAATACATTACTATCTTATTGTTTTGTATAATGCTAACTCTACGCAATCCGAATAAGAGTTTCTCGTCATAGACTCATACATAAGTATATCCCTGATGGCATAGCATCGGGGATTTTTTTTATTATATGGAGTAAAATATGAAAAAATTTGTGCTGTATATTGCAATGAGTATTGACGGTTATATTGCAAAGCATGATGATGATATTTCATGGCTTTCCATTGTTGAACGAGAAGGCGAAGATTATGGATACCATGATTTTATTCAATCTGTTGATACGGTTATTTTGGGCAGAAAAACTTATACAAAAGTTATGTCAATGACCGATGAGTTTCCGCATAAACATAAAAAAACATATATACTATCGCGAACACCTAAAGCAAACGAAGGCAATATTGAGTATTACAATGGCAATATTGCAGCACTCTTAGAAAAAATACGTAAGGAAAATACGATGCAAGGTATTGTGTTCTGTGATGGCGGTGCTGATATTGTTCAACAATGTTTACAGACACATCTTTTTGATACCATTATTATTTCTATTATTCCGATATTACTCGGCGGTGGTATTCGTTTATTTTCAAGCGAATATCCATTGCAGCGTATGGAATTAGTACGCAGTGCGACATTCCCTTCGGGCTTAGTTCAAGTATGGTATAAAAAATACGAGGAATAATCATTGTACTTCGTCATTACTCCCTCAAGAGACGAGGGAGTAATGCAGTATTTTTTACTCAAACTCCTTTTGTCAAAGCGACGGCAGCGGCTGCAATACCCGGTAATGAATCTGAATATGTTGTAATATACGTATCCGCATCGAAGGAAGAGCGTATATATGGGCTGCCGAGTAAAATTGCAATCATTGGTCTGCCATTGGCAATACGTTGAGCAGCTTCATTAATCTTCGGCGCAATACCAACGGTTCCTGTATGGGAACGAGCTCGTATAAATAATGCAAATATCACAATATCCGCCGTTGCTGTTTGTTCGCGATAAGCGTCAATTTCTTCATCGGTTATGTCTGCATTCATAAAACCGAAATCACAATCATTTTCCACAATTTGTTGCACAAAATGAAAAAAATTCACCCCCGGTTGCGGATTATCATTTTGCATGACAGCAAAGGCAGCAAATGACGTCGATTCAGGAAGAGGAATAAGCCCGCGATCGCCACTGATACGCACTGCCGCGCGCGCTGCATGAAATGCCATACTGCCATATTCTTGTAAATTCACCGCTGCTATTTCTTGTTCAGCAAAACACCATTGTTTTTCTTTATCAATACGCAATGATGATTCAATTAGTCTTTGGTGAATGTGCGGATTATTCATGGCATATTGCGCTAATCCCTCAATAGCTTCTTGCGGGTTTTGGGGCAATAAAACAACATCTATGCCTGCTTCAATGGCAGCAATGGCTGCTTGTTCTGATGTATATATTGATGTAATTGCTCCCATATCTAAAGCATCGGTGACAATTATGCCCTTAAATCCTAATTTTTTGCGTAATAAATCTGTCACCAAAGGAAATGATAAAGAAGCAGGGGCACCGCTTGCATCTAAGGACGGAACAGCTAAATGTCCCATCATGACTGAGCGAACTCCGGCTTCTATGGCTTTTTTGAAGGGTAAAAGTTCATGATTTCTCAAGTGTTCAGCCGATATTGACAATACCGGTAATCCAAGATGTGAGTCTGTGGCAGTGTCGCCGTGACCGGGAAAATGTTTTGCACATGCAATCACATTATGGGCTTGCGTGCCATGAATCCAACGAACGCAATGGCTCATCACTCGTGCAGGGGTTTCGCCAAAAGATCGAATATTCACAATAGGATTTTGAGGGTTTGAATTAATATCACAAACCGGAGCAAAATTCCAATGTACTC
Organism: Ignavibacteria bacterium UBA2373; assembly: GCA_002344005.1. Classification (GTDB taxonomy): domain Bacteria; phylum Bacteroidota; class Ignavibacteria; order Kapaibacteriales; family UBA961; genus UBA2353. Next base: position 28,709 of record DDTD01000028.1, on the reverse strand, counting down.
CCAAGGCACGAGTTTCATGCGCTACCGCCGCCGCTATTTTTTCTGTCATATCACCGTCATCAGCCATACCAAGTGCCATCGCATGGGGAAAATCCGTTCCGCCATGAATACGCATTGAAATTCCATATTCAAAATCGCCGCTGAAAAGCAATCGTCCGCCACCAAGAGTTTGCAATTCTTGTATCATGGTGCGCACATGCTCAAGCTCACCTTTGAACACACAAAATCCGCAAACTCCGGCATGAATAAGTGCATGGATAGTATTTCTGTAATCTTCATTGAGGCGATATTCTTCCGGCTCAAGCCGAGGCATAATAACCGATGCTGCCAATATTCGCATTTTCTCTATGCTTACTGTCATATAGTTCTTTCATAATCGTGTCGAATTATTGGCAAAATTAGAGGAATAATTGTCGTTAAAATGTATGAAAGGTAGTTTTTTATCACAATTGTCTGTCATTCATCAAGTGGCTTTTTACATTCCATGATGTGCATATATGCTTTTACCATACTATGAAATCCTATTTTTGCACAAATTTTCCGCCTAATATGATTGAAAATACTACGATATTTACCCGTGAAGAACTCTTTTCTTTATTTGGGGAAGAACATTGTCATCATTTGCCGATTGAGTGCACAAGTGTTACGACAGACACGCGATTTTTACATAGCGGAGCACTTTTTATTGCATTGTCGGGAGAACGTTTTGATGGGCATGACCATGTTCGTTCGGCGATAGACAAGGGTGCTTGTGCAGTGATGATTCTTCATGAAAAAGCGGCTATCTATTCTGATCTACCTCATATTGCCGTTGATGATACCCTCTTTGCACTTGGTGAATTAGCTCGTTTTCATAGGGATAAGTTTTCGATTCCGATTATTGCCATTGCGGGAGCAGCCGGAAAAACTTCGACCAAAGAACTTATAGCTCATTGTTGTGCCGCACAAGTCATAACTCTAAAAACAGAATCCAATTACAATAATCGTATCGGGGTGCCGCTTACTTTGCTGCAATTACAGACATATCATCAAGCAGCAGTCATAGAAATAGGCACTAATGAACCCGGCGAAATTGAAAGACTTGCTCATATTGTTGCACCTACGGTAGGGGTTATTACCAATATCGGAAAAGAGCATTTAGAAAAACTTATTGATCTTGATGGAGTAGAAAAAGAAGAAACAGCACTTTTTAGGTTTCTGGAGACCAATAAAGGCATACCGGTTATTAATCTTGATGATGAACGATTAGCCCGATATGTCGGTATCAACAAAGCTGTTACTTTTAGCACTCGTACTCATGCGGATATTGCAACGACACATACGTTTGATGCAGAGCTGCATCCACAACTGACATTGTGCTATCAAAACAGCATTGCACCATGTGTGCTCAAGACCATAGGACCCACTGCCGTACTTAATGCCACTGCGGCTATTGCTGCTTGTGTTGCTGCGGGTATGGAACTTGGCTCTGTGCTGAAGAATCTTGCAGAATATACTCCTGCCGAAACGCATGGCTATGCGCGTATGGTAGTACAAAAAATACATGGTATTACTTTTCTGAATGATTGTTACAATGCCAATCCCGAATCTATGGCACTTGCCTTGAACACCCTTCATGAGTATCCGGCTCACGGCAAAAAAATTGCAGTACTCGGCGATATGCGTGAATTAGGCGATGCCACAGACATTGAACATCAAGTTCTCATAAACAATGCAATTACCAAAGCGCATCATCTGATTGTCATAGGCGAATATTGTATAAAAGCTGCGCTGAGTATCCAAGCGGATACCATAAGCATTGCTGCAAGCCATGAACAATGTGCTGAACAGTTACGCACTTTGTCTAAGACTGACGATATCGTTCTTATCAAGGGGTCGCGGGGCATGAGAATGGAAAAAGTAATCGAATTATTCAATCTGTAACGATATAAACTATAAAAATTGAGCAACATAACTCTATGAAACAGGCAAGCTCACTGCGTTTTGTGTTTATTGATATTATGCGCGGCATAGCTGCACTTTGGATGATTGAAACTCATGTCCTCAATGAGTTTATCAAACCGGAATATCGAGAAGGATGGTTCTATGATGCCCTTAATATCTCCAATGGATTTGTGTCTGTCGGATTTATCTTCTGTGCCGGTGTGGGATTCATGATTGCTGCCGGACGCAAACGCGATGAATATCAATCCTTCGCCCCTTCGCTCTGGCTTTATCTGCGACGCTTACTTTATATTCTTACTGCTGCTTATCTATTGGATACTCCTTCGATGGCTTTACGGCATTTTATGGAAGCCACTCCCGATGAAATGGCAATATTCTACCGTTGCGATGTCCTTCATAGCATTGTCTTTTCCTCACTCACTGCCTTAGCCATAGCATTATTGCCTATTTCAATGAAAACCATGCGTGGGCTTTTTGTGGCAATCACCATACTGTTTTTCTTTGCTGCCGCACCGATTTGGCAAACAGAAATCTATACTCTTTTGCCCAATCCATTCATGACACTATTGGCACCCGTTCCAATTTCTCCATTCCCATTTGTTCCATGGGGAGGATACTTCTTTGGCGGTGCTGCTTTGGCAGGATATTTCTTTGAAGCCAAAGACAAACAGCGATTTGCCATTATCATAAGTTCAGTCACACTATTCCTTTGTTTCTTTCTCTTTACACTTAAAAACACAGGACTTTCTGCTTTTGAGGGAAAAAAATGGTGGACTATGGCTCCCGAGTATTTTATCTTTCGCCTCTCCGGCGCATCGCTGTTCTTTTCATTGCTGTTTCTTGGAGAACGATGGTTTACAGGGCGATTCGCCGATATTGTGCGACGCTGCGGGCAAGAATCGCTCTTCATCTATATACTGCAAGGCATTCTTATCTTTACTGTGATGCGTGATTGGAGTTTGCGTTTTATCATCGAAAGACAGCAAGAACCCTCCGGCATTATTGTCCTTACCTTAGCCGTAACAGCCATTTGTGTCATAGGGGCTTTACTCTGGAATCTTGTGAAAAGACATAAGCCACAACAAGCAAAATATCTACTCTGGACATTTGGCGCTGCGGTTATGACATGGTTTTTCTTTGCCCCAAAAAATCCTGAACTCATCAAACTCTGGTTTTTTCCTGAAGCCAAATAATGAATTCGATTATTTTGCTGTTACAAAATTCCGTTCTATGTGTCATTGCTTTAACATTGCGGTTTTATCCATCACACAAACTCACTGACAATCTCGTATGACTATACCTTTTGAATACTGTGCAGAAATGTATCAAAAAATAGATGAATACATTGTTGAACATGCTATGCTGCCACAAAAGCTTCATGTGTCCTTTGGTTTCTTTACATGGCTCTATAGCGTACAAGAAGATCGTTTCCTCTATAATGTCTCCACAACCTTGCCCGAATCGTTCACGCTCTCCACCTATTTGGGAGCAATTGTAGTTGTTGTCAATCCTGCATTACATAGCAAAGAAATAATCCTTGAATAATATATCCCCTCTATCATTAATGCTCTCTATTGTTCGCAGACTTTGCTACGCCTCTGCTATTGGCATAATATAGGTCTGGCTTACATTGTGTTATTTCTTCTAAAAAACAATCGGGTTAATTTTTCTGTCAAAAACTTGATTGTACTTATAGAATAACATTGTATTTTTACGAAATATTATCGTTGACTATTCTCAATTCATGTTTTATGAGAGGTGTATAAATGAAAAAATTTACTAATTCTACGGTAAAAGCAAAGTTAGTTATTCTGATAGCGATGAATACGTTTTTTATAGCCCTCGGTGGCATTATTGTCTATTGGCAATCCAATAAAATTGTGAGAGCAAATAAAGACTTACAAAAAAACCTTGAAGCAATTATATGCCAAGGACAATTAGACATAATGCACGATGCCATTCGCGGAGATGTTTATTCCGCTCTACTGCCAAACACCGAAGCCAACACCGCAATGAGCCAGCTGCAAGAACATGGCACTATCGGCTCACAAAAATTGGACGAAATGATAAGCCCTACTTCACTTCCCGATGTACGCAGCGGCTATACCAAAACAGCACCCGTCTATAAACAATATGTGCAAGCCGCCGAAAAAATCATCGAAACCGCCAAAACTGATAAAAATGCTGCCCTTGCCGGCGTTGCAGAATTTGAAACAGCATATATTGCTCTCGAGGGCGAATTGGGAAAAATGGGTGATATTATCTCGGCAATCTCTGTAAAAGACAATCAAATTTTGCAAGGACTTGCGTCAGAACTATTGATTCTATTGATTATTGGTGTGGTTGTTGCCATTATTGTCAATCTTGTTATGGGATGGATTATTGAACGCTTAATTTCGCCACGAATCGCTGAACTGACTATAGCAACCGAAAAAGTATTGCTCGGTGATTATTCCCACAATGTTCCTGAAACTCATGATGATGACATTGGTACTCTTATCAAAGCTTTCAATGTCATGAAAACCGATATCAAAAACCGTTTGCATGGCGCTAAGCTGATGATGAACACCATCGTTGAAATGACTTCTGATCAACGCAGCACCGAAACAGCATTAGAATCTATGCTCAAAGGGCTTATGGAAATTGTCAAAGCACGCTATGCAGCTGCTTCCATCATGAACGAAGATGGTTCTGTCAAATCATTTGTTACCGTCGGCATGACCGAAGAACAAAAAAAACGCATTGCGCATCCACCCGTCGGCAAAGGATTGCTCGGTCACATTCAACAAACCGGAAAAGTGTTACGTGTTGCCGACATGTCCAAACACCCCAGCAGCTCCGGCTTCCCCTCAGGGCACCCTCCCATGAAATCTTTTGTCGGTGCTCCCATACTCTTTGGAAAAGAATCTATGGGCAATGTCTATTTCACCGAAAAAGAAGATGGCAAGGAATTCACTGATTTTGATGAAGATACCATACAAATCGTTTCTCAATTAGCAGGTATTGTTATCACAGACAGAAAAACAAAGCACGATTTACGAGCAATCGTCGGGCAAATTCAAGAACTAAGCTACACCATGGCTGATTCCACTCAAAGCATAAGCGGAGCTACCGAAGAACTTGCCGCCGGTGCGCGCGAACAATCCGGGCAAGCGATTGATGTGGCGGCTGCCGTCGAAGAAATGGCAAGCAATATTATTGAAACGGCTAACAGTGCCCAAAAAACTTCCGAATTTGCACAAAGCAATGGGCAACTTGCAACAGAAGGACAACAAACCGTGCAAAATACCATCGCAAAAATGAGACATATTGCAGGCGTCGTGCACGAATCACAACAAACTGTCCAACGACTTGGTGATGCAGGAACTTCTATCGTCGAAATTGTCTCCGTTATCAGCGATATTGCAGACCAAACAAACTTACTTGCTCTCAATGCCGCCATCGAAGCCGCTCGAGCAGGCGATCAAGGGCGTGGTTTTGCGGTCGTTGCCGACGAAGTCCGTAAACTCGCCGAAAGAACAACCACCGCTACAAAACAAATTCGCGATATGATTACTTCCATCCAAAAAGAGACTTCCGAAGCCGTAAAACAAATGCAACAAGGCAGCAAAGAAGTTGAGCAAGGCATTGCGATGGCGGACAATGCCGGCGAAGCCCTTAAACAAGTTGTGCAAAGTGCAGGGCACATGGTCGAATTAGTAAGCTCCATCGCAGGTGCTGCCCAAGAACAATCACTCACCAGCGATACCATCGCTCGCAATGTTACCAATATTTCCACTATCTCTGCCGAATCTGCTTCTACTATTATGGATGTAGCTCGCAATGTCACAGAATTAAGTCAATTAGCCGAAATCCTCAAAGAACTCACCTCTCAAGTGGATGTCACAGGCAGGAGAAAAAAAGCAGAACTCGACTCAAGGCAAGTCATAAACCAAAGAAAAACAGCAGGATTACTGCGATAATACTACATATCAGTATTTACCAATCGCCTCATAAACTCAATAGCCCTCGAACTTCTTCGGGGGCTATTTTTTCTTTCTGCGGATTGGATATGTACTTTGAAGATGCCAAATTTCATAAGAGCGATATATTCATAGATAATGAAGCCAGAGAAAGTATACGCAGCTCCGCAGGAGCGGTATATTGATTGTCTATGTCATCCCTTTGAGATTGTGTTTTGTTCTGGATTTGTTTCTATTATTATGACATCCCTTCGGGATTTAGTTGGACGTTGTTTTTGTTTTTTTGCCCCCTCTGTGTCTCCCCCAAGATGGGGGAGAAGTTTTTTGGGATATGTGTGGTTTTTTTTGGGATGTGGGTTGATACACTAATTTTCTACCTTTATCCTTCCATGTGTTTGGTAATATGATTATCAATTATATTTATGTATCATTCATTTATAGTTCAGTTTTTATGGGTTCAACAGTAATTTTATCGGCGGCACGTACTCCGGTGGGTGCATTTATGGGTTCATTGTCGGGTTTTTCGGCTCCACAGTTGGGTGCGGTTGCTATTAAGGCAGCGATTGAGCGTGCGGGTATTGCAGCTTCAGATGTGAGCGAGGTTATTATGGGTAATGTGTTGACGGCGGGTGTTGGTCAGGCGCCTGCTCGTCAGGCTGCTTTGGGTGCGGGTGTTCCTGCTTCTGTGCCTTGTATGACTATTAATAAGGTGTGCGGTAGCGGTTTGAAGTCTGTGATGCTTGCCGATCAGGCTATTCGTTGCGGCGATGCTGAGATTGTGGTTGCGGGTGGTCAGGAGTCTATGTCGAATGGTCCTTATTTGCTTGCGAAGGCGCGTACGGGTTATCGTTATGGTAATGGTGAGATTATTGATTCTATGCAGTATGATGGTTTGACGGATGCGTATCAGAAGGTTGCGATGGGCGATTTTGCGGAGCAATGCGCTGTGGATTGTTCTATTAGCCGTGATATGCAGGATGATTATACGATTGAGAGTTATACTCGTGCTATTGCTGCGCAGAAGAATGGCTGGTTCGATGCTGAGATTGCGCCTGTGGTGGTGAAGGATAAGAAGGGCGATGTGGTTATTGGTTCAGATGAGGAGCCGGGTAAGGTGCGTTTTGATAAGATTCGTGAGCTGAAGCCTGTGTTTAAGAAGGACGGTACTATTACGGCGGCGAATGCGAGTTCTATTGATGATGGTGCTGCTGCTTTGGTGCTTGCTTCGGAGGCGAAGGCGGCGGAGCTTGGTGTGAAGCCGATGGCTCGTATTGTGGCGCAGGTTTCTTTTGCTCATGCTCCGCAGGATTTTAATACTGCTCCTATTCATGGCATTCAGAAGGTGTTGGCTAAGGCAGGTTTGAGTTTGGGTGATATTGATTTGTTTGAGGTGAATGAGGCGTTTTCTGTGACGGCATTGGCAGCGAAGAATGAGTTGGGTATTCCGCATGAGAAGTTGAATATTCATGGCGGTGCTATTGCTATTGGTCATCCTATTGGCGCTTCGGGGGCTCGTGTGTTGACGACTTTGTTGTTCGCTTTGCAGCGTACGGGGGGTAGATATGGTTTGGCTACTTTGTGTATTGGCGGTGGCGAGGCAAGTGCTTTGATTGTTGAGATGCTTTGATTTTTTGATTGAGTTCTAAATGAAAAACGCTGTTTGAAAAGTATCAAACAGCGTTTTTTGTTGTTGTATGAGGTTTGTTTTATTTTGCTGCTGCTGCTTGGAGCTGCGCGAAGGTCATTGATTTTGGTCTGACGATTGGTGATCCTGCCATGCGATGGAAGAGTATTTGTGAACCGATACCCATTGCACGTGAGACGCCGAACATGACGGTGTAGAATTCAAATTCTGTCATGCCGTAATGGTAGAGTAATGATCCGCTTGCTGCATCAACATTGGGCCATGGGTTGCTTGCTTTGCCTTGTTCTTTGAGAACTTCGGGGACTATGTTGAAGAGTTTTTTCATGATGTCAATGTTTTCATCGCTGAGATTGTGTTGTTCGGCGAATTGATAGAATGCAGTGAAGCGTGGGTCAGTGACTCTGAGTACAGCGTGTCCGTATCCGGGAATGACTTGTCCATTGTTGAGTCTGTTCCATGTGAATTCGCGCATTTGTTCGTCGGTTGGTACGCCGTTGAAGTGATTGCGTATGTCAATAATGAATCCGAGACATTCTTGGTTTGCTAATCCGTGGAGTGGTCCTGCTAAACCGTTGAGTCCTGCAGCCATTGAGTAGAATACGTCGCTGAGTGCGGAGCTGACGGTGTGTGCGGTCATTGCGCTGACATTGCCTCCTTCGTGGTCGCTGTGGAGCACTAAGTAGAGTCGTATGAGGTCAATCCAGTTGGGGTCATTGCTTACGCCGAGCATATGGGCGAAGTTTTCGCTCCATGTTGCACCTGTTTTGGGAGCGATGAGTTCTCCTTTGTTGAAACGAATGCGATAGATGCCTGCGGCAATTGCAGAGATGGAACCGAGTAGTGTGATGCAATCATCGAGAGTTGCTTCCCATAGTTTGTCTTTGCCTGCGCCTTCGTCGTATGCTTTGCGGAACGCGGATTCGCGTTCGAGAGTGTTAAGCGCAGCGCTGAGCATAGCCATGGGGTGTGAGTCTGCGGGCATAGCACGTAAGACATTCCAGATATAGTCAGGTACGGTTGATTTAGCTTCGAGTGCAGCGCGGAGTTCTTCTGCTTCTTCTTTTGAAGGAAGTGATCCGGTGCATAAGAGGAAGAAGCAGTCCTCTGCTTCGATATTTGTAAGTTCTAAAATGGGAGTATTACGGATACGTACACCTTCGTCTGCCGACACAGATGAAGTTTCGCATAAGAGGGCAGGCAAGCCGCGCATACCGCCAAGTAATGCGCCAATGGTTGCTGTTGCAAGTTGCTTTTCTCCATGCTCTTTTGCTAATGCCGTACGTTGTGCACGTATTCCCGGGATTGTTTCTGCTAAACGTTTTTTGAACAGTTCCATACTGTGATTATCCTAATAGTGTAGTGTGAAAAAGTTGTGTTAAGTATTGATTCGGTTTTGGTCATCGTTTTCTTCAATGCTACGGAATGCAAAACTACGGATTTGTTTTTCCTTTGAGTTGTAAAATTTGTTCATTTTGCAATAAAGGTGTTGAATAAGTGTAACGATTTTCTTCGCATTTCCTTGTACAATAGTAGTAAGGAGGAGAAATTAGGGTATCGAACAGTTAGTATAATTATGCTTGAGGCGTTCAGATAGCTTCGTCATCACGGTTTATTGATGAAAAACGTAGATGAGGGGTGAGGTTATTTATTTGAACCATTCGAAAAGCACACTGAAAACCGAAAGAATAGTTAATGCAATACCAAAGATTGCTACGCCCAATGCAATGTTCAACTTACTTTCCACCGTTTGGATATGAGTTGCTACTTGTTCTGTTTTGCGGCGATGTACGTCTATCTCTTTGCGTACTTTTTCTTCTGTAATAGGTTGAGTCTGTTGTTTTATTTGTCCGATTTCTTGTGAAGTTTGAGCACTGTATGAGGAATGAGTCAGTACTTCTTCTTTAAAGAGTTCCAATTCTGTTCTCATTCGTGAAATATCATTTCTCAGAGGCAGTTCTTGTCTGCTTTGAGCATCTTTTAATGCTTGTACATCATCGCCAAGTATGGTGAACATACGTCTCTGCTGGTCTTGCAATGCAGCTAATTTTTGATCGAATGTTGCGATGCGTGCTTGTGCTTTTTCCATCATGGTGTCTAACTTGAGAGCTGATTTTTCTAATCCTTGGTCAATTTGTTTGGCGACCAAAGCTTTTGTGGATTGTAACATTCCGGCAAGTTCGGCATCGCGTGCTTCGAGTGAAATGCGTAGTTTATCTAAAGTGTTGTAGAGCGTATTGATTGAGTCAAGTTCATTATAGATAAGCTCAACAGTCTTTGCTCGGCTGTCAACGGTAAGTAAAGTTTCGTTTGTTGTTTGTTGTATTTGATTGAGAATAAAGTCAGCTTTGGAGCGAAATTCTTCGATTTCACGGCGCATATCGTCTCGTTGTTTTGCCAAAGCGGCAATTTCCTGTTCAATATTGGCAAACGCAGCTGTGTATTGTTGAGCTTGTTTGCGAATTGTATCCATCAATGTGAGGATATCTAGCGGGAGTGATTGTTCAGACATGGCTTTATGTATTCATTAAAAAAACTGAGACTGCCACATACGTCTTCAAGAAAATATGTGATAGACATCGTATTTAAATGTTCAGGGTACTGAATAAGGATATCGAGCATTTCACGACGGAATTTAAGATCTTGCACCAGCTCTGTGCCCATATAGCGGAGTAAGAAATCATGCAATACCCCCATCTCGGCTAATTCATTGTAGAAAGTACGCGGTTGAAGACCTTTACGTGCATGTTCTATGTCTTCAATGGAAATATTTCTGCTCATACTATCATGCCTTGTGCAAATGATAAAGTAAAATTGCAAAAACTGTAGCACATAACAACATCCTGTTATCAAAAAAGTATAAAAAAGTCATGATTCTCATACAATCGAAAAGCGCAAGACTAAGTTAGCCGAATAAAAAAAAGAAGTGTTTTTCTTTATCTGCTCGTACTTTTGCGATGATTTATGTTTCATTTTGTATGATTTCCGATGGGAAAAAACGGACATCCCGCACTTAATCGGGCAACGCTTGCCGGTGTGTTGGTGAGTATGGGAATTGTATTTGGCGATATTGGCACATCTCCATTATATGCATTGAGTGCCATTATTGGTGAGCGAGTGATAGAGCATGATCTTATTCTCGGCGCATTGTCGGCAGTATTTTGGACATTGACATTTCAAACCACCCTGAAATATGTTCTGATTACACTGCGAGCAGATAATAAAGGTGAAGGAGGTATCTTTTCACTTTATGCATTGGTACGTCGTTTCGATAAACGCCTGGTCTTTCCGGCAATGATTGGTGGTGCATTTTTGCTTGCTGATGGTATAATTACACCTCCAATTTCTGTATCATCAGCCATTGAAGGTTTGCAAATCTATTACCCGCAATTAGACACCGTGCCCATTGTTATTGTGATAATTGTATTACTATTCACATTGCAGCAATTCGGTACTTCATTTGTCGGTAAATCGTTCGGACCTGTGATGCTATTGTGGTTCGGTTTTATGGGGATAATTGGTCTGATGGCACTTGTACAACGTCCTGATGTTCTAAAGGCGGTAAATCCTTATTATGCAATTCACATGATTACACATTTTCCGCATGGATTTTGGATTTTGGGCGGAGTGTTTTTATGTACGACCGGTGCTGAAGCATTATATTCGGATTTGGGTCATTGTGGCAGAGAAAATATTCGGGTGAGTTGGATATATGTGAAAATCTGTTTGCTTTTATCGTATGCTGGTCAATGTGCTTGGCTTTTGTCACTTGAAGGGAAGCATCTTGGCACTATCAGACCGTTTTATGCGATTATTCCTGAACCTCTTTTGATATTTTCCATTGTACTTGCCACTGTAGCGACGGTGATAGCCAGCCAGGCACTTATCAGTGGTTCTTATACTTTGATAAATGAAGCGATGCAGTTAAACTTATGGTTGCGTACAAAGGTTGCTTTTCCGAGTGATGTGCGTGGGCAAATTTATGTACCCCGGGTTAATTGGTCATTGATGGTTGGCTGTATTGCTGTTGTGTTGTATTTTCAGCGTTCAACGAATATGGAAGCTGCGTATGGGCTTGCCGTAACGATTACGATGATTATGACAACAATTTTAGTCACAGTGTATCTACTGCAAAAGAAAACCAACAAGGTAGTGATAGCACTTGCATTGCTGCTCTTTTTATCTATTGAAGGGTCTTTCTTGATAGCTAATGCGGCTAAGTTTATGCATGGTGGTTGGGTCAGCGTGCTTATAGGTTGTTTTCTCGCAATCATGATGTACATATTGTATAGAGCGCGGCAAATTAAACGTCGTTTAACAACATTCGTACCTTTAAATCAACATTTGCCGACTTTGGTTGCATTGAGCGAAGATGAGTCGGTTCCCAAATATGCCACACATTTGGTGTATTTAACAGCATCGTCTGTGGAAAATTATGTGGAACAATTAGCCATTGATAGCATCATTCGCCGTTCACCCAAACGCGCCGATATGTATTGGTTTGTGAATGTGAATGTGACGGATGAGCCATATCAGATGAGTTATAAAGTAACAACTTTGGCGCATAAAGATGTTATTTATGTTCGATTTAACCTTGGATTTCGTGTTGAGCCACGATTGAACTTATTCTTCCGCTTAGTTGTGGAAGATATGGTACGACGAGGAGAAGTGGATATCAGCAGTCGCTATCATTATGCAAAAAATGCAGGCGATTTTCGGTTTGTTATTTTCAAATCATTCCTTTCCAATGACAATGAATTGCCTGCCGGTGAAAAACTGATTATGGATATGTATTTGCAATTACAAAAATTAGCGTCTCCTGCTCAAGAGTTCTTCGGATTAGATACAAGTAATGTTACGCTCGAAAATGTACCTTTATTGATTAGTCCTCCACCCAAATTACCTTTGGTACGGGAAGTATAGAGTTATGTGAAAATGATATTAGATTAAATCAGACATACTACAGACATTCATTCATTTTTAAGTCAAGTAATCATTGAATTGTCTTGTAGTTTAAGTAAATTTAGTATTTTTGCAATCTTTATTGATGCGGATGTGGCGAAATTGGCAGACGCGCCAGACTTAGGATCTGGTGGGGCGACCCGTGAGAGTTCGAGTCTCTCCCTCCGCACACTTATCTTTTCTTTGATTCATTTATTCAGGAATTCATTTTGGAAACGAATGTAGAAGTCAAAAATGACTCCACACGCATAGTGAGTTTTACCTTAACCGCCACCGACCTTAAGCCTCATTACGAACAAGCATACAAAAATGCACAACGTGATTTCCAATTACCTGGATTTCGTCGCGGTAAAGTGCCAATGCCAATGATTAAAGCACGTTTCGGCAAGTCAATTGAGATTGAATATGCGGGTGAAATTGCCAATGAAGAATTCCGAAAATTTGTTGAAGCAAACAATATTGAGTTGATGGGCAGCCCTAAATTAGTTGACATCAAACATGATGATTTCGGTGGTGTGTCTATATCTGTCGAATATCAAGTTATTCCAGTAGTGAATGTTGAAGGATATACTGGACTTTCATTACGTAAACCTATGCTCACAGTGAGTGATGACGATGTTGATGCTCAAATGGATAAACTTCGTCTTGAGAATAGCACAATTGAGTCGGCAGAAACAATTGAAAACTCTTTGTCGCATGTTGATGTTGAATGGCAAGAACTGAATCCTGAAACCGACGAACCATTAGCGGATTCTAAACCCGAAACAGCGCATTATTTCCTTGATTCCGATAATATGGATTCAGAGTTGCGCGATACACTGATTGGCAAAAAGCTCCATGATGTTTTCACATGGGTTGGTGAAGCAGAAAACCCTGATGATTTACCTCCTCGTTATTCTGGAAAAATTACACGAGTTCAAAAAGTTGTACTTCCTGACCTTACAGATGAATATGCTACTCAAATCTCTGGTGGACGTTTTGTCAATGTTGCTGATCTTGCCGCTGATGTGCGTTCTTTCCTTGTACGTGGGTCAGAAACTAAAGTGCGTGAAGAACTTGAAACGCAAATCGTCAGTATTATGACAGATAAAATTGATGTTATACCTCCTGATGCTTTGGTAGAGCATATTGCAAAAACAAATTGGGATGAATTTAAAAAACAACAAAAACTTCCTAAAAAACTTAAGTTTACGGGAGAAATTAAGTCGTTTTTTATGGCACAAGCAATGCGAACAGCAAAATGGGAATTGATTAGCACCAAAATTATGCAAGATGAGGCATTAGAGGTAACAGATGCAGATTTTGATGATACACGCACTGCAATTCGTTCTATTTCCCCGGATAGTGATGTCGAGTCAGTTATTCAGCGTTTGCGCCAAGATGATAAGTATATGATGGGTGTACTTCATAAAAAAGTATTTGATTTAATCATTGAAAAAGCAATCCTTAATGAGGTACCTGCTGAGGAGTTCTATGATGAATCATTTATGCCGCGTCAATTTGACGATGCTTTGGCAATGATGGGTGATGCTATGGAATCTGACGAAGATAGTGATATTGGTGCCGAGATTGTTAATGATGAAGAAAACCAAGCATAGTTCCTTTGATAAATAAAAGGTAAGGACTATTCGTCCAATAATCATACAGTCAAGATGACAGAATACTTACATCGAATAATTCTGTCATTACATCACCTCCATTATTTTAGTTGATACTCTATGATGAACAATTTAGTCCCCATGGTAGTTGAGCAAACAAGTCGAGGCGAGCGTGCCTACGATATTTACTCAAGACTTCTCAAAGAACGTATTATCTTTATCGGAACTCCGATTGATGATTATGTGGCAAGTTTGGTTGTAGCTCAATTGTTATTTCTTGCCAGTGAAGACCCTTCAAAAGATATAAATGTGTATATCAATTCCCCCGGTGGTAGTGTAAGTGCCGGTCTGGCAATTTATGATACTATGCAATTTGTAAAGCCCGATATTTCAACAATTTGTATTGGTATGGCTGCTTCTATGGCACAAGTGCTCCTATGCGCTGGTACTGCCGGAAAACGCTATAGTTTACCACATTCACGTATTATGATGCATCAACCATTAGGCGGTACCCAAGGTCAAGCATCCGATATTGAAATTTATACTCGTGAAGTAATGCGCACTCGCGACACATTATATTCCATTATATCAAAACATACGGGCAAGGATGTAGCGACTATTCTCAAAGATGCAGACAGAGATAATTATATGTCTGCTCAAGAAGCTTTAGACTATGGTATGATAGACCGTGTTTTGGAGCGCTCACTTGGAAATGATGTAAGTAAATAAAATACAATCTCTTGGAAAAGAATATTATCAAGAAAGACCTCTGCCTTTGAAGGCAGCAGGTCTTTTTCATTATCACTTCAACAAAATTGGTTTAGTTTTTGCTGAATTTCAAACCCTCTGTGGAAAAACAGAAAAATCATACACATATACTCTATGAAAAAAGATAAAATAAAGAATGATCATGAATTAGCATGTTCTTTTTGCGGTCGTGAAGCACAAGAAGTAGAAAGTCTGATTGCCGGGGAAGGTGTCTATATCTGCGATGTCTGCGTACAAGGTTCATTGGAAATAATCAACAGGAATGCAAAACAGAAAGAAAAGCAATGGGCAAAAAGTATTAATAAATTGCCCAAACCTTCGGAAATGAAGGCAATGCTTGATGAGTATGTTGTTGGTCAAGACTCCGCAAAAAAAACGCTTGCCGTAGCTGTCTATAATCATTATAAGCGTATTCAATCAAATAGTTTAATCGCTTCACATGCAGATGTGGAGATAGAAAAAAGCAATATACTTATGGTCGGACCGACCGGCACAGGAAAAACATTGTTGGCACGTACATTAGCCAAAATTCTTGATGTCCCTTTTGCAATGGCTGATGCAACCACAATCACAGAGTCCGGTTATGTAGGCGATGATGTCGAAACTGTACTTGTTCATCTTCTCCAAAATTCTGATTATGATGTCAATAGAGCTGAACGCGGGATTGTGTATATTGACGAAATTGATAAAATTGCGCGAAAAAGTGATTCCGCCAGTATCACTCGCGATGTTTCAGGCGAAGGTGTGCAACAAGCATTGCTTAAAATTTTAGAAGGAACATTGGCAGGAGTACCTCCAAAAGGTGGGCGTAAACATCCTGAACAAAGTCTTATTTGGGTTAATACTCGCAATATTCTCTTTATTTGTGGCGGTGCATTTGACGGCATGGAAAAAATTATTGCTCGGCGTATCAACAATAGAACCATTGGTTTTGTGAGCGAAGGCAAAGACACAATAGAAGAGGGATATGATATATTACAGCATACAGAACCGGAAGATATTCAGAAATTTGGGTTTATACCGGAGATAGTTGGGCGATTGCCTGTAATAGCACCCTTAGAGCCGTTGAGTGATCAAGCAATGTTAGATATTCTCCAAAATCCAAAAAATGCACTTGTTCGGCAATACCAAAAACTATTTTTAATGGAAGGTGTGGAACTCGACTTTGAACCCGGTGCACTTACAGCTATTGTTGAAAAAGCCAAAACTCGTAAAACAGGAGCACGTGGTTTACGTGCCATTATGGAAGAAGCAATGAACCCTGTTATGTATGATATGCCGGATAAAAAGTATATACGAAAGTGTATTATTACCCAGGATGTTATAGAAAATGGTGCTGAACCGATATATGAAGTATCGACTCAGAGAGAAAGTGTAAGAACGAGTGCATAATACACTTCGATACTTTTGTATAAAGTTGAAATCTAAGCACAGCATTAGGACGTTCATTTGCAAGGACTTTGCTTATGATTTGTAAGTAAATGAAAAAAAGTTCACGAAAAAGTACTTGTAAGGCAAATATTTATGCCGTAAATTGCTTAACCTCGTGAAATAGTATGTTTAATTGAGAAGTAAAGGGGATATACATATGAAACGAACTCGACAAATTTGGGGCTGTGTTGCAGTTTCCTTTATTGTTGCATTTTCGGCTATGCCAATAAAGGCGCAACAACGCACCGCAAATCCGGGTAAGCCATTGTCCCCCAAAAAAGTATTTAAAGATGAGTATTCGGAATTCGACAGTGACGAAGCTCCGGAACCTACCGGTCAAGAATTAGTAAAACTCAAACTCGAACATGCCCGACAATGGTATATCAATGGTCTTAGTTTGATTGAGAGAAAAGATACAACACATGCTGCTGAATACTTTGAAGAGGCAATGTTGGTTCTGAATGAACTTGTAAGCTATCCCGGTATCGAAAAAAATGAAGATTTTTTAGACCTTGCTCAGTCTATCATTGAAGACTATGAAGGTTTTGTGGATGAAATAGATAATTTGCCTTCCGCTTCCGCTGCATTTGTACTTCGTGAAAAGCTATTCCAAGAAGTTGATGCTTATGCTCGCAACAATGATAATAAAATTAATATTATTCCAACCGATACTGTCGGAAAAACATATGTACGTTCTATTCCGGGTACGACTGTTCCAATAACCATCAATGATGCAGTAGAGAAAAGTGTTGCCTTTTTAACTCAAAATAAAGGTCGTAAATTCTATCAGCGATGGCTTGAACGCAGTGGGCGTTGGTTTCCGATGATGAAACGGATCGCACAAGAAGAAGGTGTTCCGCAAGAGATTGTCTATCTCTCAATGATGGAAAGTGGTTTAAATCCCAATGCGGTTTCTCGTGCAAAAGCTGTTGGTTTATGGCAATTTATGCAATCTACAGGCGAAATGTATAATCTGCGTGTGACGCGGTGGACAGATGAACGCCGTCATCCGGAAAAATCTACTCGTGCTGCGATGCGCCACTTGCGTGATTTATACGGTGATTTTGGTGATTGGCATCTTGCATTAGCATCATATAATTATGGTCCTAACGGTGTACGCAGAGCTATTAAAAAGACAGGAATGGATAAACCTACATTTTGGGACGTCGTTCCTTATTTGCCCAAAGAAACACGTAATTATGTGCCTTTATTCCTTGCTCTTACCATTGTAACTTCAAATCCTGCAGAGTATGGATTTGATATAGAGCAAATAAATTTTGAGCCTGAGCATACTTTCGAAACAATGGTAGTTAATGAGCCGGTTGCTTTGTCCGTTCTTGCTCAATGTGCGGGAGTTAGTCTTGATGAATTACGTAGTCTTAACACAGAATTGACAGGCATAAGTACACCACCGGGTAAACCCTATGAATTGCGTTTGAAAGTTGGAACCTTGCAAACTTTCCGTGAAAGATATGCTGCTCTAACTGATGAAGATAAAAGACCTTGGATAGACCATGTTGTTCAGAAAAAAGAAACTCTATTATCTATTGGTCGTCGCTATTCAGTAGCAGCGCAACAGATTGCGGATCTTAATGGAATAAGTGATGCATCTTCTAAGTTACGTCGCGGAGCTGTTCTACGTATTCCGCTTAGTCCTGCTCAACGTGAAACTGTGCTTGCACAGCAAGAACAACAACCTGCTCTCACACAAAATTCCGCTACTGGGCAATTGAATAGTTCACAAGCATCAACAACAGATACCATTGCATCGCAAGCAGTGATGCCGATGATTTCTTCGAATAGTGTATCGCAACCAAAACTTAGTGCAGAGAATGTTGTAAAGCAAAATTCTGAACAACAATCAGCAAAACGTTTTGTGAAGCATACAGTCAAACAGGGCGAAAATTTAAGTAGCATTGCACGCTCTTATGGTGTGCGTCTTTCGGATTTGCGCCTATGGAATAATATGGCTATTGGTTCTGAGGAAATTCGTATAGGCGAAAGACTTAATGTTGCAGAAGAGTTTGGCACTATGAAGTCGGTTGCCGAAGTACCTAGCAAACAAGAAAAAGTGTTACAATCATCTGAGAAAGTTTCGCATACAGTCAGTAAAGGTGAAACGTTGGCTCAAATTGCCAATGAGTATAATATTGCATTATCAGACCTGCTCCGTGCGAATAAAATGTCTCTCAACTCTACTTTAGTAATCGGTAAAACACTGATAATACCCAATGGTGTTGAGAGTCGAAGTGAGTCACGTGCAAAAATGTCAGCTTTTGCCTCTGCTGATTCTAAAAAATTAGAGCATAAAGTAAAAACGGGTGAAAATATAGGTATCATCGCAGCGACATACGGTGTGGAAGTGAACGATATTAGGCGCTGGAACCCTACTATTGAAGGTAATAGAATAATTGCAGGAGAAAAACTTACCATTTATGCTGAGCGTAGCGCTAAGGGTAGTTCTTTCTCTGATAATAACAAAACCGAGTCATTGCCAAAGCATTACATTGTGCGTAAAGGTGATTCCCTTACTGAAATAGCTGAAAAATTCGGTGTCAATGTACAAACTCTTCGAAAGAAAAATAAATTACGTTCTAATAATGTCTTAGCGGGGCAAAGAATACGCATTCAGTAACAAAATGTATAGTCAAAGTGTAAAAGAATTTTGTTGTATCGAATAACTGCGTAACTTTGCATCCGAAAATGTAAATGTAGTGACTTATCCTACCTTGAATCAAGGATTCCGGATGTTATATTTACTTGAGTACTTATACTCATTGATATACCACCCGATACCTTTTGATAGCATCAGGCATTCGCTCTTCCACTGTTTTTTCTTTGACTGTTTGAAGAAAGAAGTAGCGTACTGCCATTGAGAATATTGCAAATACAGTTTATAATTATCAATGTTTATCCATTCTTTAACAACACTCATTCAGAGACCATGCCTCAAGAAAACTCCTCTAAGCGTCAGCATCCGCAACGTGCCGGCGTAAGCATGCGCCATCGTACAAATACGACTACGGCAAAACAAAAAAAAGAAACAAATCCTCTTCCGATGGAAGAACAAATTCAACAAGCACCGCCAGAAATTAAGCCGGCACCTGTTATTGCTTCATCACCAGCTATTGCCTCTGCGCCTGTTCCTGTTCTTAGTATCACGGAACTGAAACAGAAAAAAATTATTGAACTCACCCATATCGCAAGAGAATTGGGAATAGAAGGTTATTCTGACCTTCGCAAGCAAGAACTCATTTTTCAAATTAGTGCAGCGCAGGCATCGCAACAAACACGTGAACAAAAAATATTCGGTACTTTCTCTGAAGGTGTTCTCGAAGTAATGCCCGATGGTTTTGGGTTTCTTCGGGCTGCCGATTATAATTATTTACCTTCACCTGATGATGTCTATGTTTCTCCTTCTCAAATCAAAAAATTTGCTTTAAGAACGGGTGATACAATTCGCGGTCAAATACGTCCACCAAAAGAAGGCGAGCGATTTTTTGCTTTACTCAAAGTGGATAGTGTGAATTTTGTTGAGCCGGAAGTAATGCGTGACCGTACTATCTTTGATAATCTCACGCCACTTTATCCAACAGAAAGATTAAAATTAGAGACAGTTCCTAATGAATATTCTGCCAGAATTATTGATTTACTTTCACCGATTGGAAAAGGGCAGCGTGGTTTAATTGTTTCTCCGCCCAAGTCAGGAAAAACCGTTATTCTCCAAAAATTAGCAAATAGTATTGCACGTAATCATCCTGAAGTGAAACTTATTGTCTTGTTAATTGATGAAAGACCCGAAGAAGTAACTGACATGGAGCGCTCCGTGCGTGCGGAAGTTATTGCTTCCACATTCGATGAACCACCCGAAAGACATGTGCAGGTCGCTGATATGGTGCTAGAAAAAGCTCGACGACTTGTTGAAGCCAAACAAGATGTGGTTATTTTGCTTGATTCCATCACACGTCTTGCAAGAGCTCACAATACCGTGGTACCACATTCCGGTAAAATTCTTTCCGGTGGTGTGGATGCCTATGCTCTTCACAAGCCCAAACGATTTTTTGGTGCCGCCAGAAATATCGAAGAGGGGGGCTCGCTCACCATTATAGCAACCGCACTTATTGATACAGGCAGTCGTATGGATGAAGTAATTTTCGAGGAATTTAAAGGAACAGGCAATATGGAACTTGTCCTTGATAGAAAACTTGCCGAACGACGTATATTTCCTGCTATTGACATTAATAAATCAAGCACAAGACATGAAGAATTACTTATGTCAGGTGATGACTTAAATAAAGTATGGATTCTGCGCAAAGTTCTTAATGAATTAACACCTATGGATGCTATTGAATTAGTGACTGATCGTATGAGCAGTGCTAAAAATAATCGTGAATTTTTACAAACACTCAATAGCTGATAATTGTGTTTTCTTCTTGATTTCATTAAGCCGTTTCTACATTGAAGCGGCTTTTTTTTTGCAATATCTTCCTCCTTTGGGTACACATACTCTTTACTCCTTGCAGCATCTCGGATATTTGTTGCATCTAAGTAAAAAAGTTATTATATTGTTTACAGGAGTTACTATGAAAGCGGTTATTTGTACAAAATATGGTGCACCCGAAGTACTTGTTATAAAAAATGTGGAAAAGCCACAACCAAAAGATAATGAAATTCTCATAGCAGTTAAAGCAACCACGGTAAATTCCGGTGATGTACGCATAAGAGGTCTTATTGTCGAAGGATTCTTGCGTATTATTATGCGTTTGGTGCTTGGTATCACAAAACCGCGTAAACCAATATTGGGCACTATTGTTGCCGGTATCGTAGAAAAAGTCGGCAAAAATGTCACGTCTTTTTCACCGGGAGATGAAGTGTGCGGCAGTACAGGTTTTTCTTTTGGTGCTTATGCCGAATATGCAGTCATTCATGAACAAAGCACAATTATTCATAAACCTACAACAGCAAATTTTGAAGAATCTGCGGCTATACTCTTCGGTGGTATGACAGCTCATTATTTTTTGCATAAAGCAGGAATTAGTACAAAAAAAAATCAAAAGATATTAATTTATGGCGCTACCGGTTCAGTGGGCATAGCGGCAGTGGAAATTGCTAAGTATTATGATGCACATATAACAGCAATGTGTAGCGAAAAAGGAGTGGATTTAGTAACACAGCGTGGCGCGGATGCTATTGTTTTATATACACAAAAGGACATACAAGATTTGCAAGGGCAATATGATTGTATATTTGATGCTGTAGGAAAAATAACAAAAAAACAATGTAAGCATTTACTCAAGCAAAAAGGTGTATTCTATAGTGTGGGTGGATTGGAAGTTGCTAAAGAAACAAAAGAGCAATTATTGTTTCTAAAAAAACTTTATGATATGTCATATATTCGAGCAAATATTGATAAAATTTTCACATTTGATGATATAGTACAAGCCCATCATTATGTTGATACAGGTAGAAAAAAAGGAAATGTTGTCGTTAAAGTAAGTAATGAGGAAGTAAATATTATATCCAAAAATGTTGCGGAGGTAAAAATATGAAAAAAAAGAGAATATTTGTAAGTATAAGTGTATTCTTTATTGTACTTATCTTTGTTATTGTATGGGCAAATTGCCGAATCAAAGATGTTGCGGAGAGTTTTATATCTGACAATACACAGCTATTGCCAAAAGTAAAAACGGGATTATTGTTGGGAGCAGGTAAATATATGGAAAATGGAGGTATTAATGAGTATTTCTCTAAAAGGATACAAGCCGCTGTCACACTCTATGAGAGTGGTAATATTCGCTACATTCTTGTAAGTGGCGATAATAGCACACAAAATTATAATGAACCATTAGATATGAAAAATTCTCTTTTGGAGCATGGCGTGCCGGAACATAAAATTATTCTTGATTATGCCGGTTTTCGTACTTTTGACTCAGTTATTCGTGCCAAAGAAATATTCGGACAAGATTCTTTTATCGTCATATCTCAAAAATTTCATAATGAAAGAGCTGTGTATATAGCAAGAAATTATGGCATCGCAGCATTTGGCTATAATGCCGATGAAGTCACTTCTTATATCGGATTTATGACAAATGTCAGAGA
This sequence comes from Ignavibacteria bacterium UBA2373, assembly GCA_002344005.1. Taxonomy (GTDB): domain Bacteria; phylum Bacteroidota; class Ignavibacteria; order Kapaibacteriales; family UBA961; genus UBA2353. The sequence goes on along the minus strand of DDTD01000028.1, from coordinate 6,303 downwards.
GATCTTCGCAAAAGTAAAAGTGTTTATAGATACTGTCTTTGATACGAAACCAAAATTTTTAGGTAAAAAAATTATTATTCAATAAGTTGATGTTTATATGGAAAAATATATTGTGTTGTTTGTCTTTTTTACAGTGTCATTATATTCTCAAAGCTATGATAATAGTGCTGTTACAAATAAATCCATCATATATGCTTTACGGCTAAACAAGGGCGATGATATTAAATATAGTTTGGAGCAATTCGCCAAAAAAAACAATATTACTTCCGGCTCACTCTTGACTTGTGTGGGAAGTGTGCAAAAGATGGCTGTGCGGTTTGCCATGAAAAATACTGTTGATACCGTGATTGGACCTTTAGAAATCGTATCAGTAACAGGAACAATTGCTTCTTCCGGTGTCCATATACATATTGCAGCCGGAGATGAGAAAGGTAAAGTGCAGGGCGGTCATCTCGAACATGGCACTACTGTTATGATGACTGCTGAAATTGTGATTATGACATATCCCGAAATACAATTTCAACGCAACATAGATCAAAAAACAGGTTTTCCGGTTCTTCACATTGAACAAAAAGAGCAATGAAAGCGCCATATCCATTTGTGAATATTCATACGCATCATCCTTCTATATCATTCCATGAAATTATCAATTGTGATATTGTGGAAAATGTACCTAATGATGATAAAAAATTATATAGCATTGGTATTCATCCTTGGAATGCTTCGTATCTTTCGTGGAAAAAGTGGCAATCTGTTGTAGAAAATTATGCTTCGCATCCTTCTGTCCTTGCCATAGGCGAAACAGGCATTGATATTTTACGCGGTACATCGAAAACGGAACAGCAAGATATTTTTTTGGAACATATACGTATAGCCGATTCTTGCAATAAGCCATTGATTATTCATTGCGTGCGTGCATTTAATGAAATTATTGAATGTAAAAAAAAGAGCAAATCAAAAGTTCCGTGGATTATTCATGGGTTTTCTTCACGACAGACTATTGCTGATGAACTTCTTGCACATGGCTGTTTCTTATCTTTTGGTGCTGCAATTCTTTATAATAGACCGCATTTAGAAAAAATATGTAAAACTGTACCGGAAAATATGTTTTTTATTGAAAATGATGACAGCGCTCTACCTATTTCTTTAATCTATGAAAAAATAGCTGATATACGTTCTGTTTCCGTTGAATATTTGCAGCTAAAGCTCTATGAACAATGGCATAGAATATTTCTTGATAAAAATATGTAAAAAAAGTCCCTCACACTATAATTCAGTATGAGGGATAAAAAAACAGTGTACTCTAATTAATATGCAATAAGAATTTTTTTTGTATAATGGTCGGTACCTGCTTTAAAGACTAAGACATACACTCCTGCTGTGAGGTCTTGCACGGGAATAGTAGCGTCAGCCCACGCACCATTTTGATTTTTTTGTGCAAGCTGTGAAATATCCTTTACCATATTTCCCATACTATCATAGAGCAGAAGCGAGAAATCGGAAGAAATACTATAAAGTCCATAGATTCTTAGGTTAATGTCATTTTTGGCAGGAACGGGCTTGACATCAATAAAAAGATAAGGATTGCCATTAGAACCGTCTTCGACATTCGTAGATTGCTGAATAGTGCCACGGAAAAGACCATCCGTAGATCCGCAATAGATCGTCGTAGGATCGGAAAAAGAGATATAACGACAGTCTTTATTGACATCAATTAATGCTGTAATTGTGGAGTCAATGTTCCATGTTTGCCCATTATCGGAAGAATACATAAATTGTGGACCAAAAGACCCTGTAAAAATATAAGGTGATGATTTGAACCCTTGAATAGATAGAGGGGCAGAACGTTTTATAGGTAAATTGGTTGTATCATCATTGAATTGCCAAGACCTTCCACCATCGGTAGTTTTTCCGAGTAATGTGATAGCGGTATAATAATCATCTGTACTGTCGGGAAAACGTCTTCCATAAGCAAGTCCATTCATTTCATCATAATAAAAAACAGAACTGATTTCATCACCTATAAATATTGATGTAGTTGGGTTATAATAACAGTTATTGCTTAATTGAATGCTATCCCAAGTTACACCGAAATCCCTTGTGAAATATTGCCTACAATCAAAAACATTATGCGCAATCATATACTGAGGGCTGACACATTGTGCATAATTGAACAAATAATGAAATCGCTTTTCTTGTATATTCCATGTTTTACCAGCATCGGTAGTAATAGCGACAGTGCCATAGGTACCTACCGCAATGCCATAATTTCCTTTGCAATCTATATGTCGAAAATTCCAATACTTTTTTTGTTGCAACTTTTCCCAATGTTTACCGCCATCTATCGTTCTCACAATAAGTCCACTATCTCCGACACCAATAATGGTTAAAGAATCGCAATAAGAAAATGACTTTACACGAGCAAAATCATTAAAAACTCTTGAGACATGAGAAACGGTATCTTTGTGCCATGACAATCCTCCATCGGTTGAAGTTCGGATAACCATAGCATAACGTATTTTGGAAAAACCCGGATCATCGGGAGCAGGATATTCTTCAATCACTGCCATTGATATATTGTCTTTATTATAAGAATTCAGTGCCGTAATTGTAATATTGGGATCATTACCTTGAATAATATCCCATTGAATAGATTGTGCGGACAGACAAATAATATTGCCCAAAATAAATAATATACAGAATATGTATTTCATAATAAACCTTTCAAAAAAGAAGCCGCTTATACCCAATATAAGCGGCTCTGTGAAATAATACTCATCACCGCATACTTTATAAGTTTTCGGTTTTGATAAAGTTACAAGAAAAATTAGTATAGATTTCATAGCAATCTCCGGAAAATAGTTACTTCATCATCACACATTCATCATGCCAAACGCCATTACTTGCTTGCATAATATACATGCCGCTTGATAATGATGGTAAAGATATTTCTTGAACATCGGTGGAATTATATAGTGAGGAATAATGCCATACTTCCACACCTGTCAAGTCGAATATTTTTACGGTAATTGCGCCGCCATAACCCGTGTATAATCGGGCTATTGTGCCGTCAGACTCAATGCCGAAACGCCCCGTTTGTTGCACACCGCGAAATTGCCATGCACAACTCGGATCATAAAGAATTTCATCGTTATTGCCGCGCACTATAAGACATTGTTCACTGTGAATAATATCGGAAAGTGTGAATTTTTCACTTTTTCTGCCATCAGGTGGTAAATAGATTGTACAAGGCAATATAATTTCTTTTTCTTGTTTATTCGGTGAAATACTTGTAAATCGAAGTGCATTATTGCGAAGAAATACTGTGGAAATTTCTGTGTTCGGTGTAAAAATGCTGTCACAACGCACACAACATGGATCATAATTAAGTGTTACTGTTGTTTGAGCAAGACCCTCGGGAATAACTATTTTCACTGGAACAATAGTGCCAGGTGCATAGTACGCTGTGTCTGATAATTGCAAAGAAATTGTTTTTTCTTGATCATTGTTAATGGTTATGGAAACTGTTTTTTCTTCATAACAACCATTAGCATTTGTACCTCGAACGGTATAAGTGATATTTTCTGTCGGTTGCGCTATCGGATTGGAAATAGTCGCATTATTGAGATATATACTCGGTGTCCACAAATAATTATCCGCATTATTTGCACGAAGATGAACTGTATCGCCAAGACAGATTTCTCTGTTTTCTGAAACCGATATTGTCGGCTTTTCATTCACTGTAATGAGTATTTTTTTACTATCAAAACAATTTCCTGTTTTTCCTGTAACAATATATTCTGTGGTTTTTGTACCAATAAATATCGGATTGGCAATTGTGGGATTATTCAATCCTTCGGCAGGCGACCAAGAATATTCTAAAGCTCCTTTAGCTGATAAATGCACTGTATCGCCCGCACAAATTTCTCTATTTTCTGACACTGACAATGTCGGCTTTTCATTCACTGTAATGATTACTTTTTTAGTGTCAAAACAATTGCCGTTTTTTCCTGTGACTATATATTCTGTGGTTTTTGTGCCGTTAAATATTGGATTGGGAATAGTCGCATTGTTCAATCCTTCGGTAGGCGACCAAGAATATTCTGTAGCGCCTTTGGCTAATAAATGCACTGTATCACCCGCACAAATTTCTCTATTTTCAGAGGCAATTATTGTCGGTTTTTCATTGACAGTAACAAGTATCGTATCTTTACCTTCGCAATTTCCTGATTTTCCCGTGACTATATATTGTGTGGTGGAAGTTCCTGTAAATAGTGGATTTGCGATAGTGGCATTACTTAAACCATCCGCAGGTGACCAAGAGAAGTTTTCTGCACCGCTTGCATTTAATTGTATTTGTTCACCTGTGCAAACATTTGTGTCTGCACCTGCAAAGACAGATAATTCACCACCCAAAGTGACATTGACGGTATCATAATTTTCACAACCATTGCTGTTCTTTATTGTGAGAATATATTGCATATTTTTTTCGGGCGTGCACAGTGGGTTTGCACTTTTGGGATTATCCAAATAATCGGGTGGCGACCAAGAATATTCTACTTGCGGATTATTGTTTGTGCCGAGTCTGACTGACAGCCCTGCACATAATTCTTTATCTCTGCCCGCATCTGCTTTTTCATTTTCTTTGATTGTCATTGTCACAAAAGCGGAATCTGTGCAAGTGGCATTGGAAATAATCACTTTATAGCGTGTTGTTGTGCTTGGCATTGCAATCGGATTGGCAATAAAATAATTATTTAATCCGCTTTTCGGAAACCATTCATACTTTGTGCCGCCGCCTGCTTGTAATTGTAATGGAATCCATGCACAGAGTGTGGTATCGCGAGTAATTGTCGGTTGAACCGATGGAACAACCGTGATTTTTATTGTATCAAAAGCACTGCATCCATATTTATTTATGACAGCAAAAATATATTCTGTTGTTGTGTCTGGACTTGCTGTTGGATTTGCTTTCGTGTAATCGTCTAAACCCTTTGTCGGGTACCATCTATATGTTGTTCCTTGTTCACCTTGAGTGCCTATTTTTATTGATGTTCCTGCGCACAGAATAGTATCTTTTCCGGCTTGCGCTTGTGCATCATTGATAATGGCATACGTTAGTAAAGTATCAATGCGGGAATTTCTTTTGCAGAATAATTGAATACGATACGTTCCCGTTTTTTTTATAGAAAAAAGGCAGGAAGAATCTCTCTGTTCAATAATGTTTGCACTATCAATAGACCATTGTCGAGAAAGAATAATGCCATCAGAATAACGATGTGTAATGCGTAACGGTGTATTAATGCAACCATAGATTGTATCAAGTGTGCCGCGTGGTTCAAAACAAGGATAACCCTTATAATCATCGGAAAAATAATGTTGCATAAAATTAGGAAAGCCATTACCACCCGATTCAGCTTCCATGTCTCCTCCATTCACAATAGCATCTTTCTGCAATTTCCAGTTTTCCCCCATATTATTGGGTAAATGAATAATATCAAATCGTGTCGTACGGAATATATACATTTTTTTATTAGGCATTAACTCTATAGTTTCTTGAAAATCACGTCTGTAATTATCATGTAAATATATTATTTCTGAATTTTGTATAATACTTTCATTACCGCTGGATAAATCATATTGAAACACACCATCTGCGCTACTGTATGAAGCATATAAAATATTACTGTTTGGAGAAAACTGAATATGTGTAAACATACCTGAATAGTCATATTTGTTAATTTTCCTTTTATTACTTATTCTTCCTGTTTTATTATCATAATCAAACAAGTAAATCACTGTCTTTCTATTCGAAAAAACACGACTTGCAAGCGATAAAGCTATTTTTGTTCCATCTGGCGAAATAATCATTCTATAATAATGTGGCTGTCTTATCTCAATCTCATCACATAAACTTTTATCAAGTGATGTAACTACAGGTATGCTATCAAAACCTTTCTCGGTAATATGATACGAATAAAAATCTTTTTTATTATCATCAAGGACGACAATCCAATATCCTCCATTTGTACAGTCTTGTATCCCTGTAATTTGAAAATCAATCATATCACGTACTTTAATATTATTCGATTTGACAAAACCTTGCTTTGTACGCAAATCAAGTATAGAATAGCATAAACGTGTTGCTTCTTGACCTGCTTTGATAAGTCCAATATTAAAAATATAAAATTGTGGACTACCATCTGGGAAAGGTACAATAAGTTGAGACGTTGAATTAGATAGATTGTCATTACTAAATCCTTGAGAATTTGGAAATTTTTGTAATTGGGTATTGTAAATTTC
>DDTD01000071.1 GCA_002344005.1 Ignavibacteria bacterium UBA2373 | reverse complement strand
TGCTATTCTATTCTTGATATGCGAACAAGAGAAGGTAAAATGATAAAAAACAATATTATAGTTCGTGATATGTTACGTTTCCCTATTACAGGCATACAGGATTGTGCAAATGAGGGATATTGGATTGTCGTCATTGATGACAATATAAAAAATTTTTATTCGTATCATATTACTACCAAAGGGTTTGATACCACTCCTGTTGTTTCATCTTTCAAAGAACCTTTGGGTGATATTGTAGATGTACGATCTCCTGAATTTTTTCATATGAAGCTATCTCCCGATGGAACAAAACTAGCTGTTTCCGTAGAAAGTCGTATGTTTTCCTCATTGGATGGCAGAGATGTATTGTATTTATTTGATTTTGACAGCAAAACGGGGAAGATAACGAATAAAAAAATAATAGCTAAGACATATGCCGATGTTAATAACTTTAGTTTTTCTCCGAATAGCAAAGTGCTATATAGCGGAGCAATTGTGGGTTCTATATTTGCACGTCAATATGATTTGAGCAGCAATAATGAAACAACCATTTTTAATTCGGAATATCTTACGCCATATTACTATTTTGGCTTAGAAATTCGTCCTGATAAAAAAATATATCTTTATACAACAGAAATTACCGATATAATTCATAATCCTAATGGTTTGAGAGAAAATTGTAATCTTCAACATAGAGCCTTTGTCGGTTTTGACGGTATGCTCAACAATTTCCCCAATTATATGCAACATTATTTTTCCGATGATTATAAGGGTTATCCTTGTTTTGAGCCACGCGGCACACTTGATACAATCTATGGTTGCATTAATACACCTTTACGCATTACACATCGTTATTCTGATGGTATTATTCTTTCTCGACAATGGTCTATTGATAGTGCAAACATTATTGAACAGAGAGATTCTTCCTGCCTTTTTTCTATAAAAAAAACGGGAACGTATCGTATTCAATTATTTTGCAGAAGAAATTCCCGCATTGATACTTTACTAACGTATGCCATTATCAATGATGCACAAGCGCAAGCCGGAAAAGATACTATTCTGTGTGCAGGAACAGCAATAAAAATAGGCACTCAAGGTGAACAAGGAACAACATATAGATGGTATCCGACAAAGGGTTTAGACGATTATACGAAAGCAAATCCAACAGCAAGTCCAGACACAACAACAGAATATATTTTTGCTGTCATAAATAAATATGGATGCAGTGCTTATGATACAATAAAAATCACGGTTGTTCCATCGGTTCAACCGACAATTACTCGCGATACCACACTCTGTGCATGGATTCCATTACAATTACAAGCAGGTGGCGGCACAAAGTATGAATGGTTTCCGAAAAGCGGATTAAATAATTATTTTATTGCCAATCCGATTGCAATGCCAAGCACAACTACTCGCTATAAAGTGATTATTTCTAATGCCACTTGCACAGATTCCGCATTTGTGACAATTACAATTAAAGAAAATGAAAAAGCAGATGCGGGGGCAGATAGAACTCTATGCGCAGGATTGTCTGTAAGACTCGGCACTAATAATAATCCGAAAGTGGAATATTCTTGGTCACCCGCTGATTATTTGGATAATCCAAAAAGTGCAAACCCACTATGCACGCCCGAAAAAAATATGCAATATATTCTCACAGTAAAAAATAGCAATGGCTGTGAAAATTATGATACCGTTAATGTCACTTTGGGCGGTGAATTATCTGTTTTTGCAGGTGCAGACACAAATGTTTGCACAGGTGAACAAATACAATTAAACGCAAGCGGTGCAGAAAATTTCTCTTGGTCGCCTGCGGATGGCTTAAGTAATGCCACAATCGCAAATCCAATCTTTACAGGTACTTCCACCACACAATATATAGTCACGGGAAAATCAGGAAATTGTGAAGGTAAAGATACGATACTTGTTACGGTGAATGAAAAACCGACAATAATTGCCTCTGAAAATAGAGAAATTTGTGTGGGTGATACAGTACATTTATCAGCTAAAGGTGCTTTAGAATATTCTTGGTCGCCTGCCGAAGGATTGAATAATGCGACTATTGCAAACCCTATATTTAACGGCATAAAAACTACAGAATATATAGTCACAGGAAAAAACGGAAATTGTTTTGATAGTAAAAAAGTGATCATTACAGTCAATGAAAAGCCGACATTATTGGTATCGGAAAATAGAGAACTATGTGCGGGCGATACAGTGCATTTATCAGCTAAAGGAGCTTTAGAATATTCTTGGTCGCCTACAGATGGCTTACATAATCCCACAATTGCAAACCCGATATTTATCGGTACAAAAACTACAGAATATATTGTTACAGGAAAAACAGGTAATTGTTTTGATACGAAAAAAGTAATAATTACAGTGAATGAAAAGCCGACAGTATCGGTTTCAGAAAACAGAGAAATCTGTCTTGGCGATACAGTTCATCTTCATGCAAATAATGCGGATAGTTATCTGTGGACGCCGAGTACATATCTCAATAATGCGACTATTTCTAATCCGATAGCACAACCGACAGGAAATATCACTTATACCGTTCGCGGCACAAATGCTAATGGTTGTTATGAAGAAAAAACGATTTCCATAACCATTAACAATGATCAAGAAAAAACAATTTCTTTGCAATTATCAGACACAGCACAGTATGCACCCGGCACGATTGTTCCCGTGAAAATAGTTATTCCCGAAGGTCTTGCTCAAACGACAGTCACTCTTAATTATGATCCATGTTGTGTCCGCTGCGACAGCATTTTTACACCGAATGCAGGAATTTCCACCGTATTTCTTCGCAATAATGCACTTCGATTTACAAGTATTTCACCGAATAAAGAATCGCGAGAAATTATATTGCCTTGTACAATCTATTTACCGCCTGATGGCAGAAAAAGTGAAAAATTCACACTTTCCGATATTATTCACAGTGAACAATGTCTTATCGTGCGTGGTAATAATGATGAAATTCTTTATGATCCGAGTTGTGCATGGCAATTTCGCGGTGTGCAACAAACGGGGCGTTTCGGCATTGAATCCGACGGCACAATAGCCCGATTATACACGGGTTATGGCGGCGCAATTACCGTAAAAATATTCGATTTGACAGGCGTCGAAGTATGGCATTATTCATCACTTTATAATTCCACCGACATACAAGAAATTTCATTGCCTTCATTATCAAGCGGCATATATATAATGCAAGCAAGCAATGGCGTTTGGCATGATGAATGTGTGATGATGAGATAGGGTACACAACAGAAAAGAATTACAAGAATAACATAGCAAAGATGAAATCAACGATATTCATCTTTTAATGATGGAATTGAGTAATGCACAAACATTATTCTTTCGGTGGACGCAGCGAGTTCATACGTCCTTGAATAAACGATGCTCTTTTAAGGATATAAGATGTTGGTTTTGCCGGATTCCATCGTCGCGGATTGGGAATTACAGCGGCTAAAAGAGCAGCTTCTCTTTGACTTAATTGCGCTGCCGATTTGTGGAAATATGTTTGCGCCGCCGCTTCTACCCCATAAATTCCATCGCCCCATTCAATGACATTGACATAGACTTCCAAAATGCGTTTTTTCCCCCACAATGCCTCAATAAGAACCGTGTAATATGCTTCCAATCCTTTGCGTACATAATTACGTCCATGCCATAAAAATGTATTTTTCGATGTTTGCATGGAAATAGTGCTTGCACCAAGCGGACGCTTACGTGTTTTATTTAACTTTTGTGCTCTTTCTATTGCTTTCCAATCAAACCCCTCATGTGACATAAAGCGTGCGTCTTCACCCGACATGACGGCTTTGAATATATTGGGTGATATTTCTTCATAATCACGCCATTCTTTAGTAATTCCTGTTGATTTTGCATCGAACCATCCCTCGACAACACGTATAAACATTAATGGTGTAAAGGGAGGGTCAATATATGTGTAAGCCGCAGTGAGGACAACACTGAACACGATAAATCCAATCACGATTCTGAATAACCATTTTAAGGCGGTTTTTAGTAATTTTCCCATTATAGTGTAATATGTTACTTTGATGTAAATAATTGACGTAATTTTTGTGTTTCCGCAGCTATGGCATCTAATTCTCGTATAGGCAGAGCGGCAGCCTTTGCATGGTGTTCAATATCATCGTCGGGATCGCCAAGTCCGGCTCTTTTTTGTTGATGCAAAATCGAGATAATCATATCGCGTATTTCTTTAGCATTTTCAATGCCTCGCAATATTGCTTGATGACTTTTCACATGAGGATTTTTTTCATTACTTCCACCACCGGCAGTTTCCACAATAAGAGTTGAAATATCGAAAAGTCTTTCAACAGGTCCTTGAGCAATGCGCACATTCTGGACATTGCCGAACGATACCGTTATTTCACGTAAAGCCCATACACCATACCGTACACGCAAAGAAGTATCTGTGATAATATACCATCGCATATCATAATCAAATCTCGTGACAATAATCATGGCAAGAATTTTCAAGCCAAAAAACATGGCTATCAATAATGTAAGCCACCACAATGTAAATGGCACAAAAAGAGAACCTATCATCTCGGCTGCAATAATCAAGAGAAAACCTATAGCATAGAAAGCTACAAGCATATAACGCATGGACAAAAAGCGTGGACTTGCCCGCACTACTCGTAAATAGCGGTCATTTTCATGACCTGCGGGGACATGCGGTGCATTGAGATCTAAATGCAAAAGCGGCGCAGCTAATTGTTTGAGAAACTCAACCATCTGATTTCCTTTCGAGCGAAATACGTATGGCTTTTAAATCATTGTGTATTGCTTGAAGCACAGCTTTTGCTTCTTCATTACCTTTTTCACCTGTGGTTGCTGTCGGCACTGTTTTGGCATTCATGCCGCGCATACGTCCATAGAGGAAATCACGCACTTGTTCATAATTGCGAATGCCCACGATGCTTACTTCCGCTGTGGATGCCCCCGATGCAGTTTGTATATCCACCGTACCAATCCCCAACCATCGCTCGCCAATATTACGCGAAACATGAATATCTTGGATGCGACTATATGTCGTATAACTTTCCCGCCGCCAGAGAATACCATACGAAACGCTAATCCCTTCTTGATCAAAAGTATAGCGTAAGGTTTTGTACTTAAAATAAAGAGGCAGCATGACAAAAGGAAACGCTACCGTGCTTAGCAAAGCATACATGATATACAAGGGCAATAAATTGGAATCGGGACGGCGCAGTGCAAAAATTTCCTCTTCGCGTACCGGCTCGGCATGAGTTAATTGTGTAGATTGCATTAACCTTTTTCTCCTCTAAAAATGTTATGTACAGCGTTCATGAAGACTTTTGTTCACAAATTTGAGAGCAAAAATGAGAAATATCAACCGACTATGAAGCGAATTATGGTATTTTGCACTCACTTTTTTCATTTCATGAACAAATATTGATATTCCATTTCTATTCAAAAGGAGAGTTATTATGTATGCAATACGTTCAATTTTAGTGCCCACAGATTTTTCTGACAATGCAGCTCATGCAATAGGATATGCCAAGGAATTAGCTCAACAAAACGCAGCGGTTATTCATCTTTTGCATGTGATAGAGCCGGTTGCTTATCCCGTAAATTGGGGCTATGCTCAAGTCGGTTTTTTGGATATTGAACAAGAATATACCCAAGCTGCCGACACAGAAATGAAAACATTGGCGGACAGCTTAATTGCCGAGGGCTTTACTGTCATAACAACGATACAAACAGCAGGACGGGCTTCCGATGAAATTGACCGCTATGCCGCTGAACATGGCATCTCGCTTATTTGCATAGCCACACATGGGCGAGGCGGAATTGACCATCTGCTTTTTGGCAGTACAACGGAAAGAGTCCTGAGAAAAACACCGTGTCCTGTTTTTGTTGTTAAGACACCTAAAAACAAACAGTAAACGAGATATTCATTTCATATACAGGGGGGAAATACCCCCTTTTTTTATCTGTGTTACGCAAGCAGGCATTGCTGCGATTCTATGATACTATTTTGTCGGATACGCCGTATGAATGAGAATGTTCATTCATTTTTTTTAGTTTCCGGCAATGATGTATAGAGCAACAACATATCATCAAACTACATTTTTTGTTTCTAAAGCCGAGAGTGTGTCCGTAAATTTGTGGAATCAAACAGTGACAAAACCGATGACAGCTAAACTTGCACTTATTTTAATGGTACTATTTGCGCTTGGCGGATGCAGTTCAACACGGCAATCCGAACCGACAGCAGAGGGGAATTTGGGTGCAGAAATCAATAGCAGTTCCGACGAATATGCTCCTTTTCGTTATGATAAACGCACCTTGCTTTTCAGTTCCACCAATCGTGAATGGCAAGGCAAACGCCCACCGATGGAACAGGCTTCATACTTTTCAACACAGAGCAATGAGGGATTTTCGGCTCCTCGTTTTGCGGAAGAGTTCCCATTAGAAGAGTTTAAAGGCAGTGGCTATCCCACTTTTGCGATGAACCCTATTACCAAACAACAGGAAATGCTTTTTGCTGCGCCATCAAATCCCGGAGCATCAATGCCTAATGTTGATATTTTTTATGCCGTAAAAAAAGGTGCTACATGGAGCAAACCCGTAGCTTTGGCGGCATCTGTTAATTCTGCGCAATGGGACTCACAACCATTTTTTTCACCCGATGGTTCGTATTTTCTGTTTTCCTCCGATAGATCAGGCGGCATAGGCGGTATTGATATATATATGGTGCGTCGCACAGCAGCAGGCACATGGTCTAATCCTATCAATCTTGGTGATTCACTCAATACACCCAATGATGAATTTACACCTTCTATATCGCCGGATGGTACCCTGATGTTTGCTTCAAAAGGATATAAGAAAAAAAAGGATTTCGATATTATCATTGCTGATGGTCAAGGACAACGCTGGTCAAACCCTCGAGCAATGCCCCAACCATTAAATTCACCCTTTAATGACATTAATGCGGCGGTGTGGGGCGACAGCATACTCTTTGCATCCGATCGCCCGGGCGGCTATGGTGGTTATGATTTATATCGCTTTGATTTATGCGGTCCGGTCATGATAAGCGGTAAAGTGCGTACCCCCGATGGTATAGGAGCAACAGGCACAGTAACGGCGGTGGATGTCATAGGCAAAGAATATGCAAAAACGGAGGTACAATCCGACGGTTATTTTCGTTTTAATGTGCCGGCACGGCAATATTTAATTGTGCGATATGAATCGCCTTGTGTGCCCGGACGGCATGAAAAACGCATTACCACACCATGCGATGAAGCAAGTGCTGTGGCTTTGGCTCTCGAATTTGTAGTAGAAAAAAAAGATTTTGTATTCACTTTTGAAAAATACGATATTCCATTTTTTGTAAGCGGATATTATTTGCCTAATACTTCCGAAAACTTGCAAGCATTGCGACTAAAATTTTCGTATGGTTTACTGGGCAATGATGATTCCACACGTTATGTGGAAAAACCGGGTAAAGAATACAATAGCTATGCTAATGCGGTAGATAGCGCACTCCATGATGCCTATACATTTATTGCCGAACGTTTGAACTTGCTCGACGACGATATTTGTGGCGATGACAATAAAGAACTCGTAGTCACCATTACCGGATTTGCCGATCCGCGTGGTATTTATGAAAAAGCACGTTACAGCGGCACCACCATAGATGACGAAGATTTTAATTTTCATCTTGACCGCGGAACCCTTATGACCAATGAAACGCTTTCTGCTTTACGCGCATATTATACGGCAAAGTGGTTGCAAACAAAAATTGAACAATTACAATCGTATAGAAAATATAAAAACAATATTGTGTGGCGAACAAGCGGCAATGGTATTGATGATGATGATACCAAAAATGATTCTGCCAAAAGACGTGTCGAAATAACAATATCTTTATCAAAAAAACAATAATATTTTTACCTATCTCATCGAATACAGTATTTCATGAATATAACAATTCTCATAACGGGCGGTGCCGGATTTATAGGAAGTAATTTCGTCAGATATATGCTTCTCCACACAGAATATTCTATTGTGGTTGTGGATGCGCTCACCTATGCAGGTAATCCCGAAAACCTTGCCGATTTTATAGCCGACAAGCGTTTATCTTTTATCCAAGAACGTATTGAACATACAGAAAAAATCAGGGAAATATGTAACCATTATGGCGTAGAGGGAATTATAAATTTTGCGGCAGAAACCCATGTGGACAGATCAATTATGGATCCTTCCCCTTTTGTGACAAGTAATGTGATGGGCACTGTGTCTTTATTGAATATTGCTCGAGAATTGGGTTTGCGCTATGTACAAATAAGCACAGATGAAGTGTATGGCTCTCTAGGCGATGATGGCTATTTTACAGAACATACTCCTTTACAGCCAAGTTCACCATATTCCGCTTCTAAAGCATCAGCCGATATGTTTGTCCAATCATTTGTGCATACCTTTGGTGTAAATGCAAGTATTACGCGCTGTTCAAATAATTATGGTCCATATCAATTTCCCGAAAAATTAATTCCTCTCATGATTGTGCGAGCTTTGGAAAATACCACTTTACCCGTGTATGGTGACGGAAAAAATGTCCGTGACTGGATTCATGTTGATGACCATAACAGCGCGGTATGGGCTGTATATTGTCAAGGGAAAAAGGGAGAAGTCTATAATATTGGTGCATCGTCTGAACAGCACAATATTGACATCGTAAAAAAAATATTATCATCTCTGGGTAAATCAGAACATCTTATCACCTATGTGAAAGATCGCCCCGGACATGACCGTCGCTATGCCATAGATTCCACGAAAATAATGACTGAACTTGGCTGGCGACCACAGATTTCTTTCGCAGACGGCTTAGAATCCACTATTGAGTGGTATTGCACACATCAACAATGGTGCAACAATATTCGTAATGGTGACTATCAACGATATTATCAACAACTTTATGGGAAAAATATATGACTGTAGATTCCGTAAAACAAATAAAACAATCAAACCCCAAAGAGCCATCCGGTTCACTGTATGTATTACAACAGCAAACAGGTGAACAATCATTAGAGAAAAAATTAATAGAATTGCTGAAAGCTACACCCGAAATGATTGCTCAAGAGCAATTGCAAAGCGGAAAACGCTTAGATGTACGAGTATAATTCCATATTTTAAGTATAGAAAGGAAAACATTATGGCAGTACAATCGCCTTTTAATTTTAAGCAATGGATAGACGAGCATCGTCATTTATTAAAGCCACCCGTTGGTAATGCAACAGTGTATCAAGATACCGAGTTTATTGTAATGGTTGTCGGCGGTCCAAACTCCCGCAAAGATTATCACTACAATGAAGGCGAAGAATTTTTTTATCAATTAGAGGGTGATATCACCGTAAAAATAATTGATGAAGGAAAACCTCGTGATATTCATATTCGCGAAGGTGAAATATTTTTATTGCCGCCACGCACTCCACACTCACCACAAAGAGGCGAAAACACCGTTGGACTTGTGATTGAACGTCGCAGAGAGCAAAAAGAACTTGATGCATTTATGTGGTTTTGTGAAAATTGCGGCAATAAATTATATGAAGAATTTTTACTATTGACAGATATTGTGAAGCAATTACCACCAATTTTTGCTAAATTTTACGGTTCGGAAGAATTGCGCACTTGCAATGCGTGCGGCACTGTGATGGAACCTCCACAACCCAAAAAATAAAACTATGAAACTCGGAGACTTACGCAAAGAATATACACTGCATGGATTGACGCAAGAACATATAGCCGACACACCGCATATACAATTTGACCGCTGGTTTACTGAAGCACAAAATGCAAAGATAGAAGAACCGAATGCGATGGTGTTAGCAACAGTCACACCGGAGGGTATGCCTACATCGCGTGTAGTATTATTAAAACATTTTGATGAAAAAGGCTTTATATTTTTTACGAATTATGAAAGTAAAAAAGGCAAAAATCTTGTTGCCAATCCTCAAGCGTCTTTATTGTTTTTTTGGCTTGAGTTACAAAGACAAGTTCGCATTGAAGGAGTCGTCGAAAAAATAAGCCGCCAAGAAAGTGCAGATTATTTTTTCAGCAGACCATTGGAAAGCCAAATTGGTGCATGGGCTTCGGCACAAAGTAGCATTATAGAAAACAGAGAGCAATTAGACACAGCGTTTTCTGACTATCAACAACGTTTTGGCAGTAATGTACCTTTACCTGATTTTTGGGGTGGCTATCGGTTAATGCCCCATTATTTTGAATTTTGGCAAGGCCGCCCCAATCGTCTTCATGACAGAATCGAATTTTCTCGGGATGGCGTGGCATGGAAAAAACAAAGACTTTCACCGTAACATTAAACAAATAGCTCCTTTATATAATAATGACATAAAGGAGCTACTTATCAATCGGCAGTTTTTATATACAATATTGTGCTTGAGATCATGTTGTTCAACACAATTCGTATTGATACCTATATCTGCGGCATAAGACATAACAGAATAAATCATGTCGGCAGTATTTCACATATTTATTTACTTCGTACAATCCTAACTATCATTCATGCAGTCCAGAGATATATCCATACTTATCGTTGAAGATGAACATCTTATTGCACTTTCGATTCAAAGAGAATTGCAAAAAATGGGTTATAACAATAGTGTCATTGCCCACGATTATGAGAGCGCCTTCACCGCAGCTAAGCATTATTCATTCGGTCTTGCTATTCTCGATATTGCTCTTGGAAATGATAAAGACGGAATTGACTTAGCCGCAGCATTACATACAAATCACGATATTCCGACTATTTTTGTTACATCGAATGTTCAGATACTGATGACGGAACGTGCGCGTAATGTTCGTTCTTATGGATATTTACTAAAACCCATCAATTTTGATGAGCTGTATATTGCCGCCGAAATGGCATTCGACAAACATTCAAAAGAAAAAAAAATATTACTGCAAGAAGATATATTGCACGCTACATTGGCTGCTGTTTCCGATGCCCTTATCACCACGGACGGCAAAGGCATAATATTACATAGCAATAATGCTGCACAAAAGCTATTTGCAGAATATTTTGAACAACAGCCACCGCCTCATTCAATTACTAATTTTATACAGAATGAAACAAGTGTTGATTTCACATCGCTGTGTGAATATTATAAATCCGGACATGATTTGAATATCACAACTAATAAAATACCACGATATATTCATATCCAGTCCTCTCCATTAAGACAAATCAATGATAATTTATGGCACAATGGAGCAGTATTTATTCTACGTGATGTTACCGAAGAGCGCAACAAATATACGTCATTTTTTGAGCGAGAAAATCAACATATAGCTCTTTTGGATTCTCTCAGCGAAGCAGTTGTGTTTACGGATTTACATGGCCAAATTATTAATGCAAATTCAAGAGTAAAAGACATATTCGGCATCGAAAAAGAACAGTTCATCGGCACAAATGAGCGAGAATGGATTGACAATACTCTTCATGCAGACTCATTGTTGCAACAATACATGACTAACCGTAAACAAGGAATTGTAGAAACATATACCGTTGTTGTTCATCGAGCCGACAAGACCTTATGCACCGTGCAAGTACATGCAACGCCATTAACAGATAATGATGGCACTATAATAGGATCTATCGCAGCAATTCAAGATATTTCCGAAAATGAAAAAACAAAAAAAGAATTGCGTGAAGCAGAGACAACACTCTATCATTTTATTGAAAATGCACCAATCGCTTTTATTCGTAAAAATCTTCGTACCAATGAATACGTGTATTACAATAGAGAGTTTGAGCGTATTGTTGGCGGTAACTTAGAAGATTTCAAACACAATATTGATTATTTATTACATGAAAGTATTGATGATAATGAACGTGAAGACATATTTCGTAAAACTAAAGAATGGACAGATAATAAAATGGAAGGGATTCTTCATATTACATATAAAATGAAGAATTTGAGAGGTGATTATGTATGGACAGATAATTATATTTACAGTGATTTTGATGAACAAACAGGCGATATTCTTTATGCAAATCAATTTACTGTGGACATCACAACATTAAAAAGAGCCGAAGAGATTATTACCCAGTCATTGGAAGAAAATTTCAAGAAAACTGTTAACAACTTACAAAATCTTGTTGTACGATTATATCGTCGTGAAGACGGTAAAATTGCCTATGCAATGCGTGATGGCAAATTAGCAGGTGATTTGACAACAGAAAAAATAGTTGGTCAATCAATTGATGAAATATTTGGTGAGGATCAATCTCGATTGTCTTTACCACCCGTACTGCGTGCCTTCGAAGGAGAATCTGTATTAGAAGAAGTCCCACTACCGAATAGTTCAATGGTACTCCTTTTTTCTCTTAATCCAATTATTGTTGACGGCAAAGTCAAAGAAGTAGTTGGATCAGCAATTGATATTACTCAATTACGTAAAGTTGAAAAAATGTTAGATGCTAGTAAGCAACAATTTGGAATTTTATCGGACATAGCTCCTATAGGTATTCTTATCAGTGAACAGATTAACAATGTATTAACACCTCAATTTGCAAACAAAGAATTTCAAAAAATCACAGGATTATCCATTGAGCAATTTAATGCTCTTGACCAGGAAATGTTAGAAAATTATTTTCACCCTGATGATAACAATGAGTTTATCAGAACAGTTACGCAATGGTTGGATGATGATACACAAACCCATCTTCATCAGACATATCGTTTTTTACATCCAACAAAAGGATATCGTTGGCTTGATAATTTTTTGGCAAAATATTTTGAAGATAATGGAAAAATTATTGTTATTCAAACAGCAAGAGATATTACAGAACAGAAGGAAAATGAGATTACTTTACGTCATCTTGCTTCTATACCCGAACAAAGCGACATCCCTATTATCGAGATAACATCAGAAGGTGTTGTTACGTATGCAAATAATTCAGCACTATCACAATTTGGTAAAGACACCACAGATACGAGCAGTTACAATTTTTTGTCAATATTTGCATCACAAGAATTTGAACAACAATACACCGTAGAATATTCTCATAACAATTATTTTTATGAGATGGAAGTTCATAGATTATCGAATAATACATATAGAATATTCTTTTATGACATTACTACCGAGAGGAGAGCAAGAAATGAATTATTGGAAGCATTGGCACAAGAGCGACAATTAAATGAATTAAAAACGCATTTTGTCCGAACTGTTTCTCATGAATTCAGAACGCCATTAACAAGTATATTGATTTCAGCAGAGATATTGCGTCATCATTTTGATAAGATGTCGCCCGAGCAACGTAAAAATGAACTTGATAAAATTTTTAAGCGTGTTGTTCAACTCGAAGAGTTTATGAATGATTTTATCACTCACTCCTCTATTGATTCTTTACGCGAATCTTTTTTGCCTGACTATTATTCTATTCAGCAGATACTTGACGAAATTTATGATTCCATTCTGCCTATTATTTCTACAAGGCATCAGCATTTACAAATTGTTGTTCCGAACACCCATCAGACTATCTTTGTTGATAAATCAATGGTTTCTTTTATTGTTCTAAGTTTATTGAAAAATGCTTCGCGTTATTCTCCTGAACGTACAACAATTATCTTGGAATTTACGTCTAAGGAAGCAACAGCATATATAAAAATTAAGGATAATGGCATAGGTATTAAATCATCGGAGATTTCAGATTTGTTCTCACCTTTTATTCGTGGCAGCAATGTAGGCAATGAATTAGGCAGTGGTTTGGGCTTATATATTGTCAAAGAATTCGTCGAATTGCATGGAGGTACGATTAATGTTGAAAGTGAAGAAAACAATGGCTCTACATTTACTGTAACTTTACCGCTTATACAACCCAAATACTAAATATGGATATGAGCTCACAAGAAAATGTTCGTGATATTGCTTCAGCATTACATAGTTCCTATGAACTTGTTCCTTGCTATGCCACTTTGCAATCCATTGATGAGTTGCGAAATGCACTTGCAGAACATATCACCGCTTTACTTTCTACACAGCCGGAAAAACTAATGAATATTCTCTATCGCTTTGATGTCAGTGAAGATAAAATTCATGAAGTTTTTACTACGGTTTTTCCTTTTGATATTCCACTGAAAGTAGCGGACCTTATACTAGAAAGACAGCAACAAAAATTAGTCACTCGACAGCTTTACTCTTCAGGGAAGTCTTGGTAAACTGCTCTCTACCATGCCTATAAATGATTTTTTCTTCGTAAGTTGCCGAATCAAAATCACTGCTTCGTGTTCTTTATCGTACAATATATTATTATAAAATCATTTTTTGCTTATGAAATCGGCTCTACATACTGTATATGCACTTCTCTTTTTGTGCTTAATCGGTCAATCATTGACAGCGCAAATCAACAAGATGCCATCCTATCTCTTAGAAAAATCGAATGATATGGAACTCATTGAGCATAATCATATTAACTGTATTCCTACAGTTCACCAAAGTGCCTCTTCATATATTGTGCGTCGCCCTTATGACGTTCTTAGTTACAGACTTTTTATGGATTGGCGCAACCCCCTCTCTACCATTGAATCCCAGACAATTAATCGTCGCTATTCAGGTATTAATGCCATTCATATTCGTATAGACACGGTCTCTCTTCGTTCTCTGCGGCTTGATGCAGTCAACATCACTATTGACAGCGTTATCATTGCAGGTACAACAACAAAGGCAGAAGCAAAAGAGATGGAATGGAGCGTAGATTTAGGAAAAACATATTTGAGCAAGGATACATTAACCCTTTTTGTTCATTACACCTATGTTGGTGAAGAAAATCGGGGTTTTCATGCATATTCCAAAGGTGCGGCTTCCGGCATAACCGATAAAAACAGTAAACCATTGGTCAATCCGGAAGGTATTATCTATACAATGAATCAACCTAATAATGCTCGTTACTGGATGCCATGTAATGATGCGCCCTACGACAAAGCCAGAGCATCCATAACGGTACGTGTTCCACGCACTGATGGCGAAAAAACACCATTTTCTGTTTCCTCAAATGGTCTTTTGCAATCAATTACTGAGGGCACAGATACTCAAACCGGTAAGCGATATGCTGATTATCAGTGGTTAGACACAACACTAATACCAACATACCTCATGGTTGCCAATGCTTCACGTTTTACTATGTTTCGTCAATGGTATAAAAAAGTCACTAGTCCCAATGATTCTATTCCGATTGATAATTATGTGTGGGAAATTGATATGAAAGCAGATACAGAAGATAATGCGGAAATGAATGCTCTGCAGACCTTAGGTGATGCTCCGGGTATGATTGCCGCTTATTCACGATTATTTGGCGAATATCCATTTGTGAAATATGGTCATACTGTGGCTGCTCCCTTTAATTTTGGAGGTATGGAACATCAGACAATGACAACCACAAACAGAATATGGGCACGTCGTTGGAGTGCCGTTGGTATTGCTCATGAAATAGCCCATCAATGGTTGGGCGATTTAGTTACTTGCGCAACATGGAAAGATATATGGCTGAATGAAGGTGGCGCAACATGGGGTGAAGCATTATGGTATGAATCATGGGGCGGCAATGATTTATATATTCATCACATGAATATAAGAAGAGATGCCTATATACGCTCAGGGGCACAACCTCCTGTTTGGGGTATTCCTCTTGAACGTATTTTTAATTATGCAACAACGTATTGTAAAGCAGGGTGGATTTATCACATGATGCGTAAAGTATCCGGTGATGAGAAGTTTTTTCAATCTTTACGTTCTTGGATTAATACACATCGTTTCAGTTCAGCCGAGACCGCAGAACTTCAGCAACATTTAGAACGAGAAATAACCCTTGATGGAATGACCTGGGAACAGTTTTTTACTCAATGGCTTTATTCTGCCGGTCATCCTATTTATAGTGTTTCCGCAATATCTACGCCTAATGGCAGCGAAAACTTCACTACAACTGTCACTGTAGAACAAAACCAAAGCGGTAGTCTTGTTCCCGATGTATTTATTATGCCCGTAACATTAGAATTGCGCTCAAAAAATGGCTCAGGAATTCCTGCGGAACGCAAAACATTTCTTAATAATCAACGCAAACAAGTGATTACCTTTGAAACAAAATTTCCTGTAACTGATGTGATTATTGACCCTGACTCCTCTATTTTAGCTGAGCGTACTAATTATCTTACATCTGTGTCTGATAGAACATTAGATGAGAACAGACCTGTTATATATCCTAATCCTGCACACAATACAGTAACACTATCATTATCTAATCCACAATATCAATATTATCACATTTCAGCTATTAACAATCAAGGTAAACTGATAGCTACTATTCATGAAGGATTTATTCCCCAAGGGGACTTTTCCTATTCATGGGATTTAAGTTCTATTCCATCCGGCTCTTATACAATCATCATACGTACGCATAATTCAACACAAGCATTGCCTTGTACGATTTATCATTAATTTTATGGTGTTATGACAGAATTATCTGAATTATCAGTTCAAGAACATCAGGCTACAACTGAACGATTATTAAAAGGAATTCCTGCTTCGGCAGGCATTGCTATATGTTCGCATAATGTTGTGGTGATAAAAAAATTACGACCATCAAAAAACATACAAGTTTCCCCTGAAAAAATACCCGCTGAAATTAAAAAATTTTCTATTGCAATAGAAAAAAGTCTTGCCGAAATAACCTCGGTTATCCATAATGACCACGAAACGGCAATTCATGATATTATGGAAACATATTCCATGATATTACAGGACCCTACATTACAACAAGAAATAACCAAAAGAATATATACTACACGATCCGCGGTTCAAGCAATCGAAGATGAATTCGACGCTCAATGTGCATTATTTCAGAATGCTAAAGACGAAGCGATGCGAGAAAGATCTGCGGAATTAGATCATGTACGTCACAGATTACTTGTGCATATAGGCAAACGAAAACCTATTAGCAGTATCAGCAATGGTGCCATAATTATTTCGCACAGCATCACTCCGACAGATTTATTAGAATTGCATAAAAGAGGAGTATCTGCAATTATAACAGAAATAGGCGGTATAGCATCGCATGTTTCAATCTTAGCACGGTCTCTGCGTATTCCTGCAATTATAGGAATACCAAATATAACAAAAAAAATACCGGAAAATTGCACTGTCATTTGCGATGGATATTCGGGAACAGTTGTTATTAATCCTACTGCGAATACATTATTGGATTATGAACAGGAACAAGTAAAGGAGCAAAAAAAACAAAAAGCTCTTGGACAAATTATTGAGTTACCTTGTGAAACAACAGATAAGCATACCATAAAATTATCGGCAAATATAGAAACACTCGAAGAAGTTGATGCGGCAATCATGTCCGGTGCTATGGGGATAGGGCTTGTACGTACAGAATATTTAGTAAAAAGTGATGGTAGTTTTCCTTCGGAAGATGAGCAATATATATGGTACAAAGAAATTGCTGAACGCATGTATCCGCACACAGTCACCATTCGTACTTTCGATGTCGGGGGCGATAAAAAAGGTGGTGTTAAACGTGAAGAGAATCCGGCTCTTGGTTATCGCGGCATACGTTTTTTATTAGGTAATAAAAAAATATTTCGCACACAAATTCGAGCTATTTTACGGGCTTCAAATCATAAAAACATTAAAATAATGTTACCAATGATATCACAGGTTAAAGAAATTAAAAGAGCAAAAAAAATCATAGACAGCGTCAAGCATCAATTACGTGAAGAACAAATCCCCTACGATACTCATATATCGGTTGGCATTATGATAGAAACGCCTGCGGCTTGTTGTATTGCCTCAGATTTAGGGAAATATTCAGATTTTTTCAGCATTGGTTCTAATGATCTTGCTCAATACACCTTAGGTGCTGACAGAAATAACGGATATGTGGCGGATATGTTCAATGAATTACATCCTTCTGTTTTACGATTAATGCATCATGCCGTTACAGGGGCTAAAGCAAATGGTATTTCCGTTTCTTTATGTGGTGAATTGGCAGCATGGAATACCATTACATCTTTACTTATAGGAATGGGTATAACAGAATTATCTGTTGCCACACCTGCTCTATTGCTTATTAAAAGTAAAATACGTAAAACACATTTTGAATCGGCAAAAAAAACAATTGAAAAAATACTGTTATCAGGAAAAATACCAAAGGAATTTAGAGCAAAGAGTAAAAAAAGAAAAACAATGAAATGATAGATAATTATTCATTAGTTCCTAATGACGGTATATTTGTCCGAGAAAATTCAGCAAGTGCAACAGCAAACATATTCTCAGCCATTTTATATGACCCCACAGACCCACCATTCCAAATAATAGAAAAACATAATTTTTCACCATCACGAGTCGTAACATATCCGGCAAGTGCACTGACATTACGTAATGTCCCTGTTTTTGCGCGCACATTATTATGCGCTGATGTTCCAATCATTCTGCGACGTAATGTGCCGTCAACACCGGCAATAGACAATGAATTATGAAATTGTTGTGCAAAACTTGATTGCGCAGCTTTTGTCAATAAATCAACTTCAGTTTTTGCCGAGACTAAATTTTTTCTGCATAATCCTGAGCCATCATTTATACAGACTCCTTCTGTATAAATACCTAACTGTGCAAGCTCATCAGTAATAGTTTTTGCTGCCACACGCCCTGTGTTTTCTTGTCCACCTTTGAAACCACCAATCATTTTAAATGTTTGTTCTGCTAAAAAATTATCGCTGTTTTTATTTACAAGATTGAGCATTTCGGTGACAGCACGGCGGCTTTCCCCTAATATTTTGGCATTCTCAGGCATTTTTTTTAATCCTATAGTACCTTCAATTTCAACTCCACCACTTCTTAAACGATTTGCTAAAGAACCGGCGACAGCCAACTCAGGTTTTGCAATGGCATAATGTTTTGAAATTATTCCACCTGATCCTAATGAACCGACAACGGTAAAATGTTGTGTACCATCTTTTTGTACTGAACTATTGATCCCTATTGCGGGACCTCGTCCTCTGTGTTTTATGCGACGGGGCGGAAGTGGTGCATCACCGAAGCGATTAACCCATATATCCGGATGCTCTATTAACATTGTATGGCGACGTTTTTTGACTGGTTTAAAAGCAGATTTCTTTTTCAATGTTGTTTTTTTCCGTATTCTTTGCTGACGGATAGTTTTTTTTGCTGAATTTTTCGACCGCTTTTGTATTTGAGTTCCACTATTTTTACCGACATTTGTTTTGCGCAATACTGTTTGATGTACTGTAGAAACAAATGCATCAGATGGAGGTATAGTTTGTACACGTGGTGGATTCCCACCCGAAACCATCACAGTCATGGAATTACGATAATATCCAAGAGCGGTAATGGGTGGTAGTGGTTCAACAATTTCGCCATCACCACTATAAATATGGCGTTGTGTAATATTGTCAAAGTAACTGCCATCACCATAGATATTACCTACGATTTTTTTAATTCCAGCTTGCTCAATTTGATCTGCTAATTGCTCAATATCACTAATTGTTAATAATGCATCTCCTTTACCGACTATATATACATTTCCATTCAGCACTCCGTTAACAGGCGGCTGCGCATCTGTAGCAACAATAGTCGGAATACTATAATCCCCACCCATTATATGCAAAGCAGTATAGGTACTAAATAATTTTGTGGTAGAAGCAGGAGTTAATGGCTGACGAGAATTATGGTCAAAAAGCACCTGATTATTGTCAAGAGAATAGACCATCGCACTTACCTTTGTTCCATTAACAGCAGATTTATTGATGATGGATTGTAGTGTTTGAGTCAATTGTCTCATTGATTTTTGTGAGGTGTCTGTACCTCCGGATTGTGGGAGTATCGGCATTGACATCATCAAACAGAACAGTGCTATAATACTATATCCCACCGTATAACGAATACATATATTCATAATCATTTATATAAATAATCAAGGAAGGTAACGCTGATTTTGCTGCTTAGTCAGCGTTCTTAAGTGCAAATTTACGTTTTTTAGCAGTAAGAGAGTATGATAAAATGCTATTATTCGTTCAATTAACGAGCAGTGGACATATCAGATGCAGCATCATATTCACTTTTAAGTGTGTCAAGTAAGCTCATCAGAGCATCTTCATCATCAAGTGTAAACTTCGATTGCACTTGAGATAACAAATCCTCAGGAATAAAGAGTTGCTGTGTTTGATTATCAAAAGTCCATTTCGTAAAGCCGGCATTTATAGCAAAAAACTCTGATAGTCCCACAAGACCCGTTAATATACGATTTTCGACAGCAGCGTTTCTCTGTGTACTATTTGTTCTTTTCGGTTCGGTAGGAATTGCACCTGTACCGGTTGATGCATCTAAAGACATCACAGGCAAAGGATCATCTGTCCATTCTTTAGTATGATGATGAAAAATTGCACAACGTAATTGTTCGGGTAGATTCCAACGTTCTGCGAACCAAAGCCCAATATCATTATGGGTATTATGAAAAACTGTCAACTCAGCTTCGTGAAATGATAAACCGGATTGTGCTTGGAGTTTTCTTACTTCATCAAACTCCTTTGACAGAAACTGTGCAGCTACTAATATACCGATATCATGTATTAATCCTGCCACAAAGGCTTCACCTGCTACTCTGTATCCTAATTTTCTGGCAAGGAAACGAGCTGTTGAACCACAATACACAGAATAGTTCCAAAACTCTCTGACATCCAGCACTTCTGTTCTCATGGTTGCAAAAATTCTTTGCACTACCAGACTTAACAATATTTCTTTTACGGCAGACAAACCTAAAATAACAAGTGCAAGTTCTACTGTCGATACTTTTCGAAGTAAGCCATAAAACGGTGAGTTTGCCACTGCAAGCACGCGAGCTGTCAGTGAAACATCTCTTTCAATAATTCTTGCTAAAGAGGCAGCGCTAGAATTAGGATCATCAATAGATTGTAATACAGCGGCTGCGGTTGCCGGTATAGTTGGCAAATCTTTGCGTGCTTCTAATTTTTTACGAATCTTTTCACTAAGCATGGTCATAATCCCGCAGTTTTTTGCGAAGATCACTAATTGTTTGAGTATGAATTTGACATACTCTGCTTTCCGTTACATTCAAATGCAAACCAATTTCTTTAAAGGTAAGTTCTTCATAATAATACAAAGACATAACTAATCGTTTTTTTTCGGGCAGTTTTTCTAAATATCGAACAATAAATTCCTGCTGTTCTTCATCCTGCAATGATTGGAGTACATCATTCCAATCAGGGTCTTCAATCTCTTTTGACACCGCTTCTTCATCATCGGATGACTGTGATGGCACTCCATTATGGAGCGAAAATGCAGAAATTGAAGCAGCGGTAGCTGAAAGGTAGCTCTGATACTCGTCTTGTGTTACGTTCAATTTTTGGCGTATTTCTTCGGATGAAACTTCTCTTCCTTCTTGGCTACGAAGAGCATCAGCTGCAGCAAGATATTCCTGAACTCGTTTCCGAGCTGAACGCGACAACCAATCTAATCGTCTCAATTCATCTAATATCATGCCTTTGACACGTGGCATAGCAAAAGTTTCAAACTTTAACCCACGATCGGCTTCAAATCTGTCCAATGCTTCATTCAATCCAACAATACCAAAACTTATGAAATCCTGTTCAGCCAGTATGGAATGCGAAGGAATATGTAAACCATTCACAACATATCTCACTAGCCAGATATAATGCAACATAAGCCGATGGCGTGACTCTCGGCTATGTGAAGACAAAAACTCATTCCAAGTAAGCTTTAAGTCTTCATCTGAAAGTTGTTGTTGTAACCCTGACATTTACTATAATCCCATTAATTTTCGGATAACTCTTTTTCATTATTTGCAGAGGCGTTCACTTGCGCATTCTGTATTTCCAACAAACGCTGTCTTCTTTCTTCTTGTATTCGCTCTGCCTCCTGCTTTAATTCTTCAACATACTGTAGATGCTCTTTTTCACGAATATTACCCAGCACTGTAAATACTGAAACTAAGATTATCCCTCCGGCTATCGCTACAGCACTAAAAATTAAGAATGATTTAAAAAATATACCGACTATATCATTGGGATTGGATATGTAATATATCACAAATGAAATTGAAGCAACTAATATACTAATCTGAAATAACGCTTTGATTGGATAATCACTATAAAGTGGCTTCTTCTCCTCTTTTTTCTTTTTTGCATTCTTTTTTGTCGCAGCCATAGAGCATCAGAATCCTATTTCTATTGTTATAAAATCAACGTTATCACTTAATTCACTGTACTATTTTTAAGAGACTTTACAAAAATACTCAATAGTTCACGTAATTAGTAGTATTGTATCTATTCAATACAATAGAAAACGCCTCTTGGTATTATATCCAAGAGGCGTTTTCATGAGGTTTGCACTCATCGTTAGCGATGAGCTATTGCTTATTGTACTACAGACATTGTGCGTGTTTGATTCACACCGTCAGCAGTCACTACTACACGGTATACTCCACTTGTCAATCCGGCTGTCGGAATACTAAGTGCATGTGTACCTGCGCTGCGATATTCACTTATCGAGGATACTTCTGTACCGGACATGTCATAAACTCGCACTTCTACTGAACCCGCTGATCCAAGTTCTACGCTAAGTGTTGTCGTTGATTGATCAACAACAGGGTTAGGACTTACTTCACCTACTGTTGCACTGCTGTTACCTATCAATACTTCTACTTCATCACTCATGCTGCTTGTACCATCAAGATCAACCATGCGTAAGCGATAAACATAACGACCACCGTTGTCCACGTTTAAGTCACGGAAATTGTAATCGCGACGCTCTGTGCTTGTGCCCGCGGCTGATACTTGACCGAGTGTTTCAAAATTGTTACGACCTGTCATTGATACTTGGCTGCGCTCTACTTCGAACCAACCGCTTTGTTTTTCACTTGCTGTAGTCCATGAAACATCAACGCTGCGACCACGGCTTGAAGCACTGAAGTCAACCAATTCTACCGGATTCGGGTAACCATAATTTGCGGTCAAGTAGTCCATGATGCCACGCATAACACGCTCTACGCCTGTCATTGATGTCGTAACGCCAAAGTGACGCCAATCTGCTCCTAAATACACTGTGTTGAAGCCTTCGGCCGCATTCGTTACTGCCATTGCACTGTCGCGTACACCTGCATCACGAGTAGCGTATTTCATTCCTGTACGTGCCAAACCTTGCGTAAATTTATCTGTGTAAATTCCTAATAAGGCAGGCATCGGCATTGGATCTGACCAACTGCCATTCATAAATCCTGTGCTGCGAATTTGATCTACTAATTTGTTCTGTAAGGTCATACCAATTACATTACGCTGATTATAACCACCCGCTACAGGAGTCAATACCGCTGCGCCTGCATTGTTACGACCGCGTTGTGTACGCAACATATAGCGAACAAAAAATTCATCATTGGCGGCATCTAATCCAACATGCTGTTTTACAACTTCTTGGCTCGCCATGACTAAGTTCTTTTTCGATCCAAGTTTACCCGATGACAAGTAATAACGTAAATCTTCACGCTCGAAACGGCTCAATGTGCTATTGTCTTGTGACCACCAAATTGTACGATAATCACGATAATCTACTGAACGAGGTTCCCATGCATTACGATCAAGAATATCGTAGTGATATACTTGAGCATTGTTCAAAATAAAGTTATCTCTGCCGCTGTATAAGCCCATCGCACGAAGACCGCGCAATACACTGTCTGCATTCAATTTACCTACTGTCATACGTGCATAATTTACGTCAGTTTGTGGACCATTAACATCCGTATGATTATACGATAAGCCTTCTACTGATGCCATCATGCCATACACCGAACGACGCAAGTAGAAACGTGCATCCATTGCTTCGCTATTATTGGTCATGTTTTCATCAGAGGTAACGATGCGTGCTTGAATACGATAGCGAGGGCTCACATAATCACGCATTGAGGCATTAACGGCTGAATTCATCCATATAGGTGTATTATATGTCGGCAATGCTTTCAATGATTGAGGACGTATAAAACCTAAATATACATCTTTGGATTCTCCGCCTCCGATTTCTACGGTGCGATTACCAAATTGTGATAAGCCCGGATAAGATGCTATTGCATTTGTACTGCCGGCACCCGTTTCCATTGCAAACTCACCAACGACAGTCACTACTTGAGATAATGTACTGTTATTGCGCAGACGTGCAAAGACAGGGACTGAATCTGTATTATAAATCTGATCGCCTGCCATAACATATTCTGCATCTGCAAAATTCACTTGTGATGCACCACTGCGATAGGTCAATGGACGTAAGACGGCTGTCAATTCTACGTCATTAACATACGGTAAACCAGTAAACTCATCCGCGCCAACATCATAAGGTTGACCAACAGAGCCACGGCTTTGATTATCTACATCGCTTGTCACATAACTCAAACGCTCGCCACGATTGCTTAATACTGAACCTGTAGGCTCAGGATTTTTACGAATACGCAAGTATTGTAATGGGAATGAACCGGTAATTTCATAATCACCTGTGAAGTTACGACCCCACACGCTATTGATGTCCAAGCCTGTCCAGGCGCGCCATTGACGAACTGTTTGATACTCGTCTTGATAACCCGCTACCAATACTTGACTGATCGAATCAACTTCTACGAAACGTGCCAATGATGCATTCGGTGTCCAGAATGCATTATTATCCGACTTAATCCCGCTCCATGAATATTTAGGATGTACACCTTGTATGAATAAGCCTGTATGAGGGAAACCTCCACCGATATTGGCACTGCCATTATCACTTAACATCACGACTGCATTATTTTTGATTTCTGACATACGACCATGTTGCAAACCGATACCGACAACAGCACCACTATTGGTGATATTATCATTGGTCATCCATACTGTGTTGTTTGCTATACGATCTTGACGTGTAAAGTAGTTTGCAAGACGTGGAGTAATTAAACCATTAACTCCTTGGATTGCTGTATTACGATCTGTTAAGAAATGAATACCTGCACGGCTGGCTCCGCTCGCTGTACGAGTAATGCCCCAAACAACATTACTTGTTACGGTAATACGCTCAGGACTTGATGGCTGTAAATAATCACCCGGTGGTGGAACAACGCTTGATAAGTCATTTTGCGATTGCTCTACTTTGATACCGCGTGCCATCACATTCGAGGAAACGCCATTAATTTCATTGCCCGATACAGTAACATTGATATTATTGAAACCAATATGGAATACCGGATTGCGCTGACCGCCCAACTCAATACCATTGGCTTCGCCCAATACACCTGTGGCATTAACACCTACATCAAATATCTTGTTATTAGCTACAATTGAGTTCTCTTCATAACCCATAAATATACCTGCACGGCGTACACGGCTGATGCGGTTATCACGGATTTCTGTTCCTGTATTGTAGTAGCGAACGATACGGCTACGATCTTTTAAAGCACCGATACCGATACTTGCTATACCATAAGAAAAACCACGGATTTCATTACCGATAAATTTGTTTTCTTTATTACCGCGATACGTAAGCGTAGGACTGACAACTATCGCTGTATCCAAACGAGCACGGTTCGTTCCATTAGCATCTGAAGGAGGTGTATTGCGTTGGAAAATACCGGCACTAAATGTACGGAATGATGCGCCTGCGCCCGAGGAGTCCGGTGCAAAAGCAAAAGCATTCGATTGAATGGTTACTCCCGGTAAGTCTGCGCGGAAGTCTGTTTCAGGTGTGCTCGGATCATTTTCAATAATACAATTTTTGATGGTATGATTGAAAGTACGTCCACCTAAGTAGAACACAGCACGACGATTAGCAAAAGTACGTAATTGGAATTTCAATGATTTTTGCGGACCACCATCAAAGGAGATATAGCCATAAGAATTAGCATTCTCGGTTGTTGCAAATTCATTCTGAACTGCAT
>DDTD01000007.1 GCA_002344005.1 Ignavibacteria bacterium UBA2373 | reverse complement strand
GATGCTCTACCGCTGAGCTACGGGGTCATGCCACCTCGTTAAAGGGAGCGCAAAAATAGTGGTATTTTTGAAATTGACAAGTATAAAGATGAAAATTTGTTATATGTCAAGTATTTGTGAAAACAGTTATACACCGAATGAACTGCCACAACCACATGTTTTTGTTGCATTTGGGTTATTGAATGTAAAGCCGCGTCCCATAAGCCCATCGGAGTAATCCAAGGTAACGCCCATAAGGTAAAAAATGCTTTTCGGGTCAATAAAGACTTTTACGCCATTTGCATCCATAACTTTATCGTTCTCTTTTGCCGCAGCATCAAAGCCAAGCGTATAGGACATACCGGAGCATCCGCCGCCTTTAACACCAACGCGCAATCCATAATCATCGGGGATAGTGTTTTGAGCTTTGATATTATGCACTTCGCGCAATGCTTTTGCGGTGATGCGAATATTGTCATTTTCGTCCGCACCTTGGATTTCCGTCGAAAGACTGACGAATTCCGGTTCAGTAGAAAGAATCATTGTATCTGCCATATAAGTAATCCTTATGTTGTGTTTGAAATACACGCCGAATCACGTTTTAACCGTAATTTGATTGCAAAATTAGTCTGAAAAAGCGATTTTGACCAACCCATCGTACGATTTGGACATTTATGTTGAAAAAATGGAACAAAATGACTGTTATGACGGTATAGTGGGTGTTGGATAAATCCTTTGTGCGGCAACATTGAACGCCAAAGTTTTTATCGGTCATTCATTCACGTAAAAAGTTCGTGTATCTTCATGAAATATCTTCTATACATTGCTGTTCTTAGTTGTATATGTTTGTCGGTATCTGCACAAGTCATGACTGTGGTGACTCGCAATCCTATGCCGTCATCCTTGACGGAATGGCAAAGAGACCGCTCTCTCATTCAAGTAATTATTGTGAATCAAGCGGGAGCATCGGCAAAACCAAATTGCTTTATTGGTTATATTCTTAAAGATGCATCATCAGGTAAAATACTTGCCCAATCCGATAATACTCATCCGGCAGTTCCACGCTTCACCATACCGGAAGGACCTAGCACTATTACAAGATTCGGTAGTCAGATCATCAATGAAAATTCGAGTCTTTTTGATGCTTCGATTCGAACACAAGTTATTACCACAAATACAATCCCTGAGGGTAGTTATGATTTTTGTGTTACCTTATTTGATGAACGCGGCGTGCCTATAGGTGAATTGGGTGATTTATGTCGCTTTTTCTCTGTGACTATACCTGATCCACCCACACTTATTGCTCCTCAGCATCAACAGTCTATAGACAAAGTGCTTTTACCCGTTTTTTCATGGACACCCGTGATAACAACCACAGTTAATTCTTTGTATTACAGTATAAAGATATGTCCTGTTTTTGAAGGACAGAATGATAGATTTGCTATTGATAATAACCCTGCAATCCATGAAAACAAAAGGATTACATCAACAACATATATGTATCCGGCATCTGCTTTGGGCTTTTCAACGTATGCCGGTGCTATAGGGTTTGTTTGGCAAGTGCAAGCACTTCAAGGTAATGGTGCGCCTGCAACGCGTAATAATGGTAAAAGTGAGATACACAGATTTACTCTTAAATCATCACAACAATTCTTTGATAATAATGGTGGTAGCAGCTCCAGCGGTGGTGTTTGGAACGAATCCACGACATTTTCTGATAATGACAGTTTGGGTAATGGTAAACAATCATATAGACGAAGTTTCCGAACGGTAAGAATTGGTGAACATTACTTTGATTTGACAATACCTCAAGTATGCGATAATTATTGCAGTATTAAGGGGCAATTGAAAGGAAAAATACCGTTTTCTTCGGATTCTTTACTCTTTACATCACAAGGACTTGAAGTCAGGAATATCAATAATTCTTTAGTGGCTGTTAAAGGGAGTATCATCCATCAATGGCAGCGCAAAGGCTTTACGTTTAAAGCTATCACAGTTGTGCCAAAGACAATCGTTGTTTCTCAAGTCGGCAATATGATAGATGGTGAGCTTTCCATTGATTGGAGTGTGCTTGGATTACGAGGAAATAATGATAAATTACCCTTCAAAGCACAATGGAATGATGAAGGTGTTCTGCAATTTTCCAATATCTCGCAGCAACGTTTTTACATTGAAAATAAAGAAAATAATTGCTTGTATTTGCAATTAGATACAGTGGTTACTTCACTTAAATTCTCTCCTTCATTCACCCTCTTTTCTCATGCCAAAGCAAGTTTTCATTTGCAATGCACACCTGATGGAATAATAAAATCGCTTGGCACAGTGACTCTTCCTCTTGATGAGCCAAATCCTGAGAACTTACTGTTTACATTACCGATTGCGGAGGAGATTTTTGCTCTTACGACTACACCATTGACTATTTCGGGAAAAGAATTACTTATAGATTTTTCTACGGATGTCAATTTTTCGGGTATCAGTGTTCAACCGCAATGTGCGGCATTACGAGCCACAAATCCCGTTTGGAAAGGAATTATCCTGCCCGAAGCAAAAGTGAACTGTATATTGGATACAAAGCGTATAACATTTATGGCAAAAGATGTGATACTTGATGTATCGTCATCATTGAAAGCATCGTTCATGGCGGCTTCCCCTGTATTGCAAAAAACAATGATTGGGGAGTTCACTGTATCCGTAGATTCCGCTTATATCGCTTTATGCAATAATAATCCGCTTGAAGCTCGTTTCACAACATCCTTTTTACTTCATGAAAGTGGGTATAGTATTCCTTCATCATGGAATATTTTCAAGCAATTACCTTTATCACTTTACTTTGATGGCGCGTGGAAATTATTTGGACATTCCAATCTTTCTAATGCCATTTTGGAGTTTGGGGGTTTTTCGCAACTTGTGTTGTCAGGCGCACAAGTACGATTGTCAAAAGGAAAGTATATAATAGACTTTTTTTCCAACAAAGTACGCTATTCATCTCAAGTAAAAAATCTCATTCCTTTTCCCAACTTTTCATTGTCGAATGGAAATGTGAAAATGGAAGAAGGACATTGGAAGCAATTACCACAGAGATTTTCTACATTGTTTGATAAATACTCCGTTGATATATCGGAAGTTGGTTTGGGTTATGATAATGAACGCTTTTGGCTTGGCATCAGTGCCGAACTCTTGCCACCAGATGAGGCAGGTTTGACACCAATTCCGTTATATAAAGTTCAGGTGTATGATGGTGTGGAACGAAAAATTTACAGCGAAAATCGTATATCCTTTTTGCGTATTGGCGGATATATAAGTTCTGAAATATCATTAGGTTTTAAATATGTCGAAAGCGTAAAAGACTATGCTCTTACAGGTAACGGTTCACTTACTGTACCGTGGTTATCACGAAAGCTCCCGGCGCAATTTATATATGGTTCGCACGGTGAATTACAGTTTTGGCATCTTTTGGCTACTGAGCAGGAAGATAAACCCGTTGCTTTTTTACAAAATTGTGAAATATCAGCTCTTGAACTTAATCTTGGGTGGAATGTAAAGAAAGATGTCATAACCAGTGACCAAATACGCACAGTTCTATTAAATGGTGGTACTATTAGCTCCATTACTGTACCGTCAATCGGTGAAACAGCTCTTTATTGCTATGGAACTATGCTCATCGGTGAGTACAAAGCACAAAGCTTTAGAGTGCTTTTATCATTAGAGCAATCAATAGGTACAAAAAAAGGTCTATTGGGTGCGACCATACAAGCTAACGGTGAAATAGTGATATACCCCCACTTCGGTTTTGCTTCAGGTACTATCAATACGCAATGGAGCAGTATGCAAAAACCTCGAGAATTGTCATTACTGGGAGAGGTAACCCTTACATTGCCCGAAATCCGAACGACAAATATCCACATACAATGTTCGCAAACAAGCTCGATAAAAGGTCTATTAGGTCCATTTAATGGAGTTATACGTGGCATTTCGGCACAGAATGAGAATAGTATGAGCATACTGCAATGTTCTCAAAGCTATTGGCAGTTCTCACCGGCGAGTCTCACTTTAAGAGGAAAATTTACAGCGTTTGCCGGAATATCCGGTATTCCCGAAGGTCAAATCCGTCCCATTTCGCTTATTCAGATTACTACTCCGCAAATGGTTTGTTTAGAATCAAAAGTAGAAACAAAAGATAACTCCACCATATTCAATCTGCGATTTGGAAGGAATACCTCACGTCTCTTTGCTTCTTTCGATGCTTTACCCTGTCTGAGTAATGTTGGTTTATTGTCATTTTCATCCGTCAAGGATGCCATCACTATAGAAAATGATATTGTGACTTTGAAAACAAAAGAACTAGGTTCTGCCTGCGATAGCCGCACCTTTATCAATGTTCCGGGAAGTATGCGAACAGTCACAGGATTACAATTTAAGAATAGTGAGGAACTTGTTTCTCTCCGCTTAGGTGATAAGTTGCTTTCTATACCGCGTTTTCTGGCTTCGAAACCGGAGATTTCAGGTGTCATAGATGCTGAGTATCTTCAAAAGCATCTTCGGTTTACATTAGGGGAAAGCGGCGAACTGCACTGTGATGATAAATCCGGTTCCAATAATTCAATCCTGAAGAAAAACAGTGTCTATAATCTAGCAGCGTCATTGGAACATAATGGAGAATTGATAAATAAGGGGCACTTACTTCCCAAAGGAACACGGATATTTGTCTCAATTTTGACTAATGAAAATGGTAAAGAGCAATCATATAATTATCCTTTGACACTAAAGTCTCCACTAAAAACTAATTCTGTCATACATTTACATACGTTGTCAGATAAGAGTAAAGGTTTAAAAGTAGTGAAAATGAGAGTGCAATTAGTGGATTTTGAGGAATCTGATATTGTAGATAACTGTGTAAGTGACGGAACTTCTTCATGCGAGTAATGCTGAGTGATGGTATGAGACAAAGGAGCAAAACGATTATATACTTCCTTGGGATATTGAGTTGTTTATATGCTTTCCCTGCTTACTCTTATGATAGTCATGTAAAAACATTCGCATTAGGTTATGGCGACAATAAATCCAGAGCAATACATCTGCGTTGGTTTGTAACAAAAGAACATTGTATTCCTAATGAAGGATATACGATTTTGCGAAAAAAACACGGTTCTCCCATGATTCATCAAATCGTTGGATATGTACAACCTCTTCAAAAGAAAGCACGTCCATTGACATCCGATGAACAAAAACTCGTTGACACGCTTGTTTCGTATGCCGGCAAATCGAAAGCAGAATCATCCATAGAGCCATTGATTGAATGGTCTTTGCAGTATTTACAATGCGTTGCGCCTGATATTGCTGCTGCTGTATTAGGGTTAGAATTTACAGATACAACAGTTCGTGCCGGTATTCACTATGATTATCGAATTGATATCGGTACTACAACAATTGCAACATTATCGGACATCTCCACACATACTACTTTGCAACCCAAAGTCAATACGTTTACTGTTGAGGAATTCACTTATGGAAATAAACTTATATGGGATATAGATCAGAATAATAAACAGGGGATTGTTCGTTGGATTGTTGTAAGAAAATATCTTAACACCATAGATACTCTGGCAATTATACCTAAAGTCTTGAGCCATTCATCTACTCCATATTATCAATTTGATGATACCGATACATTACCGGAAATGAGCAATATTTTTTATTCAATTATCCCTATAGATTATTGGAATACTGTTGGAAAGGCATATACACAATTGATTCGGTCAAGTAATAGACAAATACAAGTACCCGTAGTGAATTTTATTTCCTATCAATCAACAAAAAGAAATATCATTGTACGATGGTCTCCGGCACTGTCTTTTGGTTATAGAATATATCGTGAGATGGGTGGTGAAAAAACAATGATTGCTCGTCAAATTCCACCCTCTATAACATCATATATAGACACAATCCGTTCGCCTCTTAGCTATACAGCACGGTATTTTATAACATGTTTGGATTCATTAGGGCGTGAGGGTGAATATTCATTGCCAATAGAGGTTCCGATAGATGATGAAATTGCTCCTTCGACACCCAAATATATTATAGTTCAGCCCAGAGAACGTATGTTTGAACTAATGTGGGCACATTCATCCGATAGAGATAGATTAGGATATGAAATTTCCCGTGCTTTAGGTAAAAACCAACTTTTTCATAGTATTACCAATGTACCGATACACGATAGTATCTATCTTGATACTTCTATGCAAACACTTAAAACGGGTATAGTTCTTTATCGTGTACGAACTGTAGATATTTTCGGTAATCGTAGCGAATGGTCAGAAAGTATTGTTGTGTCATTACCCGATTTGTCTGTGCCTACAGCACCAATGATGACAAATATTAAAGCAACAGATAACTCTATTGAATTGCGTTGGCAGCGCGTAGCCGAACTTGATTTGGCAGGGTATTGGGTAAACCGCACAGATGATACATTATTTACACCGGTCACACTTAATGAAGAGCTATTACCTCGTGAGAAGACACAATACAGTGATACTCTCATAAAAGCAGGTATCTTGTACTATTATGAAGTGGTTTCTGTTGACAGCAGTTTGAATATTTCTGCTCCATCAATACGTTTGTCAGCACGTAGTTATGATAAGACTAATCCGGTACCACCTATCATTGATTCAGTCTATTTCTCTGACGGAAAAGTTCATATCTCATGGTTTTTTGAATTTCCTCCCCCAATACCCGTGCACGTTGTTGTTGAGCGAAGCAGGGACAACAAGCGTTATGTGCAGATAAGTGCCCCCATCGCAGAGACTGAGGTGTTTTTCCATGATAAGGATGTCCGTGTTGGCGAAAAATACTACTATAGAGTTCGTGCTCTCTCGAAAGAGGGGAGTTATGGCAAGCCATCGGAACATAAGA
This sequence comes from Ignavibacteria bacterium UBA2373, assembly GCA_002344005.1. Taxonomy (GTDB): domain Bacteria; phylum Bacteroidota; class Ignavibacteria; order Kapaibacteriales; family UBA961; genus UBA2353. The sequence continues at coordinate 29,766 of DDTD01000007.1, read as the reverse complement.
GTGTAGAATCCTACAAGCCCTAAGAGCTAACATAGAGATGAGAGTATAGCATTGCAATGAAATCGGAGAATGATACAGAGTTCAATTATTAGCCACTAAATTCCTAATCTATTGTAAAATAAACGATTAGATTGACATGCTTCTTGTCGCCGTTAGTATTGCCATAAAAAAGGGAAAAAGAAAGATTACGCATTTTCGGTAATAACGCTATTTTTGCGATGATTACTCTACTTACTACATCAAATTTGAGGAGATTTACATGACATCTGCTGAATTTCTTGAGCAGCTTGACGCTATTGTTAATGAGCGACACATGTTGCAACATCCATTCTATATCATGTGGAATGAAGGAAAACTTACAAAAGAAATGCTTCGTGAATATGCATTGGAGTACTATCATCAAGTACACAATTTTCCTACGTATGTGAGTGCTACCCATGCCAACTGCGATGATTTTGAAGTCCGCCAGATGCTTCTTGAAAATTTAATAGAAGAGGAACATGGTCCGGGTAATCATCCTGCGCTATGGCGACGCTTCGGTAAAGCTATGGGCGTGAGCGAAGAAGAAATGCTCAACAGAAAATTTTTGCCGCATACGAAAGAATCTGTTCGTATTTTGAAGGATCTTGCCTCAAGACCTAATGTAGCAGAAGGCTTGTCTGCTTTATATGCGTATGAATCACAAATACCCGAAATTAGCACAACAAAGATCAAAGGACTAAAAGAGTGGTATAATCTTGATGTAGAAGATGCAACAATTTTCTTCTCTGTTCATGAAAGTGCTGATGAAATTCACAGTCGTGTGACACGTGAAGCCCTTGTGAAATTATGCGTCACTGACGAAGAAAAGCAAGTTGCACTTAATGCTGCAAGAGAAGCTGCGGATGCTTTCAACTTATTGCTTGACGGCGTCTATGAATCATTCTGCACAGATAAATCCGTAGCTTGATCACACTATATAATAACAATCCGCCGATTTTGTGTATTGGCGGTTTTGTTTTCATGAAGTATGACTATTTGATTGTTAAATCTATCATGAAAAATTAGGTTATAGGTTCTACAGAAATTAGTGTGATGCTATCGTGCTTTCAAAAATGACTTGACCAATTAGGAGGAAAAGCACTCTATGATAGTAAATACACTCATGATTTCGTAATTTTCGTAAACTACAGAAAGCAAATACTACATGTGTCGTTTTGTTGCATATATAGGAACGCCGATTCTTGCGGATGATTTGTTGTATAAACCCAAACATTCGATTATTGCTGCACAGAGCATGAATGCCGGCGAAATGTCCATAGCAGTAAACGGTGATGGCTTTGGCATCGGCTGGTATGCTCCGGAACTAGATAATGAGCCATGTATCTTTCGTAGTATTAAGCCGGCATGGGCTGATCAAAATCTAAAAAAACTTGCTAAAAAAGTATATTCGCCTCTCATATTTGCACATGTAAGAGCCGCTTCACCGGGATCAATTATTGAAGAATATAATTCTCATCCGTTCGAATGTGGCAAACTTATGTTTATGCACAATGGTATGATTGGGGGAATCAAAGATATACGCCGCGGTTTGTTGCGCACTCTCAATGACACTGCATACGATGCCATACTCGGTTCAACGGACAGTGAACATTTCTTTGGATTGATTTTAAATCATATTCAGGACCCTTATGGCGATGTTACCTGTGACGAAATGGTCTATGCAATGGAGCAAGCATTAAAAGATTTTAGCGATTTATTACTTCAACATAATATCAAGTCACATTCATACCTTAATTTTTGCCTCACTAATGGTACAAGTATAGTGGCAATTCGTTATACGACGAATCCACATGTTCAACCGGCAACCCTGTATTATATGTTTGGCAAAGAATATCGGTGCGATGGGGATACTTGTTATATGGTGCAATCGAACTCCACGCCAAATTGCATCGTTTTGGCATCTGAACCCTTTACTGCACGTCGTCCGGATTGGATGAAAGCAGAAAGAAATTCGATGCTTATCATTGATGAAACAATGAGATTACGTTTTAAAGATATTCGGCTTGAAGTAGAAGAATATATGATAGAAATGGTTTAATTCTTTTAATAGTAAGATAATACACATTCATACGCTTAGCGACTATGATACAATACATTTACTTAGTTCCGCTTTTTCCGCTTATTGGCTTTCTTATCGTCGGTTTATTCGGCAAGAAGTATCTCAAATCCGAAACACTTATCGGTACGATAGCATCATCGGCTATCGGATTATCGTTTATCGTTGCCTGTGCTGCATTTTTCCAATTAATTGGAGAAAATCCGGAACAACGCTCGCATATCGTGCCTGTATTCACGTGGATACAAACAGGTGCTTTGAATATCAATATTGCGTATCAAGTTGACCAGTTATCTATAATTTATACTTTGATAATAACAGGTATCGGTACCTTAATCCATATTTACTCTGCCGGTTATATGCACGGAGATAAAGGATTCCCACGATTTTTTGCGTATTTGAATCTCTTTATCTTCATGATGCTAAACCTTGTCTTAGCCGATAATTTGCTTCTGACATTTTTGGGTTGGGAAGGCGTAGGACTTTGTTCTTATCTTCTTATTGGTTTTTGGTATGACAGAAAATTTGAAGGTTCCAATATCGTGTGGACCGGTGATGCTGCGAAAAAAGCATTTATTGTCAATCGCATAGGTGACTTTGGTGTATTGATTGCCATGTTCTTATTGTATCAAGTGTTTGGTACATTAGAATATGATTCGATAAATCAACAAGCTGCTTCCATGACAGCGGGTGGAGGTATGATAACCGCTATCACATTGCTATTGTTTTTAGGCTGTACCGGTAAATCAGCACAAATTCCCTTGGGAGTTTGGTTACCTGATGCTATGGCAGGACCAACTCCTGTTTCTGCACTTATCCACGCTGCAACTATGGTAACAGCAGGTATCTTTCTTATAGCGCGTAATGCAACATTATTCGCTTTATCACATGAAACAATGGCAGTTGTGACAGGAATTGGGATTACCACAGCTTTGGTTGCAGCTACTGTAGGTATTGTTCAAAATGATATTAAAAAAGTTCTCGCATATTCGACAGTCAGCCAATTAGGTTTTATGTTTGTTGCCTTAGGAGTAGGTGCATGGTGGGCTGCCGTTTTTCATGTAATGACTCATGCTTTCTTTAAAGCTCTCTTATTCCTTGGTTCCGGGTCTGTCATCCACGGCATGCATGAAGAACAAGATATTCAAAAGATGGGTAATTTGAAAAAATATATGCCTACGACATATAAAACATTTCTCATCGGTACGGTCGCAATTGCAGGGATTCCTCCTCTTAGCGGTTTCTTTTCCAAAGATGAAATTTTATGGAAAGCATTCGATAATGGCAGTCCTATTTTATGGGCTGTTGGTGCAATCGCAGCTTTTTGTACTGCATTTTATATGTTTAGAATGATGTTCTTGACTTTTCATGGCAAAGAACGTTTTGATCATCATCACGTGCATCCTCATGAATCGCCTTTATCAATGACATTCCCGCTTATGGTTCTTGCGGTTCTTTCTATTTTTGGCGGCTTTTTAGGCGTACCATACGCTCTCGGGCATTTTATTGGAGTTCCCAATATTCTTGAACATTGGCTTGAGCCGATTTTTGCGAATGCAGATAAAATACTCGGTCACGCAGCGCACCATGAAAATCATGCAATAGAATATGGATTGATGGTTGTTTCTACGGCAATAGCGTCGCTTGGTATCTTTATCGCTTATCGCCTGTATTATTCGGAATCATCTAAACCGACTGAATTAGCTCAAAAACTTTCCGGTCTTTACAAACTATTATGGAATAAATATTTTGTGGATGAAATATATCAAAATCTGTTTGTGAGTCCTATCCGTGATATGTCGGAAAAATTCTTATGGAAAATTTTTGATGTAAAAATCATTGACGGCTTTATAAATAATACGGCAAAAGCAACCGGTCATAGTGGTGAATATATACGAAAAATGCAAAGTGGTGTAGCACAGAATTATGCAGTGTATATGCTTGTCGGCATTATTCTCATTGTCGGTTATTTGGTATTTGGGTAAAATTACTTTTATTGAAACTTTCTTAGATTCACGATATGGGATTATTATTAACAACATTGTTTTTGCCACTCATTGGCGCTGCCGGTGTGATGTTTATCGGCAAACATCACACAAAAGCTATTGAGCGGTTTTCATTGATACTTTCGATTGCAACATTTATCGTTTCTGTTATTCTGTTTCTACAGTTCGACAGCAGTAATCCCGGCTTCCAATTTGTTATGGATATTCCTTGGATTGCAAGCATTGATGCGGGCTTTCGTATAGGTGCGGATGGTATGACTATGTTGCTGATTGTCCTTACAACGTTTATTATGCCGATTGCTATTCTTTCTTCTTTTGATACAATTCACAAAAGACAAAAAGAATATTACATTATGGTCTTGCTCTTGCAATTTGGCATGACAGGAGTATTTTTAGCTTTAGATACATTCCTTTTTTACGTTTTTTGGGAATTAATTCTGATACCGATGTATTTTATTATCGGCATTTGGGGTGGTAAAGACAAAATATATGCAGCACTTAAATTTTTCCTTTATACTCTTGTCGGCTCATTATTGATGCTTGTAGCAATTGTGTATCTGGGATTAGCGTATGCGGCTGTTCATGATGGCATGTTCACAATGGATTTATTAAAATTGCGTGAATTTGCTCCAACACTTGATTTTGAAGCTCAACGCTGGCTATTTTTAGCATTTGCACTTTCTTTTTGCATTAAAGTGCCGGTGTTCCCTTTACATACATGGTTGCCGGATGCTCACGTTCAAGCTCCTACGCCCGGTTCCGTTATATTAGCAGGTGTATTGCTCAAAATGGGAACGTATGGACTTATCCGTTTTAATATGGAAATGTTTCCACAGGCAATGTTCCACTATGCTGATATGTTGGCATTATTAGCTGTGATTGGTATAATCTATGGTGCATTGGTAGCCATGGTTCAAACCGACATTAAGAAATTAGTTGCCTACTCATCAGTCAGTCACTTAGGGTTTGTTGTCCTTGGTATTGCATCTATGACCGTTGAAGGAATTCAAGGAGCGATTATTCAAATGGTAAACCACGGTTTGTCAACGGGAATGCTCTTCCTTTGCGTTGGTATGATGTATGAACGTCGTCATACACGCGAAATATCCGAATATGGAGGAATTACGAAAGTGATGCCAAAATTTGCAGTACTGTTTACTATTGCAATGCTCGCTTCAGTGGGACTGCCGGGATTAAATGGTTTTGTTGGTGAGTATCTAACATTGTTTGGTTCTTTCCAATCGAAGTTTTTATCAACTACATGGTATTCAATTCTTAGTGCCTCAGGTGTGATTTTTGCAGCGGTGTATTTATTGTGGATGTTCCAACGTGTCATGTTCGGTACGAACGATAATCCGCACAATCAGCATCTTAAGGATTTATCAAAACGTGAGTATGCCATGTTGATACCGATGGTTATATTTATTGTGTGGATTGGTGTTTATCCAAAGTCGTTCATGCAATTTTCAGAAAATAGCACAAAAGCACTTGTAGGAAAGTTAGAAACTTTGAAATTTGGTACAAGTGCCTATCAGATTTCTAAATAAAAAACTGATATATTCTAAATAAGAAATACCCCAATCAATTATACGGATTCTTCATGCATATTGATGTAATACTTGCAGCACCTATTGTTTTCGTTTCTATTATGGCGACGGCATCTATGGTGCTTGATGCATTGAAAACTAAAGAAAATGGCAAAACTATTTTTCTTTTCAGCATCTATGTGTTAATGGCAACTTTTCTTCTTTCCGCTTTGACATTTTCTCCAAGCAGTCATTTCGGTTTAGTTGCTTTATTATCGAAATTTGGGTTAGCACCGGCACCCGAAACATTACATGTTAGTGGAATGCTGACAGTGTTCAATGGAATGGTTGGCGTGGGTGGCTACGGATGTTTTTTTGACATGATATTTACTTTAGGCGGTATCATGACTATTTTGGCTGCTCGCCCTTTCTTAGAATCTGAAAAATTAGAACATTCGGAATTTTACACGCTTATCTTGTTTGCTGTTGCCGGTATGATGTTAATTTCTCATGCGACAAATATGCTGACTTTATTTATTGGCATAGAAGTAATGTCTGTCACGTTTTATATACTTTCCGGTTATACACGCACAAATGAAAAAGCTGTAGAATCATCTTTAAAATATTTCTTGTTAGGTGCTTTTGCCACAGGATTTTTAGTGTATGGCATTGCATTAATTTATGGTGCGACAGGCAGTATGGATTATGCAACAATAGCTTCTGCTACGCATGGTGATATTCGCTTTCCTACATTATTGTTGGTAGGTATTGGACTAATGATAGTGGGATTGTCATTCAAAACGGCATTGTTCCCATTCCATCAATGGGCACCTGATGTATATAGTGGTGCTCCCACCGTCGTCACTGCATTTATGAGTACTGCAGGTAAAGCCGCCGCATTAGCTGCTTTTATGCCTATTATTATGGTGTCTTTGCCGGCAGCTATGTCTTATGATGGAAGCAATAAAATCCAAATGATGTTAGCTGTCATTTCTGCTTTAACTATGCTTATTGGAAATATTTCTGCTTTGGTACAAAAAGATGTTAAGCGTATGCTTGCTTTTTCGTCTGTTGCCCATGCCGGATATTTATTAATGGGTTTGGTTGCTGCAAATCCCGAAGGACGCAATGGTATAATGTTCTATTCCGCTTCGTATTTATTTATGCAAATTGGTTCATTTATTATTTTATCTGTTCTTGAAAGATCAGGACAAACTAATCATTCACTTGAATCATTTAATGGATTAAGTAAAAAATATCCGATACTTGCAGCGTTGATGTCAATATTTATGTTCTCACTTGCCGGTATTCCTCCATTTGCCGGTTTCTTTGGAAAGTATTATTTGTTTACGGCTGCTATTCATGCTGATTTCACATGGCTAACGATTGTTGCCGTAGTTTCATCCATTATTTCAGTGTATTTCTATATCGGCTTAATTGTCAATATGTATTTCAAAGAAAGCCAAGAGCAAGAACATGAATCACAGCCCGGTTTAGCAGCAATTTCTTTAGTGCTTTCTACCGCAGGAATTATCATTTTGGGATTATTGCCCTCAGTAGTTTTATCAATAGCGCAGGCATCATTTGGAAATCACTAAACCATCTGAACACATTTCTTTCACGAGCATTACACTTGTTGGTGTGATGCTCGTTTTTTTGTTTTGTTCACCTACATTATATGCCCAAAAAATATCGGCACTGATTTATACGGATAAAAATCAAAAGAATGCTGATACTATTGATTTTGGTGTTGTGTTGTATGAAGATAATATAACGTCGAAAAATACGGTCACAACACGAACTATTTATATAGAAAATACAGGTGAAGTACCATTAGCAATTCCTTCTATACTTGCGCCGTATTTCTCAGCCGGTGCGAGAGTAATTAATTCATTTGAGCATTTGGAATTTTCTAATTCTGGCAATAATCCCAAAACAATATTACCCGGTGCAACAGATAGTCTTTTCCTTAGTTATAAACCCGAGCGAGACACGACTACTACCAATTCGCCAATAGGAATTCGAGTTGCCACCGTTTTAATAAGACCTTGTCCTTTAATCAATGGAATATGTGACGCAATTGATACGATAGGGCTGCCAATTCGTCGAGAATTTATCGCAAAAGTGTTTAAATCGCGCTACCCTTTGTCAGTTGTAAAACCAAGAATTTTATTTGATAGTGTCTATGTTAATTCTTTTGGCTCTTTACAAAGTCGAATACCATTTAAAAATATATCAAGAGATAGAATCACAGCAACATCACAAGAATTTCGTGTGCTTGGAAATACTCTTCCTAATGAATTTGTGTTTGAACCAAGTCCATTTACTTCTGTAAATTCTAATGATACATTACCATTCTTTGTGCGTTATATTCCGAAAAATCGCGGTGTGGACAGTGCCTCAATATTTATTCGATATGCACCCGGTCGAAATGATGTTCAAGACTCTACCTCGGTTCGCATTTATGGTTTTGGTGCACAGCAGGAAGTCAGAATTATAGATGTCCAAGCTGATTTACCCGGAACAACATTTGTTCGTGATACAATTTTCTTACGTGATGTACCTGTTGGTTCTGATAATACCATCACAATTAAATTTGCAAATACGGGAAACACAAATTTTGGTATAGTTTCACAAAAAATAGAAGGTGATAATCAGTTTACACTTATCAAGCCATTATCTGCCGTCAAAGATTTACGACCGAATGAACAGGATTCTGCAAAAATTACATTTAATCCTCGCTTAGAAACGGATTTAGGATTATACGAAGCACAGTTTATTATTCAAAACAATATTCATACTCGCATTCCTACATCGCCTGATTCTGTGAAACGACGTATTATTACTCTACGTGCAAGAGCATTAACCCCAATTATGTCTATTGTGGGTACACAACAAGATACAATGCGTATAGGTACATTCAAATTACCATTTAATAAATCTTGCGGACTGAAATATGTTGATGATACAGTACTCATACAGAACAAAGGTAATGCAGAACTACGCATACAAACGCCTATTCTCACGGGTAAAATCAATACAAAATTTTCTTTGCAAAATGCACAAGCCGATACGATACCCAAGCAAAATGACAGAGCGTTGATTGTTCGATTTTATCCCGAACAGTTAGGTGCTGATACAGCATATATCGAAATTCAGTCCAATGATCCTTTTCGTCGAAAAAAAATACTTACCTTGATTGGTACTGTTGCTCCGCCGGATACAATACAGGTAAATGCACCCGTTTTTACTGCTGTTGATGGCGTGGTAGTCCGTGTTCCTTTACGTTGCCCATCGACTGCAATATCGCAAGCAACGAAGGTTAGACTTAATATTGTCTTAGATGAATCCGTCTTGGCTTTTGTACGTGCCGATGCAATTGGAGCGTCAGCCGGGGGGAAAATCTTTCCGCAGACTTTGCAAGATGGTGTTGTCAGTTTGCAAATTGAAGCGCCACTTGGTGGAACATTTGTGCCTAATGATACATTGTGTTTGTTGGCATTGAAGACATATTTTGGCAAACTCGACAGTTCACCCATAGTCCTTACATCTCCACAAATCGGTAATGCCGATTGTGATGAATTATTTGTTCCACGGCAAATAGCCGGTTCATTTAGACTTGATTCTGCATGTCTGTATGCATTTAATCATATCAATAGTTCTTCTGCTCGGTTTGGTATCCGTACTATATCACCGCTTCCTACCAAAGCACATTCAGCAGTTGTTATCGAACTTGCTTTTCCGAGCAGAGCAAAAGTTTCAATTTATTCTGCTACCGGAGTATTGATGAAAGAAGTAATACATAATAACCTTAGTGAAGGATTGCACACTTTCAATTTTGATGCATCTGATTTACCTCAAGGTGTCTATTTTTGTGAATTACAGGCAGGTGTTTTTCATCAACTCCGTTCCTTTATAGTTGGACAATAGTGTATTGTACGAAAAAATGAAATATTTATCTGTCTTTGTACGAATAATGTGTTTGATTGCGACAATCTTTTTGACAAAAAGTTATTGTAAAGCGCAGGGGTTCGATTGGATGACGGATATAAGAGTACCAACACAATATCCCTATGTTTTTGGAGGAGTTAGTGCCTATGGCGGTTATTCGTTGATAAAAACGGATGGTTTACAAAGTGCCGCAACGCCACTCTGTGGTATCTATGACAATGGGGTGGGGAATTCAATCGGCGGCAGTATCCGTTTTGAGTATTGGAATGAAAGTGGTCTATCTTCATGGATTATGAGTGCCGGATTTGAAACAAGGTCATATTCTTTTGACGATGAAAGAACTTATACCACAAGGCAACAAAATAATGAGACACAATATCAGTATCAATTTGTATTAACAAGTTCTGCAACTCTTATTTTTGTTGAATGTTTGTATAAACATCGCTTTCGTTCAACACATTTCCATGGAGCATTCGGAGTTTCAGCCAATGTTTCAGCAGGGAAAGTAACTCATCAATACGGTGAAATTACTGCTCCAAGTGATAGAGTTTCACAAGAGAGTTTTGGTAGTGCCGATGATGTAGGTATAACATCATTTTTGATAATTCCGAAAGTTCAAGTCGGTTATGACCTTGATATGGGGAATGGATTGTATTCAACACCATTTTTTGCAATCGGATTGCCTTTATCTTCGTCAATTATGAACTCAAAAGTAAATTCATTAGATTTATCTGCCGGTATAGCAATTCAGTATGCTTTACCGTGGTTTGAAGGGCGTAATTAACTTTTTACCATAATTTTTTAATATTCTTGTATGAAAACACTCGTAAGTATTATCGCGCTTGTATTATGTATGACAGGTTTGGCTATTGCACAGCCGCAAATGGAAATTATCGGTGGTGACACCCATAATTGGGGTAAAGTAAAGCCCGCACAAAATCCTTTAAAAACAACAATACTTGTCAGAAATATAGGAAATGAAGAATTACATATCACACAAGTTCGCCCGGGATGTGGTTGTACAACAGCACCTCTTGACAAAGATAAATTAAAACCCGGAGATACAGCGCGAATCAAAGTAGAGTTGAATATAGGTTCAACCAATGGTAATTTGACCAAAAGTATAACAATTACAAGTAATGATTCCAAAGATCGTGATCGCATTTATTATTTGAAAGCTGAAGTAATTCGTGATGTACAATTTACACCAAGTCAATTTTTTACATTTCCCGAACTTCGCGTTGGTGAAACGGCTGAGTCTAAAATTACAATTCGTAATACTTCAAAACAGCCCATTATTTTATCTGACTTTGAATTACCAGAAGGCGTAACATTAAATGCTAAGCAGAGTATCACCATCAAAGAAGGGACATCATTTGATCTTGTTGCGAAATTACGTCCTTTAAAAAAAGGATATTATAATGGCGAAGTCAAGATGAAAACGTCAACAGAAGATTATCCGACTTTATCGCTGCCATTGTATGGTAATGTGCAGGAGAATACTTCACCTGTTTATCAAAAGTAACCAATAATTTTTTTAATATTGTGATGGGGCAGTATAGAAATTCGGTACGTTAATAATTGTACATTTTTTCATGTTAATCGAAGGATATTGTTATGAAACGTACCCTTTTTATAGTATGTTGTTTTTTATTCGTATCGTCTTCACTTTCTGCGCAAATACGATTAGATTCATGGCGTTCACATTCCTCAATGAATACGGTTACCGATATTACAATTGATGGTGAAGGAAATTATTGGGTTTCTACTGTTGGGGGCGTATTCAGATATTCACCACAAGACGGTGATACAGAGGAGTTCAGAAATATTGGTGCTTTAACTTCTATGGACTGTAGTGCGATAGCATTCGATCCTATATCGAGTAATATTTATATTGGATCAAGTGGCGGTGACATTGATATCTATACACCACAAGGTACATGGGACAAAATTACGGATATTCGTTTTGCAAAAAATCTTACCAAGAAGAAAATTAATCAATTTCTTTTTGTGAATAATGTTGTATTAGTAGCAGGTGATTTTGGTTTTATTGATTATTCTTATTCAGGTGCCCCGGGTACATATGCCCAAAGAATTGGTACATTTCCACAACAAACAGAAGTAAAACAAATACTTGTTTGGAAGGACAGTCTCGTTGTTGTTACGCCTCAAGGTGTTGGTATCACTTCATTAAAAAATACTTCATTTGGAAATCCATTCACGTGGAAAAATATTACTGTTAATCAAGGACTTTTGAACAATGAATGTCATTCGGCAACCATTGTTCGCGATTCTCTGTTTATTGGTCATAAAAAAGGGATTTCTGTCTATAAAAATGGTATAGCACGTTTACGATATAGTACCAAACAATCTGAGGAATTTGATAATATTATTGCCATTGATAGTGATGGTGAAAATGTTGTCATGTCAAAAATATTTACCATTGAACAATTAGATAAAGGAATTATTGCACGACCAACTTTTCATGAATTTGCAAAACATAAAACCATTCTGCAAAATTCTACGCCTCTCTTATTTACATTTTTTACACAAAATGGCGGTATTGGGATACAAAAGGGTGATAAACAAGAAAAATTTATACCATTAACACCATTTGCAAATCTATTTACGGCACTTGCAGTTGATAATACAGGAGTATTATGGGCATCGGGAGACCGAGATAGAGGCACAGGGACATATATCTTAGAAAATGGACAATGGAACAATTTCAATACTTCAACCCGCAAAGATATTTCAGAAGACGGTACATTTAAGATTGCAACATTTTCTGATGGTTCAATCTGGTTGGGAAGCTGGGGCGGAGGAGTTACTCGAGTATTAAGAAAGGATAATGATTTCGAATTTACTCGGTTTACAAATTCTAATAGTCCTTTAATTGGATTAAGAAATGCTCCCGGTTTTATAGTGACCGGTGTTGTTGCAAAAGACAGAAATAATAACACGTGGGTTCCTACCTATGCTTTAGGAGATCCGGGTCCGATGTTAACTATGATTAATGATCAAGGAAATCATAAGCCCTTTATAGCTCCGCTCACACTTCCGCGCCGAACATTTACGGATGTCGTGATAGATGCAAGTGGTACGAAGTGGTTTGCCAGTCGCGATGAAGACGGTTTGGGATACTTTAATGAAAGAAATACTCTTGATAATACAAATGATGATGTGTGGGGGATATTAAACACCGGAAATTCGACAATATTGGATAATAGTCCAAGTTGTTTGGAAATTGATAAAAATGGTGTTTTGTGGATTGGTACAAGTGCCGGATTAAATGTTATTTATAATACCTCCAATGCTTCTCGGCAAGGCGGAAAAGTTACTGTCTCCAAATTACAAACCTTTTCCAATCAAGTTGTTCGTGATATTGCCGTAGATGCTGTGAATAATAAATGGATTGCAACGAATCAAGGTATTTTTGTTCTTAATGAGGACGGAAGTGAAATTTTAGCTACTATCAATGTACAAAATTCTCCTCTGGTAGATAATGATGTTCGTGCAATTGCCTTCGATTATCAGTCCGGTAAAGTATATTTTGGCACAGAGAAGGGCTTATCCGAAGCTATGACATTAGCTGTAAGACCTTTAGAAGAATATAATGTGAGCGTGTATCCGCAGCCTTTTCATCCCGGTATTGATACAGAATTAATTATTGAAGGTTTAGGTGAAAATTCGGGTGTCCATATTGTAGGAATTGATGGAAGACCAATCCGCTCACTTTCGACGAGAAGTCGCAAAACCGTTTGGGATGGTAAAGATGAATTTGGTAATTATGTGGATACCGGAGTATATATAGTGCAAGGTGTGTCTGCAACAACTGAAAAAGCAGGTGCTGCAAAAATTTCTGTTTTACGAAAATGAGTGCTGATTTAAAGGGTAAGCGTATAGCTGCACTTGATGTAGGAACAAAACGAATAGGGTATGCGACTTGTGATGAATATCATGTTGCCGTAACGCCTCGCTTATTTTTTGATGCAACCAAAGAAGATCTGTATGAACGTATCGGCAAGCAACTTGAAAATGACCGTATTGATGTATTGGTAGTCGGTATGCCTTTGTCGCATAATGATGAAATGACTGCAATGGCAAAATTAATTGCATCATTTATTGAAGGTTTACGGATTGTTCTTTCTATTCCTATTATCGAATTTGATGAATCTTATTCAACGCGTGAAGCATTTGTGACTATGGCTGTTACAAAAAAAGCTAAAAAGAAACGTCAAGAAAAAGGGCAAAAGGATATGATTGCAGCAGCAGTTATTTTAAGAAATTTTCTTGATGATTTACAAAGAAACACATGAATACTATTTTGCAAATTCATGAGATTACTAAAAGTTATTCTCTTGAAAATAAAGGTGACCGACCAGTGCTATCAGGTATCAATTTTTCTGTAAACAAAGGTGAATTTCTTGCTCTTGTCGGACCATCGGGTGCCGGCAAAAGTACCTTGCTTCATCTTATAGGATTGCTTGATACTGCCGACAGCGGTACAATTGCATTATCTCTGGAATCACATAATTATTCATATCCTTTATTATCAAAAAAAATACAGACCCAACTTCGTAATGCGTACATTGGTTTTATTTTTCAATTTCATCATTTATTACCTGAATTTAGTGCTATTGAAAATGTAATGATGCCGCGATTATTGGCTGGAATTTCAAAACAAGAATGCTTAGCCGACGCGAAAATATTGATGGAGAGGGTAGGAGTAAGTCATCGAGAAAATCATAAACCGTCTGAGTTATCCGGTGGAGAGCAGCAACGTGTTGCTATTGCTCGTGCTTTAATTAATAAACCGCAGCTATTACTTGCCGATGAACCGACCGGAAACCTCGATACAGCAAATACAGAATCTGTACTTGAATTATTGCAAAGTGTGCGTCGAGAGTATAATGTAACCTGTATTGTTGCCACGCACAGTCAGCAAGTGGCTTCATTGGCTGATAGAATTTTGGTGATGAAAGATGGTAAAATAGTTGAGTAATTGTTTTATTGATGAGTTCTAATAACTTTCTGAACATATTTTTTTAATTGGCTATACCAAACTTTAGGATATTTCATTGATACAGCAAGTCTATATGCTTTTGTCGTAGAATACCAATCATATTTACGATTTATCCATCGTTCATCAGGTTGAAAGTTAATTTTTTCTCTATATTCATCCGCAAGCATTGGATTATGTAATAACTCCTTTAATGAATATGGGTAACAAATATTAGCCATTGCATCGCACACAATCCATTGTCTGTCTGTTGCTTTTTGAATTTCGCACACGGTGTGAGTATCCCATTTTTTTTCACCTCTTCCGAATGGCAACCCTTCCATGCGGAATGTTGCGACTTTTGCATTAAATCCATAATATTGAGCAAGAAACTTCGCTGCACGTGAACTGCTACCACATAAACCATAGCCATCACGTAAAATTTGTTCTCCGTCTTGCTGATCATTATCTTTTGATGGAATAATATGATGATAACAATAATCGGCTATTTTTTCAATTCTTTCCCATTCAGAAATTTGTTTATTCACAATAAGGCATTGTTCCGATATTTTATGATATGCAGCTGTCTCAAAGAAAGAACTGAGAGCATTTTCCATTATTGTTGGATTATCACACAGAAGAATATATTGACAATCCGATGTAGCAGGTATTTTTTTTAGAGTGGTAAATATGTCTTGGCTGTTATCTTCATGTGAGATAATGATACAATCGTAGGGATTATTATTTCCAAGGGTATCAGTTAATTGTGCTGCAATACAATGAGATAGAAGCCATGTTTGTGCTGATTGATAAAGTTCATTCGAAACATAGATGTTTTGTCTATCAATGCTTATATGTTTTTTTATTTGCTTAAAAAAAGCAGAATCAATTTGATGAAACATGTGAGAGAACTTGGCAATTTGTTTGAATATAAAAATAAAGGCGACACCTAAAGGAATCGCCTTTGTAATTATTGTGATAATTTAACGAAAGTTATTATTCACTTTTGGCAGCGGCAGCTTTTTTTGCTTTACGCTCTTTGCGTTTTTGTTTATTGACAACATAACGTTTTGCAGCATTTGCTTTATGTTTTTCAACAGATTCTTCAATAACTTCCGGAGAAGCATTTTTGAATCCTAAGTGGCGACGTAATAATACGCCGTCATAGCTTAATAATGCATTAACCACATCTGTTGGTTGTGCACCATTATTGAGCCAATAGAGAGCACGTGAGTGATCAATATTGATTGTGGAAGGCGAGGTAAGCGGATTAAAATATCCGATACGCTCAATAAATGCACCATCGCGGCGTGTGCGACCGTCAACTGCTACAATATCATAAAAAGCAGCTTTTTTGCGACCTTTGCGGCGCAAACGTAGTTTAACCATGGAGATACCCTACTCTGGTTTAATTGTGAAAAAATCCGGTATTTCAGCGTCTGAAACCGGTTGGCATTTTGAAATTACGCATCTTAGATGCCATATTTCCTTTTGTCATCATCTTCATCATTTTTTGCATGTCCTCAAATTGCTTCAACAAACGATTCACATCCTGAATAGAGGAACCGCTGCCAAGTGCAATTCTACGTCTGCGTCCACCATTGATAATTTTAGGGTTGGAACGCTCTTCTTTTGTCATGGAAAAAATGATTGCTTCTACTTTTGAGAAAGCCTTATCGTCTATCTGTACATTTCGCATTGCCGAATCCATACCCGGAATCATTCCGAGAAGGTCTTTGAGCGACCCCATACGTTTAATTACTTTTAATTGCTCTAAGAAGTCTTGAAGATTAAATTCATTTTTACGAATCTTTTCTTCTAATTTCGCAGCTTCTTTTTCATCTATTTCTGACTGCGCTTTTTCAACAAGAGTGAGAATATCACCCATGCCTAATATGCGTGATGCTATACGCTCAGGATGGAATAATTCGAGAGCATCAATTTTTTCGCCGATACCGACAAATTTAATTGGTTTACCGACAACAGTTCGTATGGAGAGAGCTGCTCCGCCTCGAGTGTCACCATCAAGTTTGGTCAGCACCACGCCTGTAAGATTTAATCGCTCATGAAATGCTTTTGCGGTATTAACGGCATCTTGTCCGGTCATGGCATCGCACACGAACAAAGTTTCGACAGGATTGAGAAGTTTAGAAATATCTTCTACTTCATTCATCATCTCTTCGTCAATCGTTAGACGACCTGCCGTATCAACAATGATAACATCGCGGTTATACTTGCGTGCATATTGGAGTGAATCAGATGCTATTTGACGCGGATTGGCATTTTCAACCGTAAACACCGGAACATTTGCTTGCTGTCCCAATACCTTGAGCTGTTCAATAGCCGCCGGACGATAAATATCGGCAGCTACCAAAAGGGGCTGACGACCTTTTTTCTTCAAATAAACAGATAATTTTCCGCAAAATGTTGTTTTTCCTGAACCTTGTAAACCGGCGACAAGGATAATCGTTGGACCTGAACGGGCATAAAGTAATTCACTCTTTTGTGCCCCCATCAACTCTACAAGCTCATCATAGACTACTTTGACAACTAATTGCCCCGGCAGAAGATTACCTTTTACCTCCATACCCACAGCTTTAGCTTTGATATCTTCAATGAATTTTTTGACGACTGCAAAATTCACATCCGCATCAAGAAAAGCGGTTCGGATCTCTTTTATTGCTTCTTCTATATTTTCTTCAGTTATTTTGGCTTGCCCCCGCATTTTTTTAAGGGCTTGCTCAAGACGTGACTGTAGCGATTCAAACATTTTTTTGGTAAATTTCGTTCAAAGAACTGCAAAAATACGTATTTTGCTTAACCTGACAATGGATACTATGATGATTTAGACTATCTTATGGCGTATCCGTCTATGGTGACAAATGAGTGAAAACTCAAACTATTTCCAAATATTAACCATAATTTGAAGAGCATGGGGCAGCTATGGGACAGAGTTAAACGTTTTGCTCGTTCACAATCATCAATCACTGAGTCTTCAACTTTTGAGGAGTTGATTGATACTGAGGACGATGAGTTGCGTAAGGCAATTGACGAAGCCGCTCATTCAACGTTCGGCTCCCGCGCAGCGAAAAACAATACATCGAAGAATCGCATACAAACAGAAAAAGATAGGGCATTCGCTGTTCTGGGTTTACCAATAACAGCCACCAACGATGAAGTGAGAGCTAAATATAGACTATTGATGAAAGAATTTCATCCGGATGCCGTTGCTCAACAATCTTCTGCAATCCAAGATATTGCAAGAAAGCGCAGTCAAGATATTAATATAGCATATCAATACATTAAAAAAATTCGCAAATTTTAATTATCGAGATATCATGAAAACACGTTTAGGATATGAAATACTTATCATTGTAGCATTTTCTACAATCGCAGGGCTGATGTATAATGCTTTTGTTCGTGATGCAAAAACACGACTGCCGTGGTTGCGTGAAGAAGTTGTGTTATCTTCTGTTACCGATGATGATCTGTTTGCTAAGTCGCCTAAAGACACTAATATTGGGCAATTGCCGGCTTCAACTGAACAAGGTACTACGGCTGTGAATGTGCCAACGCGGTCAAATACGGTTGAGGTAAAAGATACTTCTCGGAAAAATACTACTAAGCAAGTATCGCCGCCACCGCAGATAACTGAACAACAAGAGCAAAATACAAAAAAAGCATTGGCGGTAACATATCAACAAGTTTTGCGATTAAATACAGATGAAAGTGTATTGTTTTTCGATGC
The DNA here is from genome assembly GCA_002344005.1 of Ignavibacteria bacterium UBA2373. Taxonomy (GTDB): domain Bacteria; phylum Bacteroidota; class Ignavibacteria; order Kapaibacteriales; family UBA961; genus UBA2353. The sequence goes on along the minus strand of DDTD01000007.1, from coordinate 11,435 downwards.
ACGTAATGAACATGAGTTTGCGGAAGGGAGTATTCCACGTGCAAAAAACATCTTCCCTCTAGATTTTGAAAAACATATTCCGTATATTCTCGGATTGCCTAAAGATGTGAGAATTGTCGTGTTCTGCGGTGGTGGTCAATGTGATTTAAGCCATGATCTATCCGAAAAACTCATCCAATTTGGATTTTCTAAAGTGTATATTTATTTAGGTGGCTACACTGAATGGAAAAATAAACAGGAACAAAAATGAAAAAGAAACTTCTCTTATTGCATGGAGCATTAGGTTCAGCACAACAATTTGACACTCTCATCACACTACTCGAAAAAAATTATGAAGTATTTACCTGTGATTTTGAGGGTCATGGAACAGGACAAACCACACATCGTCATTATAGAATTGAACATTTTGCTGAAAATGTTAATAATTTTATAAAAGATAATTCCCTGCAATCATGTCACATCATAGGATATAGTATGGGGGGATATGTTGGTTTATATTGTGCTCGTCATTATCCTGAATTGATTGAATCAGTTATTACTTTAGGCACTAAATTCTTTTGGAGTGCCGATTATGCAATGAATGAAATACCAAAGTTGCAGCCGGAAATAATACAGTCGAAAGTGCCGGCATTTGCTCAGGTTTTAGAAAAAAGACATGCAAAACATGATTGGAAAAATGTCTTGGCTAACACTGCTGAAATGATGGTGCATTTAGGAAATACTATGCCTTTGACATCTGAAGATATACAAATGATTACTGCTCGTCTGTCTATCGGTGTAGCGGAAAAAGATATCACTGTTTCTGTGGATGAAACGGAAAAACTTGCTCGCTGCAATCCCCAAAGCGAATTTTATGTGTTGCCGGGTTCATTTCATCCATTAGAAAAAATACGCACTGCTCTTTGGGCTTCGATTATTACGGATTTTATTGAACGTTGATATTGTATTATGGTTTTGAAAAAAAAGCACTCGCTATTATAGGAGTGCTTTTTTGTTGTTCGTACTATGTCTTCTGTGGTCAAAGCAAGTGTAAAAAGTATTTACCTAAGCATTACAATCCTACCAAAAGTAAATATGTGATGGCTGTTCTGATACCATATTTGAGTACTTTTTCGGATCGTCCTGTGGCTCGTTCTTTGATATGTGTGCCGAGAGCGATAAGTCCTAATGTGCTAAAAATAACGGCAATCGCAAGGGTAATACCAAATTCAAGTGATGTTTGCTTGGCATAAAATGAAGCAAGTCCAAAAGACCACGGTGTACCATAAATAAGGAATAAATGAATCATATAGATTCCTAATGATTTACCGCTGAAGAATACAAAATGTTCCTTCCATTGAGAGAGTTTTTCTATGGCAACAGCGCATAAAGAGAAGAACATCAGCACAAAGCCAATCCGTGAGAACATCATTGTGGGACTCATCTGCCCGGGAATTTGTTCACCAAGTACTATTTGGAAAAATCCTTCATTAACTGCTGCCGCAATCCAGAAGAAAAGCCCATACCGCACACCGTATTTTTTGATAATATGATTGCGTTCACTTGCTCTATATTGTTCTAAAAATGCTCCAATGGCAACACCAATAAATAAAAATCCCGAATAGGGGAAAATCGGGAACAAAGACCCATTGGCAAAAGACACATAATTTGATAATAATAGTGGCATATATCCTTGCAAAGAAAGCGCATGGATTGCCGGTGATGCCAGAAAAATACTGAGTGCTATCATAAACGATGTCAAGCCAAGACGCGCATTGCTTTTTGTAAAGAATGCCGTAAGCAAAAGTAAAAGCAATGATACGCCCGTTAATTGCAATATATTCACTTGCAACACATAGTGCCATGCTTTGGACGAAACAAAAGGTAAATCAACAATCCTACTGGCAGGAAACATCATTAAATAGCCCAGACCAAGTATGGTTAATCCCCATGTAAGTCGGCGTTGAATTGTCTTGTTGGTAAGAGAACCATCCCCTTGACGTTTTAACACAAAAACATGAACTGCGCCCGATACCATTAAAAAGACAGGTGCGGTCAATCCACGAATATATGTCCATATATTCCAGGGAAATAAGGATGGATCAAGAACGGAGGAAGAAACTAAAGCATCTAAAGTATGACCTTGCATCATCATTATCATTGCAATAAATCGTGCAAAATCAAGTGCATACAATCGTTTTTCGGAATGCGAAGGAGTTAACGATGAACTACTACTATGGGAGTCCAAGTATGTTGGCTTTCAAAATTATGTGACAATATTGCTTACAAAATTGCACACAGTTTTTGACTTGTCCAACTTAATTATTTTTCATAATTGCTTTTGTGCTAATGAAATCCTGTTTTTATCCCGAAATCTCTTTACTGCCGATACAGATTATGGTGAACTATATACGAATATACAGCCGCGGGCACAATGCCTGAAATATCTTTGTTCTCGCCTATATTTTGTCGTATTTCTGTTGAAGAGTAATCAGAAAGTTCATGCGCTAATGTAACGTAGGGTGCATTCATTCCGAGAAGCATTGATAAGTGTTCGGCACCTCCATAATCGGGACGCTCGGCTACAACTATGGTGCATAATTCTGCAATCGCCTGATATTCCTTCCATTCCCCGAAGCGTTTTGCCTGATCGCCCCCAATAATAAGATATAAGCCATCATGCGGATATTCTCTGTGAATTTCTCGTATGGTATCAATAGTATAAGAGATACCGCCTCGCCGTAATTCTCTGTCATCAATGATTATACGCGGGTCTTGGAAAGCTAATGCCAACATTGCCACTCTGTGTTCATCGGCTACTTTATACTGATCTTGCTTAAAAGGCGAAAGTGCGCAGGGAACAACATGGACTTGCGCGGGAGCATACTCTTGCATAAATTGCTGTACTATGCGGCAATGTACATTGTGGACGGGATTGAATGTTCCGCCGAAAATTGCAATATTCATGTCATCAGGATAAAAAAAAAGCCCGATGATTTTCATCGAGCTTATAAAATAGAAAGTCAAGAATCAATTAAGAACTACTAAATCCGACATTGTATTGACTCTGCCATGAACCACATTCATAGAGACAAATTCGCGATTTGACTTTACCTTTTTCTCAAATTCATCGCGGAATAACTTGATGAAGCCACGCACAGGCCACGCCGCAGCATCACCCAAAGCGCATATAGTATTGCCTTCAATATTGCCCGCTACGGAATAGAGCAAATCAATATCTTTCATTGTTGCATCACCATGGTCAAGGCGATGGAGAATTTTTTCCATCCATCCGCAACCCTCACGGCATGGCGTACATTGTCCGCATGATTCATGATGATAGAAGCGAGTAATGCGTAAAAGCACTTTGACCAAGTCGGTATCTTCATCCATAACCATAATGCCTGCTGTGCCGATATAAGAACCATGCTCACGCAAAGACTCATTATCCATCCGCACACCCTCAATACGGTCACCACGCAATGGGGGCATAGAACTGCCGCCCGGAATAATTGCTTTAATCTTTTTATTGCCCGGAACGCCGCCGCATACATTGTAAATAATATCCGTAAGTAATGTGCCCGTTGGTAATTCATACACACCCGGTTTATTCACATGACCGCTTATACCATACAGCAATGTACCCGGATGTTTTTCTGCACCGATTTTCGAATATGCTTCCGCGCCGATTTTAATGATTGGGGGCACTGTTGCCAATGTTTCCACATTATTAATCGTGGTGGGCATACCCCATAAACCTTTTTGTGCCGGAAAAGGGGGCTTAAAGCGCGGATATGCTCGGTCGCCTTCAAGAGAATTCATGAGTGATGTTTCCTCACCGCAGATATATGCTCCTGCTCCTTTATGCACATATATATCAATGGAATAATTATGGTTGAATGTCTTTTTCATTGCATCGCCTATCATACCTTTATCGTATGCTTGGCGCACCGCTGCTTCCATCATATCAACCCATTTATGATATTCGCCGCGTATATAAATATATGCTTTCGATATACCCATCGCATAGCCGGCAATCATGATGCCTTCGATAAGTTGATGGGGATTATACTCAAAAATTTGTCGGTCTTTGAATGATCCGGGCTCCGATTCATCACCATTAATGGCAAGGTATTTGGGTTTATCATTGCCCTTAGGCATGAAACTCCATTTCAATCCGGTAGAAAAACAAGCACCGCCGCGACCGCGCAATCCTGATTTTTTTACCTCATTGATGACCTCGTCTTGCGTCATTGTAATAACTTGACGATAAGCATCATAGCCGCCATTGGCTCGATAGACATCGATCTCATGCAGATTGGGTATCTGGGGTAAAACAAGATGGGGAAGTGTATTATACATATCTTTTTCCTTTGATTCAGTTAATAACTTTGGCAAAAATACGAGAGATGAGAGAAATGACCGAACATAACTCGCATAACTTTGTTAAACCGCACATACAAAACAGTTCTTGTGGGTGCGAATACAGTTCCCACTCGTTCATTGCAAGAGTGTTTGGTGTACGATTGCAAGTCTGTAACATTGCCATACTTTTTGTGTCTTTTCGATTGGGAAACACTCGGGTGTATTGCTGTGCAGCCTTATAGTTTTTGCAACGTGATATTATGATTAATTCACGAATATCTTAGCACATAAGTCCCCTGTGTGAGTGATAAGCCGACAAGAATGTTACTGTGATTTCAAAGATTTTCACGAATGATATTCTTGTTATGAGGATTTGAAAAACACAAATCATCAGATGTGTGGATAGTACGGTGTACATTCCATTGTCCGCAATGCTGAATGTGTTTCTATATATTGCAGTATATTGCAGACAAAAATCAGACATCAAACAAAAAAATATGAAAAATACTTCCGAAGCATGGGTGGAAATCATACCTTTTGAATTAAGAACACACCTTGACTTACCTTTATTTGCATCATCGGTATCTGCGGGTTTTCCTTTGCCGGCAGAGGAATTTGTGGAATCGGTTTTAGATTTAAATGAATATTTGGTGCAGAATAAAACTTCAACATTTTTATTGCGAGTCAGAGGAGATTCCATGCGTGATATGGGTATCTACGATGGTTCTATTCTTGTTGTGGATAAATCTCTTGAACCTGCGGACGGCAATACTGTAATTGCTGTTGTTGATGGTGAATTTTTAGTGAAAATATATCGCATACAAGGAAAAAAGCATCTACTGGTTGCTGCGAATAAAGATTATGTGCCCATTGAAATTGATGAAACTATCACTTTGTGGGGTGTTGCAACAAATTGTATCAATGGTTTGCGATGAAATCGGTTATTCTCATAGATTGTAACAATTTTTTTGTGTCATGCGAGCGGGTTTTTAATCCATCGCTTGAAGGTAAGCCGGTTGTTGTTTTAAGCAGCAATGACGGTTGTGTGGTTTCTCGCTCTCAAGAAGCAAAAGATATTGGTATTCCCATGGGTGCGCCGGCTTTTCAATGGGAACATATTTTTCGGAAATATAATGTTCACATATTCTCTTCTCATTTTTCATTATATGCGGATATGTCGCGACGCGTCAGAGAAACTGTGCGTTCTTTGTGCGAAGATAGTGAGCAATATTCCATAGACGAATTTTTTGTGTATTGTCCCGATGATAAAGACTATCGCGAATGGTGCCATACTATTCGGCAACGTATTATGCAATGGACAGGTATTCCTACAAGTATTGGCATTGCACCGACAAAAACATTAGCTAAAATTGCCAATAAAATTGCTAAAAAGAATAAAAGTTTCAATGCTATCGTGGATTGGCAAAGAGATATTCAAGACCATGAAGCCATGCTGGAATCCATACCGTGTAGCGATGTATGGGGAATAGGAAGGCGATATGCACGATTTTTATTGTCACGAGGTATTGAAAATGCACGACAGTTACGCGATGCCGATGAGGCGATGATTAAAAAAAATCTTTCGATTGTTGGTCTCAGAATATGTTATGAATTGCGTGGAATTTCTTGTATTTCTCTTACATCATTGCAAGCAGCTCGAAAAACACTAATGCATTCGAGAACTTTTGGGAAAATGCTCACAGACTATGATGAATTGTCGCAAGCCATTACTTTATATGCTTCTTTTGCTGCATATTCATTGCGCCGACATCGTCTGGTTGCATCCGCAATCACGGTTTTTATTCGAACAAATAGATTCAGAGACGATTTGCCCCAATATTTTCAAGAAAAAACGATAGCCATCATACCTCCTTCGCATAATACTCTTTTTATCATAGAAACAGCACAACAAGCATTGAAATCCATCTATAAAAAAGGATATCATTATGCAAAAGGAGGGGTAATATTCACAGGATTATGTCCCGAAGATGCAGCGCAGCATTCGCTGTTTCCCTCGAAATACACAAAGCAACATTATCACAATGCTATAAAAGCTATGGATAGTATTGTGATGAGATATGGAAAAAAAACACTGTATCCGGCTTCATGTGGTGTGCAAAGACGATGGTTGTCGAAAGCCGCACTCTGTTCACCATCATATATTTCATCATTCAACGATATTCCTATATGTCATGCAAAATAACCAAGTGCCTCATATCTTACAATTCTGTTTTTTATTCAATTTTTTATAATACAATTATGTGTTTTCTCCCTTTTACTCGTATGATGATGACATCATTTTTTGTCATCGTCACCTATTTTTCTCTATTTTCTTCCCTCACAGCCCAAAATTTCCCTACGGAGTTATTTCAAAATTCTGCACAAGGCACTGAGTTTTGGCTTGCCGTGCCGGGGAATGATGACCCACAACAACCGGTAAACGCTCTCGAATTTTATGTGACATCAATGTATGATACGGAAGTAACAATCGAGGCACCGGGTTTCGGTTTTAAACGTACTGAACTATTAAAAGCTAACAAAGTTGTCACTTTCTCTTCATTAAAGCAAACAGCCAATTGGGCATGGGAAATTTGGAAAAGTGAAGAAATAGTGAAGCACGGTATTCGTATTTCAGCTCCGCAACCAATATCCGTCTATGTCCTTAATGCAAAGACTGTGAGTTCCGATGGCTATCTCGCTATCCCAACCAATGTATGGGGCACAAAATATATTCATAACAGCTATTATGATTTTGCAGAAGTAAGACCATGGAAAACGGGTTTTACCATTATTGCGAAAGAAGATCAAACCAAGGTAAGCATAGAACTCAAAGGGAAAGGAAAATCTGTTGCCACAACCGTTAAAAAACGCAGAATAGGCGATAAATGGTCAGTTATTCTTGATAAAGGCGATACGTATAGTGTTATGGGCGATGGAACTACACAAGGTGGATTTGACCTTAGCGGCAGCAGCATAACAGGGGATAAACCGATTGGGCTTATTTCCTTCCATCAACGAGTAATTATTCCAACTAATGCACAAAATGGTCGAGACCACATTGTAGAAATGATGCCGCCTGTAACGGCATGGGGCAAAACTTTTTATTCGGTTGAATTTGCACGCGACAATAAAGGCGATTTTTTCCGTGTCGTCGCTGCGCAGGATAGTACTGTCGTAGATATGGTATATATGGATAAAAAAGAAGGCACTGAGCTTGGTCGCCGAAAAATAACATTAGCGAAAGCAGGTGATTTTTGGGAAGATTTTAATTATTGGAACGGCAGAGGTGAAACCGAAGGTATTCGTGGTGTTTCGGTCTGGAAGTCCAATAAGCCGATTATGATATGTCAGTATGCGTATTCTGACAATTGGGATAATGGTGATGAATTTGACCCATTTATGATTGTGCTAACACCCGTAGAACAATATGTCAATTCTGCAATATTTCAAACTCCTGCTAATGCCGCCTTTAATAAAAACTGGTTTGGTATTATAGCTGAAGGCGATGACCCAAAAGTAGATCCAAGTCAAAAGAAATTACGGTCAATTGTGTTTGATGGCGATACTCTTTACAAAAAATATCCGCAAATTTTATTGAATCGTATCCCCGGTTCAAATTATTATTGGGGACATTTACAATTTGCTACGCCCGGGCATCATTCAATACAGGCAAATACACGTTTTGGCGGTTATATTTACGGCTTCAGTAACTTTGCAGGTTATGGATGGCCCGCTGCTATGGGTTTTCGTAATCTTTCAGTATTTGATACTGTTGCCCCACAAATAACAAAAACCGCATCGTGTGGTGATTATATTTGCGAAGCAACAGAATTAGTCAAAGATTCGCGTGTGGGAACATCGGCTGCACAAGGACAAGATTCTTTGCAAGAAGACACAGGCATTATGGGGATTGCTTTGCGTACATCGGTAAGCGTTAATTATGCTCTTACATTAGTATCTCCGCAAACACTCACACGTGAACCCAAAGTAACGCGAGCTCAATATGAACTTCGTGTTATTGATAAAACAAAAGATGCTTATGCCATAATTATTCTCAATGATCAGGCAGATAATTACTCGTATGATACCGTTAAGTACAGCGCGGACAAGATTGACATAGAGCCCTCAATAAACCAATTTGGTAAAGTCCGCCTTGGTACATCAAAGACTATGGAAATAAAAATTAATAATAAAGGAACGAATGACATAATCATTAATAAAATTTCGCTTGCTGCGAATAAACAGTATAAAATTACCAATACTTTTCCCTCGCCATTGACAGTGAAGCCCGGGCAATCGGTTGCTGTGACACTCGATTTTACGCCGATAAAAGAAGGTAAAAGTGATGATGATGCAGAGCTTACCATAGATACTCTCATAGTACAAACAAATTGCTTCGTCTTGCAATCTCCGGTAAAAGGTCGTGGTGTGCGCCCATGTATTGACGTTGAAAAAATATGGAATGCGGGCGATGTGCTGGTGAACACGAAAAAATGTAAATCTGTGGGTACTGCCGATGGGATACGTATTGTGAATAAGGGTACGGATACATTGATGGTAACGGGTATCACAGGCATTCGTTTACCATTTACCTCAACAATGACTTTTCCTTTTAAAGTACAACCCGGCGGAGAGTATTTTGCCAAAATGGTGTGTTTTGAGCCGACAATGGACAAAACCGATAGCGTGAAGATTATGTTTGAATCAGATGCACAAGGTACTGATTGTTTTAATGAATCATTATGGTTTGGTCGCGGACAATTACCAAGTGCGATTGATGATAATTTGAACAATCCCCTCAGCACACGTATTCGCACATATCCGAATCCGAGTGAAGGTACATTGACCATAGAAATTGAAGATGCACATGCAAGCAGTGATATATATGATGTGGTGATGTATGATATGTATGGTCGTCAGATAGGTATATATCAAATACACAATAAACAAACGATAGATGTTAATACTATCCCCGTAGGACAATATCAGCTTCAAGTTCGGAATGCACAAACACAGAGTATATTTGCACCAAGTATATTTAGCATAATGAGGTAAATATGAAAAAAGTACTATCACTAATAATAATTTTTGTTCTTGGCTCATTAAATACCCAAGCGCAGTGGGAACAACAAGGTCCATATTTAGGAATTGTAAGAAGTATATTAGCACAAGATGAATACCTGTTCGCAGGTACAGAGACTGAGGGTATATATTTCAGTACAAATAATGGGGATAATTGGGTAAACATAGGATTGAAAGATGTACATATTAATGCCTTTGAGATTGATGATAGGTACGTGTATGCAGGAACTAATGGCAGAGGTATATATCGCAGCTCAAATAATGGGGGTAATTGGGAGGAAATAAGTAAAGGTTTGCCGAATAAATTTATTCAATTACTCATGATTGAGGGTGAATATTTATACACAGGCACCGAAACAGGTTTGTACCGTAGTTCAAATCAAGGAAAAAATTGGGAAGAAATAAGTAAAGGTTTGCCGAAGAGACTGTTTAAAGCTCTGATGATTCATGGACAATATCTTTATGCAGCCGCAGATAGCTTGTATCGTAGCTCAGATCAAGGAAAAAATTGGGAAAAACTCAGTTTTAATAGTCCCAATATTTATGAACTCGCAAGTGATGGACAGTATATCTATGCCGGTTGTTTTTGGGAGGATGGTGTGTATCGTAGTTCAGATAATGGTAATAGTTGGGAAAAAGTGAATGTTGGTTTGACAAATACATATGTTACTTCACTTGCTATTGATGGAGAGTATATCTATGCCGGTACATGGGGTGGAGGTGTATATCGAAGTGCTAATCAAGGAACAAATTGGGAAGCTACCAATCTGAATAATACTTTTCTTCACACGTTGGTGTTCAATGGCAATTATCTGTATGCAGGATCAAGGAATAGTGGCTTATACATTAGCTCGAATCAAGGGAAAAATTGGAGAACTAGCGGTTGGTGGACGAATATAGATATTAGATCAATCATAGTTGAGAATGCATACCTCTATATAGGGACAAATTACGGAATATTTCGTAGTCCGAATCAGGGAAAAAATTGGGAAGTAATGAATTATGGGCTAACAAATATCAATGTTAGTGTACTCGCAATGGATAAAAAATATCTTTATGCAGGTACTTTTGGAGCGGGAATATATCGTAGCTCAGATCAAGGAAATAATTGGGAAGAGATAAATAAAGTGTTGTTAGGTCGGACTATTTATTCACTCACGATAAAAGATGAGAATCTGTATATGGGTACAAATGAGGGTGTGTATCGTAGTAACGATAATGGTGATAATTGGGAAAAAATAAATAAAGGGCTGACAGGGGAAAGTGTTAAGGCCATTATCATATTTGATGGCATTTTATATATTGGAGAGAATAAATCTGTGTATCGTAGCACAGATAATGGTGATAATTGGGAAAAAATAAATAAAGGTATTGAAGATATTGATGTTACAGATCTCGCGATGGATGGACAATATATTTATGCAGGTGCTGCCAATGGGGTATATCGTAGTTCAAATCAAGGAGAGAATTGGGAAGAAACAGCCCGAGCTTTTGACAATGAATATATTAATACACTCATAATTAATGGTGAATATCTGTATGTAGGTGCCAGCAATGGCATATTTCGTAGCTCAGATAATGGAAAAAATTGGGAAGAAATAAATAAAGGTCGGGTGAACACCAATGTCCTTGCGCTGGCATTCAGTGAACAATATCTCTATGCAGGTGCTTTTTTCGGTGGCGTTTGGAAAATGCCATTATCAGCAACAAATATTGAAGAAAGAGAAGAAAATACTACTCTCGGTTTACTTATTCTCACATATCCGAATCCGAGTGAAGGTACATTGACCATAGAAATTGAAGATGTACAAGCAAGCAGTGATATATATGATGTGATGATGTATGATATGTATGGTCGTCAGATAGGTATATATCAAATACACAATAAACAAACGATAGATCTCAATAGTATCCCCGTAGGACAATATCAGCTTCAAGTGCGAAATGCACAAACACAGAGTACATTTGCACCAAGTATATTTAGCATAGAACTTGTTTAAAGATTGGTC
>DDTD01000079.1 GCA_002344005.1 Ignavibacteria bacterium UBA2373 | reverse complement strand
GTAGTCGCATCGAGACCCCTCGTAATCGCGTCGAGACCCCTCGTAATCGGCTCAATTGGCAAAAAAATGGCGTTTTTTGGCAAAAAAGGGGGAAAGTTGAGGTAAAAAGCCGTGTTTTCGGTACAAACGATTCGTTTTGATATACTGTGGGATTATTCTATCGCCTTCCCCGCGGGGAAGGACGGGATGGTGCAAAATAACAAACATTATGTTTCTATTATCATGACATCCCTTCGGGATTCCACTACGCGGTGAATTTCAAAAATTCCCCTCATCGAGGGGTGTCCGCAGGACGGGGTGGATGAATGTATTGATTGAGATTTTGCCCCTCTTTTTTTCTCCCCGACGGGGAGAATTTATTATGCCTTCCCCGCGGGGGAAGGACGGGATGGGGCAAAACACATGAAGCAGAAATATGGACGGGGTGAATATATGTTTTTTTCTATAAACGTGTAATCCCGTTGGGATTGAATTTCAAAAATTCCCCTCATTGAGGGGTGTCCGCAGGACGGGGTGGATGAATTTGCACGAAACATGAATTCTATAAACCTGTCATCCCGACGGGATATAATTTCATTCAAGCTCCGAAGGAGCGATATAATAATAGAAATCACAGAACCACAACAGCCAATAAGCTCCGAAGGAGCGATATAGTCATAAAAATGCCATCCCTTCGGGATTTGATATTTTATTAAAACATTTTTCTATTATCATGACATCCCTTCGGGATTATTTCCATCGCCTTCCCCGCGGGGGAAGGACGGGATGGGGCAAAACACATGAAGCAGAAATATGGACGGGGTGAATATATGTTTTTTTTCTATAAACGTGTAATCCCGTTGGGATTGAATTTCAAAAATTCCCCTCATTGAGGCTTGTCCGCAGGACGGGGTGGATGAATGTATTGATTGAGATTTGCCCCTCTTTTTTTCTCCCCGACGGGGAGAAGTCTTTTATGCCTTCCCCGCGGGGAAGGACGGGATGGGGCAAAACATACGAAGCAGGAATATGGACAGGGTGGATGAATTTCTTTGTATTATCATCTCATCCCGTTGGAATTATAAATCCCATCCACCGGAGGCTTGTCCGCAGGACGGGGTGGATTTTTCGATACACAAATTCATTGCCGAGCCAAGGTTTTGAAAAAGCGGGCACTAACCCTGTGATGGACGGATTGCCATTCAAACGCCATGAGTAAAGCGTTTGCCCCGACGCGGTGGAAGAATCCAATGAACCGATGCTATTGTTTCTTTGCAAAAAGGGTAATGATGCTCCTGTTTTATCATTGCGAAAGCCCTTAAAATTGCGTGATGAATCCGACGGGTCAAGCCATGGATACCACAATGCAGCCATTGCATCGAAGGGTTCATACTCATTATGGATTTTACCCGGACTCCACATAAACTCGATGGTGTCGGGCATTAAATGATGACTTACCATAGGTGCTAATGTTGTGTCATTTTCATCATAGTCATAATTAAAAGTTTCTCGTGTATGATAGCCATTCATTTTATAGCGTTCATTGAGGGCACGAGGTCCATTTGACCAATTCCATGAATAAAGGAACTTCGGTGATTGATGGCGTAAGAGCAAATAATTCTGTGAAAATGTCATCGCACTCGGCGGCTGATGACTCTCTTGGGCATCTGCCATAGTTAAACTCATGACAAGAAAGGCACATATCAATAATGTTTTCATTGTTTTGCTCCTGCCTACTTGTTAATGATGAAGGGATAAGTAAAAATTGATTTTTCATAATTGAACCGAAGACTATAACTACCTGATGGATAATTATTTGTATCTATCGAAATTTCATTGTTACCTTCATCAATTTTTCCCGCAAAAACAGTATTGATATACTCGCCTTGAGCATTATATACATCAATAGCAGTATGATTAAGTATTTTTGGACTATAGATACGAATAAGTAACTTACTAATAGTCGGTGATGGATAAATTAATACATCCATGAACGGTTTATCATTATTATCAATAATGTTTGTAATATTCCATCTCACTTTATTTAACATGAAGGCACCAGGTCCTTGAATCCTCGCTAAATAATTGCTATCAGGACTAAGTAGAAGATGAGTTGCATAGTAATCAAGTGAATTTGTCGTAATGATTTTTTTCTTCTTTAGGTCAATAAATTGTGGAACGTAACGTACAAGTGGCTTGGGATGCTCTTGGAGAACTACAATAGTATGTGCACTTGCGGTTGTGGTAAATCCTACACCAAAATCTCCGTAAAAATCTTTTTTCCCCTCAATTTGAACTTGAGCTTTAGTATTGAGATCCCAAATATAATTTGATTGCTGAACCATATAGCGATTATCGGGCGTGAAGCCGATAACAGCACGATTGCCTATGGTCATTTTGCGCACAAAGGGGGTATTGGCTTTGGTCAAATCCCAAGAGCCAAAGTCTTCGGCATTTTTGCCATAGAGCAATGTGCCATCACTGTTGAAATTTACTCTGCCATTAAAGTATGATTTTGTTTGGAATTCAGTTGGGCGGGTGATTTCAGCAACAACTTTATTCTCTGTAAGATCAAGAATGCTAATTGTTGCTCGGTCGGCAACAGCAACATACTTACTGTCATTACTAAATGATATATAACCTGTTGATAATATCGCAGGGCTTTCTCTGAGAGAATCCCATGTTACGGCAGAGAATAATGTTATCTTTTTTCTTTCAGAGACAACCAAATATTTACCATCGGGTGTGAATCCGAAATCGGCATATCCATTCTTCGGTAATGTAATGGTATCAACAGCCGTACCTATTTCAACCTCTACAATATTAACAATGCCGTCTGCTTGACCTAACAGTAAGAATTTACTATCGGGTGAAAACGCCAT
>DDTD01000037.1 GCA_002344005.1 Ignavibacteria bacterium UBA2373 | reverse complement strand
AATTACAATAGAGACGGACAACAAGGAAATTATAGACAAAATAATTACAACCGCGACGGACAACAAGGAAATTATAGACAATACCCGGATGGAAATCGTCCCCACAATCCAAATCACCGTCGTGATAACCAACAATTTCGTCACAGAAACAACAATTTCCAAAGGAATAACAACCCTCGCAATAGGAATGCAAATTCCCCAAGATTCAAAGGAAGACCAAACCGTACACAAAATCGTAACAAACGATCACAACCACAAAGACAGAGACTTACGCCTTTAGTTAAATTATTAAGGACTGTAGGTTTTGCATCACCAAGAATTTGTGTAGAAATAATTCGATCCGGTAGAGTATTTGTTAACGGAAATATTTTTAATAATCCTAATGCCAGTGTAAATTCAAAACGTGATTCTATTGCAATAGATGGTTTAAATATCAATGAGAGAAATCAAAATTTATACATCATCATTAACAAACAAAAGAACATCGTTGGCTCTAATGAGAACACTCATAATTCTATCTATAATCAAGTAAAAACAAATGCTAATCTATATTTTCCATTCGGATGCCTCGAAAGAGCAACTTCAGGTTTAGTGTTTGCGACAACTGATATTAATTTTAGATTACCGGATAACCCACTCTGTGCATCAACTCCGATAGAATACAAAATAAAAGTACACAAAACATTAACAAAAAGACAAGTGACAAGTCTTTCTACTAAATTTCGGACACGAACATCAGGCGAAAACAGTATCGAATATATCAATGAATACAAAAGGCATTCTTGGATTAAATGTAAAGTCATAAATACAAAACCTACTGTCATTCGTAAGTTTCTCAAAGAAGCAGGATTAGAAGTATTGAGTTTTGAAAGATTCGCCATAGGATCTTTAACGACAGATGTATTACAACGTGGTATGTGGACAAGACTCACATCCGACAATGTGAAGAAAATGCTTCGAGAACCAATTCAAAAAGTTACAATTGAAGACATATCACATGATGAAAATACTGAAGGAACGGATATAAGTTTAAGACAGAAAGTCCGATCATTATATCGTAATTGGTTTATGAAATAAAAAAAATCCCCGGAAGGGGATTTTTTTTGTGTACATGTAATTATTTGCGGATTTTATAAGATTGCAATCAAGTCTTCTACAGTTGTTTGTAAATCTGAAGATGTCATATCATCAAAAAGAAAAAGTGCATCATCTTGATATATAAAATCATAATGTTCACTCTTCAATTCTTCATCAATAATCGCATTAAACTCAGCTGTACTATGTTGTGAAGACAATGACTCAAAATCTTGAGTCACCCCATGATTTGCATGCTCAAGATTGGAAACATTATCATAAAAAAAAGTAAAATAGAGTAATGCTACTGTTGCAATTGAAGCAATAGGAATAATTTGAAGTACTTTTTTACGAAAAAGAAACTTCTGTCGTTGTTTTTTTTGCAGAGATTCATGTACTGCGACCGACAAATTTCTTACAGATGTATCTAGAGAATTGTAATACATTTGCTTTGGAATAAGCTGTTCAATGTTATCTGTAACTTTTTTTTCATTATCACCATACTTTGTATTCATAGTATTACATACCCCCTATGCCATATTGTGGTAAAATCACCATTAACTTTTGAACAGCTTGAAAATAATTTGCCTTTAAACCGCCAACACTAGTTCCGAGTATATTCGAAATCTCTTCATATGTTAATTCATCAAAATAACGTAAAGCAAATGTTTCCCGTTGTTTTTCCGGTAAGTGTGCCAATGCTTTATGGACATTACAATAAAATTCAGAATCCACATGTATTTGATCGGGACCGGGCTCAGGAGAGATAATATCAAACTCCTCATCTTCTCTTGCAAAATCAAAAAAACGAAGTAGTTTTTTCTTTCTTATCTCATTTTTGCAAGCATTAACTGTTATACGATATAACCATGTTTTCAGAGACGCTTCGCCTCGAAAATTAGTCAAGGAACTTATTGCTTTCACGAAAACATCTTGTGCTATATCTTGAGCATCTTCATTGTTTTTCGTATAACGTAAAGCAATTGAATAGACAAAACGTTGATATTTACGAACAAAAAAAGTGACGGCACGTTCAGTATCGCCACTTTTATATTCACGCAAGATATCACTATCAGACTCTAAAGCAAACAAAACTGTTGTCGTCATAGTTTATTCCTTTCATAACAATAGCCCTTTGAGTCACAAATAGCTCACATGGTTTAATCCCCTTAGAAAGATTTACTGATTTCGAGTACTTCGTATTTGATGACACCTGCCGGAACTTTAGTTTCAAATATATCACCAATCTTTTTACCAAGCAATGCCTTTCCTAAAGGAGAAGTTACAGCAATTTTATTGGTGGCAAAGTCAGCTTCTTCAGCACTCACCAAGGTATATTCGATTTCTTTATTTGTTTTATAGTTTTTCAACTTTACTTTCGACAATATATATATTTTATCATCAGGAAAGTCTTTAGGATCAATTACTTGCACTTTCGAAATAGTTTCTTCAAATTTGGCAATTCTCATTTCGAGTAATTCCTGTTCATGCTTTGCTGCATCATAATCAGCATTTTCAGAAAGATCACCATGTGAACGCGCATACGCTATTTTTGCCGCCATTTCATGACGACCTTTCGTTTTAAGGTAGCGCAATTCTTCCTCAATTTTTGTAAGACCTTCTTTGGTCATATAAATAGGATTGGACATCCCGGCTCTCCCAATAGTTACAATAATGTGTTCTTAATCTGAGTAAATGTTCTGTTCTTAATAATAAAAAAAACAAAGCCGACCAGCGGCTTTGTTTAGGAACTTCTTCTATGAATAGATTTGTGTTATCTCAATTTTCGAGCCAACTATCGGACTTGAACCGATGGCCTGCTCATTACGAATGAGCTGCTCTACCAGCTGAGCTAAGTTGGCGTAAACCGTCGCAAAAATACGATTTTCGACGTTAGTGCCAAAACATTAACGATAAACATCAGCAAACTTATGTTGGATATACTCTATAAAATCTGTGGAATTAAGCGACTCACCGGCTAAGGCATTCATAATCTCACCGGGCTTTTTTGTGCGCCCATATTGATGAATATGCGTTCTTAACCATTGCAAAAGATGCGAAAATTCACCATTGGCAATATGGCTGTGAATGGCAGGTATATCTTGACGAATGCACTTCCACAACATAGCAGCATACAACTTACCAAGTGTATAGCTTGGAAAATACCCAAACCCACCAAATGACCAATGTATATCCTGTAAGGCTCCTTTGGCATCATTCTCCGGAACAATCCCAAGATAGGTTTGCATCTTTTCGCGCCACAACTCAGGAATATCTGCAATCTTTACTTTACCGTTAATCATCATTTGCTCAATTTCAAATCGCAAAATGATATGCATATTATAGGTTACTTCATCCGCATCTACACGTATCAATGAGGGTTGAACTTTATTCACAGCTTTGTAAAAATCACGCGGTGTAGCTTCATCTGCTATACCGGGGAAATGATTTTTGAGATAAGGTAAAGCAAAATGCCAGAATTCCTCAGAACGAGTTATCACATTTTCCCATAGCAAAGACTGTGATTCATGAATACCCATAGAAGCACCTTCTGCACCAAAAGTTCTCGCCAAATCAGAAGAAAAGCCTTGCTCATATAATCCGTGCCCTGTTTCATGAATGACACCATAAAAACAAGGTCCTAAATCATGTTCATTAACCCTAGTTGTAAGTCGTACATCATATTGTGAAAATGATGTACAAAATGGGTGAGCAGCTAAATCAATACGACCATTATCGAAGCTAAACCCCATTTTTTCAGCTATTTGCGTTGAGAATGCAACCTGTGCATCGTGAGGATAATAGCGACGCATAAGTTCATCGCTCACGCTTTCCTTTTGCGGTTCAATAGATTGCAATAAAGCGATTGTTGCCTCTTTAAGTGTTTGAAAAACCGGTGTGAGTTCAGCAACTGTTATACCGGGTTCATACAGATTCAACAATGCATCATAACGATTGTTCGTATAACCATAAAGTTCAGCAGCTTGGCTTTTCAATTCGACCAGTTCTTGGAGCGAATCCTGAAAGAGTGAAAAATCGGATGCTTGTTTAGCATTTTTCCAGCTTTCATGTGCCAAAGAGGTAGCTTTCGAGGTTTTGCGTACTAAATCTTCGGGCAACTTACACGCTTTTGTATAGTCCTCAAGAAATAGCTTGACTAAAGCGGAGACTTCTTTTTTCTCATTAAGCGCTTCTTTAATATCATCGGAGAGTTTTTTTGCAGTATCCCCTGTCATCATTTGATGAATTATGGCGGCAAGCGTAGAAGTTTGCTCAGCGCGACTATACGCGGCACCCGAAGGCATATACGTTTCTTGATCCCAGCTAAGCACCGAGTTTGCCGCACTCAAATCACATATCATATTCATGTGCTTACGCACATTATGTTCTAATTGACTCATTTCCATAATAAATAACTATTTATGCACCGGACATTGGAGTGATTCCGGTAACGGTGGTATATTTCATCACAAAACGTTTTTCAGGATTGAGTCGCTTGTAGGCAGATTGCGCCATAAGTGCCGCCTCATGAAAACCGCATAAAATTAACTTCATTTTGCCTTCATAGTCATTGATATCCCCTATGGCATAGATACCCGGAATATTTGTACTATAATCCAGCGTATTTACTTTCACGGCATTTTTTTCGATAGAGAGTCCCCAATCAGCTATTGGACCAAGTTTGGGTGATAGCCCAAATAATGGTAAAAAGAAATCGCATTCAACTTCGGTTGAAGAACCATCTTTAGATGAAATCGTCACTGAAGTGAGGGTATGATCACCATGTAATTCTGTGATATTTGCATTGGTCATTATGCGAATCTTTCCTGTTTCCGCAAGTGTAAATGCTTTCTGAACAGAATCGGGTGCAGCGCGAAATTCACCACTTCGATGTACTAATGTCAACTCAGTCACAAGAGGTGAGAGATTCAAAGCCCAATCCAAGGCACTGTCACCACCACCTGCTATTACCACTCTTTTACCGCGCAAAGTTTCAGGATCACGCACTATATAGTCTAATCCCTTGCCCTCATACTGCTCTATTCCTGCAATTTCCGGTTTTCTTGGTTCAAAACATCCTAAACCGGCAGCAAGACATAATATGGGTGCTTCGATTTTTGTACCGAGCGATGTTGTTATTAAAAATTTACCATCTTCTTTTTTTTCAATCTGTTCTGCACGCTCACCTAAAGTAAAAGTAGGATGAAATGGTGCTATTTGTTCCATCAAATTATGTACTAAATCACCGGCTAAGATAGAAGGATGTCCCGGAATATCATAAATCGGTTTTTTAGGATAAATCTCGGCGCATTGTCCACCGGGAACAGGTAAATAGTCCACAAGGTGGCACTTCATTTTAAGTAATCCTGCCTCAAAGACCGCAAACAACCCTACCGGTCCTGCACCAATAATGCAAATATCTGTTTGTATCATGTAAATTTCCTAACCCTTTTTAGATAATAAGCATAGCATCACCATACGCAAACATGCGATAATCTTCTTTCATTGCATGTTTATATCCTTTCATGAGAATATCTGTGCCGGTAAAGGCAGCAGTCATGAGCAATGAAGGCGATTGCGGCGGATGAAAATTCGTAAGTAAACGGCTTGTAACTTTAAATTCAAAAGGAGGATAAATAAATTTGTCTGTCCATCCTTTATTAGGTTTTATTGCATTAGTAGTCAAGACACTTACTTCCAAAGCACGAGCCACACTGCATCCTACGGCATAGACATTCTTCCGTGCTTTTAAGGATTTATTGACTATTTCCGATGCCTCACGCGTAATTTCGAAATACTCACTGTACATACGGTGCTTTGTTAAATCTTCCACTTCAATATTTTCAAAGATACCCTGCCCAATATTCATAGTGATATATGCAAAACGCACTCCTTTATCTTGCAATGCCTGAACAATTTCTTTAGTGAAATGTAAGCCTGCTGTTGGGGGCGCAATGGAAGCAGTTCTGTCGGAATTAGCAAAAATGGTTTGATACGTTTCTTTGTCTAATTCTGTTGCCTCTCTTTTTATATATGCAGGCAAAGGCATTTGACCAATACGGTCAATAACTTTAAACAAATCACCATCATAGCTGAAACGGACAGTACGACCTCTTGATGTAGTATTATCAATAACTTCGCAGTAAAATTTACCATTATCAAAATAGATTTTATTCCCGATACGTACTTTTCGAGCAGGTTCAACCAGCACATCCCAGATACGTTCCGGTTTTTTCAACTCACGTAAAAGCATTACTTCGATACGAGCATTTGTCTTTTCTTTTTTACCATAAGCCCGGGCAGGAAACACTTTAGTATCATTTACGACGATGCAATCGCCTTTATTGAAATACTTCAATATATCGGTAAACTTCATATCCTCAATGCCGCCTGTAGCACGATTGAGTACCATTAAATTGGCTGAATCACGGGGATCAGCGGGAAATTTTGCAACTGCTGTTTTTGGAACAGTATAGCGAAATTCTGAAAGCTTCATTTCAGACCTTCTGCGAGTATGTGAATAAATAAGTAGCCATCAAATCAAAACAAATTCGGAATTTGCAGCCGAAATTTGCGTACCTTTGAGCAAAGCCAAGAATAATTTCTATGATGCTAAACTTTGCCAAAAAAACTGCAAAAATACGTACAATTCAAGGGTAATGTCAATTATTTCTGTAATTTTATCATAAGCTAACGCTTCATCATTGACGTTATTGTATTAAGAAAAATGGCTAAATTTAAAATTGTAAGCGAATATCAACCTGCGGGCGATCAACCGAAAGCCATAGCGGAACTCGTTGCGGGAATTGAACGAAATGACCGTTATCAAACTCTTTTAGGGGTAACGGGAAGTGGCAAAACTTTTACGGTATCGAATGTCATACAACAAGTTCAAAAGCCAACATTGGTTATATCACCCAACAAAACTCTCGCTGCTCAGCTATATGCTGAATTCAAACAGTTCTTTCCGGATAATTCTGTCGAGTTTTTCATTAGCTACTATGACTACTATCAGCCCGAAGCGTATGTCCCTTCATCGGACACATATATAGAAAAAGATTTTGCCATCAATGATGAAATTGATCGCCTACGCTTGAAAGCCACCAGCTCACTTGTAGAAGGTAAGCGTGATGTCATCGTCGTGGCTTCTGTCAGTTGTATTTATGGCATAGGAACAAGAGAATCCTTCGCTGCGATGTTATTTACCCTTCATGTCGGCATGAAAATCAGCCGTAAAGACATCATTACTCGGCTTGCCGATATGTTCTATACACGTAATGATTATGAGTTTGGCAGAGGATGTTTCAGAGTACGTGGCGATACTATTGATGTTATGCCGGCTTATGAAGAAGCTCAAGCTTTACGCATTGAACTCTTTGGCGACGAAGTGGATTCACTCTCATGGATTTGGGCGGTGGACGGAAAACGATTGGAAAAAAGTGAATCAGCAACATTATATCCGGCTCGACAATTCGTTTCCACAAAATCACAACTCAATCAAGCAATTATTGAAATTCGTGAAGAATTACGCATCAGATTACGGGAATTACATGCGGAAAATAAACTTCTTGAAGCGCAAAGATTAGAACAAAGAACACTCTATGATTTAGACATGCTAAAGGAAGTCGGCTATTGTTCGGGGGTTGAAAATTATTCTATGCATCTTGCCGGCAGAAAACCCGGAGAAAGACCCGCATGTCTTCTTGATTATTTTCCGGATGATTATTTATTGGTCATTGACGAAAGTCATGTGACCGTACCTCAATTACGAGCAATGTATAATGGTGATCGTAAACGCAAAATGACTTTGGTCGAACATGGTTTTCGCTTACCGTCAGCTATGGAAAACAGACCCCAAAAATTTGAAGAAATTGAAGAAATGACGCATCAAGTCATTTATGTGTCTGCTACCCCGGGTGATTTTGAATTACAGCAATCGGGCGGTGTTGTCGTCGAACAAGTGATTCGACCTACCGGATTATTAGATCCAATTATGGAAGTAAGACCAATAAAAAATCAAATTGATGATTTAATTCATGAAATACGACTTCGAGCCAATAAACACGAACGCGTATTAGTCACTACTCTCACCAAAAGAATGGCTGAGGATTTAGCGGATTATCTCAAAAAATTGAATATAAAAGTAGCATATATTCACTCGGAAGTAGATGCTTTGGAAAGGGTTGAAATATTGCGTGATTTACGCCTTGGAGAATTTGATGTTTTGGTAGGGGTAAATTTATTGCGTGAAGGTCTCGATATGCCTGAAGTTTCACTGGTAGCAATTTTAGATGCCGATAAAGAAGGCTTCCTTCGCAGTACCCGCTCGATCATGCAGGTTGCCGGACGTACTGCCAGGAATTCGGATGGCTTAGTCATTTTATATGCCGATAGAATAACAAATTCTATGGCAGCTGTTTTGGAAGAATCAAGTCGAAGACGTGAAGTTCAAATGGCATATAATCTGGAGCATGGTATTACACCAAAAACGGTGTATAAAACTTATGAACAAATAATTCAAGGTACCGCCATTGCAGATGTTGCCAAACAAAAAGAAAAGACAAAAGAAGAATTACGTGTTTCACTGATAAGAAAAGCTGCTGAACCGGCTCTTAAATATATGGGAGCAGAACAGCGTAATGATTTAATTCAACAATTGAAAATTGAAATGAAAAATGCAGCCGCTGAATTAGATTTTGAACGAGCAGCAGAACTACGTGATGAAATAGAAAAATTAGAAGTATTACAAAAAAAACAATAATTACTATGAAATTATCAATTGTGGTACCGATATATAATGAACAAGATATTATTTCACACTTAGTGGAGAGAATGGAAAATTTGCGCCCAATATTCTATGAAAGGTTCTCCATAAGTCCTGATGAAATTGAAATTCTTTATGTCAATGATGGTTCAAAAGATAATTCTTTGCCGATTTTACAATCAATGTGTTATATAATGAAGGGAATGCGCGTCATTAATTTATCACGCAATCATGGGCATCAGATTGCTATTACGGCGGGTATTGAAACCGCGAAAGGCGATGCTGTTGTAGTGATTGACGGTGATTTACAAGACCCACCCGAAGTTATTCCTGAATTATATGCAACGATGCTCCAAGGATATGATGTCGTCTATGCACAAAGAAAAAAACGTGAAGGCGAAACATATTTTAAACTGATTACTGCCAAATTTTTCTACAGAACATTAAAAAAACTGACTAATGTTGATGTACCTTTGGATACAGGCGACTTTCGTATAATGTCGCGACGTGTGGTTGATGTCTTTAATTCAATGACCGAAAAGCACCGATTTATTCGAGGTATGGTCTCTTGGATAGGGTTCAATCAAATCGGCTATGAATATGAACGACATGAACGTTTTGCCGGCTCAACAAAATATACATTATCTAAAATGATAAAATTTGCTATTGATGGTATTACATCGTTTTCATCAATACCATTAAAATTGGCATCTTATATTGGGCTGTTTATCGCTATTACAGGTTTTCTTTATGCACTTGTCGTTCTTTATTTGGCATTATTCACAACATCAACTGTTACCGGTTGGTCATCTATGATGATAGTGGTACTTATTCTTGGCGGGGCACAATTACTTTCTTTGGGGTTAATCGGAGAATACTTAGGAAGAATTCATGATGAATCAAAGCAAAGACCTTTATTTATTATTGAAGATATTTATGAACATCCGCATTCACGATAAATACTGATGAATACATTAGCAGATTCTCAAGATATAGATGCCTTGTGGGACTATATGGATCCTATTAAGTCCGAACAATGTTTTACCCAAGCTATTGCACAAATAAACCCTGGGACACTGCCATTATTATATGCAGAGTTATTAACTCAACAAGCTCGTGCAATCGGTTTACAACAACAGTATGAACGTGCCTTTGCAACACTTGCCGATGCTGATGCTTTAATCAATAATACTTCGTCAGTAGCATTAGTACGGTATTATTTAGAATATGGACGATTACTCCATTCTTCAAGAACATCCCATGCCAATGAATATTTTTTGAAGAGCTATACTCTTGCAATAGAATTGCATGAAGATTTTTATGCTATAGATGCAGCTCACATGTTGGGCATAATTGAAAAAGGATTACAATCATTGGAATGGAATACTATAGCAATTGACATTGCTGAAAAATCAATACATCCAAGAGCAAAAAAATGGCTTGGTAGTCTCTATAACAATACTGCATGGACATACTTTTTTTCTGAGAATTATCAAAAAGCATATACAATTTTTCAAAAATCTAAAGCATGGTATGCAGAAAGAAATTTACTCAATGAAGAATTTATTGCTGAATGGTCTTTAGCCAGAACATTACGCGCACAAGGTCATTTACAAGAAGCATTACAAGCGCAACTAACTCTATTAGAAAATCGCCAAGCTGCAAATTTTCCGGAAGATGGATATATATCAGAAGAATTAGGTGAAATTTTACTTTCCATGGGAAGAGAACAAGAAGCAACTCCCCACTTTGCACATGCTTTTGACTTATTACGTCATGACATTTGGTTACAACAAAATGAAGATAAACGTTTGAAGAGATTAGAACTACTTAGTAATAACTTTTCCAATTCTCAGGAACAAGAGCATGAGTGAGTCGAGAGCACTTTTTATTGCAATAACCGGCGGCATCGGCAGTGGAAAATCTACTGTATCAAATATAATACGAGAGCATGGCTATTCCGTTATTTCAGCAGATGAAGTTGCACGACATGTAATAGAAAATGACGAAAACGTGAAAACTCGATTAATAGTAGAATACGGTAATGCAACTTTTCTGCCTAATGGTACATTAAATACCGCACATTTATCTTCTCTTGTATTTTCGAAAGAAAACAAAGAGAAAATAAAAAAACTCAATAGTATTGTTCATCCTGCAACCTTAGATGCAATTATTGACATGGCAGAAAAGCTTGATGAACAAGGTGAAAAGTGTATTTTTGCCGAAATTGCTTTATTATATGAATCAGGTCTCGAAGATGCATTCGATTATGTTATTGCCGTAGCTGCCCCCGAAGAAATACGGATTCAGAGAGTAATACAAAGGAATCCTGAAATGACGAAGGAACAGATACAATTACGCATAAAAGAACAAGCTGATCAAGGTTGGGTAAAAAATCAAGCTGATTTTGTTATAGAGAACGATGCCGGACTTGATAAATTAGAAGATTCCATTCATTTTATTTTGGGATTAATTCCCCATTTACCGGTTGTATATTCAACTGATGATGAGAATTTGACAAACGACGATACTATGGAAGACACACAATGAGAATTTCACGTTCAATAGTACCCAATTTATTCACTTTAGCAAATTTATTCTGTGGATTTAGCGCAATAATTGCTATTTCCGATGGTAAATTCTTCGATGCCGGATTATTTATTCTTTTTGCAGGAATATTTGACGCTTTAGATGGATTCGTCGCGCGATTAACCCGTTCAGCATCACCTTTGGGTGTACAATTAGATTCATTGTGCGATGCTACAAGTTTTGGTGTTGCGCCTTCTTTTTTACTCTATGAAGTCTGCTTACAACATTCCCATACTTTTGGAATTTTACTTGCAAGTATTCCTGCTTTGGCGGGCGTATTTCGTTTAGCACGTTTTAATGTAGAATTAACTTCTCTCGAAGACAAAAAATATTTTACGGGCATGCCTATTCCTGCGGGAGCTTTAACCGTTGTTTCTTATGTATTATTTTTTGGTTTAAATACCTCAGGTACTTTGTTTTCCCAATCTATTGATGGTGCTTTAGTAGGGATTATTGTTGGTCTGACAATGGTAAGTAGAATTAAATATGATAATTTACCCAGACCATCACTCAAAGGATTAAAGGAAAGTCCTCTTGCATATATATTGTTTATCATATTGTGTGGAAGTGTCTTATTTACAAAAGGATACACTTTGTTTCCATTTATGGTATTATACATGGTATTCGGCGCATCACGACACATCTATAATACTATCATAAAAACAAAGAAAAAAGCTAAGTAAAAAACGATTATTTTCCCCACATTTGCATTTGATGGCGAAGTGTAGTTACTCCTGCAATTGAATCACAAAATTTCATTTGTAAATCAGTTTCTGCTTTTAAATTAATAAGTCCCGCTCGCTTTGGTCTTGGTGATTTTTGCCCAAGTTCCTCAGAAGTCATTGCATTTATCAATGTTGAGTCATAGCTGAATACCTTAGCAATATTTTTTGCGAACTCATAACGATTACAGTAATCTTTGCCCGAAATATTATAAATTCCGATACGTTTTTTTTCAATCACTTTTTTGACCGCAAGTGCAATATCATCAACAAATGTAGGATTACCAAACTGATCGTCAACCACCTTAAACGGTTTACCCATATCTAATCTGCCAATTACCCAATGAACAAAGTCAATATGCCGATACGTAGAATGTCCATAGACAATATTTGTGCGTAAAATTGTGCAATCCACGCCGGATGAATGGCAAATATTTTCAGATGCCAACTTGGTTCTTCCATAATAGTTGATGGGGTTCGGTATATCATTTTCACCATAAGGACCTTTGTTACCATCAAAAATATAATCAGTAGAAAAATGAAGACAATGGGCATCAACTGCTTTTCCGGCACGTAGAAAATTATCTACCAATGTCACATTCGATGACCATGCGCCTTCTTTATCAATTTCACAGGCATCTACATCTGTCATAGCTGCACAATTAATCATAACAGATGGAAGTTCTTTTATGGCAATTTCTTTGAATTGTTTGTAATCGTGATGCTTAACAGTATAAAGCGTCACACCGTCAATATCGCCAACCAAATTATCTGCCGATGAAACAAGTATAACCGAAGCATTTAATTCGGCACGCACCATTCGAACAATTGCCTCCGCAACTTTACTGCGAGCACCGACAATCATTATTTTTCTTTGTATATTTGTATCTGCTTCCATTAACTTCAGAGTGTCTTTTTCATATTGATATGAGGTATTGTTACTTCAACATATTCCTCTCCATAGGTTGAATATCCTAATTTTTCATAAAATCCGACAACATTTTTTCTTGCATGCAATATTATTTCTTTAAATGATAATTCACGAGCAATGTTTTCAGAAAATTGCACTAATTTTTTACCGATTCCCTTTGATTGAAGTGCCGTATCTACAGCTACTTGTCGCATTTGAATTACAGTTGTATCCAAAGGGGTGAGTAAAAGGCAACACAGTAAAGTATTGCCCTCAAACCCTGCTACATGTATTGATTCTGCCTCATTTCCTAATGAAGTCAAGTCCAAAGTTAATCCCAATGGTTTTCGTAATATCGTATCGCGTAAATCCACCATACGATAATATTCTTCACTTTGATAGGCGACAACAATAAAATTCATGCGCTATTTTGAAAATTGTGGTTGTAAGCCTTGCCAGCATTGATAATAATCATGCTGTAATTCACCCGTTTCCATTGCATATTTTGTCGGTTTACACACAAAACGTGTTTCAAACATAAATGCCAATGTATTTTCCTGTTTATGAGGAACTAATTGTGCATTTGTTGCTGCTTTGTGGGTTGCGGCATCAGGTCCATGTCCCGACATACAATTATGTAAGCTGCATCCACCCGGCACAAAACCTTCCGCTTTTGCATCATATTGACCAAAAATCAGTCCCATAAATTCATTCATAAAATTGCGATGGAACCAT
Organism: Ignavibacteria bacterium UBA2373; assembly: GCA_002344005.1. Classification (GTDB taxonomy): domain Bacteria; phylum Bacteroidota; class Ignavibacteria; order Kapaibacteriales; family UBA961; genus UBA2353. The sequence goes on along the minus strand of DDTD01000037.1, from coordinate 20,580 downwards.
GGCGGTCGGAATGTATTTTCAGCAACCATCCAACGCGGAGGAAATATAACAAAATCACAATTTGCTGTTCCGGGTATTTCCGACGGTGCAGTCAGTACTGTAAATATGGAAGGATCAGGGTGATCGAATGATACTGTATTAATTGTGTTAAATGTTGCTAAATCGTATTTATATGGTGCATAATTACCATGCCATGCCACAATGTCTAAGGGTGAATGATCAATAGGAGCTTCCCATAAATTCCCCAAGAATTTTGCAATAACAGTAAAATCACCATCAATATTTTCATATCGTGCAACAGGAGTAAGAAAATCTCTCGGATTAGCCAATCCATTTGCACCAATTGGACCTAAATCAGGTAAGCGGAAATTGCTGCCATAATTTTCACATATATAACCACGCGCACTTTCATGTAATAAATCTACTCGAAATTTAATACCGCGTTGAATAACACAAATTTCACCGGGAGCAACATCCATACGTCCCATCTCGGTGTCTATGCGCAATGCACCCAGTTGTGGCACAATAAGCATTTCACCATCAGCATTATAGAAAAAAGTCTTTTCCATATTTTTATTTGCTGCATACACATGAATAGCCAGTCCATTATGCATAGAACAATCACCATTGCCGGCAATTGTCACCATACCACTAATAAAATCCGTTGGTTTTTCCGGTATCGGTATCGGACTCCAACGCAATTGATTCGGCGGTGTCGGCACTTCATCAAATGGCGTTGATCGCAATAAATTATTATCAATTTGTTTGAACGGTTTATGTACGACAGAGGGACGTATTCGATAGAGCCATGACCTTTGATTCGTATGGCGCGGTGCTGTAAACGGTGAGCCGCTTATCTGCTCCGCATAGAGGTTATACGGCACTTTTTGTGGAGAATTTTGTCCTTTTGGTAAAGCATTCGGTTCTGCTTCAGTGGCAAATTCATTGCCAAAACCCGACATATATTGTAATTCAGACATAGAGAATACAGAATAAATGATATAAATGTTCTTTGTTGCGCAAAAATACGTATTCGTAGGATATCACAGCAGATTAGCTCCCTTCTTTTGTGATGATTAAATGACCAATCTCCCGTACATCAATAGATTTCATACATTCATGCGTCCCGAGCGGGCATATATGTTTGCCATGATGATGACAGGGACGGCACTGCAATCGGCTATTTTGTACAATGATACTTCGTGGATCCGGCGGAAAAAAACCAAATTCAGGAACTGTCGGTCCATATATCATAATTACCTTGCAATGTGCAAGATATGCCAAATGAGCCGGTGCGCTGTCATTGGAAATGAGCACTTCCGCCATTTGCAAAACCGACAAAGTTTGGGATAATGTGGTCTTGCCGGCAAGAGAAACGGCTCCACTCAGACCTGCGATAGATTCACAAAGCTCTTGGTCGGCTTGACTGCCTATCAAAACAACATTTTTCCCTTTATTCCGAAGATACCTTGCCAATTCTATCCATTTTTCTTTGCCCCATTCTTTTGTTTTCCAGACGGAAGCGGGTGCTAAAACCACACTATGTTGCACTATCTGTTGTATATCGTCCCCTATTCTCACGACCGACTGATTAAGTCTGTAATTCCAGCTATGAAAAATATTGACAGCATATTTTTCACCGGATAATATCGTAAATAATGAGCATAATTTCTCAATTTCATGACCTACAGTCATTTTTTTGATTGTTTTTGTTAATAACCATGATAGAGCATTTTCTTTATATCCGACTGAAACAATAGATTGAGAAGAATAATATCGTATCAAACCACATAAAAGATTTGTTCGTAATGATGTATGAGGAACAAATAATATATCAAGCGACAATAAAGAAATTTCCTTCGCTAAGTTATTCATGCTCCTAAAAGAACGATGTTTTTTTTTCTTATCAAACACAATAATAGTATCAATTTCTTGAAACGATTGTGCAAGTTCAGCTCCCACAGGTGTTGTAATAAACACAATATTACTGTAAATAAATGTCTTTTTGAGCAAAGCTAACAATGGTATAGTCAAAGCTATATCGCCTATAAACGCAGTTTGAATAACCGCAATAGTGTGAATATTTTCCAAAAAATTATGGTGCTTCATATTTCCAACGTTTATGTTGCCAAGCCCATTGTTCGGGATAACGATATATAATATTTTCTAAAGCTGCTACATGTCTTTTTGTAAGTTGTTTACGTCCTTCCGGTGTATCGGATAAATCATCGAAGTGTATTTCTTCTAATCGGACACTATAAGTACCATCTGAATTTCTTCGAGCAAAACCAATAATAATAGGCACACCAAAACGTAATGCAAGCTGTGCGGGCGCTTCATGAGTGACAGCCGGTCGTCCCATAAAATCAACAAATATATCTTTGTGCGGATCACCGGCTTGATCAACGAGAAAAGCAACAGGTCTTTTGCGTAATATATCACGGACAATTTCTTTGGCAGCATTATCAGCATCAACAACGGTATTATTGACACGTGTGCGTAATTTTTCGAGCATAATGGCAACTGCTGAAACTCTTTGTTTTTTAACAACAATAGTCATAGGCACAGAAGAAAGTATGCCGGCAGTAAATGCTAATAGTTCCCAATTACCGAAATGACCTGACAAGAGTATAATACCTTTATTGCGCTCATGAATTTGGTTGATTAACTCTATATTCTCAAAGGAAATTTTAGAACAAATTTTTTGCACAGACCAATACGGCATTGCTGCTATTTCTAAGAATGTCAAAGCAAGACTATGATAACTTTTTGTGGCAATTTCTCGTATTTTTTCTTCACTCAATGATGGGAAAGCATTCGCTATATTCTCTTTCGTATGAGCATAACGTTTTTTATCTATTGCAATCATGAGTGCAGAAAGAAAATATGCTACAATAGAGCGTAAAGAATGAGAAAGTATCGAAGAGAATATACCGACACCACTTACGATAAGTTTCATTATCTTCTTTGTCCATTTGTAGAATTATTCATATCATTTCTGGATTTATGTACATAGACATTCATCCAATTTTCATTTCTTACTTCATTAATTGCATTGGAATGTACCAACACATAATTATTGACATTATGTATATCAACGAAATTAAAATTTATCCCCCCTTGTGTCCTGTCATAATACCATGTTTGATATGCATTTGATTCAGCCACAACATTTCCTCTGTCAATGGTTGTCGGAAATCCATATTTACACAATACTCTTCCCATATCGGTACGCCATCCTTCGCCGATACGCGGATTAGAATAATGAATATCAGCATATTGAATTGCTCTGCGATATTCTAATAATCGTTCATTTTCAATAGTTTCTTTATTGGGGTCACGAGTGGACCAAAAACGATACATAAATTTCTGCTTTGCTTTTACATCCACTAATTCTGCAAATAATTCAGACTCAGTTTTTGTAACAATGTATTGTGCTTTTTCAAATTCATCCATAAGTGTCTTTTCACCCATTGTTGCCCATTCACTCATTGAGAATAATTCGTCTTCGCTGTATGGAGCTGCCATACGCGGAGGCATTGCAGGGTTCAAAATGTACATTTTTTTTGTCGAATATGCCACATCACTTTCATTTTTATATGAAGCAACAGAAAGTTGAATAAAATACACACCGCTTGGCAAACCATTAAGCCCTAAAGAAGTATGTTCAATCATTGTATCGCTGCCTACAAGACGTGTATATTCTTTGGATGCAACCACTCTGCGGACACCGTCAAAAATTCTATAAAGAACAGCAACAGTATCACCTGCATATTTTTTTACATTATATAATTCACAATATGTAGTCACTACCGGGTCTGTACCAACAACTTCTTGCATTGGATTAGGTAACACATTCAATCCGTGTTTTGTAAAATTAGATTGTTTTTGCTTGGGATCAACAGGTGAAATTCCTTGAGAAAGTTGTAAATCACTTGCTTCAATATATGGCTTCCCAAAACTGCGCACATTCAATCGCACTTCTCTTTTAGCTACTGTTGTTGGATCGGCAGGATCTGTGATTTCAATAGACATTGTATAAGTGCCGGGTTGCAACAAAAGAACTTTTTGAGAATAATGGTACATTCTATGAACCGTTATGGGTTTATCTGCAATATTTTCCAAACGCCATATATTATCATTAACAATCAATCCATCAGTATTTTTTATTACTTGATGAATCTGTAATTGACCAATATATGTATTATCTTTTTTAGTATATGTAACGGTTGTATCGGGATATGCATAATATACCTCAATCCGTGTTTCTCCATTTTTCCCTGCAAATTGACAAAAATCAATTGTAAAGGAAATCGGCTTGGTATGTACTGTACCAATACTCATCAATACAGATGCAAGTATAACAAAACAAATTCTTACCATAATTATCTCTTAGAGAGTATATACTGTTTATTATTTTCACTATTATTCGTATTTTTACTCAACAAACCGTGTATTCGAGGGAAAAAAGTATGACTCTCTTACCATTTCGATACATTATTGTATTGTTTTTCTTTTTTATTCTTAGCTATCCTTCACAAGGACAAATTGTACTCAGTGAATTTCAGCCCGCTCCGGTTACAGGTAATCCCGAATGGATCGAGCTTTATAATTCATCTGCAAATACAGTCCAATTTAATGGCTATATCCATGACAGAACGACGAGCATAAAGGTTACATTCACGGCAAAAGGCAGATCATATATTGTACTGACACGTGACACCTCATCGCTTCGTGAATCACACACTTTACCCTCTGTCAATGTACTATTCGTTGAAATCAAAACGCCTACTCTGAATAATACCAATGATATCATCGTGTTGCGCAATAAAGATTCGGTTGTCATTGATTCTTTATGGTATTCGCTCAAAGATGCTCGCAAAGGCATCTCTTTTGAACGTGTTTCGATGACACTTCCAGCATACTTACCTTCAAATCTGCTTCAAAGCATTGCACCCGACAGCTCGACCATTGGCTATGTCAATAGTCACACAAAAGTAAGAAAAGATTTAATGCTATGGAAAACGAGTTTTGATTCATACGAAAAAAAACTATCTATAACCATAAAAAACAATGGTTTAACAAATCATCAAGATTCTTTACCGTTACGAATTTCATCACAATCGGATTCCTTGCTCTTGACTCATATTCTTACTAAACCTCTGTTACCTGATTCTCTTAGTACCATGACAGTACCCTTTACAGCACTTTCTGCCTTGCTGAAACGTTATCATGTCAATGACATTTATGTGAATGTACTCAATGTAGGAGACGAGCGTTTATACAACAATAGTACTTCTTTAGCACTCTACCCTCCCCATTCCTCACGCCCTTTACACATTAATGAGTTTTTGTATGATGAAGACATATCACGCCCCGAGTTTATTGAAATTACCAATACTTCCGACAGCATCGTATCGTTACTGCATTGGCAAATTCATGATAATACAGGTTATACAACTCCATCAAACCGTCATATCATTAACAAACCACTTACAATAGCTCCCAATGATTATGCCGTACTATGCTCAGACAGCAGTATTTTCCTTTATCCGAACATTGACAGCGCTAAAGTATATATTCTACCCAAAAGTCTAAGTTTGAATAATTCCGGCGATGACATAGTGTTACGCAATCCCAATGGCGATATTCAAGACTCTTTGCAATATACATCCAATTGGAAAGCATCGTCACTCAGCACATCGCGCGGCATATCTGTCGAAAAGCTTTCCCCTTCATTACAATCCCATTATCGTGATTCATGGGTTTCTTGCACCAATCAATACGGTGCCACGCCTACTTTACCCAACAGCAATCTTGTAGAAAAAAGTAATGGCGGTACATTCACCATCTCGCCGAACCCTTTTTCACCCTATCCTCCACGCTACGAACGCACCTTGCTTTCCTACACCACTCCTTTTGTGCAAGCACGATTAAGGATTCTCATTTTCTCAAAAGAAGGCGAAGAAGTACGCACATTGGTGAATGCGCCTCTTACGGGTAAACAGGGCGAATATATCTGGGATGGGAAAGATAATGATGGCAATGCCGTCGCTGTGGGTATATATGTCGTGTATCTTGAAGCAATAAACAATGATGACAATGATGTCTATATTGCCAAAACGACTTGTGTTATCGGAAATTAACACTGTCAATCATAGGCACAGTCGTATATTAACACACTTTTTAACATGATAAATCTTACAATGCCGAAAATACTTTTATCGCAATTCAAAAGCAATGAACTATTTTTTAACCGCGAGCTTGCTTGGTTGGAATTCAATAACAGAGTACTTGATGAAGCGGAAAATCACGAACATCCATTGCTTGAACGCTTAAAATTTCTCATCATCTTCGATTCTAATCTTGACGAATTTTTTATGATTCGTGTAGCAGGACTGAAAGATCAAATAGAAAATGACATATTTGAGCTATCGGGCGACGGCTTAAGTGCCAGACAGCAATTGCAATCCATCCGCAAACGTGTGACAGAGCTTTATGAGCGTCATGCCGCTATATTACAAAATCAAATTTTTCCCGAAATGGAAAAAAATGATATTTACATCCATAAATATGCAACTCTTTCAGCCAGAGAAAGGGATCGCCTCAAAGAGTATTTCTTTGATGATGTTTTACCCATTCTCACACCATTAGCTTTAGACACAGCGCATCCATTTCCTCGCCTTCTCAATAGAAGTTTGAATATTGTCTATATGCTCAATGAAGCAGATTCTTCCGCGACGGGTGGTAAAATAGCCGTGTTACAATTGCCGCCTGTTTTACCGCGTTTTGTCCGATTAAAGCGCAATTCGGGCTATCATTTTGTCTTACTTGAAGAAATAATCCAAGCAAACTCACAAGTGCTGTATCCCGGCTTTACTATCGAAGGTTCTTATGCCTTTCGGGTGACGCGCGATGCAGATTTGGAAGTTGCCGAAGATGAAGCAAGTGATTTGGTAACAGAGTTGCAAGAACAAATCAGACAAAGACCGTGGGGCGCTGCACCGGTACGAATGGAAATAATGGGCGATATGCCTGAGCATCTTATCACATTATTGCGTACTTCCACCGGCTTAGATTCTTATGATGTTTATACAGTAAATCGAATATTAAATTTCCCCGAATTTTTTGCTATTGTTGGGCTTGAAATTCCCGAATTAAAAGATCCTAAATTATCCTCACGGAAATTACCGGAATTTATCGGCACGGATGATGAAATTTTTGAAAATATTGCAAAAAAAGATATCGTTGTCCATCATCCTTTTGATTCATTCAGCAATAGTGTGATTAAATTTCTTATGGCTGCTGCTCATGATTCTAAAGTACTTGCCATTAAAATTACTTTATACAGAGCAGGAAAAAATTCTCCCTTAGTGGAAGTATTGAAAAAAGCCGTAGAACATGGGAAACAAGTAACTGCATTCGTAGAATTAAAAGCTCGATTCGATGAAGAAAATAATATTCAATGGGCAAGAGAATTGGAACAAGCAGGCGCGCATGTGGTCTATGGTGTTGTGGGGCTAAAAACACATTGCAAAATTGCTATGGTTGTCAGAAAAGAAGAAAAAAAGATAAAAACTTATGTTCATTTATCAACCGGAAATTACAATTTATCTACCTCACGAATTTATACCGACATCGGTATTTTTTCTGCGAGAGAGGATTTTGCCGAAGATGCCATCAATGTCTTTAATATGTTGACAGGTTATTCAAATCACACGAGATGGGAACAATTTTCTGTTGCACCGAAAACCTTAAAAAGTGATGTGCTGCGACTTATCAACCGCGAAAGCGAAAACCATAGCATTGAATCACCGGGTATGATTTTTGCAAAAATGAATTCACTTGTTGATGAAGATATTATCAGGGCACTCTATAAAGCATCGCAAAAAGGAGTAAAAATACGATTAATTATTCGTGGAGTTTGTTGTTTGCGCCCGGGAGTAAAAGATATGAGTGAAAATATCGAAGTACGGAGCATCTTGGGAAGATTTTTAGAACATTCACGCATATTTTATTTCGGTAATAATGGCTCTCCTGAATTATATCTGTCAAGTGCAGATTGGATGCCGCGTAATTTTATCCGCCGTGTGGAAATAATGTTCCCTATTCTTGATAATGATGCCTTTACCGCCATAGCAGACATTATGGAAACGTATTGGAAAGACAATAATAGGTCAAGAGTATTATTGCCCTCGGGGACATATACCACTGTTGAAAAAAATCCCGAAGAACCGGCATTTAATGCTCAATCATATTTTTTGGAAAAGCACTCGGAGAAAAAATAAAAGAGAGAGAATGACACTTCCTCTCATGCTATGATAAAGGTATATATTTTCATCAGCGGCAAGGATAATCTTCATCACAGGATACGTATCGGTTGATGATGAGAACAAATAATGTTCAGCACAATCGAATTCTTTTATAGTAAAAGCACCGATTTCGCACTATTCTCTTATTTTCGTAGTATATCCATACTATAAGGAACAGCTATGACCATGAGAAAAAATCCGCGCGTTGTTATCGTTGGTGCAGGTTTTGGCGGACTCAATGCAGCTAAATCTTTAGATAAAAGCAATATAGACACCGTCCTCATTGATAGAACCAATCATCACCTTTTTCAGCCGATGCTCTATCAAGTTGCAACTGCCGCTTTATCGCCCGGTGATATTGCATCGCCTATTCGGACTATTCTACGTGGAAAAAACTCCATTAAAGTCGAAATGGACGAAGTGCAGTCTTTACATTTAAAAGAAAATTATATAATTCTTGCCGACCAAGGCAGAATGGATTATGATTATCTCATCCTTGCGCCGGGAGCGCGTCATTCCTATTATGGTCATCCCGAATGGGAACAATATGCGCCCGGTCTTAAAAATCTTGATGATGCGCTGTATATTCGTGAAAAAGTACTGTTATCCTTTGAAAAAGCCGAGCATGTCTATGGCACTCACGAAGCACAACAATATTTGACTTTTGTTATTGTTGGCGGAGGTCCCACCGGAGTAGAAGTAGCCGGTGCTTTAGCAGAAATTGGTGAAAAAGCCATGCTTCATGATTTCCCTCCATTGCGTAAATCCGATATTCGCATTTTTTTAGTGGATGCCGGTACAAGAATATTGTCATCGTTTCCCTCTTCTTTATCCGAAAAGGCACAAAAAGATTTAGAACACCTTGGTGTGACCGTCATTGTAGAATCACGTGTCATTGATATGACTGATCATACGGTGACTTTGGAAAATAAGCACGGTCAAAAAATAATCGAAAGTGCTAATATTATATGGGCTGCGGGTAATGAAGCATCACCCCTTTTACGAACAGCAGGCATACCATTAGATCAACAAGGTAGAGCTATTGTCGAGAGTGATTGTGCTGTACCCGATTTTGAGAATGTTTTTGTTATTGGCGATGCGGCTCATTTTGAAGAGAAACAAGGGTCAATATTACCGGGAATCTGTCCCGTTGCCGTGCAGCAAGCGCATTATGTTGCTTCCATAATTATTCGTCGCCTTGGCAAAAAACAAAGGAAGCCCTTCACCTATCTTGATAAAGGAACATTGGCAACAATAGGAAGAGCAAAAGCAATTATGACCATACGCGGTACATTTAATATATCAGGGCTTATAGCATGGCTGATGTGGGCTGGTATTCATGTATTTTTTCTTATCGGATTTCGCAATCGGCTTCGCGTGATGATTGAATGGATGTGGTATTATATAACATTCAAACCCGGTGCCCGCCTCATTGTGCGCAAACAACATCGTCAACGATCATCATAATGGAATATAGATGAGAAAAAGTAGTATAAAAAATGGAACTTTTTTCGATTGCGGCGGTATAGAGGGTTTACAATATTTTTGTGTAATGATTATGAAATATTTTACTTTTTTCTTTCTTTGTTTCTTCTTTCCTCTTTTTCTTTTTGCCCAAGACCAATGGGAATGGGAAAAAGTACCTTTGCCACAAAATTTCACCATCAGTAATATTCAACAATTACGCAATGGCAATATTATTGTTGGCGGTGTTAATAATTATGGAGAATGGACAAAAGAAGATGGTTTATGGATTTTCAATAAAAATTTTGATTCCCTGCTCTATGACTTTTCTGATTTACCCCATGTATATAATATTACCGAGCATAATAATGATATATATGCGAGATTTAAAATGCCAAACAGCACACTATTTACCGACAATTCAAACACTGAAAAACATATTCTTAAAAGTACAAATCAAGGAAAATCATGGCTTCCTCATCAACTTATTTTTCGTATTGATACCTTCAGAAAATATTGGCGATTTGCCTATGATACTCTCCGTGCAGCAAGCAATTTTTTTTCGATTAATGACTCCATTCTCATTGCATCATGTTGGCATTTACCTATTACCGATATTGGTGAGACGAGCGGTAGAATTACACGTAGCAGAAAATCACATATTTATCTATTCAAGTCGCTTGACCATGGTAAAACATGGACTTCTATTTTGTCAAAGGAATTTCTATGCACTTATGACGATTGTATAGATACGCGATTATCCTATGATGAAAAAACACAGTATATCTATTGTGATTTTGGGGATTATGACAATTCTAATCCCCCCATCTACAGATTTCGTCTTCACGACACTGTTCCCGAAATTATACCCGGGAAAGAATACTATCAATTTGCTTTAAGAAATAATCATAAAATACTTCAAAAGAGCCGTAATCTCGCTTTTTTCGATGGCGATAAGTATATAAGAATTTCTACACCCTTCGATACAATACCTCAACCGGTAGAATCGCGATTTGCTGTCTGTATTGACCGTGACAGTTCTTTTATTTTATATTCCCCGACAACTCTCTACGATAATTATTCCGATAAAGTACAACTCTGGAGATTATCGAAACATGGGACTATTGTTGAAAGAATCAGAACTCCTTTCGATTCTATTATTCGTTATTTTACCGTACTCAATGATGGACGGTATTGCGCACAAACATATCATCATCAATTTTGGATTTCTACCGATAGAGGAAGCACATGGAATCAACAGTATCTCAATCTTGACCGTACACGCATTATGAGCATTACCTTTGATAAGCAACGAAGAATTTATGTCGGCACCTATGCAGGACAAGGACTTTTGCGTAGCAATCAACAAACATGGCAATGGGAATATCTCGGTGGAAAAAGCAAAACTCAAAGTCATGTTGCCGTTGCCGATGACGGAACTGTTTTCAGAACACAAAGAGAATGTTATGCACCGGAATATTATACTATGTATCATTATGATTTTCACCGTTTATTCCGTCTTTCATCCGGCAGTACCGTATGGGATACCCTTGATGTCAATCCTTCCAAACTCACCAATGGCACTACATACCCAACAGTACTTACTCTTGATAAAGAAAATGCACTCTATATCAGCAGTGAGAATTGTGTGCAACGATCAACAGACAATGGGACAACATGGCAACTCATTGAGCGATGTGTGCAGGGTATGCCCAATACGCTCTGCTTTTTACCCGATTCTTCTATTCTGTTCGGTGCCCTCAAACCCACTCTCTGGAAAAATGGAAAAAGTCATTTAACTATATTGCCGGGATTGAAAGATTTTGGTTATACATCAGCACTCTATTCCAAAGCATTACAAACATGCTTTATCACATATCATGGAGCAGCCATCCGTAGTGACTTTAGTAATAGAGAAGCATTTCTCTATTTATCCCAAGATAATGGTCAAACATGGGATAGTATTAGCATTTATTCAATAGAGAAAATGATTGCTCCTAACCCTTCGGAGGTGACGGATCCGGGCAGATTTCTTTGCGCTGACTCGGTAGGAGGAATCTATCTTTATGACTATTGGGCTCCGATTCTACGTTCTTCAGATAGAGGCAGCACATGGAAAATTATCAATGGCAATTTACCGCCATTACCCGAATATACGCCATATATTGAAGCTACGGTCATGGCAGCAAGTCCTGAGGGCTGGATCTATGTGGGTACGGCTACACATGGTCTATGGCGCAGCCGTTTACGTTTTCCGCCTGTGGGGGTCAAGGAGGAAGAGGAAACACCCAGCACTTTGCGCATTATGCCCAATCCTGCCAATACTTTTCTGTCGCTCTCCGGTACTGATAATGCCTTGGTCTTCATCGCCGATATGCAGGGTTCGCTTATGTATCAGGGATATGAAAATTCGATAGACATAAGCAGATGGCAGACAGGTATGTATTGTGCACGCATTCCCGCCACAGGACAAAAAGCTCTGTTTATGGTGGTGAGGTAGTGATAAAGTCATCCACCCCGTCAGACTGCATCTGATGGAATGAACCCACCCCGTCCTGCGGACACCCCTCCGATGGAGGGGAAGGTTTTTCGGAAGGTTTTGCTAGTATTATGTCATCCCTGCGGGATTGAATACTATGTGTTTATTTCGGGTCAATGATCGTGCGAAAATGCATCCACCCCGTCAGACTGCGTCTGCCACCCCTCAGGTTTATAATTCACCGGATAATGGAATCCCCCGGGTATGATATGATAATAGAACAATAATGTTTGTTTTTTTGCCCCATCCCGTCCTTCCCCGCGGGGAAGGCATAAAAGACTTCTCCCCGTCGGGGAGAAAAAAAGAGGGGCAAATCTCAATCAATACGTTCATCCACCGCTTTTTATGGGAAGGTTTTTCGGAAGGATACATAAAAAAAGAGGTGCTTTATTGAGCACCTCTTTTACATTGTCATATTTCATTGAACTTGATTGTCGCTGAATAATTATGACATCGCTTTTTTCACAATTGCAGTAAATACCTGCGGTTGATTCATTGCAAAATCAGCAAGGACTTTACGATTAATTGTGATTCCCTTTACGGATAAAGCATTAATTAAGCGGCTGTATGTCGTACCATTAAGACGAGCAGCAGCATTGATGCGAGTAATCCACAAAGAGCGGAATTCGCGTTTTTTACGGCGGCGATCGCGATAAGCATATTGTAAACCTTTTTCAATATGATGCTTGGCAACCGTCCATACTTTACTTCGCGCTCCCCAGTACCCTTTCGCAAGTTTGATAAACTTACGGCGGCGGCGATGCGAAGCTACTTTATGATTTGCGCGTGGCATAGTTCTCCTAAAAGAAAAACGTTAATAAAAAAGGGCGCACGGTGAGCTTCAATTAATTATAACCGTGACACCACAAATGAGTCAGACTAAGTTAGCCGACTCCGAGCATACGTTTGATGTTTTTTTCTTCATACGGATGCACTGTTGTTGATTGACGAAGTACGCGTTTGCGTTTGCGAGTTTTGGAGGTCAAGATATGGCTTTTGTACGCTCTCTCGCGTTTTACCTTACCTGTACCTGTCAAATCAAAACGCTTTTTTGCAGCACTTTTTGTTTTGAATTTAGGCATCGTTACGGATCCCTTACAATAATGTGAATATTACTTGGCTTTAGCTTTGTCCGGCGCCAAGATTGCCGTTATCGTCCGACCTTCCGAATGAACCGGTTGATCAATTTTGGAACAAGACTCTAAAGAAGCAATGAAGCGTTTTAATAACTCTTCCCCGATTTCTTTATGGACAATTTCACGCCCACGAAACATTACGGTTGCTTTGACTTTATGTCCGTCCTCTAAAAATTCTTGTGCATGACGTCGCTTAAATTCAAAATCATGCGTATCGGTACGCCATTTGAAGCGTATCTCTTTTAACTGCTGCTTATGTTGTGCTTTTTTGGCTTGATTTTCACGTTTTTGCTGTTCATAAGCAAATTTCCCGTAATCAATAATACGGCAAACCGGCGGCGCTGCTTGTGGTGCAATCTCGACCAAATCCTTTTCTTGCGTATAAGCTAAATCCAATGCCTGTCGGAGTGTCATCACCCCAAGCATCGTGCCTTGCTCATCAACAACTCTCAACTCCTGAGACTGGATTTCGTCATTAATTTTGTGCTTGCGATTTTTATCGCGAATACTTTCGGGGGTCTGAATTATTCGACCGCCCATACCTGGTTTCCTCAAGAACAACCTTTTTTTGTAATGAACACTATTAACAAAGTTTGCAAAAATACTGTTATTGTTCTGTATGGCAAAAACTTGTGTCAAAATTTTTCTGCCCTTTCTTGATTCTTTCCTCTTCTTACCGGTGAACAACAAAAGTTCTTCGGCAAATTATTGGTAATTTTGAGCAGTATTTTTATCAATCAGAAAGTCTTACTATGCACACTCTCCACAGAAATGATCAGGAATTACGACGTTTAGAAGAACTTCACGAACTCCTTCATCGTGGTATAAATCCCTATCCGCCAACTTTTGAAAAATCGCATTCTTCCCAACACATTCTTTCCGGCTTTACCGATGAGAATGCCCAAGATTTTAGCTCCGTGCGTCTTGCAGGGCGCATCATGGCAATCAGGAAAATGGGTAAAGCCACATTCTGCCATTTGCAAGATGATGCCGGACGCATCCAAATCTATCTGAAAAAAGATGATACACCCGATTTCTACGACATTCTCGGCAATCTTGATATTGGCGACATCATCGGTGTGAGCGGTCATGTGTTCAGAACAAAAACAGGCGAAATTTCTGTGTGGGCTAAACAAGCTACTCTTCTTTGTAAATCATTGAGAGTATTGCCAATAGCCAAAGAAGAAACGGATGAACAAGGCAATAAAGTTGTCTATGATGCTTTTGCCGATAAAGAATTACGCTACCGCAAAAGATATGTGGATCTTATCGTCAATCCCGAGGTAAAAGATGTTTTCGTAAAACGATCGAAAATTATCTCAACCATGCGCCGCTTTTTTGAGGACAGAGGCTGGTTGGAAGTAGAAACTCCGATTCTTCAACCCCTCTATGGCGGGGCAACCGCTCGACCATTCATCACCCACCACAATGCACTTGATATAGAACTCTATTTACGTATTGCCGATGAATTATACCTAAAACGCTTGATTGTCGGTGGATACGAAGGTGTCTATGAGTTTTGTAAAAATTTCCGCAATGAGGGTATGGACAGAAGCCATAATCCCGAATTTACGCTGATGGAAATTTATATCGCATACAAAGACTATATCTGGATGATGGGTATGGTGGAAGAATTGCTTTCCACTCTCTGCATGAAAGTCAATGGTTCGCACACAGTCTCCTATGATGGACATGAACTTTCTTTTCAAGCTCCTTTCCGCAGAGCTACTATGTATGAATTGATTACGGAAGCTATCAATGAAGATATTCGTGGTTATGACCGTGAGCAATTACTCGCCGTAGCTCGGAAAAATAATGTTGAAGTAGAAAGTACTGCTTCCGGCATGAAGATTTTTGATGAAATCTTTTCTCAGAAAGTACAGCATACTCTCATTCAGCCGACTTTTGTGATGGATTATCCGGTGGAAATGTCACCTTTAGCAAAAGCGCATCGCAGTGAACCCGGCTTGGTAGAACGTTTTGAGCTTTATGTTGCAGGAACGGAACTTGCAAATTGCTTTAGCGAGTTAAATGACCCGATTGACCAAAGAGCGCGACTCGAAGATCAAGCACGCATCCGCGCTGCCGGCGATGATGAAGCTATGGTGGTGGACGAAGATTTCCTTTATGCTATCGAAGTGGGGATGCCACCGACAGCAGGACTTGGTATAGGCATTGACAGATTGGTCATGATGCTCACAGGGCAAACCTCTATTCGTGATGTATTGTTCTTCCCGCAAATGAAACCGGAAAAACAACCTCATTGACCTTTCGTCCCCTATCATCAGTCACTCAATCTTTTGACATACTTTTTATGGACACTCTCATCGGCGATGACGGTATCGCCGTTCGTCACAAACATAAGCCAAGATACTTTTTAGCTCTTGGCTTATTTATTCTTAATATCATCTCAACGATATTTGCCGGAGTTCTGTGGGCAGGGCATAATCCTTTTGAACTCACACATTGGCATTATGGCGTGACATATTCGCTATTGCTTATGCTCTTTTTGTCAGCGCATGAATTAGGGCATTATTTCGCAGCACGCTACCATAATATTGATACATCACTCCCCTATTGTTTACCCTTTCCCATACCGGGTTTATCGCCCTTCGGCACCTTCGGAGCATTCATCAAAACACGTGAACCTATTCCCTCAAGAAAAGTGCTTTTCGACATAGGCGTCGCAGGTCCTCTCGCGGGGTTTATCGTCTGTTTGGGCATACTCATCATCGGTTTTCTGACTATGCCACCTGTCGAATATCTTTATTCTGTTCATCCCGAATACTTGCTCAATGGCGGACATATCACAACCCACGGTATGTTCTTTGGTGACACAATACTCTTCTCCGCACTGAAAACACTTTTTATAGCACCGGATACATTTTTTCCGCCAATGAATGAAATATATCATTATCCATTTCTGTGCGTCGGATGGTTTGGACTTTTTGTTACGGCACTCAATATGCTTCCGATTGGTCAATTAGACGGCGGTCATGTGATATATGCAATGTTCGGTGAAAAACAAGTTCGCATAGGAAAATTCATCTGGTGGATATTGCTTTTCATCGGATTGGGCGGTGTCGCCGGCTTACTCCGTTCTGTCTTACAAGATCCTTCGCCCGATGCGCTTTATACAGTTTTACAAACGGGTTTACTTTCATTCTTTTCATGGATTGATTCTTTTGCACCTTGGTTTTTTTACTGTTGGAATGGTTGGTTATTGTGGGTATTTATTGCTCGCTTTGTTATGAAAATAAAACATCCGCCTGTGCGTGATACTTCACCTATAGGCACAACAAGAATGATAATCGGCTATATTGCATTGCTCATTTTTATTCTGAGTTTTTCCTATAATGGGATTTACTTCATCAGTCCAAACGGGATGCCCGGAGCATTAGGATTTTAATCCGCAGAAGGGCTTTTTTTTTCGTGCTTCATCAGGGGATAAGCACATTCATATCATTTTCTTCACGATATGTCACAACATTTTGACTCTATCGTCATTGGTGCGGGCTATGCCGGAGCTGCCGCTGCTGCATTATTAGCTAACAATGCCAAAGATACTTTACTCATCGAGGCACATTATGCTCTCGGAGGTTGCGCTTCCTTTTTTCGTCGTAAACACTTTTTCTTTGACAGCGGCGCAACAACACTCAGCGGCGTATTGCCCAATCAACCTCTCGGGCAATTACAAAAACAACTCGGCATCTCTTTTCAATTGTCGCATCTTCCGATTGGAATGATAATCAAATCGAAACAAGGCGATATCATACGTTATGCCGACAAAAATCAATGGATACAGGAATGCAATACACATTTCCCCCATCCTCAACAAGCTGATTTTTGGAATGAACTGTATCGCTTAGAAAAAAAAGTATGGGACATTGTTGCGAATAATCCATTTTTTCCACCAGCTACCGCCACAGATATTTTTCGCCTTGCAAAACCAAGTAATTTGAAAGGTATCACATTGCTCAAAGGGATTATCTCGCCTCTTGATGCACTCTTGAAACATTACCGCTTGCATGACAATCCGCAATTTCGGCGATTCATTGATGAACAACTCATTATCAGCACACAAAGTTATGCCGACACTGCGCCATATATCACTTCGGCAATGGGACTCACTTACCCTTCACAAACATATTATCCCTATGGCGGCATAGTCCAACCCGTCAAAGTTATCATCAACTCATTCACCGATAATGGAGGCACTTTGCGCACCAATGAAGCCGTTACCGCCATCCATAAACAGAAAAATACTTGGCTTATCCATACTTCAAAAGGAAAAACATTTACCGCAAAAAATCTTATATCATCCATTCCTGTGTGGAATATGCCTTCTATTACTCATGATGAGGTGCGTCAATATTATCATAAAAAAGCAAAACGCTTCGATTTCTCATGGGGAGCTTTTATGGTATATTTTGCCATCGAAACGAAGGAATCTTTGCCCACCGCATATTATCAAATCCACACAGAGGAAATAATTC
Organism: Ignavibacteria bacterium UBA2373; assembly: GCA_002344005.1. Classification (GTDB taxonomy): domain Bacteria; phylum Bacteroidota; class Ignavibacteria; order Kapaibacteriales; family UBA961; genus UBA2353. Next base: position 2,633 of record DDTD01000037.1, on the reverse strand, counting down.
CTCATTGCCAATCACGTTCTTTTTTTGCAACTATATCGCTTTCCGATGATACCGGCAAAGCACCCGCCGGATGGAAAACCGTGACTATCTCTACCCACACGCTCACACGCCATTGGATGGAAATGAATGATCATGATTATCATCACGCAAAACATCAAACCCTTGAATATATAATGCAACATTTCGACAAACATTTCCCGCAATTACGCCATTGTAAAAAAGAATGGATAAATGCCGCCACACCGCGCACTTTCTCACATTATACCCATCGTTTGAATGGCAATGTAGGAGGCATCCCCCATTCGATTAAACAAAATTTCCTCACTTTACCGCATAATGTCACACCATTCAAAGGGCTATACCATATTGGCGATTCGGCTTTTCCCGGACAAGGAACTCCCTCTGTTGTTTTGGGGGCATCCAATGTCGTGCAAAGAATTTTACAAGAATAAATGGTGCGGGAGAAATAAGTAAAATCTCAAGAAAACGCATATAATCAATAAAAGAATACTTGCATATTCAATTATATCAGTATTTTAGCTCTATATTTTTTGTCAAGTCTTCTTGGGAGATACCTATGCGCACGCTCTTGTCACTCTTTATTGTCTTTATTTTTACCTGTTCTACGCTTTCCGCTCAATGGCAACAATGCAATGGTCCTTATGGAGGCAGAATTACATGTAGTATTGTCGCAGATACTTTGGTCTATGTAGGAACTATGGATAATGGTATATACTTTCGCCCTCTACATAGCTTTCAATGGTCTCATCTTGGTTTGAGCGGAGTATCAATTACTTCATTGTTGAGCTATGAGAAAAAATTGTTTGTGGCAACATCGCAAGGCGTTTACTGTACAAATGATGGGAAAAACTGGCTGCAAAGCGGATTAGAAACATTAAATATTCATACTCTCATTGTAACCGACAGTACATTATATGCCGGAACAAATCGGGGTATGTATCAAACTACAAATAATGGCGAAACATGGACAGAGCCAACACCAATATTTGCCAAAAGCTCTGTGAAAAGTATTCTTTACTCAAACAATAGAATTTATGCCGGAACTGAAGATGGTTCTCTTTACCAAAGCACAGATAATGGAGTATCATGGACTCTCAATGATAAAGGTTTGCCCAAAAAGACGATTTTTACCCTTATTGCTGATGATTCCATACTCTATGCAGGGCTTTTTGGTGGTGTCTATAAAAGTACAGACTATGGTATCTCATGGACATCTTTCGGTTTAGCGGATAAATCCATTTTTTCATTATTAGTTTCAGATTCAAAGCTCTTTGCCGGCTGCGAAGGCGGGCTATATTATCGAAATACCAACGATAGCACTTGGCTCTCAGCAGGGTTGGAGAAAATGGATATTTCAGCTTGTATCAATATAGATTCCGAATTATTCATCACTACTCTTAGCGATGGAGTATATAAAAGTGTTTCGCAACAAAATAATCAATGGATTTCTGTGAGCGACGGTTTAGAATTTCGTTCTGCAATGATAATTCGGGAACATAATGGAGCTCTTTTTTGTGGTTCGCAAGAATTTGGGGGCGGAGTATGGAAAAGCACCGATCAAGGTAATACTTGGACTCTCTTGCCACAAACCAAAGACCCTATACTTGCTATGAACTCACATAATTCATCAATCTATATATCTACATTAAATGAAGGCGTAAAACGAAGCAATAATAATGGTGAAAATTGGACAACATTAACTCAAGGATTACCCGAAACTGATGTTTTATGTTTTACTTCTTCATCAGATACTCTTTTTGTCGGCACATGGAATAATGGTATCTATTACAGCACAAATAATGGTGATATGTGGCATCAAGGATTATTAACAGACAAAGATATTACAGAATACATAATTACGCCCATTCATCATTTTACCGCTACATGGAATCACGGTATTTATCGAAGCTCCGACTATGGAAAAACTTGGCAATCTACTTTATCGGCAACACCTAATGCGAAGGTGCAATTCATGAAATTCGCCAATGGCTATATATATGCAGGTTTACAACCAGGTACTATGTTGCGCAGTTCAGATAATGGTGAAAATTGGACAGAAATAACTATAGCAAATTCATTACATATTCTCTGTATCGAAGAATTTGAAGAAAAAATAATTGTAGGAACTGCAAATGGAATCTACTATAGCTTAGATAATGGCATAACATGGATATATGCCGGTCTTAGTGATATGAATATTAAGGATATTCGTGTAGGTAATTCAACACTCTATGTGGGAACAGATAATCATGGCATCTGGAAATTAGATCTCAGCACACTGTCATCCGCCGAAGAGCAAATATATAATAATACAGAGTTTACTCTTACTCTTTCGCCCAATCCCAATAATGGTATTCTCCATATTTCTCTTAACAATGAAAATACTGATATTCCTCTGTCGGTCGAAATATTTTCTATGCAAGGTGAAAAAATTATTGAATATACAACGGAACAAAACTCCTTTATGCTTGACATCAATCATTTATCAACAGGTATGTATTATCTCCTTGCTCGCAAGGGCAATCGTTCACAAAGACAAGTACTTTCAGTTGTAAGATAATCATCTCAACATCATAATCATTACAAACAAAAAACGCCTCGGGATTTTCCGA
>DDTD01000026.1 GCA_002344005.1 Ignavibacteria bacterium UBA2373 | reverse complement strand
ATAGATAATGCTTCAATGCAATGATGATTTTATGAGAGGTCGAAACTTTGATCTTTTTTCTAAATACATTAAAATCATTGAGTTCTATTTTTTCTAAAAGACGGTAATAAATAGCATCCATGATTTCTGCCGTGAACATGGTATTCCTCTCATCAGGACGTAAAGCTGTGCGGGCTTTATGATAATACTCGCGAATCCGCCTTGCTTCAAATCGCATCAGCTCTATGAATCTTTCATCATATCGCTCATTGAAAATATCTTCATTTGCTAATTTAAAGCGTTGTAAATCTTCTTGTGGTAAATATATGTACCCCCGGTCCTTATCTGTTTTTATATCACGTAATATATTTGTCAGTTGTAAAGCATAGCCCAAGTTTATAGCATATTCTTGCGTTTCATCATATTTATAACCAAATATTTCTATACACATAAGTCCGACGACACTTGCTACTGCATAACAGTATTCCTTTAAATCTGCAAACGTTTCATAACGATATTGCAGTAAATCCCGTTCACATCCATCTATTAATGTTAGAAAGTATTGCTTTGGAATAGAAAATCGCTTATTGACTGTTGTTAAAGGCAATAGTATTGTTGAGCCATCTGCGTAACTACGTTCTATTTCATTACGCCACCAATCTAATCTTCGTCTTTTCTTTAGTATGATTTCATTTTCACGGGTTGGATTATCATCCACAATATCGTCTATTTGACGACAAAAAGCATACACAGTATGAATAGCTTCCCTCTCTTCTTTGGGTAAGAAAGAAAAAGAATAATAAAAACTTGTTCTATTTGCGGTCGGAAATGCCGTTATATGCTCGGCTTCGACCAAAGCACTGTGTCCCATACATTCACCTCATTAATAGTTTCAGCGTTCGAATACATATTGACGGAAACGATGATGCCGACAAAGCCGGCCTGTGGTTCAAAATATTCACACCCAATTGATGAACTTGTGAAAGAATGTATCTGCCGGAAACGACAGTTAATGCAATCTCACTGCGCAATCTCATCATAGGAATTGAATCAATAAGAGATTGTCCTTCATCAAATTTTGTGTATGTTGTATCAACCACGGTATTCAAAATATACTGAAAATTAGTATAAAATTTGTCATTTCCCAAATTTTGAGCATCAAAACTCAAATCTCCGCATAATGTTACCGGATAATAATTTCGTCCCCTTTGCAAATCCGTTGATGTATCCTGCCAAAAGTTCACCATTTGCAAAGCAGTACAGATAGCGTTCGACTTACGATGGTTTTCCGTTGAATATGCTCCGGAGATTCTCAATACCAACTCACCGATAGGATTTGCGGAATATGAGCAATAATCGTAAATATCATCGAATGTCACAGGACGCACAAAGAATATATCTCGTCTGAATGCTTCCAAAAGATGCAATAACGGCTGCAAAGGTATTGAACAAACTCTAATACTTACATCCAAGCTTCTGAATATAGGATGAGTGCTTTGTGCGGAATGATGGAGCAACAAGGATTCGTATTGCTGAAGTAGAGCAGATCGTTCTTCCTGCGTGAATCCGGGTTCATCGGCAATATCATCAGCTATTCTGCTAAAGGCATAGACGGAAAAGAAGTGAGGTCTTTGCATCTTGGGAATAAGCACTGACCCTACAGGAAAATTTTCATAATGCCCCAAAGCCAGCCTTTTACACCATTGGAATGCAGCTTGAGTTTCCGCAACCGCAAAACGTCCGCCTGATGCTGTACATAAATCGCGTATTTCGTCCGGTCTAAACTTCATGAATACGGTAAAAAAAAACCCCACGACAAATCGTGAGGTTCTGACGATTAACTATTAAACTTCAACTTAATCATTGTAGAATTTTGTTCTGAAATCTTCAATTTCTGCATTCTCTTTTACTTTAGCAAACCAACGATAGTATGCACTGCCCTTCGCCTGATTTGATAATTGATCATACAAAGCTTTCGATTCGGTTGCAAATTTTGCTTCATCTGCTTTCTGCAAACTATTCACTTGTGCAATAAAATATGCTGATTGTCCCCGAATTGGCTCAGATACTTTATTAAATGAAGGCTTTGCAAATACTTGGGCTGTAAATGATACATCGCTTGCATAACCGGGTATATTGCCATTATCTTTCAATTGTGCTACATTACGAATTTCAATTGACGGATCGGCATTCAATGCAGCATCAATCGGCTGACCTTTAATCTTAGCATATAAAGCTTCTGCACGTTTTTTTACTATATCCAATCGTTTCACTCTTTTCAATTCTGCCGTGATTTCTTCAGTAACATCTTCAATCGGCTTTACACCACGAGTGCGTACTTGCGAAACTTGAGCCACCACAACCCCAAAACCTTTCAATTCGCGCGGTTCAGATACAGCATTGACATCATTACTAAAAGCAAAATCAGTTAATGCCACAGAACTAAGTACAGGCGTGGAACGCTCAAAAAATGGCGTTTCGGACGCAACTCGTTTCAATGTTTTTGCTAAGGAGTCAATATTCTGACCATTCTCCAAAAGTTGTTTTGCATTTTTTGCTTCTAAGCGAATTTTATTTTTTGTTGCCGTTGAAATTGATGTTGTGAATTTAAATTCTGAATAAGCGATTTCATCTGATGACTTATCCAGCACTTTAATAACATGATAGCCGTATTCTGTTTCGACAGGCGGAACAAGTGTTCCAATAGGGTTATTAAATGATGCTTCCTCGAACGGTTTGACCATACGACCCTTAGGGAAGAACTCATAAACGCCACCTTTTTGAGCAGAACCCGGATCTTGTGACATCGTTCTTGCTAATTCAGCAAAATCTGCTCCGCCTTTTAGCTTTTTATAAACATCGTTTGCTATTGTTTTTGCACTATCTTTATTATTATTTGTTCTGATTAAAATATGTGCAACACTTGCTAATTCATTTACGCCAGTACGTGTGCTGTCTATATAAAAGAAATACGTACCATCCGATAAATTAACGGGTCCGACTATATCTTTGGGTGCACGACCAAGAATAAACGCTTTGCGCACAGGATCAAGACTTTGTATTCCTGTAAATGATACTTTATTCACAGGAAATACTGAACTCAAATATGTGTATAATGAATCTTTTTGCTCCGGCGTAACGACTTTTTGCATTGAAGTAGAAAGCGTATTAATTTTTTTACGTGTATTTGCTGAATCTTCTTTGGAAGGCACAATATTGAATGCTAAATATTTTAGTTTACGAACAGGCTTTTGTTTGTAATACTGTTTATTTTTTGCATAATATGCTTCTACTTCTTGTGGTGTTACAGCCACATCTTTATCTGGCACCGAATTTCCGTCGAAGACGATATAGCGCATATCAGCTACAGAATTTTCTGATATATACTTTTGTTTCACAAATGTCGGCGACATGACAGAATTTGACAATCCCAAAGCCAATTGTAAGTTTTCGGCAACTTTTGATTCACGAATACCTTTTTCAATCAGAAGCAACTGCGATTTAAGTTTTACCACTTCAGAGTCAGGGTTTATAGAAGGATCTAAACGTCCTTGTTGCTGCGCTTTTGCTATTTCTTCTCCAATGGACTCAGGCTTGGTAATAACTTGTAAATAACGTTTTCTGTCAAAGGCACCTGTCGAGTCTTTAAAACTTTGCGTAAGATAATCCGGCGGATTGTCTATCATGATATCAATCATTTCTTCATCACTGACTGCAATGCCGGCACGTTCTGCTTCTTGTTTAATAAGAAGTTCTTGTACCATCTGATCCCACACTTGCTGACGTATTTGTGCATCGTCAACTTCGGCATCGGGTTTGCCCTGTCTTTGTTGATCAACCATCTGTTGAACTCTTTTCAGAAACTCATCATAAGGAATCTCTGTACCATTAACGATACCTATTACATTTTGATTATTTCCGGATGTTATTTGCGTCCATGGCACATCACCGAAAGCCATAAACCCGATAAAAATAATAACACCCGCTCCGATAATGAAGGGAGATACCTCTCTCATGCGCGTCAATACGCCCATAGCTTCTGCTTCTCCTTGTCTGTTTAAATATTGATGAAACTTGTTATTTGCTGCAAAAAAAGAATCCATCCTCGAATAGTCAATACTGACAACTCGCTTATGGATTTGGATTAGCGGACACAAAAATACGGCTTTTCACTGATTAGAATCTGTTTTTTACCCAATTTTCTTGGTTTTTCAAGGAATTAGTCTCTATTTTTGCTGCAAAAACCTAACTAAATCAATGGAAAACATCCCGACACATACCAACTCTCCTTCAGAGAATTTACGTGATAAAGGGGCACTCGCCGAGGAGAAAGCCGCCGAATATCTTGAACAATCCGGTTATAAAATTATCAAACGCAATTTTCATTTTGGTAAACATGGAGAAATTGACATCATTGCCCAATATGAAAATATACTCGTTTTTGTCGAAGTCAAAGCTCGTTGGAATACTAAATACGGCGAACCGGAATACGCAGTAACACAAAGTAAAATCAAAGCTCTACGAAGAGCAGCGGAAGGCTATCTTTACACACATAAACGCTGGAATTCTCCTTGCAGGTTTGACGTAATTGCTATGGAATGTTCTGTGGAACCTCCTATCATTCGCCATATAGAAAACGCTTTCTGACTAAATCTGAATGCTTGGTGTTATGGCATCCTAAAGAACAACTCAGAGCGTCCATTCAATCTCACTTTTTTACTGCCCGGTTGTGCCTGTGGGAAAAAGATACTAAAGTCACATTTGACAATCACCAATTTACGTTCTGAGCTATTAGGTAATAAAAGATTGTGGCGGATTCTCATACTGAACGTACTGAATGAATCAATATCCGAGAGCGGAATATAGCGTGAATTTGTGTCAAGAACGCCGTTCATTTTTCGATCATAGGTCTTAATGAGGAAAAGCACTTCGACTTTATTATCAATCAAATCATCTCGTAAGTACGGCTGCCCAACAGGTAAACTATCGCACTTGATAACTATTTCCTTAATTTCATGAAATACTCGACCCGGTTGGATTTTTTGCGGTGAAAAATTCACTAAACTTGCTGCAATAGAACCACGTAATGTCAGCAATACATTCTTTTCATCTGACGTATCTATAGAGGCAGCAAGACGCCTGAACTCCCGAGGCATCCAACGTACCTCATCAGTAAATCCATCATAATCACCATCACCCTTGACTTCTATCGGCATAAGTGCAACAGCCGGAACAGGGTCTTTGATAACAATAGGCGGCTCACCATCTAATTCCGTAGGATTTTTACAACCACTACTCACAAGAAGGAGAGCTGCACAAAAGAATGCTAAATGTATATGTTTCATAGTGTCCACCTGTTCATCAGAATGTTACTTGAAGTCCGTAGGTAAATCCTACTTTTTGTGTTGTAAATGAATTTGATTGATACGTAAAATTCATAAGCGCATACTCTAAACCACCATATAATGAGACATTGGCACTTAACGGATAATAGATGCCGGAACTTACTCTACCCATCATTCCAATTTCTGAGCCACCGAGAAATAAAGTTCCAACCGGTTGCAAACCCATCAAACTTTCTATGGGGTTTGCTCTCCCCTGCACAATCAAACCACCCAATAACATTGAACTTTGTTGTTCATAACGTACAGTGCGTCCATTCACAGTGCCGCTGTACTTTAACATAAATGGCTCACGTCCAATTTCAATGCCCGCAGCAATATTAGGATTAAAAGAATACCCTAATGCTACATTGATATTGCTTAATCCAGTGACCGCTGCATTTGCGGATATATTCGGATATTGCGATACAGTTCCGATTCCTCGTATCTGTGTCCAAAATTTTGGAAAAACAGATGATGAGAACATCGGTTGCATATTCTGTAGCGATGATGACAATGTAGGTACAGAATTTGGCATTGTCAAGATATCCTCTTTTTTATTATACACTTGCTGATTATATACTATACTAATATTTTCAGTAATATCGTCCGTCCGGTCACTGTTTTCCTGTATTGTTGTTTCAACGGTTTCATAAAGGTTACTATCCGACTTTGAATTATCTGGCGATATAAAACGGTCACGATAGACTATCACTGTTTTAACAAGGGGTTTCTCAGTGATGACGGACTCTGACGGTTCTATTGCCATCGAAGACATCACGGCAGGTTTTTGCCGATTTTTCTCACTCTGTAATTGGGCAATTGTATTGTTCAAAGCTGTTTTTTCATGTGCAAATTCTTGGTTTAAAAGGTTTTGCGTAAACCAATGAGCTATTCCCCCACCTATACATAAGCCGCCCAAAAGCCATAGTATGGGCACCCAGACATATCGTGATGATGTTTTTTGAGAGGGGTTTTGTTGATAAGGAGGAGTAAATCCGAGTCCTGAAAAAACAGCACTCGTTTGTGCTGTCGAAGGAGTAAAAGCATCAATATCACCGCCGATTGCCGCACGTATCGCCAAGCCCTCACGCATCTCTGCACGTAAGTCCGTGCTTGAAGCAAGAAGGGAAAACAATTCTAATTCTTGATCTTGGGGTAATTCACCGTCAAGATATAGTATCAGTTTTTCCGATGGTGTAAACTCTTCCATTATAGTATTCCTTAATTTTTTTCTATACTAAAAACATTATCAAGTACCATAATCACACTTTATTTAAATCATGCAAATACGGTGCGAGGATTTGTCGTAACTTATCTTTAGCTCTAAAAATCCTAATTTTCACTGTTGCCATTGAGGTTTCTGTCACATCTGCTATCTCTTGATACGATAAACCGTCATATTCACGCAAGACAAATGCTTCACGATAATCAAAAGGTACGAGTTCAAGAGCTGACATAATCAACTTCAACAACTCACTTTTTTCATAAGCCGGGGATTCACTGGGTAAATGAAAATCTTCAATTTCCACCGTTTTTTTCTCGCCGCGCTTCATATTCAAACATACATTCCGAGCAATTCTCAGTAAAAACGCAGGTGTATTTGTCATATTTCTCTCTTGTGAAGCACTTTTAAAGAACTTGGTAAATGTTTCTTGAAAAGCGTCTTGTGCTGCCATTTTATCGCCCATTATACGTTTACAATAGGCATTAACCCGTGGTGAATGACGTGCATATAACTCTGCAAAGCACCCCTCAGCTTTATGGGAATCTTGCCCCATAAGACCAAAAAGCTCATCATCAGACATATCAGAGTATATACGTTTCATAATCTCCCACACAGTTACGCAAAGAGTAAACCTCAATTGAGAAGATTGTTACAGCGACAATCATATTCCTTTGTATTCGCCACAATCTCTGTAAACACTATCAATAGAAGCTGAAAGTGCTACCAAAGATTCCTCCGAAATTGATGCCGATGAACGAATTGAGCGAATATGGGCAAAAAGATGTTGCAATTGAACAATATCAATACTTGTACGTTCCGCCAACTGCTCAACAAAACTCGCATCCAACTCATTCGTTTTCAAATAAAAACGTGACCGGATAAATTCCAAGAAATGGAGTATTTTCTTTTCAGCAAGATTTTTGTGATTGCCATGTTCGAAGTATAATGTACCAACAGTTTTTGTAAACTCCAATGTCATATTCGATGGCGGCATCATCACAGGAATCATTCTTTGCTTCCGTCGTCCATAAAGGAATAAATATAACAAAGTCGTAATTATTCCCAACCATAGAACATATTTCAATGCCGGATTTTGCAACCATGCTCGAAAAGGCGATGGAGATTCTTGTCCACCGATTGAATAATAATCAGACCAATATATCGTAGATTTGCCTTCGGGTATCATGGACAAAACTCTTTCGATATAACCATAGTTGTAAGGGTGCATAAATGTATAATTGGTAAAGGCAAGCGGATTGGAAGACAAAATAATTTCACCTCTACCCACATCAAGGCGGACTAAGGTGGGATAATTATTACTATCCACAGCCATAATCGTCGTATTTGTAGCATCTACGGAATCAAAATATGCATGATAAAATCCTCGCCTTAGAATAAAAGGCTTTTTCACTTTTAAATATGGACTTACAAAGTTTTCACTATGGGATGTGTCTTGTCTATTGGAGTAATTAAAATCACAGCTAATCTTCATTCCATTTTCAAAATCCCGAGAATATTGATAAGCTGCAATAAATACCGTATTTCCTAGTTCTGCAAAATCGCGTAATGCCTGTGTGTCTAAACTATCTGCTTTAAATTCTCGACTGACAGATATATATACAGAGGAAGTGGTATCTGAAAACACTTCGTAAAATTCATAGGGAGTATCGCTAAAATCTATAAGTGTGTCAGCAGAAATTATCGAAGGTAAAATGTCGTGAAATATCTTTGTACCATAAGGTATTTTATCATACCTTGAGTAACTTCCTTCCCAATTTAATGGCTTAGGACGAGAATATTCAGCTATTGTAGCAATAATCAATAATGAGAAAAGCACAGTTGCAGCGATGGTTATTTGTTTATTCATGCTTTTTTTCGCACTAATTGTTTACAATTTTCAAATTGCTGTTCAATTTCCTTATATTCTTTCTCGGTTATGCGTCTTTCTCCATACCATACATATTCAAATATGCGACTGATAACAATAAATGGCTCGGACAATGCTGTAGGAGCTAAATCTTTAAAGTATTCTTTATTTGTTTTTTCAGGTTTCCAAATAATTAGTTCGGCATCTGTAAGGATTTTCAATATATGCAGATAGTGAAGTCGAACACTGTAACGATACTCGCCCGACAGTATAGATTGTGCAATAAGTGATGGGAAATCCATTCCATGAATATCTTCGGCTATTTCCGAAAATGACAAATGTTGTGACTTTTTTCCTGTCACCAAGCTAAATAATCCTGTTTTCATAATACTTGCCACTAATGCAATAATTGAACCTATGGCAATTACATATACAATAATTTCCCAAACATAGTACGGAACAATATTCGTAAAAAACTCAGAAAGCTTCATACTTATCCAGCGACGTATTGATTCTCCGAATGATGATGTCGGTGGTGGATCAAAGCCATAATCATAATCTGTACTTTGGCGATAACTATCCAAAACACCATTATCTAAACGCACTATCTTTGTTGTTGCTGAGTCAAGCGCAATACCCGAACGGGATTTCGTTGAAGTCAATACTATTGCTGTCCGAATCTGCGAACTATCAGTCATTATTTCATCTGCTTTACTGCATAATGAAAAAAGAACAAGTAACACTATAAAAACCGGATACTGCATCAATATGTTTCCTCCGGCATAGAAGAATCATGTGAACTCCCAATTTGGTTAATTGCTGTAAATAGTGAACTCCCTTCTTTTATTTCTACCAAAGAAAAATACTTGAATGTAAAAACAATATGATAGACAGAATTTAAAATTACCTGCGCAACAACACTAATCATCGTAAAAAATATAGACAATATTGTTATATAGGAGGGTACTTCATTCGAGGAATCAAGAGAAAAGAATGCATTAAGCCCCATACCAAGATACATGGGTAATGAGAATACACCGATAATAACAGCAACGGCAATATACACTACCAAAGCCAACCCTAATGTATTCCACCAATGTCCTTGTATAAGTGTTGTACCGCGCTTTATTGTTTCCCACACACCCAATTGTTCATTTGCCATTATAGGGAACATTATCAATATAACAATAGAAAAATAAATACCCGGAACAATAAAAAAGAGATATGCCAAAGCATTGAGTAATGCGGATACAATTCCTAAAAGTATATAACGCGGAGCAGAACGCAAACATCTTACAATAAACTGCCTCACATTAAAATGTTCGATTCCTTGTTTATGAATTAGAATGCAATACTCGATAGTAAAAATCATACAAAATACTGTTGCTACTATCAACAAACCATAAGAAAACAGCATCATAGTAAAGAAACTCCATATTTTACCCGCATCAGGATTTTCAGCAATTTCTTGAATCCATGAAAAATAATCAGTCATTGCATAAGAAGTAAAGATACCGGCTATCGCTGCAAGTGGAGCAATAAAAATAAAAAGCAGCTTATATAAGCTTGAAAAATGGTGACGAATAAATTCTATTGTTACGCTTATTATTTGTCCAAAATCCCGAACATAAGGGAATGGCGACGCTGTATTAGTTTCCATAATGAATACCTTTTCTATAAATATGTGGATAATAAACAAAATACCAAACTACAAAAAGCAATGAACCTCCGATAATAGTCAAACTCAACATTACAGGCATTTCTGTATAACGTGTCACAAACCCTTCTAAAAAGGCAGCCACAGTAAATAGTGGTATGAGACCAAAGCACATTTTTAAGCCATTTTTTGCACCCCGTTTAAAACTATGTAATCGTGAGTATGTGCCCGGAAATAATATCGAATTACCCATCGCGATACCTGCACCGCCTGCTATAATGATAACTGAAATTTCTATTGTCCCATGAATCCATATAACCAATGCACTATCCCAAAGTAGCCCATGTTGATAGAAAAGTGTTTGAAATGCTCCAAGCATGATACCATTGAAAAGAAGAATTAAGAGAGTAATAAGCGAAAATGCTACGCCACCAACAAATGCGAAAAAGGATACACGAATATTGTTAAGTGCAATTCCTATGAACATCTTTGTAGAATTCATAGATTTATAGACAGCCATCGGATCACCCCGCTTTATATTGAGCAATGTCATATTGACATAACTATCGCCGAGTATGAGTCGGGCATACTGTTCATCTTCAAAAGAGGAGATAATACCGATAATCACACCTACCATAAACACAACAAATGCCATCAGTAACGATAGGCGTTCACTGTAGTACAACATAGGTAACTCATCGCGCCAGAAAGTGATAAAACGATTGGTGCGCTCTTTTTTTACTTTATAAATTTTTTGATGAACACGCAAAGCCAAGGAATTCAAGTAGCGTGTTGTTTTAGATTTTGGGTAAAAAGTACGTGAATACGCAAGGTCATCCGTAGTCTGAATGAACAAATCGGCAAGTATATCGGGATCTTGCACTGTTTTTTCTTCTATCAAACGATCGAATTGCTTCCAGCGTTCTGTATTTTTGCGTATAAACAGTTGTTCTCTCATAAATTTTTGTTTAAAGTCAAATTTGAGATGCAAAATAACACTATGAACACAATCAGAATCATAACGACACAAAATGTTGAGCTTGAATATGAACTTGCTTCACTTGGCACACGCATTGGCGGCTACATTATAGACATGTGTATTCAAGGTGGTTTAACCATTCTTTTCTATATTATTATAGACATTTTCAATAAGACCTTAGGGTTTGAGTATCTTGATGATAATGATTGGATTATGATGATTTTTCTATTACCATATTTACTTGTGAGCTTCTACTCATTGATATGTGAATCTGTTCTGAATGGGCAAACGGTTGGTAAATTACTGCTCAAAACCCGTGTAGTAAAACTAGATGGTTCACAACCGACATTCGGAGCATATCTTTTACGTTGGCTTGTCGGTATCATTGACTTTGGTTTGTGTTCAGGTGTGGTGGCATTGATTACATTCCTTTCCAATAAAAATGGGCAACGCCTTGGTGATATTGCCGCAGGCACTACTGTCATTAGTATAAAACCACGTGTTACGGTAGAGGAAGTCACAGCACCTAATATTCCGATGAATTACTTGCCTATTTATCCCGAAGTCAAACAATTATCCGATCGTGACATGGCAATTATCAATGATGTTATTCATACATCTGCAAAACAAGATAATGAACAAGCGGTGGCTGCTTTGGCAGAAAAATTAAAACAAACTTTGTCCATTTCATCCTCCTTGAGCGATAAGGCGTTTATTCAAACTATTGTTCGTGATTATTATTACTATACTGCGGAGTAAGAGAAAAGAACAACAAAGCCGCACACTATGATATGCGGCTTTTATTTATTCGCTGTTTATTCTTCCAATGTACTAATATCGCCGACATCCAATCCCTGTGCTCTGGCTTTCAGCACTCTGCGCATTATTTTACCACTGCGTGTTTTTGGTAAAGAATCCACAAAAGCAATACTATCAGGTTTTGCGATAGGACCTATTTCTTTTGCTACATGATTTTTTAATTCATCTTCAAGTTCTCGACTGCCTGTTTTTCCTTGCTTTAAAAGAACAAAACAGTGAATTGCATTTCCCTTTAATTCATGTGGGAGAGCAATAGCCGCTGCTTCCGCAACAGCCGAATGGCTTACCAATGCACTTTCCACTTCTGCTGTCCCCAGCCGATAGCCACTTACTTTTATCACATCATCCAAACGTCCGATAATCCATATATAACCATCTTCATCAATGCGTGCTGAATCACCGGCAGAATAATAACCTTTTTCTGCAAATTCACTCCAGTATGTTTGCGCCCATCGTTCTGGGTCACCAAGTATCGTTCGCGCCATACCCGGTGAAGGGTGAGTAATAACTAATTTCCCTTCTTCATTAGCTTCTACATCATTACCGCCATCATCAACCACTTTCACCACATTACCAAAAAAGGGCTTACTTGCCGAACCCGGTTTTAATGGAGTCGTAGGCAAAGGAGCAATCATACAACCACCGGTTTCTGTTTGCCACCATGTATCAACAATCGGACATCTGCCGCCCCCCACAATAGAATGATACCATCGCCACGCTTCGGGATTAATTGGTTCGCCCACACTTCCCAAAAGGCGTAATGTACTCAAATCATGACGTTTAACCCAATTATCGCCAAAGCGCATTAGTCCTCGAATAGCTGTGGGTGATGTATAAAGTATGGTCACACCGTATTTTTCAATCATTTGCCACCAACGATTGGGATATGGATGGTTCGGCGCACCTTCGTACATCATAATTGTCGTACCATTAATAAGTGGTCCATAGACTAAATAGGAATGTCCCGTAATCCATCCTGGATCGGCAGCACACCAATAACGATCTTGATCTTTAATATCAAAAATATACCGATGTGTCGTGGAAGTATAAACAGAATATCCGCCGTGGGTATGCACTAATCCTTTGGGCTTGCCTGTTGTTCCTGATGTATAAAGAATAAACAACATATCCTCAGAATCCATCACTTCTGTCTCACATTTCGCAGATGCAATCGGCAAAGCAGATAAATCATGATACCAAAAATCGCGATCATTTTCCATTTCTACTTCGTGACCTGTTCTTTTTACGGTAATGCAAACCTCAATTGTCGGGGAACGACGCATTGCTTCATTGGCAATAGATTTAAGATCGGTAATTTTTCCTCTGCGCCATCCGCCATCTGCAGTAAGTAAGACGCGACTTTTTGCATCATCAATACGTGCGGCAAGTGCTTCGACACTAAAACCACCATAGACCACACTATGCGCTGCACCAATTTTTGCACATGCAAGCATTGCTATCGGTAACTCGGGAATTTGGGGCATATATATAGTCACGATATCCCCTTTTCGCACCCCCATTGCTTTAAGAATATTGGCAAATTTGCTGACTTCTCGGTTTAAGGCATGATACGATAATGTACGTACATCGCCGGGTTCGCCTTCCCAAATAATTGCCAATTTATTGAGGCACGATGTATGCAAATGTCTGTCAATCGCATTGAGGACTATATTTGTTTTTCCGCCCTTAAACCATTGAAAAAAAGGTTTTTCGGAATAATCGAACACAGCATTATATGGCGTAACCCATTGTAATTTTTGAGCTTCCGTATTCCAAAATTCCTCACGATTTTCGATGGAATAATCATATAACGATTGATAATCTTTTATCTCCGCATTTTCTATAAATGTTTGGCTGGGCATGTACAATTTTTGCTCGCTCATAATAATCGCCTTTCTTATGTTTATATAAAGAAACTCATCACTTAAAAAATTTGATAGTAGTTTTACAAAGTTACTAAGTTTTTGCCTTGATTGCGTATATTCGTGGGAGACATCGTATTTTCGATTAGTCTATTGACATTTACAAGCAAAGGCAGGCAGAAATGGAACTTTTCTCCCATTCGACGGTACATAGTGTATAACATAAAGGATTCTCTTCGATGCGACAATTTCTTCTCTATAGCCTCATAACTTTCCTTATGAGTACACTACAAATCCTTTCCCAAGAAAGTGGATGGGTTGATTCGGCAGGATATAAACAACAGAGATACAAAACCGGAGAAATCAAACAACTGCTTTACACTTCTACAGGTGATACCATCATCACGGTCACCAAAGACTCTGTGTGGCATCGCTATCTCTGGGATACAAAGTCAGGGAGATTGTTAAATGAAAAAAAAATATTGACAAAAAACTACCTCAAAGTATATGGTATATGGTTCACGGCTTATGCTAAAACCTATACGATAGCCGCCCAGGATCAAGATAAACATACGTATGTTTTAATTTATCGCAGCCTTAATGATTCGCTCGTAGGTAAAGTCAAGATTAGTTTGGAAAATATGTATAATTGCTTTGCATATCACTATGAAAGTAGTAAAACATTATGGGTTGGTAGAAGCACGAAATATTTTTCAGTTGGTTTAGATGTCCACAAAATTAGTGGGAATATAGTCAAGTACATACACGACGACAGTATATTTAGTCCTGTTTTTAATGTGAGTGGCTCACCACATTCATTTTCAGCATCCTACGATGGTCAAATTGCTGCATGGAATAGCATTATGACAGAACTCAAAACTTATAAAGCTACTACCTTAATCGACAGAGTTGAACAGTTTCATTATCGAATGAAGAACGATAATATAGAAAGTTTTAAAATTCCCACAACAAGAAGAGCAGCTGATTTTGGAACTTTTCCTATAGAAATAATTTTACAATATAGTAGCAATCTTTCCCCTATGGGAAATCACGGTTTTAACAACTTCCTCGGTATTTTTCAACATACGTATATACCAATTTCACAAAAGGTTAAAGATTCAAACATTAACAAATCTTTGTACCAACAAAGCTCTTCCAATGAAGAATTTCTTATATTACCCATTGGGTCACGTTTATTTGTGTATGATATTTCACAAAGAAAGTTTATTGACTCTATTTTTCTGAGAGAGAGAATAATTCATACATCAATAAGTTTGAAGAATAATATGTCTGTATATTTAGATAACAATCAACTAGTCAATGTATCATTATCAAAAAACATTGATTCCTTACGCTCGGTTATCTACACATCACATCACATCCGATATCAAGATTCAGCAATAATATTCAACTCAATTCGAGATAGTACTATTATGGAATACATATGGGATTTTGGCGATGACAAGAAATCTATAGGTCAATATGTAACTACTACCTATAACAAACCCGGGAAATATAAAGTATCTCTATCTCTTGTCAGAAGAAAACAACAGCTTATTGATACATTAAAAGCAACTATTGTAATAACTATTTTACCTTTACTTCAAGTAGATTTCGACTCTGAAAAGAACTATGGTCTTACTCCACTTACAATTAAATTTAACGATAGATCGCAAGGTATGATAAAAAAAAGAAAATGGGATTTTGGCGATGGTTCAATAGACACAAACTCTCATCCGCTCCACATATTTAAAGGAAATAAGTACTATAATATCACTCTTACAGTGCACGATACTCTTTCTCAAAAGTCAATTACCAAAACCGGATATATTACAACTAGCGATTTTCCACTTATTTCTTTAAAAAAATTAGACTACATAGTGAATAATGCACAAAGTTACTCCTTTGGACAGTATCAACAAACCGAATACAACAATACATATCGCTCGGGTATTATTTTGAGAGATAGTTTATATGCATATTTTCAAGAATGTGTATATGAAAATTACGATGAAGGGGGATCTAGGAATACATCGTTTAAATTGGGAATGGACATTCGGAATCCACAGATGTCTCTGTATAAAAATGTATATCACACAGTCGAGTTCGGACCCTATTCTTGTAAATATCCATCAAAAGTTAAGTTAATTCCATATCGTAAATTAGATATGGTAACATCAACAATTATTCAAACAAAACATACGATGTACCCAAAAACGTATGAGTCACTTTACTTCACAAAAAAAGGTGAATTCGCCCCAAGCGGCTGGTCGCATGACTTCAATGGAGTCTTTTTACCCGACGGCACGGATATTTTCCTGTTCAGAAATAAACAATCGAATCTGCAATTTTTCTATAATGATACGACCGCTTTTCATAGATTGGACTTCTCCGCGCAGTTCTCCGATATTTTTGCTATGCCTGATTCGCTCTCATGCCTTCTATTTACTAATCCCGCTTTTGATCTTTCTGACTCAACAAACAGCTTTACTTTAAATACACTTGATAATAAAGGAATTCTCTTACGCGAAGTAAAAATACCAAAAACTATCAATGCTGCGATTACTTGCCTCAGACCGCTCGACCATGATTCTTTCTTCATTGCAGGTTACACCGGAACTCGTAATGATAAAGGACAAATTATTGATAAAAAAGGATATATTGCGATCATTAATATCAATGGCTTTATCGAGTGGCAAAATACAATACCTACATATTCAGATATACGGACTATTCAAAAACATCCAAACAATTACTTTGCCGCTCTTGGTTTACCACACGCTAATCAAAAACATGGGTTTATAGCGTTTAGAGAAAATGGCAAAATACTTGCCGATTTTAGACTCTTTGATGCACATAGCTCATTTTATCCCAATGACTTCATTATTGGCAATAAAGAACATGATATTTGGTTTATCGGTGAAGAATATATAGAAAATCAAGGTAAAAGAGCAACTGTTTATTCATGCAATAATCCTGTTACACCAACGACGGATATTGATGAATCGCTACCGCTCATCTTTAGCAATAATGACATGACGGTATTTCCAAATCCCGCTCGTGATTTGATTACTCTTACGAATGTAACAGGAAAATATTCAATTTTTGACTCTATGGGAAATGTATTGCTGCAATCACATTCAGACAGGCTTGATATTTCGCATCTGCCTAATGGGATATATTTTATTAAATCTCATACCATTAGCTCAAAAACAATGTCTTTTATTATTCAACGATAGATAAATCATTACTT
>DDTD01000058.1 GCA_002344005.1 Ignavibacteria bacterium UBA2373 | reverse complement strand
CAAGTGACTCCAAAATATCGCACACAGGCATTAATGGTGACAAGTCTTGACACAAGTAAGTTGTACTGGTATTTACAATGATATTTTTGATTCCACTTTGTTTTATATAATCTATATACATTTCTGTATTGCGCGTATCAAATACAATGGTAGTAAAACCAAATCTTTCTTTAACATAGACTCTATTACTTGATATTTCCATTTTTAAAACCCTTTTGTTCGTGATTTATATATAAGTCTTCCCGGTGACCAAATTTTATTATACAAAGTTGATGTTTGTTTATGAGATAGCGGTGCGTCATCCACTAATCTCATCAATAAATATTCCAACATATATGCCTCTTCGGTATTAGCAGCTGGAAGATATGACGCTTCTAAAAGTTGTTCTGTATGATCTCTTATTATTCTTCTTATTGATTTTCTCATTCTTTTCTCTGTTCCTTTTCCAATATAATATCCAAATTTGACCAACTGTTACATTTTCATCATCCATCCCCAACGGGTCAGCAAGCACAATGAGATTGACCCAAGCGCGGGGCAAAAAATTCCCCTCATTGAGGGGTGGCAGACGCAGTCTGACGGGGTGGATTCAGTCTCCAAACCTATAATTTTCAAAATCTTATAGGTTTACGGAACATCGCCCATCGCATCAACCCCATTGTTCTATAAACGTTTAATCCATTCGGGATTTATGTATTGTTGCGTTTCAAAAATTCCCATCCGCCGGAGGGGTGTACGCAGGACGGGGTGGTTTCTCATTCCTCGGTGGCAGACGCAGTCTGACGGGGTGGATTCAGTCTCCAAACCTATAATTTTCAAAACTTTATAGGTTTAAGGCAATTCGCCAAGTACATCAACACAAATTCTACAAACGTGCAATCCCTGCGGGATTTAATACGCAGTTAACCTTCAAAAATTCCCCTCATCTATGGATTATTTCCATCACGCACACTCCTTTTATGTTCTGCCCATCCCTTGCTGTGAAATGGGCAGAAAACAGTGCATAGTTATTATTGTTTGATGAGAGTTGTGGTATAGCGTGTATTGTGAACCTCAACACTAAAAAGATATATGCCTGCGGGTAATGCGCTCATGTCTATGGTTGAGATGTCGGTGTTATATGCAGAAAAGACGACCGTGCCCAGCATGGAATAGAGTATAACCGTTTGATTATGATGTGGGTATGGATGATGAAAATATACTCTTTCATTGACGGGATTGGGTGTGATTATCAATGAGTTGGGATTATTAAGTTCTTGAATATCTAAAACACCCACGCTGAATTGAGCGGATTGGGCACTGCATGATGCGAGATCCGTAATTTCTACGGTATAATCACCGGATTGTTTGAGCGTAAAGCGTTGTTCGGTTGCGCCGGGTATTGTTTGTGCATTGCGATACCATTGATATGCCGAGGCGGGAGAGCTGAAGAGCGTATCGCCTATGCGATTAATTGTTGGTATGGGCGGTTTTTCGGCAAAAGTGATGGTAAATGGTTCGGATGTTCCCTCACATGTATTATCATCGGTGACTTTGACGGTAAATGTTCCATTTTCTGTGATGGCAATGGTTTGTGTTGTTGCGCCATTCGACCATAGATAGGTTTTGTATCCCTGTGGGGCGGCGAGTGTGACGGTATTGCCCGTGCAAGGTATGCCATTCGTGCGTGAGATAACGGGTTTGAGTGTGCTGCTGATGGTGACGGAATAAGTTTGCACGGAGACGCATCCTAATCGGTCACGGACAACACTGACGGAGCCGCTTTGTTGTTTCCATTGTACTTTGATGGAGTTAGTGCTTTGCCCTTCGATGATATCGCCATTGATGACTTGCCATGTTGTGGATGTATTGTCACTTGCTTTGACATTATATGTTGCGCCGGCATTCTCGCACAGTGAGTTTGGTCCAGTGATGACTTTATCGGGATAGGGTTTTGCGGTGACTTGTATGGGTGCTGATTGGGCTTTGCAATTTTGCTGATTGGTCACGGTTACGGTATATGTGCCGGATTGTTTGGCGGTGATGGTGCGCGAGTTTGCCCCATTCGACCACAGATAGGTAGCAAAACCGGTTCCGGCATCAAGGACGGTGCTGTCGCCTTCGCAGAAAACGGCGGGGCGTAATGGTGTGATGGACGGCGTCGGCTTGGGCAATATGGTCACGGTGACTGCGGGTGATAGGGCACTGCAATTGAATTGATTGGTTGCTTTGACGGTATAGATACCGCCTGTGGTCACTTTGATGGAGCGTGTTGTTGCGCCATTCGACCATTCATAACCTGTGAATTGTCCTGTGGTTAATGTGAGTGTATCACCATCGCAAAGCGATAAAGACCCCTCGGCTGTGATGATGGGTTGGGGTAAGGGATTGACCGTGACCGTGACGGTATCGCGGACAGTACAATTATTGGCATCGGTGATGGTGAGGATATAGAGCGTGGTTTGTGTGGGTGATGCCGTCGGTGCCGGTAATGCCGGATTATTTAACCCTGTTGTCGGCGACCATGAGTATGTATAAGGAGCAGTGCCATTGGTGGCAACACCACTGCCGATGGTTGTGCTGCTGCCGGAGCATATAATTTTATTTTTTTCACCGACATTTGCTCTGGGCTGGGGAAAAAGGCTGATGGTCACAGAGTCAATATTGCTGCATCCATTGGCATCGGTGACGGTCACATAATATTTTGTTGCTGCCGTGACGGTGAGTGATGGATTGGAAGATGTCGGGTTAACTATGCCTATTGTCGGTGTCCATGAATAATTGTAAGGACCTGTGCCATTGCTGACAGTGGGTGTACCGCCCAAGGTGATAGAACTTCCGACGCATGCATTGCGATTTACTCCGGCATCCACAGAAAGCTGCGGATAGGGAATAATGGTATCGCGTGAAGTGGAAACGCAATTATTGGCATCGGTGACAGTGAGTGTATAGACTCTTGTTTCATTGAAAGTGTAGGCACTTATTATCGGATTGGCTATGGTCGGATTACTCAGATTATTTGTCGGCGACCATGAGTATGTATAGGGTGGCTGCCCGCCTGATGCTGCGGGAGTTGCCCCTAATGTTACGACTGCGCCAAAGCATGGTCTTTTTATACCGCCGGAGCGTGCCGTGGGCGTTGAGTTCACGGTAATATAATTTGTTCTGGTAAGTGTATTGGCTCCATTGCCATTGGTGGCGGTGAGTTTGACGGAATATGTGCCCGGTGAGGTATAAGTATGTGTTGGGTTTTGAGTTGTATAATCTGTTGAGCCATTATTGTCAATATCCCATGCCCATTGTGTGGGAGTATTGCTGCTTTGATCGGTAAAGTTGACAGTAAGCGGTGCGCAACCTGCGGTTACTGAGGCAGTGAATTGTGCCACAGGCGGTAAACTTACCTGACAATTGGAGGCATTCAATGCTGTCATAATAGAAGGTCCGCATGATTTTGAGGTGGTACTGTATGCCACCACATCAGCCCCACCGGCAATATCGGAGGAAGTATTGAGATTGCGTTTATCGGAATTGGGACCGATGGCATAGTGCATGATGATGGCAGAATTAATGACATGACCTAATTGATGGGCATGACCTAATTCATGAAGGCAAACTGATTCAAAATCATATCTATTGCCGGTGGTTGCTTGAGGTCCAAAATTCCATCCCGAAGGAGAGGGTGAATTACGGAAAATCATATCAATTGCTGTCGGATACCAGACTCCCGTTCCGCATGATGTCCAATAATTATAGGTCACACCCAAAACTCCCGAGGGTAAACCGGCATCATTAAATGCGATAACATTCACGCCATCGCTGCCGCTTTCCGAGTTCACGGACGTTGTGCCTGTGGCAATTTTAAGATTGACAAAAGTACCGCATCGCCATGATTGTAATGCTCGTTTGAAAGCATTGGCTGCATCGGTATTATTATTGAAATTGGTATTGAAGGTAAAGGTCATTCCTCCTGTGGCATCCTGATTTTGCAACCATGTTTTATATTGGATATTGCTTGAAGTGACATTGAGTAAATTATACGAAATTGTTAATGTTTGGCTTGATGTGGCTTGCGTGCCATCCACACCCGTTACACGCACCTGACCTGTGCCTGCGGAGGTGCGTACTTCGACTTGAATTTGTGTATTTGACCATGATACAATATGTGATGCCAGAGCCGAAACCCACGTTGCACCGCCATCATCGGCACTTTTGAATTCTACTTTGGCATTACCTGTATAGGATGCACCAAAACCGCTGCCGTTAATAGTCAAAACGGCATCATTCCCTGCCGTCAATGTGGTAGGATTGATGGAACTGATGGAGGCATTAAGTGTTTGTTCTTCTCTGTATTTTGATGATGTGGCAATATCAAGATTTTTATATACCACCGACATTTTACCCACAAGTGATTCGATGGTTGCATAGAGAGTAAGCCGCTGATAAGTTGCAAAGGGGTCGCGTGCCGAGATATTATCCTCGGAATAGGTGATAATACCTTGCACACCGGCATAAGCATCGAAGGGTTTGATGGGGCTTTGTTGGCTTATGTGAGGATTATGAACGGGACTCGATTGTAAGAAAAATATACCGTTCATCGGCAGATTCAATTCAATACCCGGCGATACATGCACCGCCTGATTGCCCACAATCCCGCCTTTGACGATAAGCTCAAATTCATCCTTCACCGCACCTTTCCACACTCGATACGGTTCAATACGATATGCCGTATAAATCATTGATTTGTCGGAGTTAAAGAAACTTTGTCGGGCAATGACCTTGCCTTCGACAATGGCAGTGGATTGAGCGCAGCGTTCTTGGAGAGAAACCGGAAAGAGCATACATTCTTCAGAAGCTGCTGCCACCAAATGCATGGCGCAGAGCAAAGAAAGAATAAGGGTAAAAAGGCGACGATTCATAATCATACCTCGAAGAATTGATACATTGTAACTATCATAGTTTCAAAATTACGCAAATCCTACAATTACAGAGATTTGTCGTTTGAAAACCTATTCCGAACATAATCACCGAAAGGTATATGGGAATGTTTCACCACACATTGATTGCATAATAGCACAACAAAATTCTGAGTGAAAAAAATCGTAATTTTGAATGAGTGTATGTATGATGGATATTTTATCTGAGGACAATAGAATGACAACTCCAAGCTATACGAAAGCAGAAAAGCAGCTCATCACCACATTAGGATGGTTCCGAAGTCGCTATGCCTTATTTATGGGTTTATCTCTTGACAGAAATGCTGATAAAAAAAGCATAGAACAATTCGGCAGAGCATGGATAGGGGATTTTAAAGAAGATTGGACAGATACATTTATAAGTCTTTCCGATAAGCATATTATTGAACTCACACCTAATGGATATAGCTTAACGGAATACGGGCTTGCGGTAAAAAACAACATAGATGCAGAAACGCCTTTCTACAAATATGAATATGATAATTATTTTCACATGGATCAACAAAGCAAAGCTCATTCAGCATTCTGTGAAAAAGTGTATGGATTGGATTTATCACAACATGGCTTAATTGATCAGCATGAGCTTTCTTTTTTACTTGAGCTTCTCAAAAAGAATAGTGCTCAAAAAATATTAGATATAGGCTGCGGTAATGGGAAAATAACAGAATGGATTTCTCAAACAATACACACTTCCTGCGTTGGAATTGATATTTCTGAGGAAGGCATTCGGCTTGCCAATCAAAGAACAAAGAATAATCCATTATTACATTTTGAGATTGGTAATATCAATGATTTGCACAGTTCGGAACTCTATGACGCAATTCTTTTTCTTGACACGCTGTATTATTCAACCAATATACAGAGAACACTAAGCCAAGCACGTGCATTATTAAAGCCCGATGCTCGCATTTATGCATATTTTTCGCAATGGATTATGGATGAGCAGTACGCAGAAAGACTTCACTATAATAATACAGCATTAGCAGGAGTTCTTCATACACTCTCTCTCCCTTTTTCTTGTATTGATTTATCCGAATCCGGAAGAAATCATTGGAAAAGGAAGCTTGAAGTATTACTTGCCATGAAAGAAGATTTTATTGCGGAAGGCAGCGAACAACTATGGGAATATCGCTACAGAGAAGCATACAGATATGCACATTGGGGCGACAATAAATATTCTCGGTATTTATATGAAATACATATTCCCTGATATTTTTCAGGATACTTTATTCTTCTTGCTCACGATGTTTTATCAGATGAGGTTTAAATAATTTTGATCGTCTGAATAATGCTAATGCCGCCGAAATACGTCGTCCCGAAGGAATCGTGGTATTTGTACAAACATTCGTATTACAAATTGTCATCATCGAAGAGCCGCCGCCATCCAAATTCATGGCATTCCACGCACCTATATCGCGCATCAAATTAGCAAGTGTTTGTAAGGTTGCACCATTATTATTTTTTCCTTTTGTGGGTGGCTCCACCATCACGATATACGTAGTTTTTCCATCGCGACTTTGTCCTATTGCCGTTCTTGCCAAGCCATGATTACGAAAACGGACAGCCCGCGCACCTTCTTCCATCGCCTCATGTTTTGCAATACCATTACGCACTAAACGCGGCGTCCCCGATACCGCATTGGCAAATCGTCGTGTAGGAAAAGGAGTCGTTGTAAATTGATAATAGACGGTGTCGCCGACTTTGGGCAAATCATCAAGAGAAAATGATTTATCGAAACTGATAACACTGCCCCGCAAAGGCATACTTACCGTGCCGGAATCATGAACACCCAATACCAAACATGGTGTCGGTAAATTTATTCTCGGTAAACGTAAATGGCGCACTTTCACTTTCCACATTGGAAATTCTTTATCGCGGGCACGGCGCGCTTCTGCTTGTGCTTCGCGCAATTCATTTATGTCTAATTCTGATTCCGTAGAATCTTCCGCAGCATATTTATGATTTTCAACAAATTCTTGTACAGCTTTTTCTATGCTCGTTTCATGCACATACGGGACTGTTTTTCCTGCATAGGTATTATATAAAACGATTCCTGTTGTATCACGACGAATATTGACATCGCTGAGCATATATTTTTTTTTGCGCGGCAATGTTATTGTTCCTGTTAAACGGAAGGTATCAATAATCATTCTGTTGCGTTCATCAAAAAAAGCACTTGACCATTTTTTATGATGAGTCATTTGCGCCACTTCACCATCAATAACCAAAGGACCTATGGGCACATTGCGATATGCACTCCAAAAATTCGCATTGACAGCACAAAGAACACTGTCCGATTGCGTTGAATCCATACGAAACATCATATCACCCAAACGCTCTAAGCCGGAAATATAGCTTTGTCCTTTAATAATTCCCAAACGTAATGTGGGGTCATTATTATTCACTTCGACAACATGTGCCAAAACATTGGATCTACCATAAGAATATATTTTAGTTCTCATACCGGGTGAAAATACCGTATCCCACACGACTGTTAATTGTGGAAATACTTCCTCGCGTACAGGAGCAGATTTTCTTTTTTTCTTTGACCGTTTTGTTGAAGTTTTGGCAACTTTTTTCGTTTTTTTAGCTGTGCGTGCCACTGATTTTTTTGGCTTTGGTTTTGATTTCGCTTCTGATGTATAAGTACAACACACCATTCCTATGAGGATGATACATATTGTCAGAATACTATGTCGAAGCAAAAAGAACATCAGATTCACTATGAAAATAAAAAATTACCGCAAAAATTTATATGTAAAAAACAAAGCTGTTGCCACACCTATGAATGTCCCAACAATAACATCGCTGAAATAATGGACACCGACCATAACACGTGAAAATGCCACTATTCCACCGGCAATATACAGAGGTATGCGCAAAGCCGGATACATAATTGCTCCGACCGTTGCAGCACTCATGGCTGTTGTCGCATGACCACTCGGAAAAGAATTATGCAGAAAATCTATGACAAAACCGAACATATCAATATCATATATGCCCTGATCAAATAATAAAGGTGGTCTTGTACGACACACAATAACTTTTATAATATTGGCAAGAATTCCGGAGACAGCAACACTTAAAAACAGCACCATCCATTTTTTTGCATGATCTCGCCATTTACGCCATAAAACAATCCATAGCACCAATGAAGGCACAAGAATCCACGCCGAATTTCCTGCTTCCGTGATACGGTCAGCCATAACACGAACCGACGATTGGTCTTCATGATGAAAAAACCACGCAATCGGAATATCTACAAACCAATAGCACAATAATGTGCCGATAATGACAGATGCTATAATGATACCGTATTTTATGGAAATCTTCATCATCTCATCAACTATCAGTCACTTTTTTTTGCAAATCAGCCAATGCCTGTAATGCTTGCAATGGTGTTAAAGAATTAATATTTACTGCCATAATTGCATCACGAATTGTATCATCCCGAAATTCAAAAATGGATAATTGTCCATCGTCTTTCGGCTGATTTGTTCTTTTTTCGACTTCGGGAATTGGTATTGTCGGTATTTCCCTTTTTTTACCTTCAAGTGTTAATAATATATCATGTGCCCGTGTAACAACTTGTTGTGGCAGCCCTGCCATTTGTGCCACATGAATACCAAAAGAGTGATCGGTGGACCCCGTTACCACACGATGTGTGAACAGTATAGAATCACCGACTTCACGCACTTCGACTTGATAATTATGAATGCGCGGGAAGGAATCGGCTAATTCATTTAATTCATGATAATGTGTGGCAAATAATGTTTTTGCACCAATATATTCATGAAGATATTCGGCAAGAGACCACGCTATGGAAATACCGTCAAAAGTGGCAGTACCTCGCCCCACTTCATCCAATAAAATCAGACTGCGTTGTGTTGCATTATTAAGAATATTTGCGGCTTCTTGCATTTCCACCAAAAAGGTACTTTCACCGGCGGCTAAATTATCTTGCGCCCCCACACGTGTAAATATTCGGTCTGTCATGCCGCAATGAGCCGAGGTGGCAGGCACAAAACTTCCCACATGAGATAATAATACAATAAGAGCAGTTTGACGCAAATAGCATGATTTACCGGACATATTAGGACCGGTAATAATATGTATTTGTTGAGAGCCGCAATCTAAGCGCACAGAATTAGCAACAAAATTATGCCCGACGGGTAATAATCGCTCCACCACAGGATGGCGACCGTCTTTAATATCCAGAATATCACTTTCATCCACTATCGGTTCGCAATAATTATATTCATGGGCGATAGTAGCAAAACTTTGTAAACAATCCAAAGCAGCGACGGCTGCGGCTGTCATCTGTATTTGTTCAGTACTTTGTGTTATCCGATAAAGCAATTCTTCAAATAATCGTTGTTCTATTGTACCGATATGTTGTTCGGCATTGAGAATTTTATCTTCAATATCTTTTAATTCGGGGGTAATATAACGTTCGGCATTAGTCATGGTTTGTTTACGTATCCATGCATCCGGCGTTTTTGTTTTATGGACATTCGTAACTTCGATATAATAACCGAAAACATTATTAAAACCGACTTTTAATGTAGATATTCCCGTTTCCTGTCTTAAACGTTCTTGATAGGAATGTACCCATGTTTTTCCGTGAAGCATCGCAGCACAGACTTCATCTAATTCAGCGGAAACTCCCGGTCTAAAAACTGATCCTGTTCCCAAAGATGCCGAGGGGTCATCAATGATAGTTGCACCGATATATGTGATTAATTCATCCAATAAAGGCATTTTTTCTGCAAGCAAGGACAAAGAATCGTCGGCAATGACAGCAATGGAAGCACGTAAAAGAGGTATTTTTTGTAATCCGCGTTTTAAGGCAATAATATCACGCGGTGAGCAACGATGAGCACAAATTTTTGCAATTAATCTCTCTAAATCACCCGTTTCGCTCAAATCATGGCGAATATCCGCTAAAATATTTCTTTGATATTTTAATGCTTTGACAGCAGCTAAACGTCGTTGAATAACAGTAAGTTTGCGCAATGGTCTTGTAAGCCATTGTTTGAATAATCGCCCGCCCATCGGAGATTGGGTTTTATCTAAATGGGCAATCAATGTTGCGTCATTATTATCATGCAAGGAAAATGTCAGTTCCAAATTACGACGTGTTGCATAATCCAGCACCATATATTCCGACGGGTCATAATAACGAACTTTTGTTATCTGCGATGCCGATGTTTTTTGTGTTTCAAGTATATAATGAAGCACTGCACCTGCTGCAATTTGTCCACCTGTCATTTCTTCAATGCCGAATCCTTTTAATGAAGGAGTTTTAAAATGACGCAATAAAGTTTCGCGGGCAAAACTTATTTCAAATAACCAATCCTCCAATCGTGTTAATGATGGCGGATGTTCCATTGCTTTTATACATTGTTGTAAGTCGGCATATTGTCCTTTGGGAATAATTAATTCCGCTGCCATAACCGTTTCGAGTGTTGCCCTCAAATCGCTTAATAACACTTCCATCGTAAAAAATTCCCCGGTGGAAATATCGGCACAACTTAAACCTACTTTTGCTGTACCACGCTCAATAAAAATAAAGGCTGCTCCCACATAATTATTGCGTTTTACATCAAGCAATTTATCATACATTGCCACGCCCGGAGTGACGACTTCCACCACATCGCGCCGTACAATACCGCGTGCTTGTTTGGGATCTTCCAATTGTTCGCAAACAGCCACTCTATATCCCGCACGCACAAGTTTTGGTAAATATGCATCAAGTTGATGATGGGGAAATCCCGCAAGCGGCACTTCTCCTGCTTCGCCATTATTTCTTTTTGTTAAAGTAATACCACACACACGTGCCGTGATAACAGCATCTTCTTCAAATGTTTCGAAAAAATCACCCATGCGAAAAAATAATATTGCATCGGCATGTTTTTTCTTTATTTGATGATATTGCCGCATAAGCGGTGTTTCTTTATGAGCCATAGTATTACATTATTCAGAAATTATCGAACACATATTCATGACAAGGGGGCAATCTCTTTTAAGGATTATATCGTGAAATAGTGTGACATAGTTCAAAAACACTTTTTTGTATAGATACTTCATGTATTAATACTGTACGGTCGCCAATACAGACCTAAACAGTTTAAGTATCGTTTCTTCGGAAGGCAAAGGATTATCATTAATATTGAGCGGCACGAGAGCTATTTCATAATAATTACCGAATGAAGACATAAAAACAGCGCAGCGGTTGCGCGAACTTCTTGTTGCATTGGTAAAATCGAAAGTACCAAATTCTCGTGAACCGATAGTTATCAGTCCATATTTGCCCGTTTGTTTCGCAGCACCTGCCGTTTTTTGTTGATGATAACTCATAGCCGCCCTTGTCAGTGCATATACTCCTTGTTTTGCTATCACCGAATCCGTTTGAGGCAATTTTTTCAAGCGACGAAATACAAGAGCAATATTCATATCTTTATTGGCAGCAATAGCAAATACATCACTTGACATCATACCTTCCGCATTGATAAAATCCCAGCCCACAGGTAAAAATGCAAGCATGTCACCGTCGCGGGAATGTACCATTTCTTCAGAAATCGGAATTTCCGGTTGAGGACTTACAATGACGGGTGTTGGAGGCGGTTCTTCATCATCAATACGCACAAATAAACATCCCGACAGCCCTATACTGCTCACAATAAGCATTATAATGCCATAATAAAAAAATGATGTTCTGCAATGCAGTGACAATGAATTCATGGGTTTGTCATCATAATAAAACAATCATAAAAAACGCCGCCCGACATTAGTATCGGGCGGCTTTGTACCATAGAGTATAGAATCTTACAATCGTTCCGGCATAGGAGGTAATGGCATGGAGCCCGGTATGCCCATCAATGGAAAATCCTTACGAAGCGGATAAATCGGTTCATTTGTTTCCGGGTCGGCAAAATCTTCCGGCATATAGAAGCGACGTAAGTCTGGATGCCCGTCAAAGTGAATACCGTACATGTCATACGTTTCCCGTTCGAACCAATTTGCACCTTCCCACAGCGAGCATACTGACGCAACATGAGGATTGCGCTCCGGCAATGCCACCTTCACACGTACTCTGCCACCCAATGGGAGGGATTGAAGGAAATACACGACTTCATAACGATCTTTTTTGCGATACCAATCAATGGCGGTAATGTCCACAAGAAATGTGAATTGAGTGGAAGGATTCGTTTTTAATTCTTCCATAACTTCAAGTATATGATCGGGAGAGATCATGATACTGAGCTGACCATGATGTTCAATTGTTTGTACTTCACCGCATATTGGGTGCAATACATTGAGAATGGTGTCTTTATCAACTGCCATAGTGTGTAATAAATAGGTAAAACATACCGTTTTTATAATAACGTAACTAATTATTCTTTTTTTCCTTGATTGTTTGTCGGCATAGTCCTGAACACTATATCCCACAAAGGATTGGAAACTCCGTAACCACTATGCGAATCATTAAAATGATGGCGCATGTGATAAATTTTCAAGTATCGCCCCACTTTACTTGTCATGGCAAAATGATGGGTCGCATAGTGAATCATGTCATAGGACAGATACCCCAAAGCAAAACCCGCAAATAGACCAAAGTGACTGATTGGCAACAATACCCCGAACAATGTATAGAACACTATCCCGATGGGTATGCTGATAGCCAAGGGCATCACCAAACGTGTGGCATCACGAGGGTAATCATGATGAACGCCATGCATCAAAAAATGAAGACGTTTGCCCCATGTTGAGCGCGGCTCATAATGGAAAACCCACCGATGCAATGAGTACTCTGTCAATGTCCATAGCACGACCCCACTGACTATTTGCAAGAGAACCGCACCCACACTACAAGCTACAAAAGCATTGTAGAGCACCACGCCTATCACAGGCAACCAGAACACAACCGGTGTTGCCGGATGGATATGTGAAAACCACTCAATGAAATCGCTTTCAAACATCCGTGGAGAAATTTTCGGATCATATTTCATACGTCAATAACGTTAATCAGACAACGAAAAGGTATGATGTAACGGATAAATCAATGCGAAATTACAAGGAACTTGCCATGTGAACAACAATACAGCCATATCGTATTTTTGCAAACTTTCCATTTACCATAAGGTTGATATGCCGATGAACTCATTTTTTATTGAAGAATATACAACTCTTGACAATGAAGAGTGCATAAGAACAGTAGCCCGATTATCCGACGAAATATTTGATGTGACAACCGGTAACATACGTATCAACAAACGGTTACGTCATAAAAACTCTTTGCTGATTCTTATTGCTTACACACAGGATAATCGCACTCCTGTCGGCTTCAAAATTGGTTATGAAGATACTGAAACCCTCTTTTATAGTTGGCTTGGCGGTGTTTTGCCCACATATCGTGGTCACGGCATAGCATCGGCTTTAATGCGCCACCAACATACACGTATCGCAGAAATGGGTTATCCCAAGGTAGAAACGCGAACCCGCAATCGGTACAAATCAATGCTGATACTGAATATAAAGCATGGATTCAATATCATAGGCACACAATTCAGCAAAAATGATGTCAAAATCATTCTTCAAAAAACTATAGCTCCGGCAACAAGTACAAGAGACAATAAAGGGCAAGACTAAATAATACACTATTTTCGCATAATGTTCAGACATCAAGTTATGCCCAATTCTCAAATATTGTGGCTCCTGTCTTTCTCAAAACATGACAATTTCACCGTATGACTATATTTTCCGCTTCCGATATTTCTAAATCCATCCATGATAAAATGCTCTTCGAGAATGTGTTTTTTGGTATGGACGACACCGACCGTGTTGGTATAATAGGGCGCAATGGTGCCGGAAAAACGACCTTTTTGCGAGTCATCGCCGGTATTGATACGCCGGACACGGGAATCGTTGCTTTCAACAAGGAAGCTCGGTTCGAATACTTAGAACAATTACCGCGTTTTGACCGACATACCATAGTCTTGGAAGCGGCTATGAGCGGCAAACCCGATATAGCACACGCACTGATGCGCCATGAAGATTTATGTAAAAAATCACAACTCACTGCCGAAGAAGAACAAGAACTCCACAAACTTCATCAACTCATTGATGAGAAAAACGGTTGGGCACTTGACAGTCAAGCAAAATCCATACTCTCTCGTTTAGGCATGGAATTATTTGATGCCGATGTCATGAATTTATCCGGCGGACAAAGAAAAAGAGTTGCACTTGCAAGATCACTGCTCTCCGACCCCGATTTGTTAATTCTTGATGAGCCAACCAATCATCTTGACGCGGGCTCAGTGCAATGGCTGCAAGATTATCTCCAACAATCTCAAAAAGGATTACTTCTTGTTACCCATGACCGCTATTTTCTTGATGCTGTCACCAATAAAATTATTGAATTAGATCGCAACACTTTATACAGTTATCCCGGAAATTTTGAAAAATATCTTGAGCGCAAAGAAGCAATGATTGTGGCGGAGGAAGCAGCAGCCGACCATTTACGCAATAAATTACGTCAAGAATTAGCATGGCTGCAAAAAGGTGCAAAAGCACGAAGAACAAAACAACAAAGCCGTATTGACTGGATTGCAAAAATGCAAGCAGAACCCGCTCCCACAGAAGAAAAAAATATTAAAATTGAACTTGGAAACGTTTTTCTCGGCGGCAGAATTATTGATGCTTACAATATTTCAAAACATATCAATAATACGGTTCTTTTTCATGACTTTACCTACAGCGCAGCTCCGGGCGATAAAATAGGCATCATTGGACCGAATGGGACAGGCAAGTCCACGCTGTTGAATACATTAGCGGGATTAACAGAGCCCGATAGCGGCAGCGTTAAATTAGGAGAAACTGTCAAAATCGGTTATTTCCGTCAAGAAATTACCGACTTGGCACCGCGCCAAACTGTCATTGGTGCTTTGAGAGAAATTGCGGAATATATTGATGTCGGCGTGGGGCGCGAGCGGTTTATTACTGCCAAAGAACTCTTAGACAAATTTTTATTTCCGCCACGCCAGCATCATTCTCTTATCGAAACATTATCCGGTGGCGAAAAACGACGCTTAGGATTACTTCGCATACTCATGAATAATCCGAATGTTCTTTTATTGGATGAACCAACGAATGATTTTGACATTGCCACACTTTCTGCCTTAGAAGAACATTTATCACATTTTAAGGGTGTATTAATTATTGTGTCGCATGATCGCTCTTTTCTTGATAAAACCGTAGATTTTATCTATGCTTTTGAAGAAAATGGTCATATCAAACAATATCCCGGCAATTATAGCTCGTATTTAGAAAAAATAGAACAAAAAAAAGAGCAAGAGCGCAATACTAAATCGCAAGCAACTGTCAAAGAAGAATTACCCAAAAGAGAAAAACCGAAAAAAAGCGGACTTTCCTTCAAAGAACAAAAAGAATATGAAGAGGCAGAAAAATCTATTGAACGCCTTGAAAAAGAAAAAACAATAATCCTTCAAACATTAGAAACAATGGATGGCGCAGATTACAAAGCAATAACGGAGTTAAGCGAAAAGTTGGCGGGAATTGAAGAACAATTCGATACAATAACATTACGTTGGCTTGAATTAGAAGAGAAAAAGTAAAGACTTTTGGTTAGATAGTCTTTTTCTTCAATTTATCTTTTTATTTTATGTATTTTTCAAAAGGTTTCACGAATTTCTTAATCATATCATCTGCTCGTTTTTTGGCTTGTGTTACAAAATGTTTGAGATAAGATTTCGCCCAACTTTTCATTGTTCCATTAAACGATTGGTCTAAGTCACTAACTTGAAATTGAATTTGCATTGCTGCTGCCCAATTGATGTATAAGTTTTCGGGATTGGCTTTGAACAAACAAGCGAAATACGTATCCTGACAAACTAATTTGTCATTCTCAAGCACCCAATCAATTTCGAAATAATTGATAGTAAAATTATCAAATTCTTCATTGTCTAACATTTTTGCACATACTTGAGCTAACTTAAATGCTGAAATAATGTTTGGCGGTTGTGCGGATTTAGAAATATTACGTGTTTTGATATCAATTATTTCATAAAAGTCATTTTTTACAACTACAATATCGGCTGTATCATTTTGTTTCTCATCAAATGGGTTTTCAATGCTCCATTTATCTGTTGCGTTTTTACCACGACTTAATAAAAACAAAACTGTTGGTGAATTGAATAGGTTTTGTCGTGCTTCAAAACCAATAATGTTCGGATTTTTACTAAACAAATCGTTCAAATATTCATATTGCCGAAATGTATTTTTCGGAAACTGTTTCTTGATTTCTGTGTAAACATGCTTGTCAAACGGTTCGCCTGCTGCATGTCCTGATAGCGTTCCTGAAAGTGGTTTAGGAACGGAAGTACCTTTTATATTTTTTGCTAACTTTCTATAATTTACGTTCATTGTTGAGTTTCAAAAAGTTGATCAAATAATATAGTAATTTTTACAAGTAATTCTTTGTCTTTGTTTACTAAAAACTGTTGAGTAAGGTCAGTAATGGAATTGTGAAGTACAACTTCATTATTGTTGTTCCAATTTATTTTTCGAAAAGGAATACTTGCAATCGGCTTTTCAGAAAATTCGACGATATTTCCTTTTACAATTCCGTTGGATTTTAGCCAGTTAAAAATGATTTTTTGATTTAGGTACGCTAAAACATATTCAATACTTTCTTTAGTTTCAGGTTTTCTAAAGATTGCCGTTACATCCTGTGTCGGGAAGATACCACCTTCAATTAATGCAAAACGAAAATAATCTTTATTGGAAACACGTTCTTTGCAAGGAACAAAAATCCGTTTGTCATTTTTGTTGAACAAATTAAAATTCCGTAAAAAAGCCCATTCCCAATAATTTATTTTACGATTGTACTGGTAACGTTTTTCTAAGTCGGCTTTATATTTTTGAAAATGTAAATAATAGTTCGGATACATTTGTTGAAACTCACTTTCTTCCAAATTATCATTGATAAAAATATATCTCGTGATGTGTTCAGAAAAATAAGGCACTAAATCTTTTGCTTTAACAACATTAATTGTTGCCAAGTTTTCTGCATTATTCAGTTCATATCCATTCACTTGAAACGCCTTATCAAGCCCACTTACAAGTCCATTCCCAATATCACAAACTTCACCAACAGTATCGTACTCTACTGTTTTTTCTTCAAAAAAACTAAGTGACAAAACCGACTTTTGTTTTTGACAAGCTATTTCTAATAGTTGTAATTCTTCCCGAATCTTATCACTTTGCAATAACCAACGCTCATTAGTTTTGAATTGCGAAACCTGCAAATACTCTGCATCTTTAAATGGAATGTTATGTCGTAAATTTTCAAGTGTTTCAGAAGTTAATTTTTGATTAGCATAAAATTTTGCAACTTTTATTTTATTTATTTTTTTGTTGCTTTTTATAAATTTAAAAACAACAATAGAAACAGTGACTTTATCAAAAACAGGGGTTTCATTGAAATGATAAATTTGTTCAAAGTAACCGTGTTGAACCATGTAGTTGCGCAATACAATAGAGTTAGTTGTGTTCATCCAATATTCGGGACAAATGAAAATTAATTGTCCATTCTCATTCAACAGTTCAATGGATTTGAGGATAAAAATATACAAGTAATCACAAAGTGAATTGAAATACTTGTTCCAAATTGGGTTGGTGGTAAGTTCTCTTTTTAGGTCATCTTCCAAATTTTTCCAACGAATATATGGAGGATTTCCGATGATTAAATCAAATTTTTCGTCAAGCATTGCTGAAATAAAACTTTCGTAGCGAACGAACGGAAAATCAGTCGCTAACTCTTTGTCTATTTCAAAAGCGGTCAAGTTTTTATAGCCGTTTTTTTGTAGAATTTTCAAAAAAATTCCTTCCCCACAACATGGCTCTAAAATTTTTGAGTTTGTGGAGATGTCAGCTAAACCAATCATAAATTCAGCTACTACTTTGGGTGTAAAGTATTGTCCAAATTTATTTTTTTTATTTTGTCTTACTGCTAATTCCATTCAAAAACTTCTTTCCATAAATTTACGGTTTTACTCTTAGCTACAATGTTTAATATTTCATTGTTTTTTGTCAATGTCAGTTGTATATTCGTTCCATAATATGGTAGTAATATTTTGGCACTTGGTGTCACGGTGGATTTCAGAGCATTTAACTAAGCACAGACTTTGATAAAAGTACAAAACTTGATTTAACCACTGAATCGCTTCTTTTGTGTCGGTGTTGTTAGCAGCCGTAACTTTCATTTCCTTTAACAAGGGTATATACTGTTATGTCGTAGAATTTGTTATTGTAGAATATTCTGTCAACATAATGAGCTTCTTTTTTAAATCCAATCTTTTGCAATAGAACGATTACTCCTTTATTGTCTGGGGATACTTTAGCTTCAATTGTATGTAAATTCATTATGTCAAGCCCAAATTTTACTATTATCATAACTGCTTCTAATGCAATATTCTTACCCCAATAGTCAACAGAAAGTTCACCGCCAATTTCAGCTCTCAAATTTGCGTAATCAATTGAATTAAACCCACAAGTACCTATAATATCAGCACCGTCCCTTAATACACCAGCCCAACCTATGGCTTGTCGACTTTGATAGGATAAAATTGTTTTCTGAACTAGTTTAATTGCGTCCTCAATCTCATTCATATTATCTCTTGTTATGAATTGATTTACTCGTCCGTTCGATCGCATTTCAAAAATCTTGGTTGCATCAGAAAGCTTAATGTTACGAAGTAGAAGTCTATCACTTTTAAGTATTGGGAAATTGTCAAATATTTTGTCGTTTATTTTCAAGTTTTAGTAAATATTATGATTGCTAACGTAGAGGATGTTTACCCGATTACAGAACCCACCATAATTTGGTTGTAAAGTAATTAAGCAAGTCTATAGATGTATGCCATTAATGGTCTCACAACGACACAATCCACCATCTATTTATCCAAAACTACAAAACTTTGATTATACATCCAAACATGAACAAGGAAAATTTTTCTATGCCGGAGTAAAAATACTGTCAGGAGGCATGAGAGAACCGGAGCTAATCTGTAAGTCCTTAGTTTTAATTTACTAATAAAACATCTCCTCATAATGTAAATTCCTATTTTACATACTCAGAATTGCTTACTATGCAATGTTTTGATGGAAACAAAACTTCTTTTCACACATGAATTTCCAAACCATCATAGCCAAGTTCAATACCTTCCGGCAAATGACATTCGACATGTTTGACTTGGTGGGCTATATGGGTAAAATATGTTTTGCGAGGTTGTAGTTTTTTGACAATTTCTATTGCTTGATCAATTGTAAAATGCGTAGGATGAGGCTCATAACGTAAAGCGTCCAATATCAGGACATCTAAATCCTTGAGTAAATCCAGCGATGTATCCGGAATATAATTCGTATCGGTACAATAGGCAAAATTCCCCATACGATAACCGTTTACGCGCATTGAACCATGATACATAGGTATGGGCAGAATATCTATATCATTTATGTGAAATGCTGTATCCATGATTTTATGAGTTTCAACAATCGGTACTCCACCACCTAATTGTTCTACTTTGCCAAAAGCATAGGGGAATGTGGCTTGCAAAGCTGTTAATGTCTCGTTCATAAGATACAGTGGCAATGCTTTACCACCGGAAAAGAAATTATAAGGTCTGATATCATCAAAACCGCCAATATGATCAAAGTGATGATGGGTAAAAACAATAGCGTCAAGAGTGGTTATGGCATGGCGTAGCATTTGTGTACGAAAGTCAGAAGAGGTATCAAAGACAATCGTCGTGGTATCGGATTGATAGAGTAGGGAAGGTCGCAATCGTTTGTCACGCGGGTCATCAGATAAACAAGTGGGGCACGTACAAGCAATTGTAGGTACCCCTGTTGATGTTCCACTGCCAAGAAGTATTGCCTTACTCAAAGGTGACGCTCCGCATGATATGAACTACGTACCAATGGACCGGATTCAACAATATCGAATCCCATTTCTAATCCA
The DNA here is from genome assembly GCA_002344005.1 of Ignavibacteria bacterium UBA2373. Classification (GTDB taxonomy): domain Bacteria; phylum Bacteroidota; class Ignavibacteria; order Kapaibacteriales; family UBA961; genus UBA2353. Next base: position 36,437 of record DDTD01000058.1, on the reverse strand, counting down.
ATAATGCGATATTCATCAAATTCTGTCGGATGGACAAATCTATCAACCGGCAAATGGTTTTTTGTGGGCTGTAAGTATTGCCCCAAAGTAAGGATATTTACTCCGACACCACGCAAATCATTCATGACATTGAGTACTTCATTTTTGTCCTCTCCCAAACCAAGCATAATACCGGTTTTCGTTCTCATCCCCATCTTTTGAGAATGTTCTAAAACCGAAAGTGTCCAATGATATTTACCCTGTGGTCGCACTTTTCTGTATAATCTGGGTACAGTTTCAGTATTGTGATTAAGAATATTGGGTTTTGCATCAATGACATATTGCAGATTTTGGAGATTTCCTTTAAAATCGGGAATCAGTACTTCAATGGTCACTTCGGAATTATATTCTCTTACCGTCGTGATAGTTTTTGCCCAAAGGATTGCCCCACCGTCTTTGAGTTCATCTCTGTTCACAGAGGTAATAACAGCATGTTTAATACCCATTTGTTGAATAGCTTCAGCCACATGAAATGGTTCATGTTCATCTAATGCGAGAGGTCTTCCTGTTTTTACGGCACAAAATCCGCATGACCGAGTACAAGTGTCACCAAAAATCATAAATGTGGCAGTACCCGAATTCCAACATTCTGCAATATTAGGACAACGTGCTTCTTCACAGACTGTATGTAATGTTTTGGAACGCATCATTTTTTTAAGGTCTGCATATTTTTCACCGCCGGGTGCACGCACTTTGAGCCATTCTGGACGACGTGAGTCCTTAGGAATAACTAATCCCTCGGTTTGTTGCAATACAGGAAGTTCTATCTCAATCATATATCTCCAATATAGAATTTAGGGAACGGACGTTCACCAAATGGATATAGTTTTCATATCAGTTTTGGCATTGTTGTTAGGCTTACTCAATAAGAAATATGTACCTTGTGCCAAATTATCCGGTAAAATGATATCTGCCCCGGGACGTGTGTTTATCTCGGCGCAAATCTCTCCTACTATATTGATGAGTTGAATATGGTGCACGTTTTCATATAATTGTGGTAATGATAAGGAAGTAATATGCCTACCTGCATATATTACCGTAGAAGTAGTATAATCGCTATTTTCTTGTACACTTACTGTCGAATTATTGAAATAAGCAAATATCAAAAATGATCCCCATAATTCATTCTGTATAACAAATTCCTGTTTATTATCAAGTACAAAATTTACATTGACCCCATTGCTTCTACGATCAATAATCCGAACAGAATCTATTCCTTGCGGCAATGGAAATGTCCAAATAATTTTTGCTTTACCTTTTCTGTAAGGACCAAACTCTAAACGATATGTACGTTTAAATGTCGCGCTGTCAGATCGTTTTCTATAATCAACATATCCTTTTTGTATTTCTTCTGTCACAGGCCATTGAAACGCTGCAAAAAGTGTCCCGGGTGGATCAAATGGTGGTAACTCATTTTCATCAAGAGCAATATCTCTGCCGTCAGTTGCATCAGGATGAACACCAAAAGTTACCGGTGAAGCAGTAGTGGCATCATCAACTATTCCAAGGTTCATTTTGATAAATTGGGCTGAAGTACTATTGTTCAAAGCCACAATTATAATTACAAAAGGCAATGATTTTTTGAGTATTCTATATATGTTCATACAACATTCCTTAAAGAAAAAATGGGCAATAGGAATTATCCCATTGCCCACTGAATTAATGTGAAATCGTTAGTGTACGAATTAACGAACGATATTTAATATTGCAGTCATTGGTTGAGTACCACCTAAGATTTTCACAAAATACTGACCTTGAGCAAGGTTCTGAGTTGTGAATTCAACCGTTGTCATACCGGAATAAACACCATTCGCAATTGCCATAACTTGATTACCCAATGCATCGAACAACATAACGGTCATTGGAGCTTTTTCACCTGCCAAGAATGATACTTTTGCAGCATTGCTAACTGGATTGGGGCTTACTGATACCAATGCACCAGCTTCAGCCGTCGTCATTTCTTCAATTTGTATATAACGCACGCCGGAATTTCCAATAATCACAGATGAGTTTGCACTCACAACACCCAATACTGTATTATCTTCAGCATCTGTAATGCGATATGTTTTATCACCGGCAAGCATATTAAGAACAACCGGGAATGTTACACCTTGAATTTTTGCAATGTTTGAATTTGCAGATGTCAAATAGGTATTATCATTGAATCGAACATCGAATAAATCTGCCGGAGGTGCCGGAGGTAATTCGAATTGTTTAGCATTAACAGATTCATTTGCAAAATAAAGCGTTGCATTTTTATTGTCATTATCTCTGACATTAACTTGTACACTGTTTTCAAGAAGATTTTGTTTTGAATCATTCGGCACCTCTCTACACAAAGACAAATCAGTTTTGATAAATCCATTTTTATCAACATTCAACCAGTAGCCAAGACCGGGAAGAATTTCAGAAACAGCTTTATAACCTCTGTTCGTTTCGTATGAATAAACATCGCCGATACGCGTCGGGAAATCAGTTTGGAATGGATCAAATTGTAAACCATTAACACAAAGTGGAGTAGAAAGACCGCCAATTGTGTTCCAACCTGAATATAAGCGTACAGCCGGAGCAATAGTAGCAGGATTACCATCAAGAGACAAAATACGAGTACCTGAAATCAATTGATCCAAGAATTCGCCATATTTGATGAAATAACCATAACCCGGACGTGCAACATCTTCAGATTTATAAAGGTTTTGAGAGAATGAGAAAGCTGTGTTTTGAATAGCGTTCGGGAATATTCTCGAAATACGTGCATCTGAAGGACGTACCGGAAGTGAAACAAAGTTCCAACCTTTTTTGATAACCGGGAATTTCTCAACGCGTGGAAGCGTATATTCAATGATAAATGATGTCCATCGAGCATCACGAATTGTGAATGACTGCACAGAAGGATTATTAACATCAGGTGTTCCTGATCTCATATCTAAGCTGAATCCTGAACCATTTAAAGTATCACGCAAGAACAATTGCGCATCCTGTGGGAAATCTTGAGTATCCCAAGAAAGAACCACCGGATAGTTATTCGCACCACCTGCATTAAATCTACAGAGATATACTAATGTAGTATCAATTGCATTGGATCTAATATCACGTGACGATGCGCGTTGTCCTGTCGAATTGCTTGATTCAATTATCATATCACCTAAACCATTAGGGAATAATTCAAAACCATTTTGGTCTTTAACCCAAGGTGTGTACCAACGTGCATAGAATGTTGTAGGTACAAAATCAGCGGGTTGCTCGCCAAACAAGCTATCAGGTTGATCTGTAGCACGATGTCCTGTACCGAAAACAATCGTTGTTGCATCGCCACTCACGCCTGCTGAATTTTCAACGCGTAATGTGATGCCCGGCTCACGACCGGCAGCAGGACGACGTCCCGGTTCAATAGGATTGCGTAAGTAGATAAACTTGACTCTTAAACGTACCGGTGAGATTTTAGCTGATTTTGATGTTACGGTAATATAACCAATATACATACCGGCATACTCGCCGTCACCTTGATTAAGATCGGATGGATCGCAGACAACACGGAAACGAATCTCTGGCTGCTCTGTAACAATATTGTAATTAGCATCACGCAAGTTTGGCGGAACCGGTCCATTAATACCATTGTCAATATATGGCAATACAGCACTGCGAGTTAATCCGGGTATTGGATTAAATCCACCTGTACCACTTGGTAATGTTCGGAACTTCAACCATGGTTGATCTGATTCAATTTTTACTTGATACAGACGGCTACGAGCTGTTGTATTCAAGAAACGAATATCACGCTTTCCATCTTGGCGAGTCGTTGAACCGGAGTCAACAACAATCGGACGGGTAATATTCCATAATTCTAAATCAGTAGTATTGGCATCAGGAGCAACTTCATTATTGGTTCCACCTACTACATCTTGGAATCCAACTTGCGGATTTTCACCAATATTTAACCATATCATTCCGGGACGACTTGGATACAGAGGATCAATATCTGCACCTAAAGTTATGCCTGCAAGACCAATTTCATCAAAATTGTCACGACGATAGGATTTATTTCCGTAAGGATTGTTTGGATCACCGTCAGATACATTTGGGAAAGGGTTGTGAACGCCTAAATGGAAGTTGTTATAAAATATCGAGTCATTATTTACATAAATCGGCGATTTATCCGAGCCATCATAAATTTGTGGTTGTTCTTCGAGTAATTTTTTTGAAAGCACTACTCTAAAACGAACATAGCACAATACTTCATAGCCATCAAATTCACCACTTATAGGTAATGGTTTTGTTGATGTTCCTGTTACAGTGATTCTACGACCATATTTTGTATCAGGATCTACTTGTCCGGTAAAATATACACGGAAACGTGTAGAGTCTGCTTTGTCGTCCCATTCATAGCTGAATTCTTTGCCCATTACATTAGGAGCAATTTCGCCAACCCAATCCGTATTTTGAACACCGGTTGCTTTAATTGCACGACCGTCATAAGACAATGAAAATCGGAAAGAACGAATTGGAAATCCTCCAAAACGTTTGTCAGTAATCAAAGACTCATCCCACAGAAAATTCTGCATAAAGACCGGAACAAGGATTTCTCGTTCCTTTTCATCCGAATACCCAGCCCAAATACGACCGTCAGAGTAGTATTGGTCATTGTATGCGTTATCTGCTCCGGTTAGCGACAATGTCGGCAGGTTGGAAGCAAATGGAACAGTTGTAAATGGTTGTGCATTTACATCTGTATTTTGACCAACGAAAAAGCCAATGAGCATAAACAATGCTGCCCAGTGTATTCGTTGAACCACGCGTAGTCTCTGCTCTTGCATAGACAACTCCTCAATAAAATTTAAACAATTATTTATATATCTTTATTATTTGAAATCTCGATTTATGCAAATTGTCATCTGAATGAATATTCACAATCATTATGTAAACACCCGAAGGGTGAGATTGTAATATCTCAGTATGTGACAATTGTTCATTTACTTCTACTAACTCACCATGTACATTATAAATCTTAATACCCAGATTTAATGGATAGATTTTGTACACTACAAGTTTATCTTGATTCCTCGAAACATTTACCCACGGTTCCTCTGTATCTTCGCTGTCAATAATTGAACTAGGGGGTACGGAATCTTTTTCTTTTAACCAAATATACTCTAAACTATCTGTCTTTGTGAGCATTGTACATGTACATGTACTCACCTCGTTTGTTTCGACTCGAAAAAACAAGTTCAACGAATCAATATTTTCTATCATTTTACTCAAGACAATCGAATAGTATATTTGTTCTTCTTTTGACCCCTTGTTCAATTGATAGTCAAATATATATGTGTTGTCAAGAGTTTGTGTTTGTTGCAATTCAATATTGTCTGACACTTTCAAGACATAGATTGAATCCACATACTTTGTAACGGATGTATCAACCACTACCTTAGTAATCATTTGCTTTATACGATTCACATCATTATGATTAATTGTATTAGCAAATGATATTGTCTTTAATAAGGTATCAATTCTTGAATTACCTTTGTTAAGACTATACTGAATCGGTTGTTTAGCAGATTTTCTTTCATTTAATTCAACTTTATACCCTACAGGATAATATGTAGCATTGAAAAAATGTCTTTTTGAAAATTCATAATCTGCTTCAAAACTTCTTATTACTATGTAACTGCTGTCTTTACAATCTCCTTTGATTTGACCGGCTATTCGCGTCAGAACTCTACTTCCCGCTATTGGGCGCGAAATTATATTCGCAAAAGAGATGTACACAAGCCCGGGTTGAGAAAAATCTACAATTTTAATTCCCGATTGCCCACCGGACTCTACTCTACCAAAGAGCGTACCTGCTTCTAAATTTTGAAAGAGAGTTAAGCTTTTTGAATCATACTCAAACTCAATATCGAATCCATATATGCTGTCAGCAAAATAGACATCGGCATCTAATACAAATTCGATGATAATATTGCGATTTGAGCTACAGTAATCAACCGTATCTGTCTGCCTTACATTGAGATTCCATGTACCTGAGTACAAAGAGTTTTGGAAACACACAACCCCCATTATGAGGACAATTGCTGTTACCATCATACGATGGAGGTTGTGCTTCATTATTTCCAAAAACAATATAAAACCAATATTATCTCAATACTGTAACTTTAGCAGTTTTGACAAATGAACCATTTGATACAACTACTTGATATGCTCCAGCTGATAAATTCAATCCTGTTACAGGAATAACTTCATTTATTGAAGAATTTGCTGCAACGTTTACAGATTTCGTATATACTTTTTCGCCGGTAATGCTTAACAATGCTACTTCATAAATACCTGCTACATCTACACCAATAGAAATTGTTGCATCAGTATTATGTAATGGCATCGGACTAACTGACAAATCAGAACCTGTTTGTGCAGAGTTTAATTGGACAGTTTTTGTTGAACGCTTGCGAACATCAAATTGTACACCGTTCAATTCAAGTATATTTTCAATTGTTTTAACACGGAAAGTCACAACATCGTCATTAGGATTAAACAAATGGCTCGTTGCTACAACGACTTTCGAGTTTGAATTATCTGCGATATAATCAACTTCATTATTACCATTGACATTTTGTGGAGATTGAACACCAACAATATCACCATTAACTGAAAACTCTAATGACATAGCTGATTTTGTAGCACCATTTATTCCAATAGTTACTTCATATTCATCCACAGATACCTTACTAATATTCTTTACAAATATATCAGAAGCTTGTTTTATTGCATTTTCATTGAATTTTGGATTCGGAATCGTATCAAAAATCCATGGCAATGACGGCACTCTAGCTGATAAGTATGAAAGTATAAGAGCAGCATCATGCTGGTTTGCTTCAAAATAGATTAAGCGTAATGGACCTGCATCTGGTGGCATACCTGACATACTTTCAATCGAATCCATTCTTGTTCTGACACCAAAGGTATCAACATCAATTGGTCTTCTCCAGAAAGATGTATCACGGAGATTATCAAATGTTCTAAAACTGTAATAGTATCTTCCGTCATGATTCACGTCTGCATGATAAGCATTACCAAGACGTAAACTGTCTTGTTTCAAACTATCCGGCAATGAACGATCTTGTAATCTCCAACGTAAAATTAATCTAGCATCAGCAGCTGTTACGAATCTCTGTTGCTTTGTACCAATATGTTTGCGATTTCTTGTTTGTGAAAGATTAGCATCACCATCGCCCCATCCATCAACATATAATCGTGGAATTGCGCGGAAGAAAATACGACGACCTTCACCATTATTTGAACCACCTGTCGGTCTCCACAAGATTGTTTTTTCTTGGCTTGTAAATGCTTGAGAAATATTATTAAATGTAAGTCCATTGATAAAGTCTGCAAATTGACCACCAATACCAAATGCACGACCACCTTTCAAACCGACAGTTGCATCATACACTTGTACAGTCTTTAGCGGTGTATTTGGATTGTTTGACACATCACCATAAGCAAACTCAATACCACCTGCAAAATTGCTTGGGAATTGATTATCATAACCTTCATATAAAATAGCTTGGAAATTACCAATACTTGAAGGTAATGATTCATTCATGATATTGAGATTTTTCCACTGAATAATCAATCTTCTTGTCGGATATGAACCAACAACAACATATGATATTTCCGATGCTACATAACGTCCATTTGAAGAAGGAACAGCTTGTTCATTCGGTAAACGTAAGTAGTGATCACCCCAGAATGGAGCAACAACTGCTTCAGGATATGATGCACTGTTTTCAAATAATCCATTAGGGTTTTCTGTTAAAATAGAAGAATACAAATCCGGATCTTGGAATGTAATAAATCCATTTACATTAACCCATAAGTTTAATCTTTTTTCACCTAAAAACGTATAGTCAAAAGCTAAATCTTCAATTCTTAATCTCGCATACCCATCATCTCTATCTGTTTTATCTGTAGATTGGATATATTTTGATACGAAATCTGTGCTTCGGAATGCACTACTTCTGTGAAATGCTTCAATACGAATTCTGTCATCAGGACGACCGGAAGGAGGCCATACAGCACTTGTTAAATTAGTAGAAGTTGTTGCAGTATTGGTATTAAGGAAGGACAAACCATTATAAAATGATCCATTTGTTCCTTTTAAGCCTACGGCAACATTTCTTAGGCTGTTAAAATCTACATTTCCACCATTACCCATGCGGCCATAAGAAAATTCAATGTCGGGTTGGCGATTGGTGACAGTAGCAGTTACGAACTCACGTTCATAAATAATAACTTGAAAATTTGCAAAAGCATTATTGTTGTTTGGAAAATCTTTATTTACTTTCAAGTTTTTCCATTGTATAGTAATACGTCGACGCGGTGCCACACCTGTTAACTCCCACGATACCTGAGTTTGTGTGCTACCGGCACTCACATATTCATGATTACCCCAATATGGAGCAATAATATTATATGGAGCTGCATTTTGGAACAGCGCACCTCCATTGCCAAGATTACCGGAAGGATCAGAACCACCAACTTGAATAAATCCATTCACATTTACCCAAAGGTTATCATTGGTAGTAAATGTAGTATTATCAAACTGAATTGTAAAGGGAAGTGGCAATTGAAAACTTCCATTTTCCGGATCACTTGGAGCTGTGAATATCACATGTTGTGGTGGAACACTTTGGATTTCACGATATGCCCAATCAGACATTATCATCGGTCCTATAAAACGAGTACCGAAGGTATTCGGTATTACTCCGTAATCAATATAATTCCTGTTAGGGTTTATTGTCGGAGCATCGAACTCGTCATAGATTCTTTGTGCAAACAGAGACGGCATACTCGACACTAGGAATACTAGAGCAGCCGCTATGAGTAAGCATTTACGTTTCATTTCTTCTCCTATAATTTATTTTTTCTTTTTTTGGTTGTGAAAAGGGGAGAGGGCTTAATATTCTCTCCCCTATAAACGTTGCTTAAATTAACGAACTACCGCGATATTTTTTGTAATCGTAACACCATTGTGTGTGAGTTTAAGCGTATAGATACCATTGGCAATATTCTGATTTTGAACATTCCAATTTAATGTATTCATGCCTTGTGAACCCATACCATCAAATAATGTTGTAACTACGCTACCTAATGCATCGAACACTTCAACTTTTGTTTGACCAACTGTTGGCAATGTGTATGCAATTGCTGTTTCATTATCAACCGGATTAGGTGTAATTGTATTGAACTCTAATGCTGTTGAACCGGTTTCTGTATCATTTACATCACTTACGAAGTCATAATAGATAATGAAACCTGTAATAACATCTTGTGTGACAATAATTGATGCATCATTACCATTCAAGTTGTACTGAATGATATTACCAGGCATTTTATTTCCAACACCAGTATTCATGTTATAACTGAAGTATGCACCATTGTTTTCTGCATCACGAATGAACCAAGATCCACCACTTGGGTTTTTCACTTGATCTGTTCTTGCCGGCACTTCATTTGTTTTCCATGAAATTGTTACTGGATATGCTGCAGATGCTTGTTGCAAGTTACCTGCTTGGAAACGACCTTTATATACTTCTGCACTATTTACACCTGTCGCAGCTCTTGGGAAGATATTACGTAGAATACCGTTTGTCTCAGAGACTGTCCAACGTGCATCAAATACATCAGTTGGTGGCAATGGTGGCAATTCATACTCACAATATTGATTATCAAGTCTGTTAGTTTGATCTGCTTTCTCACCTGTAGTAGCATTGGTTGCAGTACCAAAGTATAAATCTTGATATGCACCTAAACCATCATTGTTTTGAATACGAACTCTTGCCGTAAAGTCAGTAGGATCAGAGATGTTAAGCAAATACTCAACGAAGTCTTCAGCTTCACCATCAGAAATTCTGATACGAATACGTACTTTTCCGTTTACTATATCGCTTGGTTGAATATTAAGTACTCCGCCAACTGCTCTGATTTGGAATTTAACTGTATCTGTTGTTAAACCACTGATTGTTGCAGGATCCAACTCAAATACACCAGCAGGAGATACTACTTCCAAAGTTAATTGTTCACGACCTTGAACCGGTTGATCACGTAATAAATCTCTATCAATTGCTAAAAGTGTATCAACATATCCTTCACCATTTGCAAGACATCTGATAGATGGTAATGTTGTAACTTTTGGATTGTGATTGGTTGAATCAACTTCTAATAAGAACCATTTAACATCTGTTAAACCACCTTCATCCGTTACAAGAACAGTGACAGTATCTAGATTATTATATTCTGCTTTTCTTGGAGCATCTTTAACTCCCGGTGTACCATAGAGTAAACCTGATACGGGATTGATTTTCAACCAGCGTGGAGTTTTCTTCAAGTTGCGAACATCAAATGTTCCAGCTTCTGCAAAACATGGATCTTTTGCAATAGAATCTTCAGGATCACCCGGATAGAGCAATCTATACGTATGACGCTGCCCTCGGTTTGGATCACTTACTACAATTCGTTTGTCAAAATCAAGAAGACGGATATTATAATCTTGATCTTCTTTGGCTTTTGCTAATGATTGTGTAGTAATTGTCGGCGATACATTAATAAAGATTCGTTTTGACAAATAATTGATACCGGAATGACCATCATTTACAACTACTGTCATCAATGTATCCAAGTTTAATGCACCGAATGCTGCATCAGCCGGATCTTTCGGCGTTAACAATGTAATTGCTTCTTGACGTGGAATTGCAATATTAATCACGCCACGAGTTGTGAAAGCATTTGCAAATGGATCTGTTGCATTTGTATCTGAACCACCTAAATCACCTTTCTTTTCTTCCATCATGTATCGGTCGCTTAACCAAAGAGGACGGATTTGATTTACTTCATCGTACGATGTATCATTTGGATTTTCACGAAGTGATTTTGACAAGAAACCATACGATGTTTTTCCATAACGGAAATCCCATCCTTCAGTGTTTTGTGCAATACTATCTTCTGTTTCATCATCTGAGTTATAGTCAACATAGAAGCGTAATTTATCTGTTACATTCGCAACCAATAAATCTTGGCTTGCGCCTGCTTCTGTACACTCAGCACTTGTACGGGTGATATCATTAAATACCGGTAAGCTGTCCGTAACCAATATGCGGAACTGATAGCTTGCACTATTATTTGTACCAAAGTTCAAAGTGTCTTGTTGTAAGTAACGAGCATTATTATTCGTTGCTGCTAATGCTCCATCATATTTCTGTGCATGGAAGTATGATGGGTAAAGATATACAAATTTAGATAGTGTATCCACAATGAAATCTTCGTCATTATTCGGACCACGATATGTTCTAAGCTTGATATTTTTCAAAGCATCAACACTTGCAATATTTGGAGGATAGTTTGTCGCTGCCACATGCATCATTTCTCCGCCCGGAACTACATACGGGTTGCTTGGACGACCATGTAAACGCACGAATCCGATAGCTTGATTATATGTTGTATCATAATCTGGAGCAAGATAATCTCTTGGCCATACTGTATCAGCTTTAATCCAACGACGAAGAGCAGTCATTTTTGTAGCAGAATCAACATCCGGTACTAAATCACCATTCGGTGTTTCGTACATTGGATACCAATCGTACCATAATTGATTGTATTGTTTGAACAATTCATCATTTGTTCTGTTTTCATCAACGTCCATTGCCCAACGTGGATCATAGAATCTATTGCTATCAATTGCTGTGATAACAAAGATAGAGTCTCTGCCCGGTCTGCGAACATTATTTGTATCACGGTTATATTGCTCATCTTCAAATAACCAAAGTTTATTTGCGAACGCACTCTTCATTGAAGCACTTACATTTGGATTTTCTAGTGCAACTTTGTTTCCTGTAAATACAGGCGGAGGTGTTGAAGCAGCAATTCTAAAGCCCATACCTTTTTGGATAGCTGTATCTAATCCTAATCTCCAAAGAACAGTTCTCGAGATTACACGGATATAATCTCCAGGACGAACAGGTAAAGAACCCCAACGCTCACCGGCATAATAAGAAACAACTGTATCTGTGCCCTGTGCCAAAGTTATTGGCATACCCGGTCTATTGCTATATGACACTCTTGCACCATTAGGATATACTAAACCGCGTCTGCTCATAGCTGAGTTCATAGTTAATTCCCAACGACGACCCGGCATTGCAGAAATATCCTCATTGAGTGCTGTATCTGCTAATCTTGGAATTAAGGATTCTGTACCGCCAAAGTTCATTAAGCCTTCATAAGTTCTTCTTTGACGTGCTGTTACACCATTACGTGATGGATCATCAAGAACAAAATCAACTCTTCCGCGGAACATTTCACGTGGATATTGTCCAAAATTGTTCTGTATTGGCTGATCTGTGAATTGGCGCATATTAACACGGATGTAATCACCTGTAGAGTCATTAATAACAAAGAATACTGACTCATTCAAAGCAAAAGGATCGTCATTATTTGTAAAACTGTTTTCACCTTCATATGCTGCCATTGACTCAAGGAATAATGGATATCCAACCGGATGAGTATATTCATTGGTTCTGTGATCCATTTTCCATTCTGTTTGCAAACGACCGATTTGTCTCCAAAGGTTATTTTCAGTATTTGTTGAATAGTTCAATGAATCAGCATCGAAGAGGTTACGTGTAGTTCTACGAACATATTTACGATATGATGGCATAGTTCTGTCACTAAAGTAACGCAATTTCGGAGGAATACCCACAGCGAAATCTTCGATAGGAGCCATTCTTCTGTGTGAATAATCAGCTGTTTTAATATCTGTACCTTTGTCGAAGATATCATAGATTCTACCAGCCATCAACAAAGTATCAGGAATTTTACCGATTGCAATTGGAGTGTATGGATAGGTTCCATTAAAGTTTTGTTCGAAAGGACCTTGTTGAGTATCGTCAGTTCTTTGTGCTGAGTTACGGATAAACTTCATGTGAGTTTGTCCATTACCCATGATAAAGAATGTCTCTTGTACTGTTCCGACTCCCGGTATTGTCGTTTGAATAATTGTGTTGACATTTGCTTCTGTACGACCCCAGTAGTTACCGCGAATCGTATCAACTCCACCGTAACCTGTACCATAACCACCTGACAATGTTCCTTTTGTGTTTGGAGCATCAGGTAAGCGAATTAAAAAGCGAGCATCATTATCAAAGATTGAGTTAGCGCCAATATGATAATTTGTCCAAGGAATTGGACCGATTACATCGCCATAGAACACAGTACCAACTAAATCTGAAGAAGCAGGATTGTCATTTCCAATTTTTGGACCTCTTACAACATCCTGTGAACGACCAATCGCAGATGTTGCACGGTTACCTGTTACTAAAGTTCTAGTTAATGCAAGTCTTAAATTAAAGTTATCTGAATAGATTGCTGCACCGGTATATGCATTGTTATTTTGGATACGTACACGGTTGAAAAACACAGTATCCATACGGAAGTTGTTCAGCGGTGTGATTGAATCTAACACATAAACTGCTCCACCAAGACCTACACCATTTTCACGGATACCATTTCCTGCCATATCACGACGGAAACCGGGATGGAAGCGCTTAACGTCAATATTGTTAGGAGCCATTTGAGTTGTTCCGCTACCCATAAGTCGAGAATCAGGATTTGTTTCTGCTGTATTGTTAAAGAAACGTGTTAACATTCTTACGTCAGCAGGAACAGCCGCAATCTTACGGTTATCGAATAATGAATCGGTTGAAATATAGCTATTTACTACACCATCACTCATTACTTCAGGCATATCTGCATCTGAAATAAAGAATCTTTTTGATGATGTTCTTGGGTGAATCATTGCAATGGCACCACCATTACCGTTTTGTGCTGTATTCATATCGAATAAAACACCTTTAACTAGGTTCAAGTCACCATTCATTGAATATACAGCTCCACCACCACGAACTTTTTTCACACCTTCAAAGCCAAGACTTGCAGGAACATTACCAACTTTGTTATTGATAAACTCTGCACGGACTAAGCGAATAGCACGTTGTGAAACCGGCACCGGAGGCTCAATACTTGGAAGATGGATTGCCAAAGCACCACCTGAGAAATTCGCTTGATTATTTTCAAAGCGAACACTAAAGCCGGGACCATAAGCTTGTGCAAGCGGTAAATCATTAATAAATCCACCGGCACCATGTACCATCATGTTTCTGTTTGTGTAAACAGCACCACCGTGAGCACTTGCAGAGTTATTTTGGAATACGATGCGACGACCATAATCACGAAGACGTGGGTTAGCCACATCTGAACCACCGATAATTGGTGATGGACGTGGATCTGTGTTACCATTAACGTGAATAGCACCACCCGCAGCAGCAGTATTACCTGAAAATTCTGTTAAACTATTGATATGACCACGAACTTGTAATCTACCGAGAGTATTATCATGATAGATACCACCACCAAGTGATAAAAATTCGCTATTATCATTATTGAGATATGGTGTAGAAGTACGATTATTACGCACTGTACCACTAAAAATCACTGATGTATAATCACCAATATACAATGCACCACCTTTTGAACCGCGGTTATTGCGGATTTTGCTATTAATCACAGCAAGTAATGGCTGGCGTGTTAATGCTTGGTTATTTTCGAAGATGATAAAGTCTTTGCTTTGCATTGAAACAAAGCCGTTAGGACCATCTGCTATTCTGATAGAATCATTTACACCAAGACCAATTTCTATTTTACGATTTTCATCAATTTCACGACCGGAAATATAAAGAGCACCACCAAATGCAGTGTTTTTCCAGTTTTCATCATATAGTTTTGATGCTTTATCAACATCTGTTAACACTCTATTTCCGTTAATACGTACAGTATCAACATCAGAGTTAAGCACTTGATTGTTTTGGAAATTGAGTTGTCGGATACGTCCTGCAAACACAGCTAAACGAGCATCGTCGGCTAACTGACGAGCTGCATGGTTAAATGAAACAGCCGGCTCAGCAACATTACGATCTAATTGATCGAGTTGCATTACACGCTGTAAAATCGGAGAACCATCTGGCTCAGTCAATGCGGGGTTCTTGTCTAACCAAGGATAAAATCCAATTTGCAAACCGGTTGTATCGGGATAAACACCAGCACCTTCAGGAGCTTGTAACATCTGAACAGCACCACCACGATAACGAGCTAGGTTATTTGTAAATGTACAATTAACCATCCATGAGCGTGAAGCGAATGTTGTAATGGCACCACCGGATCCGTTGGTTTGTGTCATCATGTGTTTGTTCAAACTATTATAAGCAGCAAAAAGAGCTGTTTTTTGTGCTTCTGTTTTGCCGACAGTATCAGCACGATTAACAAAATACATTGGTTTATCGTCAACCGTGGTATCTTTTCTAAAGTCACGGAAATCGCAATCACGGAAGAATGCAGCACGCGCACCCGGCAATACGATAATATGACCCCATTCTCTTGAATAATCATTTACTCTTTGAGCACGGAATAAAATACGACGACTCTGTGATGAAGCCGGAATATTGACATTCTGACCACCTAAACGTCTCCATGGTTGAAATTTAATAATATCATCTTCCGAGTTGAGGCGGGCAGATGCGAACATAATGGCGCGCATAGGCGAAACAACTACTTTTCCAGATCCCGGACCTGGTAATGCCCCCGGATTGGTAAGGTTTTCAAGACGCTTATTAACAGTATCCAGCACGACATTGAAAATATGATTATACTTTCCATATCCGGCCGGATTATTGAAATTTGCGGGATATGATAAATTACCTTGAATTGTCGGTTCATTGAAGTTAGCTTCACTAACAACAGAACCGTTCAAGAAATAACGCATATCATTATAGCGTAAAAGACCAATCGAACTTGGTTGTGTATTATTATAGGAAGCAGCCATACGACCATCTGCTATAATACGACCACCTACCGAGTCAATAATACGACCATTGTCCAAAAATACGACTTCCGTTCCCGGCTCTATAATTAGAGTTCCCGCAATTGTCAGCGTACCATTGATTTGATAAACATTCCTTTGTTGGAATATCATCACATCATTTGGACCAACCCGCCCGCTCACTTGGATGCGTGGCGGTTGTGCTTTCCCTACCATTGTTGTGAGGAAAAGAAGTGCTGCAACCGCGCCTAAACGAAACCAACGTTGCATAAAACCTCCGTTTTGAATAAAAAAATTTGTTGTTTTTATCATTTTTTTCTTATTTGTATTGAGCTACAAAGACACTTATAGCAACCCTACTCATTCAATAATCATGCCAAGTCGAGCCATTGCCCCAACTGACAAATCCTTAAATTCAGTATCTCTATTCTCTTTTGCTATGAGCGTATATATTGCTTTGGCTTTGTCTATATCTCCCGCTTTCTCATAATTAATCGCAGCAAAGTATCTGAAACGTGCTTCATCTCCAACATCTTTCATGTATTGTGCTGCTTCCTCATACAATGGAGCCGCCTCAGAGTATTTCTTCTCAGATTCTCGACATGCAGCAATACCTGCTTTGGCTCCTGCTGTAATGATTTTCGAATCGCTTCCTTGTGCTGCTTCATACATCTGCTCAGCCTCAGCGTATTTCTTTTGTGCGGTTAATATATCTCCCGACATCAGAGCCGCCATTTTTGCAGCTGACGTACCTCCATAGTTTTCAACGATTTCTTGTAAGCCAATTATTGGCTCACCTCTCATCTTCACACTTGGATCGCCCTTAAGTGCTTTATCGTAGTCTGCACGTTCATAGTACACTTTCACCCTTGATAAAGCAAGTGAAGCACTCGCTTCCTTATCTTTTTGTAAACTTGTCATGTACCAGTATAGTCCCATTGCTAAAGCTATTATGAGAACTCCACCACCAACAAGTAATGCGTTTCTTTTAAAAGTTTCATTTACTGTTACTTCAGAAGTGCCGTCTATTGCACCTACTTCAATCTCGTCATTTACATCAATATTTGTAGCCATAAATCTTTTTACAGTTCTCTCGTGTATGTAATTTATTTTTTATCAATTAGTTAAGTTAAAAACTTTCCACGTACACTTCGCCTATTAAGGCAAAATGAGTTGCAAATATAGCCCTAAGATACCGAACAACCAATTTAATCGGTTGTCTTCTTAAAAAAACACATTCCTCAACACATCCGATTTGTAGCATTGAGCACGTGCTACCTTTTGCACAGTGTCAGATAATTTTCACAGTGCATTTTTGATGTATTGTCAATATCTCATGACGTTCTGAAGCGTTTCTACTATGTCTTTTTTCTGTAGAAGAATTGCTCCTTCAAGTGATTTTGCAAAACCGACAGGTGTATCTTTCGATGCAATACGTAACACAGGTGCATCTAAACTCGAAAAACATTCAGCCATTATGCTTGATGCTACTTCACCACCAAAACCACCTGTTAAATAATGCTCATGCGCTACTACGGCTCTGCCTGTTTTGCGTACTGATGCAAAGACTGTTTCTTTATCCCAGGGAGCTAATGATCGTAAATCTATAACCTCAACACTTAAACCCTGTGTTGCCATTTCTTCAGCCGCCATTAAAGATAGATGCATTGCATTTCCGTAGCTGATAAGCGTAATATCAGTTCCTAATTTGCGAATTTTTGCTTTTCCAAATGGAATCATAAAGTTTTCTCCCGGCATCGAAGCAGATGTCGGACGATAGTTGTAGAGAAATTTCGGTTCTAAGAATAGTGTTACCCCGCCAGCACGTAAAGAATGACGCATTAAGCCCACTGCATCATCTGCAAAAGATGGACACACAACACGTATGCCCGGCAATCCCGCAAATATGGCATCAAGATTCTGAGAATGATATAATCCTCCTTGTATATAGCCGCCGCTTGCAAGTCGAATGACAATATTAGGTGAAAATTGTCCTTTGGTTCTCCAATAATCGTGGCTGCATTCTATTAACTGCTCCATAGCTGGCCAGAAATAATCGGCAAACTCCGCACCTTCTACAACAACACGAATATCTTCTCTGTATCGGCTGAAACCATTCGCTGTACCGACAATAAAATCTTCTGCAATCGGTGCATTAAAAATTCTATCATTGCCAAACAGATCAAGCATTCCCTTAGGTACATTAAATATCCCTTGTTTCTTTACTGATGCAACATCTTGTCCCCAAAGATAAGTGTTCGGATTACGAGTAAACTCTTCTACCATCGCGGCATTAATAGCTTCACGTAATGTAAGTTGTGGGGCATTCACATCATTTGTATAACTACTTTCTGTTGTATCATTGTACGAAATCAATGCAGGTGGGAGAACATACTCCGCATAGGAAGCAGGCGCAGGATCCGGCATGGGTTCTACAATGTCAGCCGCAGCAAATATAGCTTGTTTATTTGCTTCTTCTAATGCAACAAGTTGCTCTTCTGTGAGGATATTATTGTCAAGTATCACCTTACGGAATCTTGTAAGAGGATCGCGCATCCACATTTCCTCAATTTCTTCTTTTGTACGATATAATTCATGATTGTCAGAATTGGAATGCGACAATAATCGGTCACAATCAGCATGTACCATTGCAGGACCTGATCCCGAAAGTACATAATCACGAGCTTCGGATAAAGCACGATACGAATCAAAAGGATCGCGACCATCACAATTAATTATTTTCAAATACTTAAAGCCGATAAAATTATCGGAAACTCTCGTATTGGCAGTCTGCTCGGCAACCGGCACAGAGATACCGAATTTATTATTCTGAATAACAAATATCACCGGTAATTTTTCGCGTGATGCACCATTAATAGCTTCATAAAAATAACCTTCAGAACATGCTGATTCTCCACCTGAATAAATTACAACCTCATCACCTTTGTATTTTTTTACGGCGCGAGCAGTGCCCGCAGCATGTAAACAATGATTGCCTGTGCAAGAAGAACCATTTTGAATACGAACAGATGGTTTGGCAAAATGATTACTCATGTGTCTGCCGCCTCCGGCTACATCACCATCTTTGCTTAAACCATTCAGTATTATTTCTTCAACTGTAAGTCCAGCAGACAAGCAGGTCATCATATCGCGGTAATATGGAAACAAAAAATCTTTCCCTGAACGAAAAATTTGACCGGTTGCCAACTGTATTCCGTCATGACCTGCAAACGGAGCATGATATGACCAACCTTTTGCCATTTTTAAGTACAATGCTGCTTTTTCGTCCAAACGACGACCCAAGTGCATAAGCTTATACCAATCAATGATTTGCTCATGCGAAAACCCTGTAATATCAAATATGCTATATGGTTGTTCTGAAACCATCGGACTATTTTTTTCCGAGGATTTATTCTTTGTACTTGCGGCCGCTTTTTTTTCAGTCATAGATTTAGCTGTTTCAGTCGGTTTATTATCTGTTATTTGTTTGTTTTGTGTAACGTTCGATACAATTTTTTTATTCTGTTCTTTTTTTATCGGTGTTACCGTTCCCGATTGCGATATTTTTTTCTTTGCTGTCATCGCCGGTGCTTGATGCGGTGTTTTTTTTGATGCCATTGTTTTATCTATAAAATGTAATATGATTTTACTTTTTTAGTTAGTATTCTTTAGATAAATGTAAGCCATTGATATGGGTCATTTCCTTGAGTAACAATATCGAAGAATCGTTCTTGAATTGCTTTTGTCACCGGACCGGGTGTGCCGTCACCCACTTCGATTCTGTCCACAGAACGTACCGGAGTAATTTCAACGGCAGTACCACTGAAAAACACTTCGTCCGCCGTATAAAGCATAGTGCGCGGCAATGCTGTTTCCACTATCGGATAACCTAAGTTTTTAGCAATCGTCAATACACTTGATCGTGTAATACCTTGCAGTATAGCTGCACTTAATGGGGGAGTATAAATGGTTCCGTCTTGAACAAAAAAGATATTCTCTCCACTACCTTCACTTACACATCCGTGTTGGTCTAAACCGATACCCTCCGAAAATCCATTCTGCAATGCCTCGATTCGTATAAGTTGTGAATTAAGGTAATTCCCACCGGCTTTTGAAAAAGGAGGCATGGAAGAATTTGACAATCGCTGCCATGATGAGACACACACATCAACTCCTTGGTCAAGTGCGTCTTTCCCTAAATATTTGCCCCATTTCCATCCCGCTATAACAACATCTATAGGAGAATTCAAAGGATAAACCCCTAATTCGCCATAGCCACGAAAAGCAACAGGACGCAAATAGCAGTCATCAAGATTGTTGCGACGAACAAGTTCAGCCGTTGCCTCGCAGAGTTCTTCAACGGAATATGGCAGTTTTGAATGATATATTTTTGCCGAAAGGTGCAAACGCTTCATGTGTTCATGAAGACGAAATATTGCCGTACCTTTTTGTGTATTATATGCACGAATACCCTCAAACCAACTCGATCCATAATGAACAACATGTGAAAGAACATGGATTCGAGCATCGTCCCATGCTACAAAATCTCCATTCATCCAGATATACTCTGTTTTTGGAAGTGGCGGCATAATGTCTCCTTTCGTAATTTCTTGATTTTTCAAAAATTATATCAATCTAGTACCATTTCTTTTTTCTCTGTTTACTGAAGCCGTTCCTGTAATAGTTTTGTCACAATACGGGGATTGGCTTTTCCTCCCAACTCCTTCAAAGTCGAACTGACAAAATGCCCAAATAGATTTTTTTTGCCTTCTCGATATTTTGCTACATTCTCAAATTGCTCAGCAAGAATTTTTTCAACAACTGCAAGTATAATACTTTCGTCGGATATTTGCAGCAATCCCTTACGCTCAACAACACTTTTAGGTGATTCGCCCCCAATCACATCCGGAAATATATCTTTAGCAATTTTACTGCTTATAAGTTCCGCTGCAAAAAGTTCGACAAGCTCTGCAATATGTGACGGTGATACCGGAAATTGTTCTATGCCTATACCTTTTTCGGAAAGATAACGCAGAACTTCCGTCATAATCCAATTGCTCACCAATTTATAACGCTCTTTTGTTTGCTCACCCAATGATTGACAACATTGTTCAAAATATGTCCCCAAACTTTGAGTTTCTGTAAGAATACCTGCATCATACCACGGCAACCCATATTCGCTTACAAAGCGTTGTTTGCGTGCAAGCGGTAACTCCGGCATTGATTGCCTAATCTGTGCAATCATCGCCTCCGACACACTCACTCCCGCCAAATCCGGTTCGGGGAAATAGCGATAATCATGTGCAAACTCTTTAGATCGCATACTTTTCGTTTGATGCGTTCCGGCATCCCACATTCGCGTTTCCTGCATTAATATTTGACCGCTTTCTACGGCTTCTACTTGTCGCTTTATCTCATATTCTATTGCTTTTTCTACATTACGAAATGAATTAAGATTTTTTATTTCTATCTTCGTTCCAAACTCCGTTGCTCCTTTTTTTCTGACAGAAATATTGGCATCACAACGCAAAGACCCTTCCTCCAGATTGCCATCGCAAATCCCCAAGTACATAACGATTTGACGAATCTGATTAAGGTACTGATAAGCCTCCCTTGCTGTTCTCATATCCGGACCGCTCACAATTTCTATAAGAGGAACACCACTTCTATTGAGATCCACAAGTGTATCAATATCAACATCATGAATTGACTTTCCGGAGTCTTCCTCCATGTGGATTCGGGTAATACCAATACGTTTGGTAGCACTCTCTTCACCAACTTCGATATCAATATAGCCATGATGACAAATCGGGTCTTCATACTGCGATATCTGATATCCTTTCGGCAAATCTGCATAAAAATAGTTCTTACGGGAAAACACGGAATATTCTCGGATTGAGCAATGAGTAGCAAGCCCCATTTTCACGGCATAGTCCACCACTTTACTGTTTAACACAGGCAATGCACCGGGTAAGCCAAGACACACAGGACATGTATGCGCATTGGGCGATAAACTGTAGGATGTCGAACAACGACAAAATGCTTTTGTTGCTGTCAATAATTGTGCATGTACCTCTAAACCTATTATAGCTTCGTAATTCTCAATCATAGTGAATTTGCTTGTGAACTCATAGAAAATACGCCCTTTTGCATGGCATAGTAGCGCAAATTTACGCAAAACGGCTGTAGCGTATAGACCTTTCATGACTCAGATGTATTGCTTCGTCAATCCTATTACCTATTTTGCATCAGATTTTATCATCGTTTTCTTCATTTTTGACGTGCATGTCCACCACTCTTTTTCTTCTTTCAGGTAACAGCAAAAACATCATTGCTGCGCATAATCTACCTCATGACACAACTGTCATTCCTTTCTCGGAAAAGCAGTTATTGTCTTTGCGTTCTACAATCTCACTCATACGAACAACCCCAACAGACACCGTAGTGTTCGGTATGAAAAAATTATCCTTACAACGCTATCATCAAATACTTAAAGGAGTATTGCTCCTTGCCGGCAAAACATCAGGGTTTCTTGCCGATGAAACAGGAATGCGCTCCGCTTATTCGCCCTTGAGAACTCTCTTGGTCGAGTCGGTTATTCTTGCAACCGAAATCATTGCTTCTTGTGGCATTGTTCTTCAAGCATGGATACGCTTGCGTTTAAGAGCATTGACGGAAAAAAGAGGGGCACAGCAATGAAAAGTATCTTTCTACGCACAGATTTTTTCGGACATCTGAATACAGGTGGCTCTTTCTCCCATATCGGCGGTTTTTTGGATGGCATGAAAGAACTTGGTCATTCAATGACCTTCACAGCTTCCGCTGAATGCTATCCGTCGGGCAAATACGATTTTCGCCATATTCCTTATCCCTTTTTATATAAAAATTTTCCCGAAATTCCATGCTTGGCATATAACAACACACTCCAAAAACATATACCTTCTTTGATACGAGAAATTCAGCCGGATTTTCTGTATCAACGTCACAGTGAGTTTATCTATACACCATCCAAAATTGCAAAACAGCATTCTCTTCCTTTTATCCTTGAAGCAAACAACAGTGAATGGTGGTGGAAAAAAAACTGGGCAAATTTATTTTTTGATGATATTTTGCGGCGTTGCGAAGATGTCCATTTCCATGCCGCCGATGCCATTATGGTCGTCTCGGAAGTTCTAAAACAAGATTTGGTGCGATTATTTGATTTACCACCCGAAAAAATACACGTTAATCCTAATGGAGTGGACATCCACACATTTACAACGGATATTGACAGCAATGCATTTTTTAATTCTTTGCCCGCGGAACTTCAACAACGTTGGGAAGGAAAAACACTCTGTGGTTTTGTCGGTACTTTTGGCGAATGGCATGGGGTCGAGGTTCTTGCTCACTCTGTGGTTCATACAATTCGCGAAAATCCCAATATTCATTTCATGCTAATCGGCGACGGAAAATTACGCGGTAATGTTGAAAAAATAATTGCAGAAAATAATATGCAGCACAATATTACTTTACTCGGCACAGTTACTCATCATCTTGTGCCTGCATATTTGTCATTATGCCAAATCTTATTAAGTCCACACACAGAAAATACCGATGGAACAGTATTTTTTGGTTCTCCTACAAAGCTGTTTGAATATATGGGGATGGGAAAAGCTATCATTGCTTCTGCTGTTGGTCAAATTGCCGACATAATTAAAGACGGACACAATGGTGTACTTGTTAAACAAAGAGACCCTGTGGATTTAGCTCATGCCATTATTCGTTTAACTCAAGAGCATGAATTGTGCCAGACTCTCGGTAAGAATGCCAGACATGACGCTGTGACAACATATTCATGGAAGCACAATGCTCAAAGAGTCATTGATGTAGTTAATTCATTATAACATTTCACAAATATTATATAAACTATGTTTAACAAGTTCATAATCGAAAATCGAAAATCGAAAATCGAAAATCGAAAATCGAAAATCGAACAAATTATTTTACATACAACAATAATTTTCACCTGTTTTGCCATAGTATATGGTTTTATCTATACAACACAAAAATATTATATTCCCATACTTAGCGGGCAAGAAATTTACACGGATTACTCTGTCTATTATCAAGCGGCTCAACATTTTTCTATAGACAAAAATTCTGTTTATGCTTTGTCGGCACCGGATGAAAAAGGTGGGTCTTTTAATTATCCGCCTTTTTCTTTACTCCTCTTTTATCCCTTATCCTTATTACCTTTTTCTCTTTCCTATATATTCTTTTCTCTGTTTAACACAGCATGTTGTATTGCTGTGGGGTATATAACTTTGATGATTATTCGAAAATATTCACATATCCACATTTCTCGCCCCAAAGCACTATGGTTTCTCTTTTTATGTGCCGGATTAGCTCCCGTCACACAAAATGCGAAGCATGCTCAAATTAATGGTATTATTGCATTGTTATGCATGCTGTCTGTTTTTTTTATGCTGCGTAAACGATACAATTTATCAGCGCTGTGTATTTCATTGGGTTTTGGTCTGAAACTCTATCCTGTTCTGCTTCTTGCTCCTCTTATTGCAACACTATGTCAAAATACGATTTCTACGCAGCGAACAACACAGATAATCAGTATCACTGCTATGTTTGGGGGCATACAGTGTGTATCATTAGTTCTTATTCCTCCTTCATTATACATGTTTTATTTTACCGAATATATGCCCTTACTTTCCGATTACACCTGTTTAAGTGGGTTTAATCAATCATTTTCAGGCATAGTGATGCGTATTCTTACACCTGAATTTAATGCCGGCTCTTGGAGTATAGTTCAGATTGAACCAATCGTGAAGGCAATAGTTCTTTGTACTCAAGTCACAGGCATAATGTGGACTATTCGCTCTTTGTTGAAACACAACATCCCTTTTCACAGCTTTTTTCTCTGCTCGGTGATTATTGCCGGTATGCCTCTTCTGAGTCCTTTGGGATGGGAATATGTCTATGTATTATGTTTGCCGCTTATTGGGATTGCTTTTTCTATGAGTTTTTCACAGAATACCAGTCACAAACCGATTTGGTATTTGACAACGATTACGCTTCTTACACTATGCATACCAAAAATAGGGGATGATGCCTTACTACGATTGCAAACACATTTTCCGGATATAATATTCCATCTTTATTTTTCACGGTGGTTTTTACTTGTTATTACTTTAATAGTTCTTCTGTACAAAACTATAAAAGATCTAATACCTATAACCAAATCAACAGTTACTTAATCTGGACCGTTTTTCTATGCAGGATTTTCCTCATCACCATACTCATCGCTTTTCCTGCTAATGGTAAAAACAATGGAAAAATGTAGCTTTGATAACGTGGTAAAACATAGGTCAAGGAAAAAACAATAGACAAACAAATAAACAACGTACTCCATAAGACTACCGCTATCTTGTTTTCACCTCTAATAATATAGAAGCCCATAAAAATCAAAACGCTCACCATCAGTTGTGGTATGATATATAACAGACTTTTTGATTTATCATAATATATATCTATTGTCCACAGCATCGCTACTTTTCTTATCATAAGAAATACCGATTCCATAGGGTATTGTTGCCAAAATGTCAACACTTCATACTTATAGATTTGATCGGCTTTTTCTTCAAAGGAAACATTTATGGGGATAGAATCCAACTTTTTTCGGATATGTGTATATTCATCTCTATATTCCCGAATGCTCAACCCTTGAGCATTTGTTCCTGACCCTGTTGAGTAGGGATTAAATCCTCTCCACATTTCACGCCAAGGATGTCCCGTCACAGGGATGATTCTGCCAAACTCTTCATAATTACGTAAAGTCCACCACCCTGTAACAACAAAAAAACACAATAATGATACAAATAATCGGCGAAGAGGTATTTCATAATCAAAAAGACTCTTTCTATAAACAGAAAAGACAATGACAAGAATAAAGAATATATAATACCATTCACTACGAGTAAGAGCTAACAATCCTGATAAAACACCAAAGAAAACATACGCCGTAATTCGCTTTGTATGAAATAGATTCCCCAGCGCCCATATCATAGCACAAGCGAAAAGAGAATAAAACACAGAGCCACTAAACGTTATTGCTGTCACGGCTGCCGGCACATACAGTAAAGAAAGCAGAGCAGCATAACGTGATGACTTTTCGTCAAAAAAATGTTGTGTAGAATAATAGACAACAATGGGTAAGAAGCCACCCAGACATGCCTGCAATATCATAATAAAAAACAATGTATTAGTATTCCAACCCATAATTGAAATAACAGAGGCATAGCTATACGGCACCAATGGAGGAATAAACGTTGTACCATAAGGTGGGGCAGGAGTTTGTTTCATTACCATCTGACGTTCCAGTATCTCCGATTCATATTGCCAGTGCAAGGAAAACCCGTAACCCTCAGCAATATTTTTTGCAATAAGTAATGGTTCGTACATTGCCGTGCTACGTATTTGACCCACGAACAGAACCAACCCCAAACGCATAATCAATGCCATCGCACAAACAATTACAAGAAATACCACAGGAGAAATGCGCAATGGTATTTGCAATAACAAATATATTTTCTGTATAATTATATCCCTATTGTTTTTCATATAATATGGTTCTTTCATTAGATATTGCTTTGTGATACCCCTTGAAGAAATGACACGAAGATACTACGGTTTTCACAAAAAAGATATAACAGGCGCGAAATCTTTGTAATTTCGTTCTTCGATTATTTCTTTTTTCACTTATTTTGCGAGAACAGCATGAGAACGCTCCTGTTTATTGCTTTATTCTTTGTCGCTACTTTGGGCACAGCACTCTCCCATAGTGATATGGTCAAATTACCTCTCTCTTTACGTGTTGGCGTGGCTGATGCCGTATTTGAAGGATCCGTCATTTACTCATACTCCCTGTCTTTGGACAATACCATCTATACCGCATTCCGTGTGTCTGTTCACAAAGTATTCAAGGGACACATTACCGAATCCGAAGTAGAGGTTATAAGCCCGGGTGGTTTTTACAATGGCACTTTCCAAGTAGTCGAACCAACCTTCACCGCTCAAAATGGACAAACAGGTTTATTTATGGTATCACAAAGATCTGATTTGCAAAACACTTCATCAGTACCTCGTTTTTATGCCTTCGCTGCGCAACAATCTCTTGTGACCTATCATAAGCATGAGGGATATGCCTCCGATGTGTTTTATCGCTACACGGACATTACCAAAGACATATACATTCCCATAAGAAATCACACTGCTCAAAAAGAACAAATACTCACAACTTTTGAAGCAGATATATTTATTGCTCCTTCCAAATCGGAACAGAACCATCAGTCTCAAGCGGTTATTACAAGCATAGAACCAACTCTTGCACGCGGCGGCACAGGCGATATTGTCACAATACGCGGATCAGGGTTTGGTACATATCGCAACCGTGCCAATGTCGAATTTAGGAATGCAGACGATGGGGGACAAACATGGATAAGCGTCCCACCTAATCACATTGTCAGTTGGCAATCCGGTGAGATTAAAGTTATTATTCCCGGCGGTGATTGGTACACCCTTAATGAAGTGAAAAATATTTCAGCGGGCACAGGACCTATACGCCTAACCCCTGAATCGGGTGAAGTGGTCATCAGCTCAGAAACCCTCACTATTATTTATTCTCTGAACAGCCGCACCTATCAGACCAATCAAATTGACCCGCCTACTTATGAAAATTTTCGACCCCATTTTTTCAATCAAAATGGCTTCGGGGGCTATACTTTTCGACCCACTGCTGCTTTGAAACAAAACACTCAAGCCATTAATGTTTTTAAACGTTCATTGGAAACTTGGCGATGCGGCACAGGTGTCAATTTCAGCTACAGCGATGAACTATCCACTGCGAATTGCGCTAAAATTGACAATATCAGCACCATCGCTTTATCAAGTACCAGTTGTCCTATGCCTTTTCTCGGCATACTTGCCTACACAAGCAGTACGTGGATCAATCAGCCATGTATAGGGTCTGACGGTATTCGCTATTTCACCGTCACCGAAATTGATATGGTCATAAACAAAGATATTAATTGGAATTATTCCACCGATCAAGAGTTAAATGGCAAATATGACCTTGAATCAATTATCACCCATGAATTAGGTCATGCACAACAACTTGGACATATTATTGACCCCAGTAAAATAATGAATTTTACTATTGATACAAGTACCTTCCGTCGTTCGCTCAATGCCTTCACCGATATACCCGCAGGCATTGTGATTAATGACAGCAGTATCGTATTGCGTTGCAGTGCAGTCGAAAAATTCAGCCGCATATCCACAGATAAGTGCAGCGCGGACTACCCCAAAGCATGGTTCGCACATGATACCAAAACCCCGATAGAAGGATGCGCACCTTTGACGGTGGACTTCAAAAATTTATCGGTTAATTCACCGGAGTTTTATTTATGGGACACCGATGGCGATGGTGCGGATGATGATTTCAAAGAAAATCCTACAACCACTTTCACCAAACCCGGTCAGTATTCTGTTCGCTTAATTGCAAATAATGGCGAATGGGCAGATACCGTTATTCGCAGAAACTATATTACTGTCTATGATGGACCACGCATTGCAACCATACCTTCGTTCACCATTTGCAAAGACTCCACTCTTTCCATCGGTGGCACAGACATTATCTCGGGAGGAACAAGCCCCTATACTTTCTCTTGGTCACCCGCTGCAAGTATTGTGTCCGGACGTACTAACGCAGTCGCCAGAGTAAAACCCACTACAACAACTGTCTATACCGTTATCGTTTCCGATAAAAATGGTTGCATCGGGCGTGATACCGTCACAGTAACAGTCTTAGAAAATATCAAACCCGTCATTGCCCGCAATGGAGACACTCTTTCCGTTAATGCTACCGGAATCATTCAATGGTTGCTCGACGGAAATCCTATTCCCAATGCAACGGGCAATCGTTTCGTGCCTGCAAACAATGGCATATATTCTGTGCGAGTCACCAATCAAATAGGATGCGCTGCTGTTTCCGATGGCTTGAATGTGACTATCACATCTCTTGACGATATTCCCGCTCAAGACATAAGCATTGCCTATGACCATATCAATAATAATCTCAATCTTCATGGCGCACAAGGCATGAAGGCAGAATTATATTCACTTGTCGGTAATTCACTGTCTTCTACACGATGTACGGACACTGTCACAACTATCAGCACTGCGGGACTTAGCTCCGGGCTTTACTTTATACGCATTACCAATACAACACAATCATTCGTTTTCTCATTCATCATTCATTAAACTTCTCGATACTATTCAACATTATCATGACCATACGATTATTTAACACTTTATCCAAAACAATAGAAGATTTCCAATCCGTTTCCGGCGGCTCAACAGTAAAAGTATATACATGCGGACCCACGGTCTATAATTATATTCACATCGGCAATATTCGCTCATTCTTATTTTCCGATCTGCTGCAAAGAGTCTTGCGCATTGTGGGCAAGTACGATGTACAATGGGTTATGAATATCACCGATATTGATGATAAAACAATTCGTGACAGCGCAATAGGCAGTAAAGAATGGCTAAATGACATGGGAATACAATCCGATAACCCCAACCATAATCTTCGACTCTTTACGGAATATTTTGCTCAAAAATTCATTGAAGACATACATAGCGTCGGTATTCAAACGGCACATTTCCATACCATGCCCCGCGCAACCGATTATATTGAGCCTATGCAACAACTCATACGCAATATCATTGACAATGGCTATGGCTATGTTTCTGAGGGCAATGTCTATTTCGCCTTGGGCGATTGGATGGCAAAAGAGCATTATGGCAAACTCTTTACCGTTGATACCGAGCATTTCAAAGCCGGAGTGCGCATTGATGCCGATGAGTATGACAGAGAAAGTGTCAGTGATTTTGTCCTTTGGAAAGCACGTAAGAACAATGAACCATACTGGGATTTCCCCTATAATGGTTACAATCTCCCCGGTCGTCCCGGATGGCATATCGAATGTTCCGCTATGGGGCAAGACATTCTCGGATTACCCTTAGATATTCACACAGGCGGCGTGGACTTGCGATTTCCCCATCATGAAGATGAGATAGCCCAAAGCAAAGCCGGCTATGGTTTGGACACTGCCAACTATTGGTGCCACAATGAATTCTTGGAAGTAGAAGGCAAAAAAATGAGTAAATCGCTCGGCAACTTCTATACCTTGCGTGACATCACCGACAAAGGGTATGATCCGCTCGATATTCGCTTCCTCATGCTCTCGGGACATTATTCCTCCGTGATAAACTTCACATTCAGCGGTTTGGATGCTGTGCAAAAAGCCAGAAAACGTGTCCAAGATTTTGTCTATGCGCTCTTCGATACCCGCATCAATGGCGATGCTTCGGCAACTGTATTCCACGATGTGGCAACCGCTTTGGCTGATAATCTTCACACACCCAAAGCACTTGAGATTCTCTTCAGCTTTATCAACAATACCAATCCTGCCACATTGACAGCCGAAAGCAAATTGGCTCTTATTGAGGAATTTCGTACTATCAATGACATATTCGGCGTGTGGAACATAGAAGCAAAGCCGCAAGAACATATCATCATTCCCGATGATATTATTGCACTTGCCGAACGCAGACTCCAAGCAAAAAAAGACAAAAACTTTGCCGAAGCCGACAGTTTGCGTGCTGCCATTGCAGAAAAAGGATATACACTGAAAGATACAAAAGAAGGATATACACTTGAACTAAACGAAAGGTAAGTTATGGCACACTATGCAGGGGGTGGGGTCTTTGGCTCCGCCGACACAGTACCGACTGTCGGCATTATCGGTGGTGGTAAATTGGGGACAACATTAGCAATGGCAACTGCAAAAATGCACAAACTTGAATGGATGCTGGTTCGTTCCGGTGCGCGTTTAGAGCAACTTACCTCCATATTGCCAACGGAAATCCCCTTACTCCAAGAACTTGACTATATACCCCATCCGCCCCAACTCTTTATCCTTGCCGTGCCTGATAGTGCCATTGAGGCAGTGGCTGCCGATGTGGCTGCACATTTTGGAGCATCTCTCGCCGGATGTACCATCGTGCATTGTTCCGGCGCATACAGCATAGAACCCTTAACCGAATGTATGATGAACGGCGCGATCTGTGCTGCCATCCATCCCTTCCAAACCTTCACGGGCGAAACCGATACCGTCTTGCGTGACATCGCATGGGGCATTGATTGCATGAGCGACAGCGAAGACTTACTTTCCGCTTTCGTCATGGCTTTAGGTGGCAATCCCATCATTCTTAGCGACTATACCCGCCAACACAAAGCACAATACCACGCCGCAGCAGTGGCGGCATCGAACTTTCTTGTGGCAGCAATAACCCATGCAAAATCATTAGCAAACCAAGCAGGCATAGAACCCGAACTCTTTTTACCACCCATCATTCTCACCGCAGTAGAAAATTGCCTCAACACACTCGACGCGGACATTCCTCCTTTGACCGGACCCATCTCTCGAGGCGATACCCATACCGTCAGTCATCACATTGATGCTCTGGCAGATACTACCGACATTCAGACTTCATACAAATACTTCAGCAATGCCACCGCGACCATCGCATACAGCTATGCAATGATTTCCCAACAACAACATGACTCTCTTAGGGCTATACTCGATACGCAGCAATCATAACAAAACACATCAAAACAAGCAATAACGATTGCCTCGGATGCACGAACTCTTCCGCGTTTTGAGGGCAAAACAGGCAGTTTTCGGTTCATAAACCCAAAACTTTGCCTCATCTCATTGCATTTTCGATATATCTCAGCCCCTTTTTACCCTACACAAGAGAGAATGAGATTCATACAAGGCGCTGGGCGACGAAGATGACCGAAACAAAGCTACTTTTCTTCCGATTGATACTCGAAATGAGCCTATTTTTGGGGCAAATGGTTATTGAGGGGTATAATATGAATAGATTGGTCATCCTCATGAATTCCTTTTCTATGAAGATGACAGACGAGGGTGAGTCCCCAAACCCAACAAGGACACGAACACTAAAATCATACATACATTTTTCACATAGTAAGGACTATATATGCAAACAATACTCGGTGCAGGCGGTGCTATCGGCATACCTTTAGCAAAAGAGTTATCTCATTACACTCCCCATATCAGATTAGTAAGCAGAAAGCCCCAAAAAGTAAATGACACGGATGAATTATATCCCGCCGATCTTCATGACACAAACAGTATTGACTCAGCAGTAGCAGGCAGTGAGATTGTGTATGTGACTGTTGGTTTTGAGTATAGATTGCATGTGTGGGAACAAATATGGGTTCCATTTATGCAAGCAGTTATTCAGGCATGCAAAAACCATAATGCAAAGCTGGTGTTCTTTGATAATGTCTATATGTATGACTCATCCGCTATACCGCACATGGTGGAAACATCGCCCATCAATGCTCCAAGCAAAAAAGGTATGATACGGCAGCGGATTCATGAAATGATTATGAAAGAGGTAGAGAACAATTCTCTTAATGCATTAATTGCTCGCTCTGCCGATTTTTATGGACCCGACAATAAAAACAGCGCTCTTCGTATTATGGTGGTTGATAATTTGCTGAAAGGGAAAAAGGCACAGTCTTTTGGCAATGTCAATAAAATCCATACCTTTACTTATACGCCCGATGCGGCAAAGGCAACAGCTTTACTTGGCAATACTCCCGATGCTTTTCATCAAGTATGGCATGTGCCGACAACAAAAGAACGTTTAACTACTTTGCAATGGATTCACCTTATAGCAGAAGAACTGCAAGTCAAACCCGATATTCAACACTTGCCATTATGGATGATAAAAGTGCTTGGGATATTTATTCCTTCTTTGAAAGAGTTTCCTGAGATGATGTATCAATATGAGCAAGATTACATGTTCGACAGTTCCAAATTTGAGCAACGTTTCGGCATCACTGCCACAGCTCCTAAACAAGGTATCAGGACGATGATTGAAAGTCTGAAATCTCAATCGCTATAGTCTATTGACCAAACAGATCATGTGATACATATATGACAAGCGTCAACCCGTCGTCGCGAATATACCTTTAGAAGGGGTGGCGACGGGACGGAAGTGCTTTCTTTTTCTGCATTACCTTACATCTGCGTATTAGCAAAGAAAGAACACTGACTCAAATCAATCACATTCTTCATCACAATTACTCTCTACAGCATTTTTTGACTTCTTCGTACCTGTCCATTACCTCTTTTCTATCAAACCAATCAAAGCAATTAAGTAATTTTGACTGTAAGTTTCGTCATAGTGCATCGTCAATGGCACGGCACTTGTTATTACAACAGCAATTTTATTCAATTACTCATACTCACAATGGCAAAGAAAACTCACTCTTCACTCAAGAAAAGCACCTCCGAAGCAATGGTGTATTCCTCAGACCCCACCACACTTCTTTCTCGTATCCGCTCCCAAGACATCGTCATCGGTGTGGTTGGTTTGGGATATGTCGGCTTGCCACTTGCCGTAGAATTTGCGATGAAAGGCATTCGCACCATCGGTATTGATATTGACAATCGTAAAATCTCCGCTTTGCAACAAGGGCACAATTATATCCAAGACATCAGCTCCGAGAATGTGGCGCAGTGCATTGCCAATAAGACATTAAGCGCAACGACGGATTTTTCTGTTTGCGGGGAATGTGATGTCATCTATATATGCGTACCCACGCCATTTACCCCCAATAAAGAACCGGATATTTCCCATATTGTTCATTCAACCGAAGAAGTTGCCAAATATTTGCGCGACGGACATATTGTTATTCTAAAAAGCACCACGTTTCCGGGTACAACGACAAAATATGTGCAGCCGATTTTGGAACGCATGGGCAAAAAAGCAGGCAAAGATTATTATTTGGCTTTTTCACCGGAAAGAATTGATCCGGGCAATACAACATGGCATACGGGTAATACTCCTATTGTTGTGGGTGGCGTAAGCGCATCATGCACTGCTTTGTCTGTGGCTGTCAATGAACTTATTATTGATAAAGTCATTGCTGTCAGCACTCCCGAAGTTGCTGAAATGGAAAAATTACTTGAAAATATTTTCCGCAGTGTGAATATTGCTTTGGTGAATGAATTAGCACAATTATGTGATAGGATTGGTGTAAATATATGGGAAGTAGTGGAAGCCGCTTCTACCAAACCTTTTGGTTTTATGCCATTTTTTCCGGGACCGGGCATTGGCGGGCATTGTATTCTCATTGACCCCTATTATTTATCATGGATGGCAAGGGAAGTGGATTTTGTGACCAACTTTATCACACTTGCTGCCGAAGTGAATGAGTCTATGCCTTTTTATGTGCGTTCCATGATTGAGCGTGAAATTGCACGGCAACCTGTGACAATGGAAAAAGCAAAAATCCTTTTACTCGGCATGGCATTTAAGCGCGATGTGGATGATTTACGCCATTCTCCCGCCTTAAAAGTTGCGGAATTATTACTTGAAGACGGTATGAAAAATGTCAGCTATTATGATCCATATATTCCCGAAACAGAAATTCATGGCAAAAAAGTAAAATCGGAGAAAAAACTCACGCCGCAAATGCTTGAAAAATTCGATATTGCTGTCATCACCACTGACCATACTTCTTTCGATTATGAGATGATTGTCAAACACAGTAAAGTAGTGATTGACACACGCAATGCATGTAAAAAAGTAAAGGGCGCGAAAAAGAAAGTACGTTTATTGGGTGAAGGTAAAAAATAATCATGCAAAAAGCATTAATTACGGGTATTACGGGACAAGACGGCTCTTATTTGGCGGAATTTCTTCTTGCTAAGGGCTATGAGGTGCATGGCATTATTCGCCGCGCCAGTACATTTAATACCCATCGCATTGATCATATTTACCTTGATCCGCATGAAAAAGGCGCGAGGCTGCGACTTCATTATGGTGATTTATCCGATCCGGGCATTATGACCGAAATAATGTATAATA
Source organism: Ignavibacteria bacterium UBA2373 (assembly GCA_002344005.1). Taxonomy (GTDB): domain Bacteria; phylum Bacteroidota; class Ignavibacteria; order Kapaibacteriales; family UBA961; genus UBA2353. The sequence goes on along the minus strand of DDTD01000058.1, from coordinate 1,444 downwards.
TCCAACCCGATGAAGTGTATCATCTGGGGGCACAAAGCCATGTGCGTGTTTCTTTCGATATGCCGGAATATACGGGTAATGTCACCGGGTTGGGTACAACACGTATATTGGAAGCAATTCGCCGCAGCGGTATTCGTACCAAATTATACCAGGCATCAACCTCCGAATTATTCGGCTCTGCAATGCCGCCGCAATCGGAAATCACACCATTCCAACCGCAAAGCCCTTATGCCGCTGCCAAACTCTATGCTTATTGGTTAGTTATTAATTATCGTGAGGGCTATAATCTTTTTTGTTCCAATGGTATTTTATTCAATCATGAAAGTCCGCGGCGCGGCGAAATTTTCGTAACAAGAAAAATTACTCGTGCCGTAGCGCATATTCTTTCGGGTAAACAAAATCGGCTTTATTTGGGAAATCTTGATGCCAAACGTGATTGGGGTTTTGCACCGGAATATGTGGAAATGATGCACTTAATTCTTGCTCATGATACGCCCGATGATTTTACTGTCGGAACAGGGGAAAGCCATACCGTCCGTGAATTTGTGGAAATGGCTTTTGCTTATGTGGGTGTGGAAATAGAGTGGAGGGGAGAGGGTATTCACGAACAAGGAATTGTACGCAGTGCCGCCCCACAGTATTCTATAGCTCCGGGCACAGTTATCGTGGAAATTGACCCGCGATATTTTCGCCCGACCGAAGTGGATTTTCTGCAAGCGGATATTTCCAAAGCGCAAAGAATTTTAGGATGGCAACCGCGTGTCACATTTAAGGAATTAGTGGAAATTATGACCGACCATGATATGATGAGTTGCGGGCTTAGTACATCGCGGCGCGGTATTGATGCCATTAAGAATAAAGGGTTTGATTGGACAGAACATGGAACCGCAAAAGATATTATCGGTGATGCAGGATAATTAAGGGGCGCAAGCCCCTTTTTTTTATTCAACACTCCTCTTGTATGAAAAGGGTGACAGTCATTGAATTGCAAAGCAAGGATACGCTATATCATAATGAAATATGAGAACTTCATATTTGTCTGAGTTTTCAAAGTTTTGTAGTTTTGGAGAAACAAACGGTGGTTTACTTCGCTGTGTGAGATCTACCGCCATCGGAAGCACAGATGACTTAAACAGACCAAATTGACACATTAGTTCAGAAACTTTACGAACTGACCGAAGAAGAAATTTAAATAATGAAAGAAGTTAATATTATTTGTAATTAATGAAAAACGCTTATACAGGATACACATATCAAAAACAAATAACATCTTTGTTTTTAGCAAAAATGGATGTTGAACGTAGTATTGATTCAATTGAAATGGAAGTAAACGCTAACAATCACTTTGATGATTTAATAGTAACATCTACTAACGAAAAATTTTGCATCCAGATTAAAGATATTGATGACATTTCTCTTAACTCTCTTCGATTCAAAGAAAACT
>DDTD01000060.1 GCA_002344005.1 Ignavibacteria bacterium UBA2373 | reverse complement strand
GAGCAAATATAGATTTGATGGCTGTAAATTGTGGTAATATGTCATGCCATGTTTTATGGTAATATGTATTTAATACTGTATCTTTACCATAATACATTAGTTTATGTTCAAAGGTTGTCAAGAATGTTTTTTTTGCATAGAGTAAACCAAAGGTTGCTGATCCTATACATGAATCTATGCGCACCGAATCGGGATTAGGTTCATATTCATACCCATCAGCATAATACATCCTTTTCAAACAGGAATCAGGAGCACGGTAAGAATATGATTCAGAAACGCAAAACAGTAAAAGTACTAAAATTGAAAATACTATTGTTTTCATTATATCTCCATTGAAAAAAAAGGTTAAGGATATTGTGTTGGATCAAGACTATTATAGATATCAAATTTACAAGCATCAAAACAGGGAGTCGGCAAATTTGTTGGGCAGGTATTATCCCACCATACATAGTTTGTGTTTTCCCAATCAAAGAATGGTGCACATGGCTGTGGCGATTGGCTATCAATGGCATATACAGCCACCTCACGAACGCAACACTCTTCGCCACATACTTTGCATAGAATTTTGGGGGAACAATTACATGGATTGAACATCAGCCCTTTGAGAGAGTCAGAGTGCTGAGGAAACTGCCGATAATGAGTAAGTATGGTATCCATAGCTCACCTTTTGTATTAAGTGGTAAAATTTTGTGGTTGTACAGAATGTTGGCGAAAGGACTTCCTACGCAACAGGTGACAATCACTGAGTCCAACTTACGAAAAAAAACAATGTACACCAAATATGTGGTGAAAAAATATTTTCCCTATCAAATGAGAGTTCAGCGAAGTGAGGATAAGCAAAAAAAATCCCTCACCATTTCGTGAATAGTGAGGGAATGGAGTATCAAACAATAATACTTTACAAGATAATATGCACTGCATCAGCCGCTGCTTTGGCTTTAGCGCGAATATCATCAGTGGACTCATCCAAAGAGCCATACGCTAATGCTACACCCATGCGACGATACTGACGTGCCACCGGTTTATTAAAAATTCTAATATCTGTATTTTCAAGACTTAGTGCATTTTCAATTCCTTCATATCGCGGCGATGTACTTTCACCCGATGATAAAATAACGGCACTTGCACCTGTTCTTTCTGCTTGTAAGACAGGAATGGGTAATCCTAAAATTGCTCTGAGATGTAATTCAAATTCCGAAAATGTCTGCGTTCCCGCTAATGTTACCATGCCCGTATCATGGGGTCTTGGCGATAATTCGGAAAAATAAACTCCATTATCCGAGAGAAAAAATTCAACACCCCAAATACCTGCACCGGTTAAAGCATTGGTCACTTTTCGTGCAATATTTTGTGCTTCGAGTATATGTTCTTGGCTCATTGCAACGGGTTGCCAGCTTTCTTGATAATCACCGCGTTCTTGGCGATGTCCTATAGGAGGACAAAATAATGTTTCGCCATTTTTTTGCGTTACTGTTAATAAAGTAATTTCCGTGTGAAAATCAATAAATTCTTCAATAATAACATCATTATCTCCCGTTCTGCCTTTTTCGGCAGCAATAGCCCATGCTTTGGGAATATCGTCCACCGATTTAATGACCGATTGACCTTTACCGGATGAAGACATTAATGGTTTGACAACGCAAGGAATACCGATTTTTTGAACATTGTGCTCAAATTCTTCAAAAGTAGAAGCATAAGTATATGCAGCGGTTTTTAATCCGAGTTCTTGTGCTGCCATATCGCGTATGGCACGACGATTCATGGTAAAGTTTGCAGCTTTTGCACTTGGCACTACATGAATACCTTGTTGCTCATAGTCATAAAGACGTTCTGTGCGTATTGCCTCAATTTCAGGTACAATAATATCGGGCTGATGTTTGGCAATGACAGCATCGAGTGCGTTGCCGTCAAGCATCGGTATAACTTCATATTCATGAGCCACTTGCATTGCAGGTGCGCCATGATATGAATCAACGGCAATTATATATTGCCCCATACGCTGCGCTGCAATAACAAATTCTTTACCTAATTCACCGGAGCCGAGTAAAACAATTTTTTTTTGCATAATAAACGAAGATTAAAATGAATGAAATACCCCGATGATTTTTCCAATAATACGTACATCATCGTCACCGGAGAAAAATTTTATTTTGGGAAAACCTTTTTCTGTCGCCTGTAATTCATTATATTTTTCTGTGGAATAATAACGTCGTGCCAAAAGAATATCCTCAACGGATGCCAAGACAATATCGCCAATAGTAGGGGGCGACGGTATAACAAAAAGTATATCACCTTCGGCGAATCCTTCAGTTCTCATACCATTATCCGAGCAAATTGCTGCAATAATATTCTCATTATTTCCAAAAAACATTGTGTCAAAATAGATTGCTTTTGTCTTGTGCAAACCATCATTAGACAAAAAGGTGATTGTATCGGAAACGGGTATGTCAACTGATGTTGATTGCGTTTCGGTATGGAGAATAGCCAAGCCGCGTGATTTTCCGTTTCCTTTACGAATATATCCTTTTTTATCGAGTATTTTTAGGCAATCATAGGCAGTACGTGTGGACTCAAAAGAAAAATGACGACATATTTCTTTTAATGTGGGCGGAAAACCTTGATTATGAAGGGTTGAAACAATAAAATCAAAGACTTGTTGTTGTCTTTCCGTTAAGGGTTGTTTTTCGCCTGTATTTTTCACAAATTATACTCCACGTTGATTCGGATCCCATACGAATTTATGGACTTGTAATTGGAAACGAACGTCTAAGCGGTCTTCCAAAATCCATTCGACTAATTGTTTGAACTCTAATGTTGAAAATACTGCGGAAAAAAGCACAGCCGCTGCTTTATGGGTCAAATCATAATCGGCAGTAATTTTTTTTGCCCATTCATAATCCTCACGAGAAGCAATAACGAATTTTATTTCATCATGCGGTTGCAATATGATAAGATTATCATAATTATTGAGCGACATCATTTTGGAATCGGGACATTTCATATCAATAATTTTAATAATGCGCGGATCAACATAGCGGCAATCAATATGTCCGCCTGTTTCCACAGCTACTGTATATCCCTCATCGCATAATAATGACATTAATGGCAGGACGGCATGTTGTTCTAATGGTTCACCACCAGTAAATTCAATAAAATTACATTCATATTGACGACAAATTTCGATTATTTCCGTTCCCGACATCGGTGTGCCGCCTTTATGTTGTAATGAATATGGCGTGTCGCACCAAACACAGCGTAAAGAACAGCCCTGCAAGCGTACAAAAACGCATCGTGTGCCTGCACGTAAACCTTCGCCCTGAATAGAATAAAATATTTCATTCACCGAAAGATGAATATCATCGGGATTGCGTAAAGCAAGTATTTCTTCCGACGGTGCGGTAATTGTTTTTATTCCCATAGTATTATTGCATCCAAATATCAAAACCGGAAATACCGAGCGGCTCAATTGTTTTAAATCCTTCGCCATAGCTTGCGCCGATGAGCGAACCCAAATATTGTGACCGTGCGGTGAGCATTGTCATAAATGCGGGGGTAGAAATAAATGTTTGCGGTGCATTGTCATCATGCTGACCTTCCACATATACTTGCGTTGAATATGCTTGAATAGCTTGAATTTTTGTTGAAAAATGCTCGGAAATATCCACAATAAAATCAGGCTCGAAATGATAGCTTTGCATATAAGAAAACATATATTTCGGGCGATATGGATTTTGGGTGATGCCATGATACATTGTTTCAATTTTTGTCATACCGGACATAAATACTGATTTACGCAATAATTGATGGGCATATTCATGGTCAAGATGACGATCATTGTGTGCGGGGATAAGAATAATACGCGGAGTATAATGGCGCAATACCGCCACAATTTCAAGAATATATTCATTATTGACACTAATATCGCCATCGGGTATGCCGAGATTTATGCGTTCATGAATGCCAAGTATGGCAGACGCTTTTTCGGCTTCGAGGGCACGTGTTTCGGCTGTGCCGCGAGAACCCAATTCACCGCGTGTGAGATCACATATTCCTACGGTATAGCCCTTGCCGATCATTGCAGCCAATGAACCGCCGCAAGAAAGTTCTATATCGTCAGGATGTGCGCCAAAGGCAAGTATATCTAAGTGCATGATTATTTATCCGATTTCTTCTTGGTGAAACATCATTGTGCTGTTAAGCAGATTGAACAGGGGACGATGTTCTTCGACAAGCATTGATGCCGTGAATTCATGGATGGGTACTAATCGCAATTCGCTTATATCATCATTGGGTTCTATATGTCCGGCTGCATAATCGGCACAATAAAACAAGGAAATGATTTTATCGGATTCTTCTCTGTAGCGCCAATCATCAATTCTCATGCTGCCTATGTAGCGAATATTTTGAATTTCAATGCATGCTTCACTGCGTACTTCACGCCGCACCGTATCTTCAAACGATGTATCTTCGGGTAAGGCAAAACCTCCGATAAATCGCCATTCAGTTTCATTGGGTTTGCGTGCCAATAAGACATTATGTCCTTTCATCACAGCCACATCCACACCCGTAAATACTTTGTCATATTGATTATAGGCGGCATATATAACGCCGGCGCGAAAATCTCGTGAGGTCATGACTTCATTGCTGATATTTTTGCGTACTTCCGTGCCACTCACATAAATTGTCGGCTCTAATTCTGTCATGGGAAATTCGCCTCGGTAGCGTTCCAAAACGCCTTCTTTGCGCCCATAGAGCATAATTTTTCCTACAGGCAAAACCTCACGTATGCGGCGGTCAAGAGTCAAACTCCATTCTTGGTCAGAGCGCACATCGGGCAATGCCAAGACGGTCAGTTGCGGGAAACGAGCAATAATCATTTCTTTGCGTGAGACAAAGTCCAAGGGATTGCGTTTGGTTACAAGAGCAGGGCTGACACCGAGAAATAAGACAACTTTACGGTGTTTTGCCATAACCCCTTCAATAAGTTCTATATGACTTGTATGTAAATCATGTACCTGAAATCGCCCGATAATGACACCAATATCAGCGATAGAGTCTTGTTTAGTATCCATAGTGTATGCACGAGAATGTGATTGGTAAATGCAAAACTACGGTGAAACGGCATGTATCCTGTCATTAGATACAAGAAATGGGGAATTGCGGTTTTACTATTATCGTCAAAGATTCATTGAAGGAAGGTGTTATTCTTTGACAGACAATTTTTGCAGTATATGTCCTTTTTGGGAGAATTTAGCAAGAATATAAATATCGTCCTCTGTACAGCCCGCTATGTTGATGCGCGACACTTTATCGTCGTGACATTGCACGTAAATCTCACGTTCAAGAATTCCATCCCAATTGTATCGCTGTAAAATATAGTAGTCAGAAGATTTTTGTGGACTATAGGGTTGAATAAGGACAAAAAAATGTCGAGAATTTGAAAAAATATCATTCACAAAATAGCGCATGGTGTCGGTATGCGGCAATAAGAGAGGTTTTAGATTATTGGGAACAGCGCAATGGAGTAAACCGGAAAATGGGAACTTGATAATAGTATCACGAAGAAGTATTTTACAAAAAATATGATTCCAATGATTCATATATATAAATCCTTTTTGTGCCTGATTATATTCAAGTACACCAAGTGTGAAAGTGTTGAATGTTGTTAATCCATATTCTTTTTTTAATCTTCCATAGTTAAGAAAATATGTACCTTGTTCCAAAGTAGGTATGCGAGAGATAAAAAAAGGACTTATAGAATCATCGGGTATTCTATGATTTTTTCTAATAAATCCATAAGAAAGATTAGAATAAAGAATTGGTTCTCTGTATTTTAAATATGAGGCGGCATATTCTTCCGTTGCTGGAATATATGCTCCTTGAATCTGATTATTGCTATATGTAGTACTAATAATTCTGCCAAGATAATGGTTTGATAATGACATAGTGCCATCAGGAAGAATAGAGGTGTCGGTAACTTTAGTTTCCAGATTAAGTAAAATAGATAATGTTCCAAAATCCATAGTGGGGGTTACTTGTTGAAATTTTGCTTTCACCGTATTTTCTTTGGGCTTACTAAAGGGGATACCCCACGCTTCCAAAGCAAAAACTTGGGGCAGGGCTTTTTTCATTGCGGTAAGTTCTTCTGCTTTTGAGGGTGGCTTAATGGTCAGCAAACGTTTTCCCGTCACTATGCTGTATCCTGCTATTTCATTTTGCAATTCATCTACGGTATATAAAGTATTATTGCGAAAGTCAATAATTGGCTGATATGCTTTACCAAGTATGGAATTGTCATTTTTCTCTAAGACAATCTGTTGTATATCCTTATTATTGATTCGGGATATTTTTTTGAGTATTTCTCCTACATCTGAATTATATCTGTTTATGTTTTCACATCTGTATAATTCATAACCACTTTGAGAAGTGACAATAAGAGTTGGTTGATCTTTAATAGCGCATCGTTTGAATAATCCGAGAGTATCATATATACAGGAATCAACATCTAATTGCTTGCAATAGATTGTATAATCATCGGAAGAATTTGTAGAAAGTACAGCAATAATCTTCCCTGTTTTTTGCTCTCTCAAACGTTCGATGGTACTATTAATAATCGTTTGATTGCATTGAAGGCAATGATCTACATCTATAAATAAAAAATATTTATAGGGCACTTCTTGGGCAAACATTGAAGTAGAAAGTAGAATAACCAGAACAAAGAAAAATTTCATGTTTTTATAAAAATCAGATAATTGTTTTTTTTCTTTTTATTTCAAAGAGAATAATTCCGGCAGCAACGGAAGCATTAAGTGATTGTACCTTGCCTGAAAGGGGAATAGTGATAGAAAAATCCAATAATTTTCGCGTTTCATTTTTCATGCCGCTGCCTTCACTTCCAATGATAAGGACTATGGGCATATCATAATCAGGACTGTCATAATTTTGTGCATTATTCATGTCCGTACCAATAAGCGTAAATCCTGCGGCTTTGCAATCTTTTAATGCCACAGATGTATTGGGTACTTTCACGATGGGAATATGATGTAAAGCTCCGGCAGAAGATTTCATTGCCGTGGCTGTGACGGGTGAGCCGTGTTGTGTAGGGAGCAGAAGTGCATGAGCGCCGGCACAAGCCATTGAGCGTGCTATTGCTCCAACATTATGAGGATCATGGATGCCGTCAAGGAGAACAAAAACGGGATTGTCTGTTTCTGTATATGCTTGCTCTATTGCCTGCTCCAAAGTTATGGGATGATAGAGCGGCATGAGCGCAATGACACCTTGCACAGCACCGTCACCGACCTCAATCCTTTTTTCAAGCATAGCAAATTTTTGTCTGTCTGCGATGGAACAAGGGATATTGCGCCGTTTTGCTTCGGCACGAATAGTGTCAATACCTTCACCCTCAGCACCGAAGGCAAAGAAGATTTTTTCTATGTCACGTTGTGCTCTTAATGCCTCTAATACAGTGCGTCTGCCATAGATACCTTGGGTTGATTGTGTGTTTTCTTCAATGTGTTGAGATGCCATTATATTACTTTCAATCGGGAAAATTCGGCTGAAATGCCGTATTTTCGTGGTTCTTAATACTTATTCACAGCAAAAATACGGCTCAAATACTATGGTTGAACTTGAAACATTCCCTAATCCCAGACCGGAGCGTCCTTATACAATAACGCATGTATGCCATGAATTTACATCGGTATGCCCCAAAACAGGGTTGCCCGATTTCGCAACGGTGACTATTCGTTACATCGCAGCGGAAGTGTGTCTGGAGTTAAAAGCACTGAAATATTATTTTCTTGAATACAGAAATAAGGGCATATTTTACGAAGCTGTGACCAATGCTATTCTTGATGATTTGGTGGCTGCATGCCAACCTCTTGAGATGACCATTACCACAGAATGGGGCGTGCGCGGTGGTATGACTTCGGTGATTGAAGCTCAGTATAAACGAGATTAACCATCATGGCATTGACGCGCATAGCTAAAGAGTTTCGCTGGGAAATGGGGCATAGACTTCCTTTCCACGAGGGCTTATGTCGTAACTTGCACGGTCACTCATATTCCATGCGTGTGGAAATTGAAGGCGAAACAGACTCGCACGGTATGGTTATGGATTATTATGATATAAAAACCATTGTGCAACCCATTGTGGATATGCTTGATCATGCGTTTTTATGTGATGAAGGTGATGAGGTAATGAAAGAATTTTTTCATACCAATCCCATGAAAACAGTTATGGTGCCATTTTATACGACAGCAGAAAATATAGCGGCTTATATGTTAGGACATATATGCGACGCTTTAGCAGCAACACCTTCATCCGTTCATCGCGTGATGATTCGTGTGTATGAAACCGAAAAAACTTATGCAGAAGTAGAACGTGTATTCACAAAAGACAAGTGATAAACTAAAGACGGAAGAATATCTATGAGTGTACGAGTGCGATTTGCCCCCTCACCAACGGGCTTTGTTCATATAGGAAGTTTACGAACAGCTTTATACAATTATCTTTTTGCCAAGCATCATGGCGGAGTGAATATTCTTCGCATTGAAGACACAGACCGTACACGTTTTGTGGAAGGTGCCGAAGAAGAAATCATTGCCACCTGCCGTTGGGCGGGTATAGAGTTTGATGAAAGTACGGAAAAAGGCGGTCCCTTCGGACCTTATCGTCAATCTGAGCGCACAGAAATCTATCGTGAGCATGCAGCAATGCTGCTTGACAATGGCAATGCCTATTATGCTTTTGATACTTCGGAAGAATTGGATAAGATGCGCGAACGCCAGCAAGCAGCGGGTATTGCCCCCAAGTATGACCGTTCCATCATGCGCAATCAATATACCTTGGGCGAAGATGAAACACGTCGCCTGCTTGATGAAGGTGCGGAATACTGTATTCGGATGAAAGTGCCGCTCCATGCCGAGATTTCATTTGTGGATAGTATTCGCGGACCCGTGACATTCCAAAGTCGTGATGTGGATGATCAAATCCTTATGAAATCTGATGGGTTTCCGACCTATCATTTGGCAAATGTCGTGGATGACAGATTGATGCAAATTACCCATGTTATTCGCGGCGAAGAATGGTTGCCTTCCACGCCCAAGCATGTGTTGCTATATCAAGCATTCGGGTGGGAAGCACCTCAGTTTGCGCACTTGCCTTTATTGTTGAATGAAGACCGTTCAAAGATGAGTAAACGCAAAGGTGATGTGTTCGTGTATCAGTTCCGTGAAAAAGGTTTCTTTGCAGAAACGTTGGTGAATTTTGTTGCCTTGCTTGGCTGGAATCCTACCGCAGACCGTGAGATGTTTACCCTTCAAGAAATGATTGATACATTTACTTTGGAGAAAGTCAATAAAGCGGGTGCTGTATTTGATTATAAAAAGTTGGAGTGGATGCAATCGGAATACATGAAAAAGTCGGCACCGCAAAATTTTGTCAGTGTAGTTAAGCAAGAGCTTGAAAATAAAGGAATAAATGGCATTGATGATGATTATGTCGTGCGTGTTATTACTTTGTTGCGAGAACGTGTACAATTTCCGCATCAGATAGCAGATTTTGGCAATTATATGTTTGAAATTCCAAAGAGTTATGATGATGAGTTCAGAAATAAAGTCTGGACAGAAAAAGCGCAACAAGCCTTGCCGGAAGTAATTGCTCTATTGCGTTCAGCGGAGGATTTTAACCATACGGCACTTCATCAGACGGTACAGGCATATCTGGCAGAAAAGAAAATGGGCTTTAAAGATGTAATGAATCCTTTGCGTTTATTAGTTACGGGCAAATCTGTTGGTGCGGGTATGTTCGAGACAATGGAAGTTTTAGGAAAACAAGCAACATTGGAACGCATTGATGCCATGCTTGGTTTACTGACTCATTAGTATGTTAAGGTGATTGATGGAACAAAGTAGTCATAGTTTTGTGTATCTTTATAGGTATATACTTTTTCTTCTTTTTTGCGGTTGCTTATGCACCGGAGCAAGTTGCGGAAGTAGTTCAACACAAAATACTGCTTCAAATCAAGCCGCTAATAATTTGGAAAATAAACCTTTGCGCAAATGCATTAATGAAAGAACCTCGAAATCCATAATACGTTGGGGTGAGTATGATCCGGCAAGTGGTGTAACCCGTGCTTATCAATGGGGTGGTGACTTACAATTAAAAAAACTTGCTCGGGAGAATTTCAAAGAGCAATACACAGAAGAAACGGTCTTAAAGACCGACGAACATAGTTTCTGCATATCTTTGTCGGAAACAGTAAAAACATTTGAGAAAGTACCGACCCTCAATTCACCGGGACCAATATCGCGGTTTATTGAATATTATCCGGCGGCGAACAAAGATGTGTTTCGAGCAGTATGGAATCCGCGATACAGAAATGTCGGCAGTAAAGATTTCAGAGCAATTTATGATACATTGATGACAGCCGTGCCGGACGCAGGTCGTTGGTAAGTGATAGAGTCTAATACATTGTCAATTTTTGATTTACCTATAGTAGGTTCATGAGTTCAACAATAACTATATTGATAGTAGATGATAATCCGGACTTTTGTTCATCATTAGCGGATATTGTGAAAGGTTTGGGATGGAAACATCTTATCTGCAATTCCCCCGAACAAGCCATGTCACTATTAGAAAAAAGTGCGCCCTCCATTTCCTTGATGTTACTGGATATAGAGTTCTCCACATCGTCTTTGACCGGTATTGATATGCTGGCGCATTCCGTAAGAGCATATCCGACTATACCGGTTATTATGATTTCCGGTAAAGGTACCATCGAAAATGCCGTGAAATCCACAAAACTTGGAGCAGTGAATTTCATTGAGAAAAATGTTTTAAGCACCGACCGTTTGCGTGAAGTTCTTCGAAGCACCGTCGAAAAAATTAATGGTATTCGTGAGAACCAAGAATTGCTTGCCATTATCCATCAGCAGGGTATTGTTGGTCGCAGCAGAGCCATGGCTGCCGTTGCGGATAAAATTGTGCGTTTCGGCAAAACCGATTTGAATGTGCTCATTACCGGAGAAACAGGCACCGGAAAAAAATTGGTCGCTCGTGCATTGCATGCCGTAAGCCGTCGCAGTAAATATACAATGGTGACTGTGGACATCCCCAATATTCCGAGAGAGTTATTCCAAAGTGAACTTTTTGGGCATGTCAGAGGTGCTTTCTCGGGAGCATTAGAAAATAAAAAAGGTCTTTTTCATCAAGCGAATCGCGGTACTTTGTTCCTTGATGAAATTGGCGATTTGTCGCCCGAATTACAAGCAAATTTATTGCTGCCCATAGAAGAACGCATTGTCAGACGTGTGGGGTCAGTTGAGCCGGAACAAGTGGATTTACGCTTTGTTTCTGCAACCGATAAAGATTTGGTTGAGGCAATGAAAGAAGGTGAGTTTCGTGAACAACTTTATCATCGTTTGCGTGAATGTGAAGTGCATTTGCCTTCATTAGCCGATCGTAAAGAAGATATCCCACTCATTGTGGAACATTATCTTCAAGATCACAATACTCGCATGGAAGAACAGAAAGCATTTGCTCCGGCTACTATAGAATATTTGCAAGAATGTTCATGGAAAGGCAATGTGCGCGAGCTACTCAGTACGATACGTGTGGTATTACAAACAACAGTATCAGCATATATCGAAGTCGCAGATGTCCATAGAATGATGGTTGCTCCCATGACGCAACGTATGGCGCAGCAGTCACAGGCAGCGGCGGCAGGCAGTGGCTTTGAATTTTCAAGCGATCGTTCCCTAAAAGATGATATAGCCATTGTGGATAAACTTAAAATCGAATCAACATTGGGTACCTGTAAAGGTAATGTGAGTAAAGCCGCGGCAATGTTAGGGATAAGTCGTGAAACCTTACACAATAAGATACGCCGTTATGGCATTAATACCCACGAATATAGAAGCAGATAAGTCTTATGTTTTCAACAGTTAAACATGTTCACTTTGTAGGAATCGGCGGTATCGGTATGAGCGGTATCGCCGAAATTCTTTTATCACAAGGATTTACGGTCAGTGGATCGGATATGCACATCGGCGAAGTGACCGAGCGTTTGCGCTCATTGGGTGCGATAATTTACAAAGGTCACAGTTCTACCAATATTCAAGGTGCAGAGGTTGTTGTCTATTCGAGTGCAGTTCGCAATGATGATAACCCTGAAACAGAAGAAGCGCGCCGTTTGGGAATTCCGGTCATACGTCGAGCTGAGATGTTGGCTGAAGTTGCGCGTTTGAACTATTGTCTTGCTATTGCCGGTACGCATGGCAAAACGACAACAACATCCATGTGTGGTTTGATGATGATGCGTGCGGGTTTTGATCCGACTGTTATTGTTGGTGGTAAACTTTCCGGTTTGGGAGGTACCAATGCTCGCTTGGGTAAAGGAAAATGGACAGTAGTCGAAGCCGATGAGTATGATCGTTCTTTTTTGCAGCTATCACCAACGATTGCTGTGATTAATAATATAGAAGCGGAACATCTTGATATTTACGGTTCCGAACATGAAGTGCAGTCTGCATTCGTAGAATTTGCTAATCGTGCTCCTTTTTATGGTGTGGTTGTCATAGGCAGTGATGATCGTGGGGTGAGAACTATTTTTCCCCAAATTGCCAAAAAAGTAGTGACATTCGGATTATCCCGCCAAGCCGATATTCATGCCATTGAAATTAGCCATGAAGGACGTTCTTCGTTTTGTACAGTGGTGGAAAACGGTGAAGTTCTTGGGGCTATGACGGTGAATGTACCGGGTGTTCATAATCTAAAAAATGCATTGGCAGCAGTTGCTGTAGGCAGACAGCTTGGGGTAGATTTTGCTGTTATTGCTGAGTCTATTATGCAGTTTTCCGGTGTGTATAGGCGTTTTGAATTTAAAGGTGAAGTGAATAATATTCTTATTGTGGATGATTATGCGCATCATCCGACGGAAGTAAAGGCAGCACTCCAAGCTGCTCGTAATGGCTGGAAAGAACGTCGGATTGTCGCAGTATTTCAACCACATACTTATACGCGTACACGCGATTTTTATCAAGAGTTTGCTCAATCCTTCGACGATGCCGATATTGTAATCATCACCGATATTTATGCTGCTCGCGAATTACCTATTGAAGGGGTATCTGGCGCACTTATTGCGGAAACTGCCCGACGACTTGGACATAAGAATGTTGTCTATGAACCGCGCAATGATCATCTCGAAGAAACAGTACGTTCAATTGTGCAGCCGAACGATATGTTTTTAACCCTTGGGGCGGGTGATGTGTGGAAACTTGCCGATAATTTTGTCGGGAAAACAACATAATATCACAAATGGAGGACTATTCTTATGAATATCCTTATTGTTGACGATGAGCGAATGAGCAGAACGGTCATTGCTCGTTTGATAGCAAAAAAGTTTTCATTTTGTAAAGTATCGGAAGCTCAAAATGGCATTGAAGCACTTGCCATGCTTGAGCAAGAGACATTCGATTTGCTTATTGCCGATCTTAATATGCCCGGCATGGGTGGGCTTGAATTGGTGCAAGTATTGCGTAATGACATCAAATATCAGAAACTTCCTATCATTATCGTTTCTATAGTCCAAGATAAAAATATCATTGTCAAATTGATACAGCTTGGCATAGCGGGCTTTCTAGTCAAACCATTGAATATTGAAGCTGCTCAACAGCGCATAGGTGCAATTTTACAATCTATTCGACAAGCACAACAACCTGAATCATTGGTGCAGGCACAAAAAAATAAAGCGGTGAGCAAGGTACTCTTTATTGAACCCAATATTGCCACTCGGCTTCTGTTATTGAATTTTATTGGCGAACGATGCCCGATTATCTTTGCTGATAATGAAACTGAATTGGCGAAACTGATACCTGAATATGCTCCCTCGCATATAGTAATTAATGATGACACTTCATCCGGTTTAAGTGAAAAACAAATGGCTAAACGTATTCGTGAGCAATTCGCTGATTATGAACTGTTCATTTTGAAGTATTCTAACCTTGATTATCTTATTGCGGATGAAGCTCCCTTTTTCGATGCCGTCATTCAAAAAAGTGACAACTCTTCAATGTTTCTCCATCAACTTCTTGTCAAAATTTTTAATGATACAACCCCGACGGCAAAGTTATTGCATATACTTAAGTATCAACTCATGACACCTCTGACCGATATGGTACTTAATTTGGCACCGGCATTCTTGAATGAGAAACCTTCACTTTTGGAACGCAGCTATATCGGAAGAATAGATCCCGATGGTGCAGTACGTTATGTCTTGGATATACGAACAGATAAGCGCTATAAAATCTATCTGTCATTTGAAGGAAGACAAAGTGATATTATCACAATAGCCGGTAAGTTTGTGGGAGCGCAAAGTATAACATCAATGGAAAAAGCGACACGGATGTACTCACGTTTTATGACAATGCTTGCTGATAAATGCAGTTCAATTATTATGCGCTATGGTGTTGGTGTAGAGCATACTGCACTGGTCATAAAACCCGGGGAAATGTATGATTACCCACAGATATGGGATTCCGCTATCCCGCTTCGTTTCCAGTCTGATTTGGAATGTATGTTGTCCATCTGTTTAAGAGAAAATTCATAAAATTTTGATATAAGACTAAAATAGTCGTACTTTTGTATCGTTCATTAGCAACGATAACAAAGCATTACCCAAAATAAGACTAAAATAGTCGTATTTATATGTTACGGATTTCAAAAAAAGCTGAATACGGAATGCTGGCATTGCAGAGAATTGCACAAAGCAATGAAACTGTACCCGTCAAAGAAATTGCAGATATGTACGGAATATCTTTTGACTTGCTGGCGAAAGTACTTAATCAACTTGCCAAAGCCGGTCTTGTGACAGCATATCAGGGGACACAAGGAGGGTATCTTCTGGCAAAAAAACCGGTAGAGATTACCGTCGCAGATATTCTTCATACGCTCGAAGGGAGTTTAAAAATCACGGAATGTGCAGATACTCACAGTACTTCATGTGGTTGTACTCTTGACACACTGTGTGCGATTAAAACGCCCATGCAAATTATTCAAGAAAAAATGCTGCAAGTATTTAGCTCCATGACTCTCTCCGATATGATACAAACAGGGGCTGCGCATCATACGTTTCATTCAATTCATATCAATAATTAGCCATTCTACACAAGGAAAAATATATGACACCAAATACAAATACACTTTCGGACACTATTCACAGTGAATATCCGCATACATTTGTGAGCGATATTGAACAAGAAATAGCTCCTTTTGCAACCAAAACAAGTACTCAAGAGGAGAATCTTGTACATTCCGAAAACAGCATACTCGATGAAATCGTTCAAAGCGAATATAAATACGGCTTTGTCAGTGATATAGAGCAAGAAATTGCACCCAAAGGGCTGAGTGAAGATGTGGTGCGTATGATTTCTGCAAAAAAAGAAGAACCCGCGTGGATGTTGGAATGGCGCTTGAGTGCTTATCGTCATTGGCTTACTATGAAAGAACCAACATGGTCCAATGTCCATTATCCGCAAATAGATTTTAATGATATAAGTTATTATGCAGCACCGAAACCAAAAAAAGATGCCCCAAAATCATTGGATGAAATTGACCCCGAATTACGAGAAGTATTTAATAAATTAGGTATTCCTTTGGTGGAACAGGAGCGTATTTCCGGTATTGCCGTTGATGCAGTACTCGATAGTGTTTCCGTTGCTACGACTTTTAAGAAAAAACTCTATGATATGGGAGTAATTTTTTGTTCCATGAGCGAAGCAATACGCGAATATCCTGAATTAGTGCAAAAATATTTGGGAAGTGTTGTTCCTGTGTCCGATAATTTTTATTCTGCATTAAATTCTGCCGTATTCAGCGATGGTTCTTTCTGCTTTATTCCCAAAGGTGTGCGCTGTCCAATGGAATTATCAACATATTTCCGTATAAATGCTAAAGATACCGGACAATTTGAACGTACACTTATCGTTGCTGAAGAATCATCGTATGTCAGTTATTTGGAAGGTTGCACAGCACCCATGCGCGATGAAAATCAATTACATGCCGCAGTGGTCGAAATTGTTGCGCTTGATAATGCGGAAGTGAAATACTCTACGGTGCAAAACTGGTATCCGGGCGATAAAGAAGGAAAAGGCGGAATTTATAATTTTGTTACCAAGCGTGGATTATGTGCCGGAGTAAACAGTAAAATCTCATGGACACAAGTGGAAACAGGATCGGCAATTACATGGAAATATCCAAGCGTAATTTTAAAAGGTGATAATTCTATCGGTGAATTTTATTCTGTTGCCGTGACGAATAATTTTCAGCAAGCCGATACAGGTACAAAAATGTATCATATCGGTAAAAATACAAAAAGCCGTATTGTATCAAAAGGAATTTCTGCCGGAAAAAGTCAAAACAGTTATCGTGGTTTAGTGAAGATAAATAAATCTGCTGATAATGCTCGTAATTTTTCCCAATGTGACTCTTTGCTTATTGGTGACAGATGCGGTGCTCATACATTTCCTTATATTGAAGCAGGTAATAAAAATGCTACAATTGAGCATGAAGCAACAACATCAAAAATTGGTGAAGATATTTTGTTCTATTGCAATCAAAGAGGCATTCCAACCGAAGAAGCAATAGCACTCATTGTGAATGGTTATTGTAAAGAAGTAATGAATCAACTGCCAATGGAATTTGCCGTAGAAGCCCAACGTCTTTTGGCGGTAAGTCTCGAAGGAAGCGTCGGTTAATTCAAAATTACATACAATTTACCATGAAAAAAATAAAGATATATCATTATCCACAATGTTCAACATGTAAAAAAGCTCTTGCTTTATTAGACATTGAAAAAGTCAATTATGAAGCGATTAATATTGTTGAACAACCGCCAACAGTGCAGGAGTTAATGATAATGTTGGAAAATATGGATAATTCCATTCAGAAATTATTTAATACTTCGGGACAACTGTATCGCGAAATGAATATCAAAGAGTTATTACCTTCTTTGAGCACCGAGCAGGCATTAACACTCTTGTCGCAACATGGTAAGTTGATTAAACGACCATTTATACTGAATGGATTATCAGGCACAGTAGGATTCAATGAAACCAAAATACGAAATATTATTGGCTAAAGACTAAATTTCACCATGTATTGGAAGGATGATTTGCGTATGAAATCTACCATGAAAACACTATTCGTTTTTTCCATCATTCTATTAATTAGCGGTTGTGCAAGAATTCCTGCCGGCTATCGTGGAGTGAAGGTAAATTTACTCGGTTCGAGTTCCGGGGAAATAGAAATGCTCAATGTGGGAAGATATTTTTATTGGCCCTTTGGCGTTGAAATTTACAAGTTCCCAGTATTTCAACAAAATACAGTGTGGTCAGCCGACGAGTCTGTAAGTTTTCAGACTGTTGAGGGACTTACTGCGACTGCCGATTTAGGAATTAGTTACTCAATAGAACCGGACAGCGTGCCTGTTCTCTTTCAAAAATATCGTCGCGGCATAGAAGAAATAACCAGTATTTTCTTACGTAATATGGTTGTTGATGCTGTGAACAAAGTCGCTTCCAGCATGACCGTAGAAGCAGTATATGGCAAAGGGCGACAACAATTATTAGATGATGTCACCAAAATGGTCTCACGACAAGTTCGACCTTATGGTATTGTCGTTGATAAAATTTATGCCGTCGGACAATTTAAATTACCGCAAAAAGTAGTTGTAGCAATTGATGCAAAAATTGAAGCGACACAAAGGGCATTACAAAGAGAAAATGAAATAAAAGAAGCGGAAGCCGAAGCTGCCAAGAAAAATGCAATAGTCAAAGGGGAATCGGAAGCAGTATTGATTAGAGCTAAAGCCGAATCTGAAGCAATTTTGGTACGTGCCGATGCTGAAGCAAAAGCGAATGCATTACGTGCGGCTTCACTTACTCCGACATTATTGCAATATGAATCAATAAAAAAATGGAGCGGTAATTTACCCCAAGCAACGGGTGGCACCGCAATGCCTATTTTTCAAATAAATCCTTTTCCCGGAAAAGACTCAGTCAATAACAAATAATAAATACTCTTCAATAATCAAACATATTATGTTGAACATCAATAATCTTCATGCTTCCATCGAAGACAAACAGATTTTAAAAGGAATTAATCTCCAAGTGAACCCGGGGGAGGTTCACGCAATTATGGGACCGAACGGTTCCGGTAAATCAACTCTCGCATCTATTCTTGCAGGGCGCGAAGATTATACTGTTACTGACGGCAATGTATTGTTTAAAGGTAATGAATTACTTGAAATGTCTCCGGAAGAAAGAGCGCAATCGGGTATATTTCTCGCTTTTCAATATCCTGTGGAAATACCCGGTGTCAGTACCGCAAATTTTCTTAAAACAGCATTGAATGAAGTACGCAAAAGTAGAGGTGAAGAACCTTTAGATGCAATGGATTTTCTTAAAATTATGAAGCAAAAAGCGGCTTTGCTTGAACTTGATCATAGCTTCTTACAGCGTTCTTTGAATGAAGGATTTTCGGGCGGTGAGAAAAAACGCAATGAAATATTTCAAATGGCAATGTTAGAGCCAACATTGGCTATTCTTGATGAAACTGATTCCGGTTTGGATATTGACGCATTAAAAATTGTAGCAAATGGTGTTAATGCTTTGCGTAATGATCATAATTCTTTTATAGTTGTGACCCATTATCAACGTCTTCTCAACTATATTGTTCCTGATTTTGTTCATGTTCTTTATAAAGGAAAAATTGTACGTTCAGGCGGTAAAGAACTTGCTATGGAATTAGAAGAAATAGGGTATGATTGGATTAAAGAAGAAATGGCGGAGAATATATAATGTCGCATGATACCATGACACTTATGGAGCGTTTCAACAAAGAATTTTCTCTTTCTGAGCAATCACTCAATGGATTAACCGAAACGCCATTCCATCATCTTCGCCGTCAAGCGATGGATATATTTACACAAAAGGGTTTACCGACAGTCAGACATGAAGAATGGAAATACACAAATATTTTTTCAGTTCTGCAAAAACCATTTCAAAAATCTTTGCCGTTTACTGCCACTGAAACGGTACTCAGTCACTATACGATTCCCGATTTGGACTGTTATCGTATTGTTCTTTACAATGGTGTCTATATACCGGAATTATCTTTAGTTGAAAATGATGATTGTTCCATTACTACCGTAGCTCATGCTTTTCATGAAGAAAACAACGCTATCACATCATTATACGCAACAATTGCGAATAATGAAAAAAATCCATTTGTTGCTTTAAATACGGCTTTGGCAGACAATGGACTTGTTCTTACGGTAAAATCAGGAAAATCTATTGATAAACCGATTCATATTATGATGATTAATGATGCCCAATATGGGGCAGTAATGACTATGCCGCGCCTTTTTATATCTGTGGAGAAAAATGCAAAAATCGGATGTGTTGTAACATCAAATACAATCGGAGATAATCCTTCATGGAAAAATAGTGTTATTGAATGTGTTGTTGCCGAGAATGCTTCTTTACATATTGTTAATTGTCAAAACGATACCGATAATGCCACAATTATTGAAACAGTTGAAGCCCATGTGGCAACCGATGCACATTATGCGATGACAACAGTTTCTCTTGGCGGGAATTTAGTTCGTAATGATGCAAATATTGTTATGAAGGGAAAAAATGCAGAAACACATTTATATGGCTTAATATTAGGCAATGGTAAACGGATTGTTGATAATCATACGATTATGGATCATGCCATGCCACATTGCGAAAGCAGTGAATTGTATAAATATATCCTTGATGATAAATCAACGGGCGTGTTTAATGGTAAAGTATTTGTACGTGAAGATGCACAAAAAACAAATGCGTATCAATCAAATAGAACAATTTTATTATCTGACACGGCTACTATTAATACCAAACCGCAATTGGAAATATTTGCCGATGACGTAAAATGTTCACATGGTGCGACCAGCGGTCAACTTGATGAAGAACAAATGTTTTATTTGCAAGCACGCGGCATTGGTAAAGAAAAAGCACGTGCATTATTATTACATGCTTTTGCGGGTGATATTATTCAAAAAATCCCATTCACATCAGTTGCTGATTGGTTAGACCGTGCTATTTCAATGCGATTACATGATAATGAATAATGTGAGGATAAAAAATGAATATACTAGCTGATGAAAAAAATGTCGAGTCATTGTTTTCGATTGATGATATTCGAAAAGATTTTCCGGAATTATCACGGTATGTTCACAATCGTCCCTTGTGCTATTTAGATAATGCGGCTTCAACACTCAAACCACAAACGGTTATTGATGTCATTGCCGATTTTTATACATCTGGATACAGTAATATTCATCGTGGGGTGTACTTAACTTCGCAACAAGCAACAGAACGCTATGAAAATGTACGCTCAATTATTGCAGAATATATAGGAGCTCAGCATACTTCTGAGATTGTATTTACACGCGGGGCAACCGAAGCAATAAATTTGGTAGCACATTCATGGGGTGAATATGCAATTAAAGAAGGTGATGAAATTCTTATTACCACAATGGAACATCATGCAAATATTGTTCCTTGGCAAGTGCTATGCGAGAAAAAAAATGCTCAGTTGCGGATTATACCAATCAATGATAGCGGAGAAATTATCCTCGAAGAATTTGAGAAATTATTATCAGAAAAAACTAAGTTAGTTTCTTGTGTATATGCCTCTAATTCTTTAGGTACTATAAATCCGATTCAGTCTATCATTCAGATGGCAAAAAATGTTGGTGCTACCGTACTCATTGATGGTGCTCAGGCGATACAGCATATCCCTGTGAATATGCAGGAGTTGAATTGTGATTTTTTTGTATTTTCCGGACATAAATTATATGCGCCGAGCGGCACGGGTGTATTGTATGGAAAAAAAGCTCTTTTACAAGCCATGCCACCCTATCAAACAGGGGGGGATATGATTCGGCGCGTGACATTTGAAAAAACAACATACGCTGACATACCTGCCCGATTTGAAGCAGGAACTCCGAATATTGAAGGAATTATTGGTTTGGGGGAAGCTGTTCGATATGTCCAAAAATGCGGACTTGCAGCCATTGCTGAACGTGAAGCATTATTGTTGGAATATGGAACACATCGTTTAATGGAAATACCTGATGTGCGAATATGGGGAACAGCAAAAGAAAAGGTAGCTGTTATTTCATTTACTTTGGGGGCAATTCATCCCCATGATATTGGCTCGCTTTTAGACAGAGAAGGGATAGCCGTCAGAGCAGGACATCATTGTACACAGCCCTTGTGGCAGCGCTTTGCAATTAATTCTACCACGCGGGCTTCTTTCGCATTTTATAATACCGAACAAGAAATAGATACACTCGTTGACGGTTTGAAAAATGTTGTTTCTTTATTCGGATAAACGAATATTGTTGATGTATTGGATAGTAAATCTCATTATTTCTTTCTGTCATATACTCATCGAAAAAACATAATGATGCTACACTGGCGACACATTCTCATTTGTCCACAGCTTTAGTCAGCATATCTGTGATGCTATGGTTTCCTGTTTGTCAACTTTTTTTGCCGCTTTATTGCTCTTAACATTTTGCTAACACGATTTAACGTGCATATTCTTAAAAACTTGCGTAGGTTTGCGCTGTGTAATTTTTACATTCTTCACAATCTAAGGAATGCGCAATGTATTCATCGTTTAAACACATTACGGCAGCCATTGCTTTATCGGCACTTATGGCACTGCCGATTCATGCTCAACAAACCGAGCCGAATGCTCCAAGTTCCCAAAATGGTTCAAGTTCCATCGAAAAATCCGTCCATGTCATTCGCATCGGCAATGATGGTAAAGTGAGTGTTGACAAAGATGCCATGATGGGCAATACAGCACTTATTAACACTCTTTCCTGCGCAAAACCGCGTCCTTTTCTTGGGGTCACTCTGGGTGACGCTGCGAATAAGGGAGTTCCTGTCACCGCTATAACGCCGGCATCTGCGGCGGAAAAAGCAGGATTGGTGAAAGGTGACATCATAGTCAGTATTGACGGTAAAGAGTTGAATAACAGCCAAGAAGTTGTGGAATGTATCCAATCAAAAAAAGCAGGAAATGATATTGCTATTGTCATTACTCGGGATGGACAGCAAAAAAATCTGACGGCAACATTAACCAATTCGCAACCGCAAGTACAAGTATTTACCCGCAATATTTCTTTGGATAAAAATTCCACCAATACACTCGAAGATGTGGAAGCATTGGCATGGACAGATAATGATGATAAATCCATCGAAGTGACAACAGAAAAAGATGGTAATACAGAGAAAAAAATCATTATTATGAAAAAACGATTGCATGGTGATGCACAACAACTTGAAAATATACGCATTGAATTGCCAAATATAAACAATGCAATGGATAAAGAACTGATGATGGTAAAAGTTATCACAACACAAACATCAAATCCGTGTGAACAGTTGCAGGAACTCAAGTCAAATCCTTTACTTGGTGTGTATATTGCAGGGAATTTCCGCAATAATGTTTTTGTAGAAAATACCATGAAATCATTGGGTGCCGATGCCGTTGGAATTCAACGTGGTGATATAATTACAAGTATTGATGGCATTACCATAAAAAATTATAATGAATTGCGCAGAGAAATAACGAAACATGTTCCCGGTGAGAGAGTTGCTGTCACATATAAACGCAATGGCGAAGAAAAAACTGTCTATGCTTTATTGAGCAGTCAAGCAGAAACCAAGCCTGAAATTGTGCAAAATCTTGAACAACAATGTGCTGATAAATCAATGCCAAAAGCGGGAATTCAACAAGAAACAGCCCCCAACACTGATAATGGCGTATCCGTATATCCCAATCCTACATACGGACTAAGCACAATACGCTTTACTTCGCAAAGTACAGATCAATTAGCTGTGACCATAACCGATATGGAGGGCAGAGAAGTTATGACTATGAATCATGCTGCAAGTATTGGAACAGTAGAAATTCCACTTGATGTGACAGAATTATCTTCGGGTATTTACTTGGTAAATATTACTCAAAATGGGCAAACTTTTATTGAACGCATCGTCGTACAATAAATGTGCTATTGTCTTGTTAAGAAAAAAGGATACTTCATTTGAGGTATCCTTTTTTTTATGTATGACTCAAAAGAAATACATAATTTGTATATATACTATTATTCATAGATGCTATATCTGTTATAGCACATTCAATCATTATCTAAAAAAAATATTGCTGTTTATCCGACAATGGTATATAATTCGAGAAAGACTGTTTCCACCGTGCATTATGAATTTACAGGTAAACACAAAAAAGCATCGTATTATTCTATCACAAAGCCATCGTAAAAGCATTGTATAGTTCTTATTTCCTTATGAGTGCGTATATTGCCCTTTAAAAAGCACATATCACTCATTCTAAAGAACTGTATGCGTACTTTTCTTGTTTTTAGTTCCTTGTTCTTAGCTGCTGTTTCTGTGTCAGCGCAACAAAACTTTACCTTATCCGGGATAGTGCGAGATTCTGTGTCCGGTGAGGTGATTATAGGTGCAACGATTCGCCTGATGGATGACAGTGTCTCCGCATCGAAGCCTGTGCGCGGCACCTATACCAATAAGTTCGGCTTTTTTTCTTTGCCGAAAATCTTGCCGAAAACGTATCGGCTGACAGTCGGATATTTTGGTTATCATACGATAATGAAAAAGATTACGGCAAATCAGTTTGACACACTTACTCAATTGTCCATAGCCCTTTCCCGTAAGGAAATCGTGACAGAAGAAGTGGTGGTGACCTCTCAACGTAGCGACAATAATAGCCCTGCCGATAATATTAGTACAGTGACCATACAAGGCGATTTTATTAAGGATATGCCGGCATTATTGGGCGAGACGGATATTTTTCGCGTATTGCAATTATTGCCCGGTGTGAAGTCGCCCTCGGAATTGTCGAGTGGTCTTTATGTGCGTGGTGGTTCGCCCGATCAAAATCTTATTTTATTGGATGGCGTAACGATTTATAATCCTGCGCATTTGGGCGGTTTTCTCAGCACATTCAATGTTGATGCCATGCGCGAAGTGAAATTAATCAAAGGCGGTTTTCCTTCAGAATTTGGCGGTCGGCTTTCAAGTGTATTGGATTTGACCATGAAAGATGGCACAAAAGAAAAAATTACCGGACAGGGAGGCATTAGTCTTATTGCATCACGGCTTACGGTGGAAGGTCCCATCAATGATAAAATGACATTTATGGTATCGGGTCGCAGAATGTATCTTGATGTATTGGCATCATTATTTTTGCCGGAGGAGGAATTGGAGCAAACGCCAAGCTATTATTTTTACGACCTTAATGCAAAATTCACTTATCAAATATCAGAAAAAGACAAATTGTTTGCAAGTGGATTTTTCGGGTCGGATGTTCTTAGTTCACCGCAAAACAATAATGATGCGAGTTTTGATATTGTCTGGGGTAATGCTTCATTGCATACAAAATGGATGCATATTTTTTCGCCTGATGTATTTTCCAATTTTTCATTTATTTATACAAATTATCGTTTCGGTTCGGAATTTTTGGATGATGTTCAGTCCAATTTTTCTTTTTATACTCGTTCGCGTATTCGGGATTTTACTTTGAAGAGTGATGTGACATATTACAGCGATGCTTCGCAAACAATCAAATGCGGCATTGAAGCCACAAGACATGAATTTTTATCAGAAGTTTCCGCAGATTTTAATAATGGAGAATTGCAACCTGTTTCACAAACGATAAGTGCTTTTGATGCAGCATTATATTTGCAAGATGAATGGTATATTACCGATGAGTTATTTACCAATATCGGTGGTCGAATCTATTATTTTCAGAGTGGTAATTATTTGCGATTTGAACCACGCTTGCAGGCAACATATCAAGTTGCTCCCAAGACCAAATTGATAGGTTCATTTGCCGTTGCCAATCAATTTTTACACTTAATTATTCGCAATGATGTAAATTTACCGACAGATTTATGGTTTCCATCTACGAAGACCATATTGCCGAGTTATTCGACACAGGGCATACTTGGTATAGAAACATTATTTGGCGATAATAATTCCTATTTGTTCAGCATAGAAGGATATTACAAAGATATGCGCAATCTGTATGAATATCGCGATACGGCATCATTTTCTTTATTGTTGCCTTTGGAATCGCAATTTACGCAAGGTCGGGGCGAAGCGTATGGTGTGGAAGTGTTTTTGAATAAACGACTCGGAGATTTTACGGGCTGGGTGGGATATACTTTATCATGGACGCGCCGCTTTTTCGATGAATTAAATAATGGCAATCCTTTTTGGGCGCGCTATGATCGTCGTCATGATGTGTCGGCGACATTTTCCTATCGTTTGTCTTCATCACTTGAATTTGGTGCTGCATGGACATTCGGAACGGGCTTTGCCTATACTATGCCGGTGGGTCAATATGTTTTGCAACCGTCAGACGATAGATATAATTCGAGTCGGGAACGTTATCTTTATACAGAGCGCAATGGTTATCGTTTGCCGCCATATCATCGGCTTGATCTTAATTTTGCATTCAAAACCGAGGTTTTTGGTTTACCGTCGCAATTGGTACTTTCTATTTACAATGCCTATAATCGCCAAAACCCATTTGCGCAATTTGTGGACAAAGAATATCAGAGCGATGGTACTTTTAAGCCCGTGTTGAAGCAATATACACTTTTTCCCATACTTCCCGTTTTGGCGTGGAATTTTACTTTTTAATAAATTATGGCAGCAGCAATCATAGGGCAACAAGCTCCGAATTTTACGTTTACTTCCGAGCAAGCACAAGTGTCATTGTCTTCCTTGACAGGGCGCAATATCATACTCTATTTTTATCCCAAGGACGATACGCCCGGATGCACGCAACAAGCATGTGATTTTCGGGATAATCTCAATCAACTGACGCTGAAAGGTTATACTGTTATCGGAGTAAGTCCCGACACAGAATTATCACATAGTAAGTTTTCTCATAAATATTCTCTGGACTTTACTTTAGTTGCGGATACCGACCATAGTATTGCCGAACTATATGGGGTCTGGAAGGAGAAATCAATGTATGGCAGAACATATATGGGGATTGAGCGCACAACATTTATCATCAATGCAGAAGGCATCATTACTCATATATTTCCTAAGGTGAAAGTGAAAGGACATATACAAGACATACTCTCTCACATTGGGTAAACAGATACCATTGCCTCATAGTTGGCTCAAAATTCAGTATTTATGGCTTTTGTGCAACATACTTTTAATAGAAGCAAGACTAAATCAAGAGTGAAAAAGCGATGCTGTTCCCAAATATATCTCTATTTTTGCAGTCTAAAATTCGTAAGGAAATGCCATGCGGCTATTCACTGCTTTACTTTGTTCGGCTTTCGTCATAGTGATGACGAGTTCACAAGTCCTTATAGCACAGGACGATAAATTGGAAGAACTCGGTTTTGAGGAAGCAAATTATGTGGAAGAAAAACCCCCGTATTTTGCTGTCGGTGGCGGTTATATCGGCACATTCCAATTCATGAATTTTGATCAAGTCAATGTATTGGCAAGAAATTTCGGTGTGTCGGATTTTGACGGCGGTATCTTTTGTTCGGGTGTGGGTGGTATTGCTCCCGTACTTATAGTGAAAAATCTTCGTGTGAATGTTGGTGGTTATTCGGGCAACTTAGTACGCGAAGCAAAGAAATCCGATACCTCTTTAACAATGACGGTTGGTTCATCCATCAATACTTTTGGTTTGGATTATGCCTTTCAGCCAATAAAAGGATTAGCAATATTGCCCGGAGCATCGTTTGGTTGGGGCAGTTTGAATATTGAAAGGGCAACATCGACACAAAGCGTGGATTTCAATCCATTAGTTCCTTCGGGGACACAAAGTCTCAGCCGCCTTGGAGCAAGCTATATATTCGTGCAACCGAATTTGAATATCGAATATGCTGTAACCCAATTTGCGATGATACGTGCAAGTGCCGGATATTCATTGAGCTTTATGGGTGACTGGCAAATGAACGGTGTGGCTGCCGTCAATAATGTACCCAAAGAATTAAATGCTAATGCTTTAACACTACAATTCGGTATATTTGTAGGGCTGTTTAACTAAGAATATTACTATGTAACCGGGCTCGTAGCTCAACGGTTAGAGCAGCGGACTCATAATCCGTTGGTTGGGGGTTCAAATCCCTCCGGGCCCACAGTAGAGTGAAGCCCTTTGTATAGTCCAGATTATACAAAGGGTTTTTTCTTTGCTTTCTATCCGAAAATCTTCATTTTATTCCATGGATTTCTTTGTTCGAGTAATAGTATTCTGTTTGTGCATCGTTACGGCTGTCGGAGCGGATAATGATTATGTGACAATAAAAGCCAAAGCCCGCGAAAAAACCGAAGATATATTCACTCGCTATGAGATAGACAATACTCCCAAAAACAGAAATCTTTTCAAGAAAATAAACGGCAATATTACCATACCGCGCAATGATGTTTTGCTTGCCGGTAAAATCTATGCTTTGCCTGTACGCAGTGTCAATTATGCCGGTGAACCGCTCGTAGAATTATTATCATTGTCCAATGAAGGCGATGCTGCTCTTATTGAACAATATAATGACCGCATGAAAACCAAGGGAATGAGGCGTGATGATTTTCGTGTATCGGGGAAATTATGGGTGCCTATGTGGCTTACGGGAACTTCCAAACAAAAAGCAAAAAATAAACGCTCCTATCATCGTTTATTTGGTAAAGGGTATTCGGTTGTCGAAAAAATTGACAATCTTTTAGAAGGGCAAGTTTTTTATATTGATCCCGGACATGGCGGTCCCGACCCCGGGGCAATAGGAAAGCGCGGCAAACATGAATTGCATGAAGATGAGTATGCTTATGATGTTTCCTTACGATTAGCACGTAATTTACTGAGCCATGGAGCAACGGTCTATGTGATAGTCCAAGAAATGAAAGACGGCATTCGCGACACACGTTTTCTCAATAATAGCGATCGTGAGCGATACTATGGTGGGCAACCCATTTCGCGAGGTCACAGAGAACGATTGGAACAAAGGGCAGCTATTATCAATAAATTATATGATAAGCATGCAACAGCCACACAACACAGCGTCATAATTCATGTGGATTCACGAACGACAACTGAACGCATTGACATATTCTTTTACCATGCTCCGGGCAGCGAGCGCGGTAAAGCAACCGCGGAAACATTATTGCAAACATTGCGCGATAAATATAATCAAGCCCAACCCGGACGCGGCTATAATGGCAGTGTGGAAGCACGTGATTTATTTATGTTGAACCATAGCAAACCTATTGGAACATATATTGAACTTGGCAATATAAAAAACCCTAATGATCAAGTGCGGCTTATTGAGCCAAGAAATAGACAAGTTATTGCCGATTGGCTTTGCGACGGTTATTTGGCACTTATACAAAAATCGAAAAAATAATATGCAACTAATACCCAAAAATCCTTTATTTCGAGAAAATATTCGCCACCATCTCAAGCGTCAGGAATTTATGAAATTGTGCCGCTGCGAATTGGTCACTATCGAACCCGGTTATGTTGTCGCAGAAATTGAGCTTGACACTATTCATCAGCAACAAATAGGCTTGGTGCATGGGGGAGTGACTGCTACTATTGCCGATGTGGCTGCCGGTTTTGCAGGATTTACTCTGGTCGCAGAAGAGCAACATACCGTAACGGCAGAAATAAAAATCAGCTATTTTGCACCGGGCTTAGGAAAAAAACTCCGCGCTATAGGCACGGTGGTCAAACCCGGGCGTTCGATGCACTTTTGCGAAGCAGAGGTTTTTGTGATTGCAGAAGACGGCACGGAAAAACTTATTGCAAAAGCAACAACCACTATGGCAATAATCACCCCGAAAAATCATGGCTTGATGGCTTAGTAATTCCAAAAGATTGGATACACTTATACTAATGTCATAAACCCGACTGATCTAATAAGATTGGCATTTCGTAGGCGAAGAATTTTTGATTGGAATGGTTTCACAAGATTCTGAAACAACGTTGAAATCTTATGGCGCAGCAGCTATTATCGGAACTATTGCAGTATTAAAATCAATAGTAATCTTAGGAGGTGTAGGTCCATTTAGATTTAAAGAGACGATTACAATATTATTTGATGAGTAACAAAAAAAAGATGAAACATTAATTGATAGTTTTCCAGATAAACCACATCGACATGATCCTATTAATAAACCGGTTTTTTCCCATTAAACAAGCAATATAGATGAAAGCAAGAACTAAAATAATACTTTCTGTGAGTACTGTATTTGTTTTGATATTTCTATATGGTGTATGGCTTCTTGCCCCAAGAGGACGTTATCCTAATGCCGAAAGATATGATTTTTATGTTGATGACTCCTGTTTCGTTAATGCTTTACTTTCGATTAAAAAAAAACATCCTAATCTTGTCATGGATAGTACGAAATATTTACATGTCAATCTTTATCCAGATAAAAGTACATGGTTTTATGGCGAATTTATTTTTAGAAGTAAAGTATATCAAAAATTATATGTAATTAATTTTAGAACAAGATACTTACGAGATACCATAACAACACTTTCTTTTTTTGGAATATTGTATAATGAAAATAGCGTTTTATATCGTATAAATGACAATTTGGATGATGAAGAGAGTGAAAAATACATTCAAGATTTTGAGACTTCAATTTTACCATTGTTAGAGAAAGAATTAGGTATGAAAGCAGAGTTTCAAGATTGATTGAGTGTTCCGTTCTTTGAACACTAAGAGGTATTTAGGCAGGCTTCGCTTTTTTTTCTAATCAATTACAGTTAATATTCCCACTATGAAACGAATTTTAAGTATTTATTTATTAAGCCATATTGAATGTCCATTATTATCCGAAGAAGAGTTAACGCTTGACAAAGTAATTTCGGGTGATGATGAAACAAAGGTAAAGGAATTACTCCATACAATAGTAAAGCCATATATCAAAAGTTTATCAAGTGATATATATGAGCAAGTAAAAGATATTGTTTCGTATATAGTACAAAAAAAATTAAAAGTATCTTTATATTTAGAATATAGTCCTGTAGATTTTTTTATATCAATTCCGACAGATATGCATCTTTTTTATTGCTGGGTATGGGATGTAGTGTTCTCAGAAGATGGAGAACAGCACATTGATATTAACGAAATAATTTTCGATAAAAGATTATTTCCGGACTGATTCAATCCCGTAGGGATTACACGTTTATAGAATTTGTGTTCTATGAAAACCATCCACCCCGTCAGACTGCGTCTGCCACCGAGGAATGAGAAACCACCCCGTCCTTCGGACACCCCTCCGATGGATGGGATGAAATTCATGTAGCCCCGTCCACAATGTATCAAACGCAAAAGACGGCATTATTCCGTAGTTTTGAATAAGGAAGTGATGACAGTATGCCGGACAGCGTTTTATCGGGAATGGCATAGTATATATACACTACACCATGAATACTTCAATATGTTTTTCCATCCATCGGAGAATATGTGACACAATTTCATCATAGTGCAGCAACGAAAGCATTAAAACATAAAGCACGAGCATTGGGATTTTCAGATTGCGGTATTGCGGCAGTGGAAAATTTGGACAAAGAAATGCAGTTCTATGAATCATGGGTGCAGCAAGGGTATCACGCTTCTTTGGGCTATATGGAGCGCAATCTTGATAAACGCCGCGATGTGTCACTTATTCTGCCCGGCGCACAATCCGTTATTGTTGTCACTCAAAATTATTATACACCCCATAGACATCCACCCAAAGAGGATAAGAGCGCAGGAAAAATATCACGCTATGCTTGGGGCGATGATTATCATGATGTTATCCCACTGAAATTAAAAGAATTATCAGCATGTATCACTGAATTATATCCCGATGCGGCAACGAAATATTATACCGATACGGGACCGGTTATGGAAAAACAATGGGCAGTGCGTGCCGGCGTGGGTTGGCAAGGCAAACATTCCAATATTATTTCACGAAAATATGG
The DNA here is from genome assembly GCA_002344005.1 of Ignavibacteria bacterium UBA2373. GTDB lineage: Bacteria > Bacteroidota > Ignavibacteria > Kapaibacteriales > UBA961 > UBA2353. The sequence goes on along the minus strand of DDTD01000060.1, from coordinate 8,310 downwards.
CTCATGGTTTTTTTTGGGAATAATCATTACCACCGCCCAATTTGTGTATGACCGCCCTATGGAAGATTATTGCGGCACGTGCACCGCATGTATAGAGTATTGCCCCACCAATGCGATAGTAGAACCGGGTATCGTGGATGCTGGTGCTTGTATTTCCTATTGGACTATCGAAGCCAAAGCGGATCAATGTATCCCCGACAGGATTGCAAGCACTATGGAAGGATGGGTTTTCGGTTGTGATATATGCCAAGATGTGTGCCCTTGGAATCGTTTCAGCAAAGAAACCACCGAGCAATCATTTCAGCCCCGTTCTTTTGGGACATCATTACCGATAGGATTGATAAAAGAAATGCGTCAGGAAGAATTTTCGGCAATGTTTCGCAAAAGCCCGATTAAACGCACCAAACTTGCGGGATTGCTGCGCAATGCACTTACTTTGGAAAGGAATGTTTCCCATGATTGAAATCATTGTTCCCGGTATATATCGCCATGACAATATTGTATCCGGTCTGACATTACGCAATCAAGCCGCCTATCCGCCGAATGGTCTGAGTGTCAGTGCCACTTTGTCATTTCCGGAGGAAGTATGCCTTCATCATCGTCATGATGTGTGCGCGCACTATGCCATCCCGCCCGATTCACTGTATATTCCTCAACAAGTGCATGGCGATACGGTTATAGAGATTACGGACACTTCGCCGCCATTGTTTGAAGCCGATGCGATGATGACGTGCAGCACGAATGTGATGTTGATGGTGAAACTTGCCGATTGCTGTGGTATTGTATGTTATGATCCTGTGCGCCATGTTTGCGGTGTGGCACATGCCGGTTGGCGAGGCACAGAAAAAAATATTGCCGTCCGTATGATTGAGCAAATGCAGATGCGCTATGGCAGTTCATTTGCGGATATGAGGATATGGTTAAGTCCTTGTGCATCCGGCAAAGCGTATGAAGTTGGCGCAGAGGTTGCAGAGCGTTTTCCGATGAGTATCACCCGTGACGATAAGGGGCGATATTTTCTTGATATACGCAAAGAAAACAGACAACGTTTGTTGTCGGCGGGTATCATCCATGACCATATAGAAAGCTCGGAAGAGTGCACAATCACGGACAGACGTTTTCATTCTTATAGACGGGACAAGGACAAAGCGGGTCGTATGGGCTGCTTTGTGAAACTGGAGCCCGAAAGCCGTGATAATGCAGAAAATCATGATTGATGTTGTTGATTTGTAAGGGTTTGAAACACAGAAGTCATCACAAACATTTTTACACCGACATACATTCACAGTGGTTTTGTGCGTTTTATTAGTATAATCATGCACGAAAAAGAGTAATTTTGTAATGGTGTGAATGATATTTTTCAACTAAAGATATCCATACTCTCAATGCTTAACCATTTATTAAAAGACCGATCGGCAATATGAGCGGCTTATTTCAGTTCAAAAATCTTCGAACCCCAGCTCAACAACAGGGTTCATCTCCATTAGCACAAAGCTCTACTGTCATGTCAGATGAGACTTTTAAGCTGTTTCGTGACTTTATCTATACCAAAAGCGGCATATTTTTCAATGATTCGAAAAAATACCTTCTTGAAGGCAGGGTCAGCAAACGCTTGTCCATCAACAAAGTCTCGACATTTGAAGAATATCTTCAATTATTGAAATCATCGCAGGGGCGAGGCGAGCTGTCGGCATTGTATGAAGCAATCACCATCAATGAAACATATTTTTTCAGAGCGGAGCAGCAATTCGACGCTCTGGAGCAAATCATTATTCCTGAGATTATTGCATCCAAAGGTAATTCGCTCGGCACAACGGTGCGGCTGTGGAGTTCGGCATCATCCACCGGTGAAGAAGCATATACGATGGCAATAATAATCAATGAACGGCTGAAAAAGAAATACCCGCATGTTCGTTTCCAAATAATGGCATCCGATATAAACAGCGCAGTGCTTGAAACCGCCAGACAAGGCATCTACAAAGAATATGCAATACGTAATGTGCCGCCCAATCTTTTGACAAAATATTTCAAAAAAGACGGAGCAACCTATCAGTTAAGCGATGAAATACGCCGGCAAGTCACTTTTCTTAATGTGAATTTATTTGACAGCTCCGCAATGCGCAGTATGCAAAATTTTGATATAATTTTTTGTTGTAATGTTCTGATTTATTTTGATTTGGCATCAAAGCAACAAGTTATATCGGGTTTGTATGATTCCTTAAACAAAAACGGTCATTTAATCATCGGATATTCCGAATCATTACATGGTGTGTCGAAGGCATTCAAGCTTATTCATTTACCCAAAGCAATGGTTTACAAAAAAGAGTGATTTATTGTTTTTTTTGTATTTATTTAATTCTTACACACTACTCTATACTTTTGACTCAATATGCAAAAAACCGTTCTTATAGCAGATGATTCGATGTCAGTACGCAAATTTGTCATGCTGGCATTAAAGTTACAAGGTGTCCGCGTCATAAGTGCCGTTGATGGTATGGACGCATTAGAAAAAGCGGCTGTAGAAAAAATTGATTTACTCATTACTGACTTAAATATGCCGAATATGGATGGCTATACCCTTATTAAGAATTTACGCAGCACAACGGATTATGGTACTTTACCGATTATTATTTTGTCGTCTTTATCCAAAGATGCAGATGTGCAAGCAGGTCTTGATGCGGGAGCCAATTCTTATCTGATAAAGCCATTTAATGCCAAACGTCTGCAATATGAAGTATCAAAATATATAGGTTAAGTATTATTATACAGAAAATAGTTTAGAATCAATTTGCGAGGATACATTTTATGAAATTTTTAGTTGTTGATGATTCGCCCACAATGCGCCGCATAGTAATTAATGCTTTGGCATCATTCGGCTATGATTCGGTTGTTGAAGCAGAAGACGGACAAGACGCATTCACTAAATTACAATCCAATCCGGTTGAATTTATAATTACTGATTGGAATATGCCGAATATGAATGGTCTTGAGTTCACTAGGGCAGTGCGTGCTGATGCTAAATTTTCAAAGTTGCCTATTTTAATGGTCACAACACGCGGTCTTAAACAAGATATTATCGAGGCATTGCAAGCACGTGTCAACAATTATGTGGTAAAGCCATTCACGCCCCAAGTACTCAAAGAAAAAATTGATGTCATTTTATCCTCCATAGGAAAATAATCATTTTACCCACCATTGTCACTTAGGAGGATACTATCATGAAAAAAGAATTAGATATACAAGAACTACTCAAAAAGGCAGAAGAATTAAAAGCATTGTTTGTGCTTGGTCAAAGAGTGATTCCCTTTCTTGAGGAAATCTTTTTATTTATTCAAGACACATCACCTTTGATACAAGAGATAAGCTCTTCAATCAAAGATAATCTTAAAAAAATGCCCAAAGCTTCGAAGCAATTATCGAAAGTAACGGAAGCTACAGAAATGGCAACCAATGAGATTATGGATACTGTGGACGGTGTCATGTATAAATCAGGCATTATCAGCACTAATCTTGCTTTGATACGCGATATAGGTTCTCAAACTGAATTTGCCAAAAACGAGGATTTTTTACGTGCAATTTCCAATTCAGATGAAGTATTAAAAAGCATAAAAAATGATGCACAAAATATAATGATGGCATTGCAAGTGCAAGACATCACTTCACAGCAAATTGCTGCCGTGAATAATTTATTGGAAACATTGCAAACCAAGCTCAGCAGCATTACCGATAGATTAAAAAACACGGAATTTGCGGTATTCTCTTTAGAAAATGCTACCGAAAAACATCAATTCGATTCCCGCACCTCCAATTTACATCGCACAATTGCATTTGACCCCGATGCTGTGGACGCTTTAGCCAATACCACATCACGTCAGCAAGATGTGGACGATTTAATGAAACACATGAATGAATCTCCGGAAGAGTTTTCTCGTGAGCATCAATCTTTTGATTCGACGCAAGCGCAGGACGATGATGACGAAGACATTGATATTGATGCCTTATTTGCGGCGAATACGTCCAATAATAATGCCGACGATGATGATGAAGACATTGATATTGATGCCTTATTTGCGGCGAATACGTCCAATAATAATAATGCCGACGATGATGATGAAGACATTGATATTGATGCCTTATTTGCAGCCAATGCGCAATCGGCACAAATGCCCACCGAAGAACACAATACCAATCAATTACCGGACAGCGATGAACCATTTTCGCAAGATGATATTGATGCTTTATTTAAGTAAAGTGTAATCGTAGTGGTACGCAAACGTTTATCATTCGTAACCCATAGTAACGTGTATTTATTTATCGGGATGGATTTATGCAATTAGATGATGATATGAAAGAAATATTCGAGAGTTTTCTTGTTGAATCACAAGAGCTACTCGATGCACTGATGCCGGATTTAATGCAATTGGAAACTGCCGGCGACGATATGGATTTGATGAACAGAATATTCAGGGGTTTCCATACGATAAAAGGCACTTCCGGTTTTATGGGTTTTGATTCTATTACCGTGATAACCCACCATGCAGAAGACTTGCTCAATAAATTGCGCCGTTCCGAATTAACGATTACGATGGATATGGTAGATGTGCTTTTAGAAGTGCATGATTGGATACAATTATTAGTGAAAAATCTGAGCATGGGCGATGATTCTCCCGTTGATTATTCACAAACATTGGCACGTTTAGAAGCAGTTATTAATCCGAGTGCCGAAAAACTGTCGGCTTCAAAAAAAGAAGAAAAGCCGCCTTCAGCCATACAAAGCGTCCTTGCCGACACTTCCATGAAAGGTGCCGGCGATTTTACCGATGAACAACTTGCACAAATCCAAGCGGCTTTTGCTGAAATAAATAGTGAATTTGCTAAGGAAATTTCTCAAGAATCATCATCCGCTGCATCACATAGCGCGCTTGATGCTGTTTTGAATAATACGTCAATAACGCAAAATCCGGGCGATTTTACCGAAGATGAACTTGCAATGATTCAAGCGGCTTTCACAGAAATAAATACGGAATTTTCCGCAAATCAAGAATCTAAGACCATAGAAAAACCTTCGGAATTACCTCAACAAATTGTCGAAAGTACTAAAGAAACAACATCCGTCGAATATAATGAACAGAGTAAAGAAACAGCCGCAAAAGCAACTCCCGTAGCCGCGACAAAACCATCACCACAAACGACAGCCGCAAAACCTGCTCCCGCAACGTCTTCATCAGCCGATGCAACAATTCGCATTGATGTCAGCAGAGTGGAAGCATTGATGGATTTATCCGGCGAACTTGTACTCGGGCGTAATCGTTTATCGCAAATTTCCGATCGTCTTAAAGAATTATTTGACAATGAACACCTTGTTGCCGAATTATTGGAAACAACATCACAATTAGATAAAATCACAACGGATATTCAAGCTACGGCAATGAAAATGCGTATGGTGCCTATTGGTAAATTATACCAGAAATCACCTCGTATCGTTCGTGATTTATCGAAAGAATTCGGTAAAGAAATTGAACTTATTCTCAAAGGTGAAGATACAGAAATTGATCGCGGTATTATTGAAGAATTAAATGATCCTTTGGTTCACATGATTCGTAATTCATGTGATCATGGTATTGAGTCACCCGAAAAACGTGTGGCAAAAGGCAAACCTGCCAAAGGCACAATTACTCTTGATGCCGAACAAGAAGGCAATAATATTGTGCTCCGTATAAGCGATGACGGTAATGGTATTGATGCTGAGAAAGTAAAAGCCAAAGCCCTAGAAAAGGGTGTGATAACCGCTGAACAAGCAGCACAGATGTCAAAACGCGAATTATATCAATTAATATTTGCACCCGGGTTCAGCACAGCGGCGGTAGTATCGGCTGTGTCCGGTCGCGGTGTGGGAATGGATGTCGTAAAAACAAATATACAAAAACTCAAGGGCGTTATAGAAATAGAATCCGAGATAAATAAAGGCACGACCTTTGTTATTAAATTGCCGCTCACTTTAGCAATAATTCAAGGATTAATAGTGCAAGTAGAAAATGAAACGTATGCACTGCCTTTGAGTAATGTTGTGGAAGTTGTCGCATTAACTGATGAAAATTGTTCTACAATCAATCAAAAGCGTGTTATTCGTATTCGCCAACAAGTTCTACCATTATTGACATTAAAAAGTGAGTTAAATATTCCTGCTAAACCAACGCCTTCAACGGCACAATATGTCGTTGTTATTGGTTTGGCGCATCAGCGTTTGGGAATTGTTGTGGACTCCTTGCTTGGTCAAGAAGAAATTGTAATTAAGTCATTAGGTCAATATCTTGGTAATATACCTGCCATCGCCGGCTCCACAATTCTTGGTGATGGGCGTGTAATTATGATTCTCGATATTCAAGAATTAGTTGATAAAGTCAAAGTTGAATAAAAAATATTCCCATATTGCATATGACTATGTGATATGATTATAAAGCAGACTATGAAAGAAATAAAAGTACTCGTTGTTGATGATTCTGTTTTTATGCGTCAGGCAATTTCTCGAATGCTCAATGCCGACCCCGAAATTACAGTCATAGATACCGCAAAAAATGGTAAAGAAGCCATAGAAAAAATTAAATCTTTGTCGCCTGATATTGTTACCATGGACGTTGAGATGCCAATAATGACAGGATTGGAAGCTCTGAAAATTATTATGACAGAACATCCCGTTCCTGTGATAATGCTTAGTTCGCTTACTTCCGAGGGTGCGCAACTGACACTCGACGCACTGTCTTTGGGTGCTGCTGATTTTATTGCGAAAAGAACAGCCAATCTTTCGACGGAAACGTATTCTATTCAGCAAGAACTTATTGACAAAGTCAAGCATGTGTATTCCAGCCCTTTGCTTAAACGCAGGCATAATCGAGTGATGCCACCGTCAATTGCTCCTATAACAAAAACGCCGACCCCGTCAATTCCCCCCACTGTAGCAACTGTCATACCTCATACCACAGGAAGGAAACGTCCTGCTGCGAGCCATTTTCAACTTGCCATCATTGGTATTTCCACCGGTGGACCTCTGGCTTTGCAAAGCGTGATTCCCAAATTATCAAAATCATTACCTGTCCCACTCATTATCGTTCAACATATGCCGCCGCATTTCACGAAATCTTTAGCTGAACGACTTGATAAATCTTCTGCCGTTCATGTCAAAGAAGCAGAAGACGGTGAATTACTGCAAGCCGGTACGGTATATATAGCTCAAGGTGGCAAACATATCCTTGTTAATAAGTCGCGCCGCATCGTCATATCCGACGAACAATTCCCTGTATTGTATAAACCTTGTGTTGATATACTGTCATTGAGTGCAGCAGAGGTATTTGGCGGTAAAATTTTGTCGGTCATTATGACAGGTATGGGACGTGACGGTATGGAATCATATAAAAAAATTTCATCCCTTGGTGGGTATGTAATCTCACAAGACGAACATTCATGCGTCGTCTATGGTATGCCAAAATCAGTGATTGAAGCCGGTATTGCTGATGAAATTGTTTCCTTGAACGATATCGCTCTTACAATTAACAATTGCTTAGGAGTACACTGAAGCATTGCAGTCTCATCGTAAGTCTGATTGAATTGCTTGTGAATAGATTGTAGTCACGCATGAGTGTTGGGTGAATGAATAAAAATATTATTGGTCAAACAATATTGCCACATTGATAATCGTTTAACAAAAACTTATTAAAGAACACTCTTTCAAACCATTGTGATAAATGGATCAACCCAAGAACATTGACACAAATAAAACAAGGAAAAATTCTCGAGAATTTTATAATATATTTTACTTGTTCTATCCTTTTGTTGATATTTTTCTTCGTCCACAGAAACGATTACTTTTCCAAGAGTTAAATAAACTCCCGAAAGGAAATGTTCTAGAAATAGGCATAGGCAATGGCAGACATATCCGACATTATGGTAAACACAGAGTAACCGGTATTGACACATCGGATAAAATGGTGCATTATGCAAGACGTTTTGAATCAGAAAATGTGGATATCATAGAAATGGATGGTCAGAACTTACAATTTCAAGATCAAAGTTATGATTATATAGTACTTTCTTATGTTATTTCTGTTGTTGAGAATCCTGAGAAACTCTTGGCAGAATCTCACAGAGTCTTAAAAAAAGGTGGAAAACTATTTATTCTCAATCACTTTACGCCCAACAATGCACTTAAATATTTAGACTTACTATTCCAAAAAATTTCACATATATTTTGTTTTCAATCTTTTTTTGATATTAATGATATAAGAACGATACAATTATTTAGATTATTAGACAATA
>DDTD01000059.1 GCA_002344005.1 Ignavibacteria bacterium UBA2373 | reverse complement strand
ACCCAATCCGCCCTTTCCTTCCCTCAAAACTACGAAACTTTGTGCATCTATACAAACATAGATTTTCAAGTTTGCGCATTGCTATCACGTATTGTTGTAAAAAATCACTGATGATGTGTGTATGGGTTGCGGATGTTGAACGTAATACAAATATTAAATCAATTGAAATAGAATTTTTAACTTATTATCTAAGTCAGTAATTTCAACTGTTGTTAGTTTTCCCAAAAGACCCTTCACTAAAGCTTTGTCTATTGTAGCTATTTTACTAGTCCTTATCAGTGATTGTTTTTTTAGACCATTTGCTAACGTTGGCTCTATTCGCATGTCAGTGCTATCCTGCCATTGCAGTTGTGTCGTGATAAAACAAACTGTGATGTCAAGCGATGACTCGGCAAGAATTACTACCGGTCTCAGCTTGCTACCTGTCAAGTCGGTAAAAGGAAACGTGACAAGTAATATATCACCTTTAGCCATGATAAACCTCTTTTATGTCATCAGCGGTATAGATATCCTCTTCGCTGTTTAGGAAATCAAAGCACATCCCTTCTGTTGTGATTTTTTGAATTCCGGCAATTAATAGTTGCTCTTCATATCGTTTCAATACGAAGTCAGCAAAGTCTGAAATTTCTTCCGCTTTTTCTTCGGGAAGCTGGTTGATAATTTTCAGAGTACGTTCTATGATAAGTTGTCGAGTCATATCGCTTCAATAATTAAATACAGTAATCATTTATCTTGAATTTCGGATTTAGTTAATATTCCATGTAACGTTTTGGCATAGTGGCAAACTATATTACGCTGATTTTCAATTCGGAGTACCAAACTGTGTTTACACCGCAAAAACAGATGCGCCACTTCAGTGGTAGTTCTATTTCGCCCTGAGCCTTTTACTAATCTTGTCTTTATATTTTGGTATTTCATTGTCCAAGTATTCTATGCCCTTTTTTGTTAAACTTATTGATAGAATTTCGTTACACGGAAACCAACAATATGGATTATTAAGCATTTCTTCGATATCGTTCTTGTCAATTGTAGTTATTTTTTCGCTTAGAGTAAAATCTTTGTATTTTTCAAGTATGACCAAGTCTTGTTCTAAAATTTCAGTCAATACTATTCTTGCTATCTTATACTTATCTTCAATTGTTAGGTCGAAGCATCCCAGTTCCCACGTCAATTCATATATCCCGGGATTTCCTTCTTCCGCATTTAGAAGAAAAACCAGTTTCTCAATTTTCAAATCTATATCTTCAAATCGTGTCGTCATTACTATACCTCCTATCTTCCACCCGACCCAATCCGCCCTTTCCTTCCCTCAAAACTACAAAACATTATTTATCCATCCTAATAGAATCTATCAAAGTCATATATGATGGAGTAAAAATATTGCTTTACACAATCATGATTCTACTTTTTCGATACCTAATAACGGTTTGCACATTTTACTTTTATTGCATTGCTCCATCTCATCAAGAGAATATAATATATTTGATGATATCCACAATGCTTACAATAAAAGACAATGGTATTTTCTTTAATCAAACCGCACTTTATTATTCGCCTTTATCAAAATTTTCATTGATAAAGGTATGGAAATGGAGTGATTTTGCTAATTCTAAAGCCGATTTTTTGAATTTTTGTGCTTTATTGGAAGAACGATTTTGTAATAATGCGCTGATATTGGTAATGGTCATTAATCTGTATGCCGGAGATAAAAACGGCGATGGCTGAGCCGCTTTTAATAAATAATATTCAGCAGCATCATTATTCTCATGGTGCAAAGCAATTGCCATAGCATTATTCAATAAACATTCTGCAATCGGATTGGGCATAATTTGCACTAAAGAAAATCCTTGCTCACATAATTGACGGGCATGGCTTATTTCTCCCAGTTCTATAAGGCAACGCGCTTGCAAAGCGCAGCAAATAGCTCTGTCACCCGCATGTGCTGTGTGATTTTCATGGAGCCATGTTTGGCATAATTCCACGCCGCCGCCAATATTACCCATTAAATAAGCATCCACTACTTTTTTCTGCAAATCGAAAATAGTCATGGATTCGGGTTTTATATCGTCTTTGGTATGGTCTGCATCAGGGTTCTGTTTGGATTGAGCTGCACCGGCAAATGATGAGGTAAATTGCTGCATAATATCCGTATTGCCGGAAGCAGCGGCTAATTCTCTAGTCTCATTGATAAATTCTTGGGAATCATCATTATCGCTTTCAATGTCATGTGCCACGATATAAGGAGCTAAGGCGCGTCGCACAGTTTCGTCCTCACTATCAGTATATTGCATGCGCAATAATTCGGCGATTTGCCTGTGCAAAGTTACTTTTTCCTCATATTCAAGGGTATTGTGGAAAAATTGTTGATAAAATGCCTGAGTAAATTGATAGACGGTAGTTTTTATGCCATATCTGTTTTGTGCTCCGATGCTGGTGACAATACCTGTTTTTCTTTGTACGGAGCGCATTTTTCGTATAGTCGTTAATGTATCGTTATTTAAAAGCTTAGAAACTATATGGACAGTGCATTCGCGCCCTTCGGCACTGCAAAGAGCAAGTAAAGTGCGTTCATCATCATCCAATTGCTCAACTAATCGTGCAAAAGTGGAGTGCAAGGAAGTAGGTACAATATTGTCATCATGAAAATTGGCAATTAATTGCCCTTGTTCATCAAAAGGAGTTTTTTTGGAAAAATAATGCAGATATTCAAATAATAATCCGGGTATGCCGCTCGATTTTGCCCAAAGCCATTGTTCAAATTCTTCATGTTTGGTGTATTTAGGTAATATAGTCTGACACGCTTTGGTAATATCTGCTGCCGATAATTCTGAAAGACGAATTTGGTAGATTGTTGCGCTATCAGGTTTATATTCTTCATATAAAGGTAATAAAGGTGATATGACATCTTTTGCAGCCGCAGGACGATACGCAATAACAATCATGACAGGTAATTTGGCAATATCGGATAAAAACAGCGATAATACCTCTACGGTTTGAGCATCAGTATAGTGCATATCATCAAACAGCAAAATAAGCGGAGCTTTTTGAGCATAATTTTTTAATACTTCATAGAGTTCCGTAGCAGCTGTACTATAGGATTTACCGGATTTTTTTTCTGATTTAAATTCTTGTATATCACGTCGTAATTCTTTGACCAAAAACGGAAATTCACCAACAACGGGTATAAGTCCCAATACGGACATACCAATATTAAAAGCTAATTTTTTTTCCGGTGACACGGATTCTTTTTTTGCTAATTGCTCCACAATGCGTGTGAATGGGAAAAGCGGTTGCAAACTGCCAATACGTGTTGTGCCTATGGGTGCTTGAGTTTGCGCATAGACAATGCTTAATGATGAGTATTTCGTTCGAGTTTCTTCTTCAAAATAGGTGAGTAAAGCGGTTTTGCCATATCCTGCCTCTGCCGGTACCCATACGACTGACCCGCGCCCATTTTTGCGTAAGTTTTCACGACATTGGTTGAGTATTTCCAATTGTGCTTTTCGTGCAATAAGATATTTTCCGGTTTCAGTCATAGAATTGATGATAAAGATTATATGGTTGTGACGAGATATGAATAAAATCCGTGCCGAAAAAAGAAACGCCTTTTTCCTTTTGCAAGAAAAAAGGCGTTATGCAGTGTGCATTACGTGAGTTGCCGTGCAGATTATAAATCTATTGTGGCATCACTCATTTTTTCAAGACTTTTTACCATGCTTGCAAGGAAATTGGAAGCAAGAGCACCGTCAATAACGCGATGATCGTAAGTTAAAGACACATAGACCATTGTGCGAATGACGATAACATCATCACCATTTACTTCACGTACAACCGGGCGTTTCTGTGCTGCATAGACACCTACGATTGCTGTTTGCGGTTGATTGATGACGGGGGTGCCGAATAATGTGCCCCATGCGCCCATATTGGTCAAAGTGATGGTACCGCCTTGTATTTCTTCGGGTGCCAATTTTTTAGCACGTGCTCTTGTTGATAAATCCATAACCGAGCGTCCAAGTCCGGTAATATTAAGTGCATCGGCATTTTTGATTACCGGCACGATGAGGTTGCCATCATCAAGCACGGTAGCGAAACTGAGATTGACCCGTTTGTGGCGGATGATATTTTTGCCTTCAACGCTGACATTGACCATTGGATTTGCTTTGACCCCATCCACAATTGCTTTCATGAAGAATGGGGTGAGTGTTAATTTGAAGCCCTCGCGTTTTTCAAATGCGTTTCTATGTTTTTCGCGCATTTTTACGATCATTGTCACATCGGCTTCAGCAACACTTGTCACATGCGGTGAAATTTGCTTAGAGCGAACCATGTGTTCGGCAATAAGTTGACGCACTCTGTCCATCGGAATCACTTCATCATCATCGCCATACACAGCAGGCATAGTCACACCTGATGATGGCATAACAATTGGAGCCGGAGCCGCCACCGCAGCTACCGCAGATACTGTTTGTGCAGGTGCGGCAACAACCACGGCACCGGAACGACGACGCTCAAGATATGCCAAAACATCATTTTTCGTTACACGGTTTTCAATGCCGCTGCCCGTGATGGATTCGAGTTCCTCCAATGTGATATTCTCTTGTTCTGCGATTGTTCGAACCAACGGTGAATAAAAACGACGAGATGCACTCATTCTCGGTATTTCCTTTGTACCGCCTGTTACTACCACAGGAGCCGGAGCCGCTACAGGAGCAGGTGCTGCTACAGGAGCAGGTGCTGCCACAGGAGCAGGTGCTGCCACAGGTGCGGGTGCAGCCACAGGAGCCGGAGCCGCTACAGGAGCAGGTGCTGCACTCACAGAACCGCCTGTTAATATGCGTGCTATCACTTTACCTACTTCGACAACATCGTCCACATTAGCTAAAATTTCAGCAACAATGCCACCGACGGGAGCCGGTACTTCTGTATCAACTTTATCTGTGGATATTTCCAATAATACTTCGTCACGGTCAATCTTATCGCCTACTGCTTTTAACCATTTCAAGACTTTACCTTCTTGGATAGATTCGCCCATCTTTGGCATTACGACATCCGTTGTTGAGCCACCGGAAACTACCGGAGCCGCCACAGGAGCAGGGGTCGGAGCTGCCACAGGAGCAGCCGTTACTACCGGAGCAGGAGCAGCTGTGACTACCGGAGCGGGCGCAGCCGCCGCGGGAGCGGGAGCAGAAATAGTAGCTGCACTTGCATCGGTTTCAATCACAGCAATGACTTTGCCCACTTCGACCGTATCATCAACATTAGCAAGAATACTCACCAAAATACCGCCATTGGGAGCCGGTACTTCTGTGTCAACTTTATCCGTTGAAATCTCTAATAATACTTCGTCGCGGTCAATCTTGTCGCCGACATTTTTGACCCATTTCAAGATTTTTCCTTCTTGAATGGATTCGCCCATCTTCGGCATTACGACATCAATTCTCATTAAATAACTCCTCTATTGAGTATAAAAAATTCGTGTGGAATGAAAAAAAATTCCTCTAAATTACCCAAAAATGAAGGATTGACCAACCAAAGCGGGTATTTATATGCTTTATTGCCTTTGAACGGCTGTGCTGTTATTTGTCTGTTTTCGGGAAAATCAAGTGAATAAAACCACTTATTTTCTTAGCGTGATGATGGAATCTTGGGTATTACCTATTGCACCTTTTACCCCGTCACTGACCAAAAAGTCATGGGGAAATCCGGGCTCGATAGCACTGATGCTATTCAATCGTTCGATATGCTCTGATGATAAAGTCAGAGAGAGCACTCCGAGGGTATCTCGTATTTGCTCAGCCCTCCGTGCTCCAATAATCGGTACGACCGATTGCTGTTTTTGACGAGTCCATGCGATGGCAATTTGAGCAGGTGCCACACCAATTTCATCAGCGATAGAAACAACTTCCTGCGCTATTGCCGTGCTGCGATCATTGCGGCGCAAACTTTGTTCGGGAACGCGTCCTTGCTCGCCGCGTAAATATTTACCCGTAAGAGCTCCGCCACCAAGCGCACCCCATGGTGTGACTGTCATCTCGAAAGCTTTTGCCATTGGTAAAAGATCACGCTCAGGCGTTCTTTGTAAAAGAGAATATTCGACTTGCAAGCCCGTAAAGGCTGTCCATCCGCGCAATTCTGCAAGAGTATTGGCTTGGGAAACTATCCATGCAGGAGTGTCGGAAATACCGATATAATGAACCATTCCTCGTGAGATAAGATCATCAAGTCCACGCAGTACTTCATCCACGGGCGTGGTAAAATCCCACATGTGTAACCAGAGTAAGTCAATATAATCCGTTTGCAGACGCTTGAGCGATTCACGCACCGAGCGCATAAGATTTTTGCGATGATTGCCCGAGAAGTTGGGGTCATTCATTCTGTCTTGCAATGTGTATTTTGTGGCAATAACAAAATGGTCGCGGTCCGAAGCGGTAAATTCTCCGAGCCAACGTTCGCTCGTTCCTTCGGTATAACGATTGGCAGTATCAATAAAATTTCCGCCTGCTTCCGTATAAGCATCAAAAACTTCTTTACTTGTAGCATAGTCGGCACCCAGTGCCCATTCCGTGCCAAAAGTCATCGTGCCGAGGCATAATTCCGAAACACGTAAACCCGATTTGCCGAATAATGTATAACGCATAGTGATAGACTAAAATGTGATATAAAAAAAAGTAAACGGATGGAGATGTGTTCTATTGATACATTTACAGACCTATATCTATTTGAAGATGAAGGCGGCTTTGTCCAAAGTCCTCCACGATATTTTCACCTTCTGATACTGTGACAATTGTATTACGAATGTCTGATACATAACGCAATGTGAATGTCAAAGAAGGAGGCACTATACATTGAGCCATTGCCATACAACGCATACCTTGACCATAAAGCACCGAAGAGGTGAGAATACCTTGCACATTGGGTTCCATTGCCCATATTGCGGACGAATAGCTGTCGGTGGAAAAATAGGTCATGCGTCCCGTGCAGCGTAACCATTGAAAAGGACTGTATCGCAATTCCAAAAAACTTAATAGTCCATATTCATGGGCTTGTCTTTGTTCAAAATCTACTGATATGGCTTCGCAACGTACTCGGTACTGTATGGACTGTTGTTCTTTTCGTAATTCTGCTCGCATTGAAGTGACGGTACGTTGGAGATATGGTTGAGCGGATTGGCTGATATTATCTGTTTTGGTTTCCGAGCGCAAACGAAGTAAACCTGTGGTGCCCGATGAAAATTTCCATTGTAATTCTCCGAGCATATCTAATCCCTGTGTTGGAACTTTCATACCATAACGAGGACGCAATGAACGATAGATGTCTGCATAGAAAGAAAGGCGATACGGTTGCTCATGCGGATGCCATGACACAGCTGCATAGAGACCTTGCTCATTAGAGGGTGCAGAAAATTCACCGAAATGATAACCGAAAGGAGAGCGGAAATCTGCTGCGAAGGAACGCAATGCCAAACCCGCTTCATAGTTTGGTTGTCGTACCATCACTTGTGATTGCATACCCAATGCACCGTCTGCATCGCTGGAAATTTCTGTCGAAATGATTAATGATGTCATGGTATATTCACCAAAGAGTGTCCATAATGTGCCACTTTTCCCACGAAGTGCATCGCTGCTTTGTGACAGCAAAGGCAGGGAATATTCAATGCCATAGCCCGCTGCACCTAAGGAATAATTTTGATAGGTAAGCATGCTAAGAGCACCAAGAGTCTTTTCATTGAATGTATGTTTTTTTGCTTGTTCATTTGCTGTACGAAATAAACCACTGTTCCATAAAGAAGAAATGCCTGCATTGACTGAGTCATAAGTGCCGGAACGTGGTGTGGAAGAAAACCATGCCGCACAATTATACGCAAGCGCACTATCGGCAAAAGTGCCACTGTGGCGCAAAGCAATTCCGCGCAAAAAACCCGATTCATTAGCGGAACGATAGGGGGATAAACCAATATCCGAACGACGTAATGGCGCAAGGACTTCTGCTCCTTTTTTCAGACCGAATTGTCGCCACATAATATTCCCCAAGCCATATTGTGCGGTAAAATCTCCTATAATTATTTCGGTGTGAGCATTATGCCATTCTGCCGCACCGGAAATAAACTCCGTTAATGAAGATTCACCTCCATCTTTTGAAAAAACAGCTCCGGCGGAATATTGGGACTGCTGCCAGAGAAAACGCTGATATATATCATCGCTGCTTCCTCTGAATTTTGCATTTTCTACGGCGGATAAAGGCGAAAAATCTTGCTGCAAACGTGCGCGATATGTGAATGCTTTGGGTTTTTTATAGAGAATAAACGGGTCGGCTGAAATTACTGTACATTGATATAAAATATAACGCTGATCGGGTGATAATTGTAAAGAATCGGCAAGCATGGATAATGATAATGTGTCATTACTTGACAGTAAAGAAAGAATTGTTTTTCCCATTGCCGGAGTAAATCCGGGTAAACGTGCTATTTCAGATACTGCTGCCGTCCGTAAACGTATGGGGGTGCGTGCATAATATTCATAAGCATCGAAATAGGGCGAATTTTCTGAAAATTGACCGCTGTTTTCCCATAATTCCTCCGAAATAATATCCTCTTGAGCAAAGCTATCAAGAGAAAGAGAAACAGTGATAACAATACATACAGAAATCTGCATGAGCAATGGATGATATATATAAGTTGTCATAGGCATAAAGAAAACGGTATGCAAAAATAGCCGTTCTTTGTGGGATGGCAGATGAAAATACACAAAACAGTTTTTTTCTTAGGACCTTACTCTGATTATGTATGAATTGTCACGACTTTGTATTATACTGACATAAGAACGGTAATTGCAGACACATCAATAATATCTTGCACAGAACACCCGCGTGATAAATCACAATATGGTTTATGCAATCCTTGAATAAGCGGACCAATAGCTTGCGCCCCGCCAAGCCGTTCACTCATTTTATAGGCAATATTACCGGCATCCAAATTAGGAAAAATAAAAATATTTGCTTCACCGGCAATAGGAGAATTCGGTGCTTTTCTTTGTGCTATGGCAGGAACAATCGCTGCATCAAATTGTAATTCACCGTCGGCAATAATATCGGGATGCATAGCCGAAAATATGCGATAAGCTTCTTGTACTTTTTCCACAGATTCATGCCGCGCACTACCGTATGTTGAAAATGATAAAAAAGCTACCCTTGATTGCATAGCGGTCACTTTATGAAAATTATCAACGGTGGAAAAGGCAATGTCCGCTAATTGTTCAGATGTGGGATACGGTACCACACCACAATCCGCATATCCATAGACTTTATCATCAAAAAGCATAAGGAACCAACTGCTTACGGTTTTGACACCTTGCGCCAATCCGACTGTGTGCAAGGCAGCACGCAAGACATCACCTGTGGAGGATAATGAACCTGCAACACATCCGTCGCAGTCACCGTTGTGTAATGCAATACCTGCCCAATATAATGGTTGTGCAATAAGCTCGTTTGCGGCTTGATATGATAAATTTTTTTTCTTACGTAATTCGAAAAGTATCTCTGTATAATGAGGGGTCAATTCTGATGTTGCCGGGTCAATAATCAATGGGCTATATTCCAAACACTGTGCATCAATAATCGAACAGATGTTTTGTTTATTTCCTATAAGCACCGGTGTAGCAAGACCCTGTTCTGTTATATGGTGTGCTGCCTGAATTGTACGTATATCTTCTGCATCGGGGAAATAGATTGTTCGTGATGCAGTGCGTGCTTTGGTATAAATATCTGAAAGGACTTGATGTTTCATACTTATTGTTTTGTAAAATGGAAAAGCCCGCAAGCATAATCTGAATTTGCAAGTGATTCTATGGAAGGATGTTCCACAAATTGATTATTATCATCAATGCCGGATAATTTTACCAAAGTGAGATCGGAAAAATATTCTAATATTTGGAAAGGTGAATGTATGCGATGAGCATTATAGCATAATCGAGGTTTACCGACAGGAAGAGCAAAATATAAATTGCCTCCTTTCGCAAGTACGCGTGCAAGTTCTTTGCATGCTTTGCGTGTACCATCCGGGTCAAGATCATCACCATATCGCCCTAAACCTATATGCTCCGCAACATGCAAACATGATAATGAAGGAATTGTATTATCATCGAAGGGCATAGCCAAAATACTCCCTGCACGTGAATCGAAATTAGGTAAATTTGCTTCAAGCGGACGTATATCAATAAAAGTGACTTTTGTGATTGTTGTAAGAAATCCTACATAATCAATACGAGAAGCCACATCCACATGCCACTCTGTACCTGATTGTACAATATTGCGTGCTGACCAAATATCTTGATAAAAATAATGCCGCAAAAACGGTGTTGTTGATAATTTATCATGCAATTGAGGGGCAATATCCATAATGCGTATTTTTTCGGCATTGCGCATTGTGGAATAGCGGAACCATTGAACAAAAAAACTGATATATGCCGGAAAAGCATGGAAAAATTTTATCGGGTCAAAAAATGGTAATATCCATCTATATAGAACCACTAAAAAATTCTTTACCGGATTTGAAAACTTAATCATGATTTTCTATCGCTTCTAATAATATTGATAAAACTTCTTGTACAGAGTATGGAGCAGATTGCCAATGTAATGTATGAATATGTTCTAATGCCGCTGCTTTGCAATGTCTTAGGGCATCGTCAACAAATAATGTTTCTTTCGGATTCCAACCACATTCATCAAGCACATAACGAAAACACGAAGATTCGGGTTTTCTATGACCAATATTGCAAGAAAAAAAACAATGGTGAAGTACAGAAAATATCGCCGGAAATTCATTGTGTATATGTTCTAAATGCAACTTGTTGATATTGCTGAGTATTGCTATATTATACCCTTTTTGTGTCAAGGTATTGAGCATAGGTTCGGTATAGTCATAAAAACCTTTTAACATCACATTCCATGCATGGTCGAACTGTGTATTCTCCACACTCCCTTCATAATGAAAAGCCGATGATATTTCTTGGCGAAATACATCCGTGGAAATGTTCCCCTTTTCATATTCTGCAATAACCGATAATTCTTTTTCTTGAGAAAATTCCATTGTTGCAGAAAATATGTCAGCTAATTTTTGAGCGGTTTCCCGATAATCTACCTTGTACAGCACACCACCCAAATCAAAGAGAATATTTTTTATCATTGGTCTGACATACGAATAATGGCTTGTACCAATTGTGAGGGAGTAATGGAAACGATGCCCGGTTCTTCGCATACCACACCCGCAGCATAATTTGCAATGGCGGCGGCTTCTTGTATGGAAGCACCACCTGTGACCATTGCTGTCAATGTAGCAATGACGGTATCGCCTGCGCCGGAGACATCAGCCACATGGCGCGCACGAGTAGCCACTGACGATACTCTCCCATTTTTCTCGAACAATCGCATTCCCGCTTCACCTAATGTGATGAGGACATTTTCGCATTGCAGTCGCAATAATAATTCTTTACCGGCTTTTTCTACGGCTTCGGCGGAATCTAAAGCAAATCCCAAAGCGTCTTGGGCTTCTTTTCTATTGGGCTTAAAACAATACACACCTTGATAATCGAAAAAAAATGATTTTTTGGGATCAACAAATACAGGAATTGAATGTTGTGATGCGTATTCATGCACACGGTGAATTAATTCTGGTGCAATAACACCTTTGTTATAGTCCTCGAATATAATAGCGGAAATATCGGAATGTTGTGAAATACGGCGAATAATTTCTTCCATGATATCAATGGAAATTTTTTCTCGTGACTCTCTGTCCAATCGTGTAATTTGCTGATTATTGCCAATTACTCTTGTTTTTACTGTTGTAGGTCTTTGTGTATCCACAATAAGTGCATCCGGCATTATCCCTGCATTTTCGCACAATTCAATCATTCTTCTACCCGTATTATCATTACCGATGACACCGCACAGTATTGGCGTAAGCCCGAGAGAAAATAAGTTAAAGCCGACATTTGCAGCTCCTCCTAAGTGCATAGTTTCATCTTCAATATCAACCACGGGCACAGGCGCTTCAGGTGATACACGCGTTACTTTACCCCAGAAATATCTGTCAATCATCACATCCCCGATGATTGCTACTTTTTTGCCCTTTGCTTCAGTCAGATATGTACGTACACTATCCTCAGTAATGTTCATTACCATACTTTTTTCATAAAAAAATCCATAAAAAAAAGCCGATGATTGACTCATCGGCTTTTCAATTTACGAAAGTTTTTTCGCTTTCATGACATCGAGGGCTTACTTAACATATATCATACGGCGTGTCAAGCTCTGACCATTAGCTGTCAATGTGTAATTGTAAACACCCGCACTCAAGTTATATATGCCACCGTCAAAACTGACAGGAACAAGACCATAGGCTGTGCCATCATACAATACCGCTACTTCACGACCAAAGTTATCGCTCACTACTAAACGTGCTGTGCCCGATTGAGGAACATTGAAGCGGATTGTCGTTACACCGTCAAATGGATTCGGATCATTGCTGCTCAAATATAATCCATTCGCATTCTCTTCTTCTACACTCGATACTTCCGTCGTTACTGTAACGTCTGTCGTATCTGAGTTCGTTGTACCGCAATCATTGCTTACGCGGCAATAGTATTTGCCTGCATCTGTGCCTACTGCTACTCCAAATTTAGAGTAAATCGCATTCGATATCGAATCACTTGTAATAGCGGTGCTGCCACGATACCATTGATATTTTGTCGTCGGGTCGCTCGCTGTCGCTACTGCCAAGCGTAAGTAACCACCTGCTTTGATGCTTAATTTGTTCTCTGTTGGACCATAAACAACAGGCTTAGTTTTCATCCGTAACATCGCTACTGATGAACTTACACTGCCGCAATCGCCTGTAACTACTACTCTGTAATTGCCTTGATCTGTGCCCGATACTGCTGCTACTTTCAACATACTGTCCGTGGCTCCTACGATGTCATTGCCATTTAACTGCCATTGATAGCTCAAGCTACCCGCGCCTGTGGCACTTACACTCATCGTCGCTTCTGCCCCTTCACATATCACTGCCGATTGTGGTTGTGCTGTGATTCGTACGCCTTCTTTAACCGTCAATACTGCATCGTTCGATACAACAGATACTATCGCACCCGGATTCAAGCTCACTACGCAATTGTAATTGCCCATATCACTCATCATAACACCGCTGATTTTTAATGTGTTGCTCTGAGTACCGCTGTAACGACCACCTTCAACCAATACTTCTGTGCCTTTGCGCCACTGATAGCCCAAGCTCAAACCTTGAGCACCATTTGGGGTAGCATCTATACTCAATGTACCTTCTTGACCTTCGCAAACATCGCTGCTTGATGGTTGGGTATTAATCGTGATTGAACCGATCGATAAACCAAATGAACCACTTGAATCGGCTCCGCAAGCGCCTATCACTTTAACATAATAATTGCTCGCTACATCAGCTGTACCTACATTGCGAATCGTCAACACTGAACTGTTAGCACCGCTAATACGTGGACTGTCTTTTAATTGAGTCGTACCACGATACCACATGTATTTAACAGGAGCTACATTCGGACCTTCGGTTATCTCGGCTACTTTCACTTCAAAACGAGCTGTACCACCTTCGCCAACTACCTGATTCGACGGTGCCGTTGCTATCTGTGTCGGACGAGCTATATACACTATCGCTTCTTCTGTCGGTACTAAGTCTGTACCGCAAGAGGTCGTAAGCATACACATATAACGACCCGCTACTTGATAATCTACGCCTGTTAAAACCAAGTTTACGGTTTTACTGCCTTCTACGCGTTGTGCATTGTAGATATTATTACCATCTACTAAAGGCTGACCATCTTTATACCATTGATAACCCCATATTGTACCTTGAGATGCGATAACATTCAAGTTCACTACACCTGCACGGCACGCTACCTGTGACAGAGGGTGACGGCTGATGCTTACCGGCTCATTCACTTTCACTGTCACTGAATATGGATAGAATAATGTATCTACGGGATTATCTCTCATAGCAGCACCATCTTTGATGGTTGCTATCATTGAATAGTTGTCTCCGTCAAAGAAATTAGTATTTGCTATTGTTAAATTCATTGTACGTGTGCCACTGATTTTGCCCGGTTGATCAAATAATGGTGAACCACCTTTGGACCAACGGAAACTTACCCATGATGGAGCGGGGTCGCCCGAAGTAGCATCATAAAGTACAGTCTGAACTCCATCAACCGTGCTGCGGATAATCGGACGAGAACGTAAGGTAATATCACCACCTGTACATGTACTGTCAATAGGACCGGAAGCGAATGTCACCACAGGTACTAATTCATGTGCTCCCATATACGGAGGTGTCATACGAGCTGTTGTGTTAATATCATCAGAAACATTACCGACTGCCGTATTGTTGAAAGCAGGTGTACCGCGAAGTTGGCTTTCCGGTTGAGTTAAAAATGTTGATGTCACTCCGGTAAATACCAAAGGTATAGAACGTGAGTTCAACTCAAATGTACCGGAACGGAAAGCAGCTAAGTCTGTACGATTAGCAGATGTGTGCCAGCCAAGATTTGCACCTGCCGTAAATAAATTATTCCAATCCGATTGGGTCGGGAAACCGCTGACACCAATATAATAGGCATAACCGAGACCACGATTATAGAAAATATTATTCACAACACGCAAACCTGTAGATACAGAAGAGCTTATATGAAAAGCTCCGGCAATTGAAGAAGCAGGAGCATTGGCATTGACAGTATTATGAAATACATTGGTATTATTAGAATTTACAATTGCAATTCCTATTGCGGGAACAGAAATACCATTGCCAATATTCACCATATTATTTGCAATTGAAGCAGGCGAAGCAGGAATAGCATTACCAAGATTACTATAACGAATGCCTGTTCCTAGGTTTGTCATAGTAATTCTGTTCCGTGCAACAACAGCATTGTTAATAATACGATCAAGGTTGATACCAAAAGCACCGGAAGGATTTACATTACTTGTATTAACTGTATTATTCGTAATGACAGGAGCAGTCATACGTTGCATATAAATACCTTGTGTATAAAAATTATCAAGAGTATTTCCGGAAATAATAGTATTATTTATTACTCCGCCTGTAATACCACCATCAATCATAATACCAATATCACCAAAAGTAAATGTATTATTAGTGATTGTTAAATTAGTGGGGATATTTGTTGGCTCTGAATAAACTAATGCTTCATTCGCACCACCAATGACACCATTTCTTCCTTGTAAACCACAATTAGAAATAGTCACATTATCTGTTCCATTGCGCAACCAGAAATTACGTCCCAAAACAGCAGATGCCCCATTGATAGCAAAAGTCATATTACGGAAGGTAATATTATCTGTGCCATTTAATTGCACGGTATAGTTATTCAATGCTGTATTTGCTGAAGAAACGATTACATTGTTTACATTGCCCCCTGCGGCTGCATCTGCTGTAAATGTGACAGGACGCATAGCAGAACTTCCGGGAATACCTTGGATGGTCTGCGATATTTGACCGATAAGCATTTGTTCATTATAAGTGCCCGGACGTACTCTAAATTCGACCGCCCCCAGAATACCACCAAATGTTAATGCTGCTGAAACATCGGTTAAATTAGGAAACCACTGTCCCGGAACAGGTGTACCGCCAACATAATAAATACTGGGATTAAATGGATCGGAACTGCCATCCAAAGCCATGGCAATAAATCCTGATAATGAGTTATTGGCTAAATTACCATCACCGGGACCTTGAGCACCGACAGCATTGCTAAGATTAATATTTACGCTATAGGGCTGTGTAGGACTATCCAAAACAATATTAGCTGCCAATGGAACATACACACTGGCACCGGAAGCAAGCGACCCTGTCCAGTTAATGGTTCCGCTAAAATTCTGCGGTCCGGTAATTGTATAATCAATTGTTACTGCTGTTAAATTTCCACCGCTTATATTTCGAAGAATGAATCCTGCATCATAAGTACCTGCACCAACAGGTGGGTTGATTGGTGTTGTTGACCCCGGATTAGCCACAACGAGAGCAACAGGTGAAGGATCGGGTACCGGAGGGATAATTTGTACAGCATAATCAACGGTCATGCCATAGCTTAATAAACTACAGCTTGTTAAGGGGGTACCGGCACTATTCCATGTACGTGCACGAATACGTGTGGTATTATTTGTGGCATTTGCCGGTACTGTAAAAGTACCGAATTGCAAAGGATTCACAGTAACGGAACCTACTTGAGGACCAATATTTGAGTTGAGAGTACCTACAATACGTTCAGTTGTTGTTTCCTCAAATGCATTATTGCCATTATAATCAATCCACATCGCTAAACGATTCGTATAGTTTGTTGTCATGGAAGAAAAAGGATACACTTCCCAGCGATAGGTTGCGCCCGGATTAAGCTGTATTGCATTGAGATTATTATAGAAAATATACGCAGGAGCAGCTTGACATGTAGGACTATGGTCAAAAACGACTGTTCCATCGGATTTTTTAATCACGACACGCCCAATGCCCATCCAAAGACTACAGTTTTGAAATTGATTATTGGTGGTACAATACGGAGTAGCATTTGTTGTTTGAGCATGTACCGATTGCCCAAAAGTAGAAAAGAGAAATGAACACGCAAGCATAAAAGCCATCCAACTTTTGGCAAGCGAGAAACGCATCACCGATATATACGGTGGATTAGGAGAGAAACTCATAGAGCGAAAACCTTAGTAAAACTATATAAATAAATTAATTAGAGAAACCAATCGAAAGCAACTAATCTTGTACCTTCTAATCCAAAATTCAACAGTAGAAAGCACTATACCTAAGCAAAATCCAATCTGTAATACTATGAAAAACTGTATTACATCATTTTTATGTTTCCAAAATATGAAAGTTTTCTCAACAAACAATGAAAAAAAATTAAGAGTGGCTTCATGCAATGTAGGGCGATAGCATAAACAAGGATAGGGTGATAATTCGATTAGTATATCGGATTACTAATGTTTTGTGCAAAACATGGTTGTTACAATGAAGAATGATTGTTCATTTTTCACCATTATGACATAGCAGTAAAAACCGGCAATCATCATGTCAGGACTTGGATGCAGCTCATTCGCTCCATGTTATTGGAGTAACAAACTCTTGGGGCTTAGTATAAGCACTTTCTCCATGATGATTATTGAAGCCGAAGCGCATTGTTGTATAGTCTTAACGTTGGGCATTACAATCGCGAGGGCGTACACAAACTCTCGACTTCACGAAGAATTGTATGCAGATGCCCCGTTGATGCTCCTAAGGTATCTAAGAGCGAAGGATTATCTCTCAGTTGGCTGCATAGTACAATCTTCAGTTCCAATAGATGCTTTTTCTCCACTGTGCTGAGCGATGTCAAGCACGTAATCGGATACAGTCCCAAACGATCAATCCAATCTTTCAAGCCATTTTCTGCGGGATAATCCCAAGCTAACAATATCAAACCGGCACAAGCACCATACGTGATAGCGGCACCGGAAAAACGAGTATTGGTCACAATCCAGCCCTGATATGACATATCGGGATTATTGTCTTTTATTCGCCAACTGCTCACCACATCGTTGAAACGGGAATGAATATACAGCGGAATTTTAATATCAGAAACAATACCCGGAAAATTATGATACTTACATTCTACCATAATTTTTACACTGTCTTTTTGACCCACAATGTCAACTTCATGTTCCACACAATGCCCTTGAACAATTTGCCCTATTTTTACCGAAAATCCTCGGTGGCGCAAAATTTCTCCGACAAATATTTCAAAAGGATAACCGGAAGGACCTAATTCCATAATTGCTTTTTTCAAGTGATATTTTGCAGCAGATGGGCGCGATTTCTTTTTTAATAATCGAAAAGCATAACGGAAAATCTTTTTTGTAGAAATTCCCTCATATAATAAGGGTTTTAATTCTTGAATGACATGCTGTATTTGTTCTGTATTGGCACCCGAACGACGCAGTGATTCACATAACTTCTGTTCGGAAAATACCGCTAATTCTCCCGATGCTTTTGTTACTGCTAAAGTAGATATTGTCACAAGAAATGTCCTCGTATTTGTCAGTTAAAAAAAAGCCATTGCCTTTTCATGACAATGACTTTAGTTTTTATTCCCATTCGATTGTTGCCGGTGGTTTTGAAGAAATATCGTATGTCACACGATTAATTCCTCTTACTTCATTGATAATTCTATTTGACATTTTTGCAAGTACATCATAAGGCATCTGATACCAATCGGCTGTCATGCCGTCTGTGCTTGTCACTGCTCGCAATGCGCACACATATTCATAAGTGCGTTCATCGCCCATCACTCCTACGCTTTGCACCGGTAATAATACTGCAAATGCCTGCCATATTTCATTGTATAATCCTGCTTTGCGTATTTCATCAAGATAGACATCATCAACACGGCGCAAAATAGAAAGACGGTCATCGCTGACATCACCCAAAACACGAATGGCAAGTCCCGGTCCCGGGAAGGGATGGCGATCAACAAACCAATCGGGTACACCAAGTGCTCGTCCCACATTGCGAACTTCATCCTTAAATAATTCGCGAAATGGTTCAAGTAATTGCAAATTCATTTTTTCCGGCAAACCACCAACATTATGATGTGATTTTATGGTAACCGACGGTCCTTTTACGGATACGGATTCAATAACATCGGGATATAATGTTCCTTGTGCTAAAAATGTGGCATCACCGAATTTTTTTGCTTCAATTTCAAATACATCAATAAATGTTTTTCCAATAATTTTTCTTTTTTGTTCAGGATCGGTAATGCCTGCAAGTCGTCCAAGAAAAAGTGCCGAAGCATCCACAACGTCAATGGTCATGGAAAAATGTTCGCGAAATAATTTTTCTATTGTTGCACTTTCGTCTGTGCGCATCAAACCCGAGTCCACATGAATACAATGTAATTGATTACCGATAGCTTTGTGTAATAATACTGCCGCTACTGTTGAATCCACGCCGCCGGATAATGCACAGATAACGCCATTATTACCGACTTTTTCTTTAATTTCTCTCAATTTTGCATCAATAAAATGTTCTGCATCCCAATCACCTGTGCAGCCGCATATATTTTTTACAAAATTAGAAAGCATGATTTTACCATCAGCAGTATGATGCACTTCGGGATGGAACTGCACGCCCCATGCTTTTTTTTCTTTATGAGCAATAGCGCAAATAGGCGCATTATCTGTATGAGCAATAATTTCAAATCCATCGGGAATTTTGGTCAATGAGTCGCCATGACTCATCCACACTAAAGAATGTTCTCCTATGCCTTCAAATATCGCATTTTGCATATTGATGCGCAACTCAGCACGTCCAAATTCTCTTTTGGCGGATTTATTCACCTCACCGCCATTTTGAAATGCCATTAATTGCAAGCCATAGCATATACCAAGTATGGGAATATCGTGCTTATGAGCAAATTCAACAACATGAAAAGAAGGAATTGGTGCACCCTCACTGTAAACGCTTGCCGGACCACCGGAAAGGATTATACCTTTAGGGCGAAATGATTGTAATTTTTCTTCTGAAATATTGAAAGGATGTATTTCACAATAGACACCACATTCACGCACGCGCCGCGCTATGAGCTGTGTTACCTGTGAACCGAAATCCAAAATAATGATAGTATCCATTGGTCTGGGAAATATATGAGTAATAAATTATTTCTTTTTCGATTTTTTATTGGATGGAGCTTTAATGTCAATTCCTCGTACCGGTTGGCTTATCAATAATCTTTGTTTTTTGAAAATAGCAATCCATTTTTGGATTTCTTCATTCTTGAGCGATGGTCTTGCTATATTCCAAATCATTGTGTAAATGGCATTATGCGATTTAATGACACAATAGACTTGTGATTGAGGCACAATTTTATCGGTGGAATCGGGATTGGACACAGTAAAAAACAGTCGTGGAAATGCAGAAGAATTATCTCTTTCAATAACTTTTTTTGTAGCATTTTTCGAGTCATTCATCACTTGATTAGCCATAAAATTCATAATTGTATCTAAGGGTATGAATCCTCTTACATTTTTTTGAATAATCACTGAAATAGCTTCTTGCGCGGCATCAAGTGTTTTCCCCTCACGAACATAGCGTAATTGCAGCATTTCTTTTGTATCGGACTTAAACGATTCTACCCAAGCTGCCCCTCCATCGGCAAAATTACGTTCAAGTTCTTCCGGCAATGGCGTTCCATCCGATGCTAAACCAAGACAAAAATCATTGTACAGGGCATCTGCGTCCGGTTCTTTTTTGTCTTTGCCGGTAAGAAAATCTGCGCATGCTTTGGCTGTATTGCCCATACGAAAATAAATTTGCCCTCGTAAGGAATACACACCATTGTAGGCGGGATTAACCTTGATTAATTGGTCTGCATCGGCAAGTGCTTTGTCCGTTTCATCATTCATCGCATAAAGGTTCGCTCTCATGTATAATGCCTGATCGTATGTTGGTTTTAAAGCCAGAGTACGCTGCACATCTGCCATAGTCTTATCAAATTCTTTTTTGCCATAATAGATATTAGCACGATTAAAACGCGCAATCGCTGAGGTGTCCGCTAAGCGTATGGCTTTACCATAATAAAGTTCGGCACTGTCGAGCTGACCATTTTTGTGATGACCGAAGGCAATGGAAAGATAACCATCAACCGATTGCTGCGCAGAAGCAGTTAAGCAAATGCTTACCAATAAGATAACAACGGTTTTTACCATAAAAATTTAAGGTGAGTGAGTAAAAAAATTTTACAAAGATACGAAGGAAGAAATGGAGAAATAGATGAAAATTTGAATATATTGAAATATGTTCATATATTTGTACGTCAATTTGATACAAAATCACAGAAAGAACAGACATGACAACAGCAACAGTTCCATTGATACGAGAGGCGCAACGCTTGGAAAAGGCAGCCGAGATACTCAAAACGATAGCTCATCCCGTGCGCTTGGAAGTGCTGAATATGCTGGAAACTTACAGGGAACTTTCGGTTTCGGATATTCAAGAAAAACTTTCCATCACAATTGAGCAATCCATGCTTTCGCATCATTTAATCAAAATGAAGGACAAAGGCATACTTACTTCACAGAAAAACGGTGTCAGCGTGGTCTATAGATTAGCAGAGCCGAATATCACGAAGATATTTGTCTGTATGGAAAGTTGCAGCATATTTTAATATTCACAAAACAATGATGTATATTCTTGCCATATTCATGGGGTTTTTATTAGGTATGCTCGGTGGGGGCGGTTCCATTCTTACCGTACCTATTCTTGTCTATGTCGGTAATATACCTGCTCAAAATGCTACCGGTTATTCACTTTTTATTGTCGGTGTGACGGCTTTAATAGGCAGTATTATTAATATGCGAAAATCTTTGGTACGCACTCGCGAAGGGCTTGTTTTTGCTGTGCCTGCATTGCTGACCATGTATGCTATGCGAGCCGGTATTTTACCGATGATACCCGAAACTGTGATACTGCCATTCGTAACAGTCGAAAAAGCAACTCTTATTATGATTGTTTTTTCAATAGTTATGATGATTGCAGGTTTACGAATGTTGCGGCAACAAATACAGCAGCACACACCAAGTAATCTCAACTATATTCATATTATTATCAGCGGTGCTATTGTTGGGATTGTCACAGGTTTTGTGGGAGCAGGCGGTGGATTTTTAATTGTACCGGCATTGGTTCTTCTTCTTCGTTTGCCCATACGGGAAGCAACAGCAACATCATTATTTGTTATCACACTTAACTCTATGGTAGGTTTTTCAGGCGATATAATCTCCGGCGCAAACTTCGATTGGAATATTATGGGAATATTTACTGCCGTTTCAATTCTTGGGATGATTATCGGAATAAAGATAGCAACAATAATCAATCCGCAAAAAATAAAAACAATATTTGCTTGGTTTATTATGGTAATGAGTGTTTTTATCCTTACAAAAGAACTATTTTTTCATTCATAAATTATTTATACTTTAGGAGTTTTATTATGAAAGTAGAACAAATCTACACCAACTGTCTTGCAGAAGCTGCATATTTTATCGAAAGTAAAGGCGAAGTGGCAATTATTGATCCATTACGCGAAACAGAGCCATATCTTGAAATGGCAGCAAAGCATAATGCAACCATTACATATGTATTTGAAACTCATTTTCATGCAGATTTTGTATCGGGACATATAGATCTTGCAAAAAAATCGGGAGCTGATATTGTTTTTGGACCAAATGCTTCTCCTAATTTCGATGCACTTATCGCTGTTGATAATCAAGAATTTCGTGTCGGAGATGTGACAATCATCGCCTTGCATACACCCGGACATACAATGGAAAGCACAACATATCTTCTTCGTGATGAGTCGGGTAAAGATTATGCAATTTTCACAGGTGATACTTTATTTATCGGTGATGTCGGCAGACCGGATTTGGCTGTAAAATCAGATCTTACACAAGCAGATTTGGCAGGACATTTATTTGATTCGCTGCATACGAAAATAATGCCTTTGGCGGATGATGTCATTGTTTATCCTGCGCATGGCGCCGGTTCTGCTTGCGGTAAAAATATGAGTAAAGAAACATTCGCTACTTTAGGTCATCAAAAAGAGTATAATTATGCTCTTAAAATTAATGATAAAGAACAATTTATTAAAGAAGTAACTCATGGATTGGTAGCACCCCCGCAATATTTCCCTAAAAATGTCATGATGAACAAAAATGGCTATGACAGCATTGATAGTGTTGTCGAACGCGGCATACAAAAATTAACTCCCGATGAATTTGAAAAAGCCGCAGAACATGCATTAATTCTTGATGTTCGTCATCAAAAAGACTTTATCGAAAGCCATATTCCTCAATCAATGTTTATCGGTTTAGACGGTCAATTTGCCGTGTGGGTCGGCACATTAATTGAAGATATTCAACAACCTATTATTCTTGTTGCTCCCGAAGGACGTGAACGCGAAGCAGTAGTTCGTTTAGCTCGTGTAGGATATGATAATGTGCAGGGTTATCTTGACGGTGGGCTTATGGCATGGAAACAAGCAGGAAAATCAACAGATATGTTGGAATCAATAAGTGCACAGGAATTTGGCAATCGTTTGAATAATGATACCATTTTCACCGTAGATGTACGCAAACAAAGTGAATATATGAGCGAGCATGTTATTGATGTCCAAAATTCACCCTTAGATTTTATCAATAAAGAATTTATAGATATACCGGAAAATCAACCTGCTTATATTCATTGCGCGGGCGGTTATCGTTCTGTTATAGCCGCTTCTATACTCAAAAGAAAAGGCATACATAACCTTATTGATGTTGCGGGTGGTTATGCAGCAATAAAAGCAAGTGGCAGTGTCAATGTCACAGAGTATGTTTGTCCAACAACAATGCTGTAAATAAGAGGAAATCATGATAGAATTATTATCGCAACCGTGGCCATGGTATGTTGCCGGAACTATTGCCGGACTTATGGTGCCGCTGTTATTGATATTGGGAAATAAAAAATTCGGCATTTCATCCTCATTGCGTCACACCTGTGCGGCAGTGATACCGGCGAATATTAGATTCTTTCGTTATGAATGGAAAAAAGAACAATGGAATTTATTTTTTGTTGTCGGGATATTTGTTGGTGGATTCATTGCAGGTACTGTTTTGCATAATTCGGAACCACCGATAGTTGCCGAAAGTCTCCGGTCACAATTATCTCTTTGGGGTATTAATGATTTTACGGGATTATTACCGAGCGATATATTTTCTTTTGAAGCATTATTTTCAGTAAAAGGTATCGTGTTTATGATTGTAGGTGGATTTTTAGTCGGTTTTGGCACTCGTTATGCCGGCGGTTGCACATCGGGACATACTATTATGGGATTGTCTAATTTCCAAGTACCATCGCTTATTGCAACTATATTTTTTATGATAGGCGGATTTTTTTCTGCGCATTTTATTGTTCCATTTATTTTACAAAATCTATAGAGGTCAATGTAAATGCAAAACACTCATCATGAAACACTCGAAGAAAATCAAGCGCGCCATTTGGATTCAGTGTGCACTAATGAATCGGAACTTGACCATCCATGGTGGCATAATTTTAAATATTTGATTGTTGGCATACTCTTCGGTATTACTCTTGTCAAATCAGAAATCATAAGCTGGTTCCGTATTCAAGAAATGTTTCACCTTGCATCATTCCATATGTATGGTGTGATAGGAACAGCAGTGGTCATAGGTAGTATTGGCGTATTTATCGTAAAAAAATTACGTCTCAAAAGTATTTACGGTGAAGATATCCATATTGATAGTAAAACATTTAATAAAGGTCAAATAATCGGTGCATCGTTATTTGGTATAGGTTGGGCAATGACAGGTGCATGCCCGGGACCACTGTATGCACAAATTGGAAGCGGTTTTTTTGCAATATCCGTGACATTATTGAGCGCGCTCGCAGGCACATGGGTCTATGGCGCATTACGGGAAAAATTGCCACATTAATTTTTTAATAAGGAGAAAACACTATGTTTAATTTACTCAGCGGTCTTTTTGGACCAAAAACAGATTTTAAAGATTTAGTAAACAAAGGTGCAATCATTATTGATGTACGCACTAAAAGTGAATTTAGTTCCGGTCATATAGCGCAATCCATAAATATTCCTGTGGATCAAATCCAAAGTAATATCAAAAAGATTGCTGCTTATAAAAAACCAATTATTACTTGTTGTGCTTCAGGCATGAGAAGCAGTGCAGCCGCTTCGGCATTAACTAAAGCGGGTATTGAAGCATACAATGGCGGACCGTGGAGTTCTTTGCAGCAAGCAATTCGCTGATAAAGTAAGATTAATACTCATATCTTATAGGGCATATCATCGTGATTATGCCCTTTTTTTATTCTTCGCATTGTGGAGTTATCACAATAGGCAGGTAATGTTGCTCGTTCATTGCCAAAAAGCAATAATATGACAATACGCAGCATCATTCTACTTTCTTTGTTCATTATCGGATGTTCTTCAGTGCCGAAACCCCATAGCTACACTTCGAATCCTTCTTTACGTACTATCATGGAAATAGATAGCCGTGATACTCTGTTTCGCGGAACACCCATTGATGATGATGGTCGTTTTATAAATCTTGAAATACCTTTTGAACCTGATTTCGGCGATTTGCTGAAATGGCAATTATCTTCCAATCCTCAAAAAGAAGAAAAAAAATCAGATATATGGCGACCTCATATTTTTACGTCCACGGATTTTCTTCACGATTCCCGTGATTGTATTGTATGGTTAGGGCATGCCTGCTTTTTTATTCGCTTATCCGGTGTGACGATTCTTACCGATCCCGTTTTTGGTGATATACTCTTTACCACTCGCACATCTCCTTTTCCATTTTCTCCCGATATTCTTCGCAATATTGATTATGTATTTCTTAGTCATGATCATCGTGATCATTGCGATAAAGAAAGCATACAATTACTCATACGCAATAATCCGCAAGCAAAAATTATTGCAGGACTTGGTATGAATGACTTGATTGATGATTGGTTGGAAGATACACCTCATCATCAAGCAGAATATGCCGGATGGTATCAACAATTTACTACCGATACTACAAAAATCAAGATATATTTTATGCCGTCGCGCCATTGGTCAAAACGTGGTTTGTTCGATACCAATAGTCGTTTGTGGGGTGGATTAACGATTGTCTCGGATGCAACAACCATCTATATAAGTGGTGATACCGGCTACGGAAATCACTTTCGCGATGCAGGCAAACTCTTTCCTTCGATTGATTATGCCATTATGGGGGTGGGGGCATATTCGCCACGATGGTTTATGGCGGCGAATCATATCTCGCCCGAACAAGCAGTACAAGGTTTTCATGACATGAAAGCCAAACATTTTATCCCTATGCACTATGGAACTTTTGACTTATCCGATGAACCCATCAGCGAGCCTATGCGATTATTGCGACAAATGGAAGAGCAATCTGTTATTCATGGTACATTACATATTCCGGGTATCGGTGAAGAGATTATCATACAATGATTGTTTACAATCTTGATTGTGCTCTACATTATGGTTACCTAAACAACAAGCAAAGAGGATTTTTTAAAAGTTCTATATCTTTTTTAAATAATGAACGAATCTAAACAGTTTTTTGTGAATTAAGAATTTGCTAATCATTTGAATTGTATTGCTT
>DDTD01000027.1:145967-150296 GCA_002344005.1 Ignavibacteria bacterium UBA2373 | reverse complement strand
ATTCTTCATCAATTGTCAATAAATAATACGTATGCAGAGCGTAGTTATATCATTAAGAATATTGAACTGACCGACAGTGTTAATTTTGTAGTTGAAAAAAATGTACTTATTGGTAAAAAAATATTAGCTAAATCAAGTATAAATGTTCCTATAATATTTACACCTAAAGGCTTCGGGAATTTTACGACTTCCGTTATTGTAACATTTGACAATAATGAAAAAATAAATGTTGATGTTACTGCCAAAGCATTACGCAGTGCAATTGCCGTATTAAAAGAAATTACTTTTGATTCAATGGAAATAGATCAGAATAATGAAGCAAAACAAGAGACTTATATTGCTCCACTTAATGATAATGTAACAACGACAACGACAATTACTTCGGCGGTTGCATATCCAACAAGCTCCATATCTTTTAATAATGTGAGCCACGGTATTGAAGGATTCCAAGCAGATATCAGTGGATTGTTGAATAAAAAAATAAAAGCCGGTGATAATAGTTTACCTTTTACTATTTCATTTAAACCTGTCAAGGAAGGATTGCATACTGCAAAGATGTGTTTTGTTCTGGATGGCTCAGTTCGTTCAGATACGATAACAGTTACGGGGTATGGTAAGAAAACAGCAACTTCTGTGAATGAATACGATGTTGAAAGTGTTGTAAGCGTTTATCCCAATCCTGCAAAAAAACAATGCACTATTCAAGGAATTGAAGGAGAAAGTACAATTACAATTATGAATGTGTTGGGTGAAGAAAAAATGAAAGTTATAAGCCAAACACCGAGTGTGATCCTATCTTTGGAATCCTTGCCTGCTGGAAGTTATTCTGTAACAATAAAAAATAGTAAACTGAATTATACACTTCCCTTAACAATAGTTGAATAAAATTGACTGTTGTACCACGTGTATAATGAAAAAATCCCTCCTTTTTGGGAGGGATTTTTTTTTATTCTTATGAGATAAACTTATAAAAGTACCTATGAGTTATTCGGAGTCAATGATTTTTTTTACTCCTTGAACTAGAAGTTGATACGATTCTGCTTCATAGAGAAAATGTTGTGCTATTGGTAAAGAAAACGGATTTGTATAATCCATTCTTTCAGGATGCCATTGTACTCCTAATAAAAAGCCGCGTCCATGCAATTCATTCCATTCAAATGCTTCAATAAGACCATCTTCAGAAAGTGCTGATTTTCGTAACAGAGGTGACAAATTCTCCACAGCTTGATGATGTGCGGAGTTAATACTACCATTATCAGATTTACTTATTTTCCTTATCAAAGAACCGGCTTCAACTTGAAGTCCATGTGTGCTGTCAATTCCATCTTTACTTCGATGTTCTGTGTCAGCCACATAATCGGTAGGAATATCAACATATAGTGTACCGCCTAATGCTACATTAATGAGTTGAGCACCACGACAAATTGCAAGAATCGGTAAAAGTAATTTTTGCGCTTTCTCAAATAATGCAAATTCATGTGTATCACGCTCCGGCTCAAGATGACATTCTGAAATTCTTTCGGGTTTACCATAGCGTTCAGGATGAATATCAGCACCCCCGGTCAATACCAGACCATGCACATTTTCGAGAATGCTTAAACATTCTTCATTGGGTTTACCCCATAAATCAATAATTGAGATTTCGGCATCAGTTGCTTTTAGCCACTCAGCATAATGCGCATATTTAGGGCTGCCTGTTGCTTTACTTAATGCTATTGTTATCATGTTCTTTTTGTAATAATTGAGTTGATATATGAATAAAATTTTGCCTCATTATCAATGGATGTTTCAATTTCGGCAACGAAACATTCTATGGAATATTGTTCAAAGAGATACTTGAAAGATGATAATTTGCCTTCATCTTTTGTCGTCATAAGCAACTTTTTTACAGATTGTGCATTACTGTTGCATATTTTTACAATATCTCGTTCTGTAAAAAAGTAATGATCCGGAAAAGTATGTGAATGAATAATACTCCAACCTGTATCTTGTAGCATTGTATGAAATCTTTGTGGGTGAGCAATAGAAGTAAGTACTTCACAATGTTGTGGTTGTATGTGCGTTTCCTCTATACTCCAAGCAGGGCGAATTGTACGAAAATTTGTTGAATATGTAAAAATTTGTGTTGGTAAATGTGGAATATCTTCCAATAATTTGATTTTCATGTGCTGAGAAACCGTATCGGTGAAGCAAAGTACAGATGCCCTTTGTAATGAAGTAAGCGGCTCTCGTAAATGTCCGAATGGTAATAATCGTGTTGTCAGAGTTCTTTCGTCAATTAAGACAATATCCACATCACGAGCAAGATACCGATGCTGAAAACCATCATCCAATAATATAAGATTGCAATTGGTGTTTTTTTCAAGCCACTTTGCTGCACGGCTTCTTTTTTCGTCGGCAATAACAGTGACATTCGGTAAAGCCGATGCATGCATCAATAATTCGTCACCCGCAGTTTTTGCATTTTCGAAAATTGTTGTGCCATCAGAAATATGTAAAAAACCTTTTGTTGAACGCCGATAACCACGTCCAATAATTGCAACATTTTTACCTTCATTTATGCAATGCCGAGCAAGTGTCTGCACAAAAGGAGATTTACCTGTACCGCCTGTCGTGATATTCCCAACACTAATTACCGGTAATAAACTCTTATAAGAAATAAATTTCTTAGTATCAAATTGTTTATTTCTCCATTTAATACCAAGGGAGTATAAAAAATCCAACATTAATGCTTAATCTTCGGAAAATAGATACTGTGAATCATCATCTAATTTTACATTTATAGTGACCCATCCTTTTACAGGGGAACGATAAAAAGTAAATACCCATCGCATCGGAAAATCGGGGTGTAAAGCAATGCATCGTAATCGAGTAAATGATGCAGAGAGATTCTCATAGCTCACGACCTCATAATTTCGAATATCACCATAAATTTCATTTGCTCTTTTGACTGTTTCGAGCAATCCTTTCATGGTTTCTTCTTTTTCTGCCATGCGAGTTTCTTTCAGCAATCGTTCCAAGGCGCGCTTTGCATCTCCTTTTATTACAGACTTAAAAAAAACATCGGTTATATTTATAACTTCTCTCGGCGGTCCATCGCTTTGGGAATTACTTACTGTGCCGCCATTAGTTTTTTGAATAGTAAGACTATCTTGCTGGGCATACACAGAAATTATACCCACAAAATAGACTAGGGAAGTCAAAATGATGAACCGCAAACGATATGTCATTGATATTTCCAAAAAAAGTAAAGAAAACACCTTGCTGATTTAATAATTTTTGATTATTCTTCTAAACCGGTGAGCTGTCGAAGTTCAGATAATTCTCTTCTTGTGAGAACTCTGTATTTCCCTCGTGCTAAACCGCGCGTGGAAAGGGTGGCGAAGAATTTTCTGTCTAATTTTCTCACATCATAGCCGAATTTTTCAAATATTCTGCGTACCTCACGATTTTTTCCTTCACGTAATTCGATTATTAATTTTTTACCGTCAAGTGGGTCAACAAATACTTCGCATGGCTGTGTTTCTTCGCCATCATCTAATATTACCCCACGTGAAATTTGTTTGGCATGAGTATGGTCAATAGGTGCATTTAGTGTCACATTATAGACACGAGAAATTTGATAACTCGGATGCGTTAAACGATGCGCTAACTCACCATCATTTGTTAAAAGTAAAACACCGGTCGTATTTCTGTCAAGTCGCCCGACAGGAAATAATCTTTTGTCAGTTTTGATTAAATCGAGTACAGTTTTTCTACCGAATTCATCATCGGCTGTTGTGATGACATCTTTTGGCTTATTGAGTAAAATATAAACCATCCGACGCACATCGGTTACTGGTTCGCCTTTCACTGTTACAAAGTCACCGGGCATGATGCGTGCTGCAAGATCGGTGACAATTTTACGATTAACTTTTACTTCACCGTTAACAATTAACTCTTCCACAGCGCGCCGCGAAGCAACCCCTGAGTCAGCCAAATATTTATTGATTCTTGTACCTTGAAGAGTTGAAGTTTTTGTACTTTGAGATTTTGACGATTTCTTCTTCTCTGTGACTCCGGAGATTTCTGCTGAACGCGGTTGCGGTTTCACTGATATTGTCTTTGGCTGAGGAGTTTGCTGTTTTGAAAAACTTCTCTGTGAATTTCCGGCAGTGCGAGCATTGGAACTATAGCGGGTGTTGACATCGCTGACTCCTATATATTTACTTTTAGCAGATGGACGCCGCGTCTCCCCAACTCGTGAATTCTTTTGTGAGTAATCCGCTTTTCTACCTTCAAAAGTATTTGTTTCACCGCTTTTTACTCTTTTAGGACGTGGTTTATCAT
>DDTD01000027.1:100022-145915 GCA_002344005.1 Ignavibacteria bacterium UBA2373 | reverse complement strand
TCTCGATTGCTTTCGTGCGGCAGAAAAGCCTGA
Source organism: Ignavibacteria bacterium UBA2373 (assembly GCA_002344005.1). Taxonomy (GTDB): domain Bacteria; phylum Bacteroidota; class Ignavibacteria; order Kapaibacteriales; family UBA961; genus UBA2353. The sequence continues at coordinate 145,882 of DDTD01000027.1, read as the reverse complement.
TTTTCTGTTTTTAGCAAAAGAATCAGCTGAATTTGATGACCTTGCAGATGCATAAGCTCTTTTAGGACGTGGTTTATCATCCTCGAAACTTCTTGATTGCTTTCGTGCGGCAGAGAAACCTGACTTTCTGTCTTTAGCAAAAGAATCAGCTGAATTTGATGACTTTGCAGATGCATAAGCTCCTTTAGGACGTGGTTTATCGTCCTCGAAACTTCTCGATTGCTTTCGTGCGGCAGAGAAGCCTGATTTCCTTGAATTTCCACGAGAATTACTACGCTCTGAGGAAGCATTTCGTGATGTTCTCGAAGTTCTGGGCGATGAATCAGAGTTATCCTCGAAACTTCGTGATTGTGACCTTGACTTCTTCGAAAATGTAGATGGTGATGTTTTGCGTCTTGCGTGTGAGAAAGCCATGCTATACCTTTAGTTATACTCAATGCTTACAAAAATACGGAAGTCTGAGGGTGTTTTCACTACGTAGCTGTTTTCAAAATCAATTTAGAAAGAAATCTATCTTACCCGGATGACAATGTGAAGTTCAAATTAAAGAGAACAATATCCATAATCTATTGATATAAAAAACTTGCTTGATAGCAAACTTGTTGTTAATTTTGACAAGTCATATACTAAATCAGTTCTTTACTTTAGTGCTTTTGATGAACATCTGCTTAGTTTCATTGGGATGATACTGTGATGAAACGATACCCAAAAGCATTAAAACATTAGACAAAAAAACTCTTATTGTGGGATTATCGTTCAAATGTCATTCGCTATCAACAGTTATCTAAGGAAACTCATTCTTGGAAATAAATATGAGGACTCGCTAAGTAGAAAGATTCATGTTTCCATGACATTCCTTCTTGTACTTATTATGATTATGGGGTTTGTATCGAATGTAACAATCGGTATGAACTATATGTCAAATATATCAATATTGCTTGGCTTTGTCACAAGTGTTTATTTCTATTATCATGCGCGAAACAATGAAAACTTTCAGAAAACGGTTCCTGCTTTTTTTGTTGTTTCTTTAGCGCTGTTATGTTTTGCATGGTATAGCAATGCGGGATATGATGGCAATATCCAATATTTAATGATTATCTGCTTTTCTGCAACGTATCTTGTTATACAACAGTCGTATAGAAAATTCGTTTTCTGGTCATATCTTATTGCAATAATTATGTTGTCAATAGGGCAATTTACAAATATTTTCCCTGTGATTGGTTATGATTCTATAAATCAACGATTTTTTGATATTCTGCTCGGTGTAATAATATATCTTTACTTTATGTACTTTCTAATGGATATAATAATCACTTCTTACACAAATGAAAATAATTTATTACATAATGCTAATGCTGCCTTGCAAGCCAGGAATAATGAAGTGTCAAGAAGCCACGATGAGATCCGTTTAACTAATGACAGATTAACGCTGGCAATGCAATCGGCTCATCAAGCATGGTATGAACTGAATATTATTACAGGTGAAGTATATGTCAGTAAAGAGTATCCGCTTATGCTTGGGTATTCGCCCGATACTTTTACTACAAATATGCAAAATTGGATAGACAATATCCATCCAGAAGATAAAGATTCACTTATGCAAAAATTTTCTCTTGCATTATCTACTGGCAAAACGCAGATAATGGAATATCGTCGAAAAACCCAGCAGGGGGAATGGTTATGGTTGCAATCGAACGGTAAGGTTGTAGAATATAATGCAGAAGGAAAACCTTTACGTATGATTGGAGTGCATACCAATATTCAAGCGCGTAAAGTGGCGGAACTTGCTTTGATGGAAAGGGAAAAGAAATTAATTGCCGCAAATGCGACAAAAGATAAATTGTTTTCAATTATTGGACATGATTTACGTAATCCCTTGGGGTCCTTACGTGATATGACAAAAATTCTATCACATGATTATCCGAGTTTTGATGATTCTGAAAGAAAAGAATTGCTCGTGACGATGCATGAATCAACTGAACAGGTCTATGAACTTTTAGATAATTTATTGGATTGGAGCCGTTCCCAAAGAGGTGCGATACAGTTCTTACCATTGGAGTTTGCAATTTATTCCGTTGCGAATAATTGTTGCAATTTACTACAATTATCAGCTACAAAAAAACAAATAGAGATTATTAATGATATCCCTCCGAACCAAGTAGTTTTTGCTGATCCTTCCTTAATTCATACCGTACTTCGTAATCTTGTAACAAATGCAATTAAATTTACATATTCCGGTGGAAAAGTTCGTCTATTTTCATCATTTTCACCAAATGATAATGCAGTTATTATTGCTGTTCAAGATACTGGAACAGGAATTCCGCATGATAAACTCTCTCATTTATTTACCATTCACTCCAATGCTTCGTTGCCGGGAACTGCCGGTGAGCAAGGAACCGGCTTGGGATTAGTGCTTTGTCGTGAATTTATTGAAAAACACGGTGGAAAAATATGGGTTGAAAGCGTTGTCGGCAAAGGTTCAACATTCTATTTTTCATTACCAAATACTCAATCATATCTTCACAATAATTGACACGTACTCTTAAAACCCGAATATTATAAACCGAATTGAGCACCCACACCTATCGTAAATGTATTGACTATTGTTTGAACTATATCAATTCCATATTATAGAAACAATACGAACCCTTTCAAAGCTTACGAAAATCAGGGTTTAATTTCGCAAAGAAGAACACCTTTTTCTACTGCCTGACCCGCTTGAACATTCAATGAAGTAATCGTGCCCGCGGAAGGAGCTTTAATAGCATTTTCCATTTTCATAGCTTCCAATGTGAGGATAACAGTCCCTTTTTTAACTGTATCTCCGACTGATAATGCCACATTCTTAATAAGCCCGGGCATGGGAGCAATGACGCGTGCAGGACGCGATGATGTATCGGCAACTGATTTCAATATGGTCTGATATTGTTGCTCTTTCGGTGTACTTAGCTGAACGGGATATACATAGCCGCGATAAGAAACAATGGGTTGTCCTTTGGCATTGCGAGAAACAATACAACGATGGGTTTGTGTGCCATCATGAAGTTCGACCACAGTGGGGTAATCTTGCAATATGGTAACACTGAATGATGTTTCACCGATGCGAACGCCGGATTCATCAAAAAGACATTCAAGGTCTTGAGGGAATAACTCTCCGGAAGAATATACTTTGGTCATGTTTTTGCTGTATGTTAAATCAAAATAATGGATGCAAATTATGGCTAATTTTACAATCTTCATATCATTTCGGTAACTTGACTCGTAATTTTGCAATGCAGATAAAGAAGGGGATATATGACATCGAACAAAAAAGAAGCTACTGCCATAGTACAAACTCGCCGCCTTGTAAATAGGTGGAGCGTGTTCGGGCTTTTGGGAATGAGTGCCATATTTATGGTGCTTTATGTGAGTAATGTTATATCTGTCAATACCTTATTGCGCCGCATACCCAAACTTGAGGAAAAACATGATTCCTTGCTTTACCAAAGCAGACGATTGGAAGAATCAATTGCCCGTTTGCAATCTGCTGAGCGTATTACGATAATTGCAAAAGAAAAATTAGGTATGGTTCCCAATCAGAATGCACCACAGGTTTTGCATTAATTTTTCTATGGCGTATGATACAGAATATACAAAACAATAACAGAGAAGAAAAGCAAACAGCACGCAGTTATCCATATTGGAAAATTGGTGTGCTTACCATATTACTTCTTCTTGGTTTTGCTGCTCTTGCAATCCGATTATTTGTTGTACAAGTTGTTCAAGCCGATAAATATAGTGAGCTTGCTCGCCGACAGTACGAATTTAGAGTTGAAATGAAACCTGAACGCGGTATTCTCTATGACCGTACCAAAAAACCTCTTGCTATCACTATTCGCAGCACATCGTATGCAGCAGACCCGACTATGATAAAAAATCCGGATAAGCTTGCAAAAATTCTAAGTCAAGTGACAGGGGATAGCGTTCAATTTTGGCAACAGAAACTCTCACAAGCCAAAGGTTCATTTATCTGGCTTTTACGCAATGGCTATTTTGATACAAAGCCATTAGACTCTCTTCAAGATCCCGGACTTATTCGTATAAAAGAGCCGCGTCGTACCTATCTTTATGGCGAAACCGGTTCTCAAGTTATTGGTTGTACTAACGTTGATAATAAAGGACTTAATGGATTAGAACTTTCATTGGATGAGCTGCTGCGCGGTACTAAAGGACAAAAAATATTGCTGCGTGACGGACGGGGCAATATTCGACCAATGGTAGATTTTCCGACTGTTCCCGCGGTCAATGGCAATTCCGTTATTACAACGCTTGATTTGGAATTGCAAAGGATTGCTGAATATGAGTTGCGTAATGGAATTGAAGAATCCGGTGCAAGCTCGGGTACTGTGGTCGCTATCGAACCCTCTACCGGAGAGATTTTAGCTTTAGCATCTTCACCCTCATTTAATCCCAATTTTCCCGAAGTCGCCGCAACCGAAACTATGCGTCTGCGTGCAATCACTGACATGTATGAACCGGGTTCAACATTTAAGCTCATAACTGCTGCTGCTGCAATAGAAGAAGGTGTGATTGCACCACAGGATACTGTGTCCGGTGAGTCAGGTGTATGGCGTTATGGTGATGTGGAAGTCAAGGATTCGCATCCAATAGGTAAAGTAACATTTTCGCAGGCATTGGAGCAATCGAGCAATGTGGTGTTTGCTAAAATTTCTCAAAAAATTTCCAATGATGTCTTTTATAAATATGCTCGTGATTTTGGCTATGGTATAGAATCAGGGATTGATATTACTGGAGAAGTAAAAGGAAAATTGAAAAAACCTCGTCAGTTCGATGGCTCGACGAAAATTTTTATGTCCTATGGCTATCAACTTGCGGCAACAGCATTGCAAACTCTTAATGCATATTCTGCAATTGCAAATAAAGGGACAATGATGAAACCTTATTTGGTGAAATCTGTATTAAATGACGATGGGGAAATTATTGAACATCAAGAACCTCAAAAAATTCGTCAAGTCGTCTCGAAAAAAACAGCCGCTACATTAACCACTATGCTCAAAGGGGTAGTCGAATATGGTACTGCTCAACAAGCGCGCATTCCCGGTATGTACATTGCCGGCAAAACAGGAACGGCTCAACAATTGGTGGATGGCGAATATAATCGCTCGGCTTATACTGCTTCTTTTGTCGGATATTTTCCCGCCGATGCTCCACGTTTGGCAATGATTGTGATGCTCGATAAACCATTGACCAATATCTATGGCGGCATGACTGCAGCACCTATTTTCAGACGTATTGCTTCCCGTTGGATAAGTGCCAAAAGAATCGCTGTCACTTCTGCCCTTGCCGCCAAAGAAACTGCAATTGATTCCGTCATTGTGCCCGAGTTGCGAGGAATGTCCATAATAAGAGCTAAGGATATTGCAAAAAAAATAGGACTTGCCCTTCATCATAATGCAGAAAAGGGCACTATCATTATGCAATCACCTTCAGCGGGTATGCTCGTTCCCAAATCTTTACCGATTATCGTTACCATAAGAACAAAAACAAATCTAGACTCAACAAAAACACGACCCGATGTACGAGGGATGAGTACGCGCAGTGCTTTATCCGTACTCCATGCAGCAGGACATACTGCCGTGATTAAGGGAACCGGCTATGTTGCCGAACAACGATGGTTCATTAATAAAAATCAATGTCTGCTCATTTGTTATCCCAATCGTTAATATTTTCTGCTATATCCATTAATTGTTTTCATACTCGCTAACTTTATTGCATCGGCATTATGTCAGATGCGTGTTGTAATCTGTTTTCTATGTTTTTCTATCCATTGTTTAAAAGAGACTGTTTTCACGGTTTTGAATATTTCGATGAGTTTTTTTCTGGTGGAAGATAAAAAAGAATAATGCCGCATATAATTTACAGAAAAAGAACCGACACGCGGCTGTGCATCATCTAATTCCCAAGGGTGAATATAAAAAACAAATGGTCGGTTACTGTGTGTGATTGTCGTCATGCAGTGCTTCGTAAATAATGATGGCGACAAGCGAAAATAAGCCCCACCACCACAAGGAATTCTTATGCCGAATAATGATATGCAAGATAAGGGAAATTCCACAATATTGTCATGTGCATAATAGGGAGCAAGAGGTGCGTCGCTAAGACCATACTCAGGATGAAGTGAAAATGGAAATACCGATGAATCATAACTATATCCCGCTGCCGCAAGTGATTCATAGACCCATGTATTGGTCTTTGTCAGAGAAAAACAAGGTGCCCGATAGCCCGAAACTGCTTTGCCGGAACATTGCTCAAGAATATCTTTGGAATTGAGTATATCTTCTAATGTTTCTGCCATTGTACGCTCGGTAAGGGGAACATGATCAAAACCATGTGAACCAACCTCATGTCCGCGATGCACTATTTCCTTTACAAGATTCGGATACTTTTTTGCTATGCGACCAAGCACAAAAAATGTTGCCTTCCCTCCATATTCATCCAATGAATCAAGTAGCCACAAGGTTGGTTCTATCACTCTGTCTGTGCATTTCTTGGTGTTCAAATGTGGTTGCATAGTCTGAATAACACGTGCATCATGCCATGCTTCGACATCAATACTGAAAATAACAGATTCCATTGCAAATCTCCCGAATTATGTTCATACTCCGCGAATCACTCTTATACCACCAATAACATTAAAAAGTTCCCTTTTTTCGCAAAAAACTTGTTTACTATTGCTAAAATACCATCGCCCCAGATAAATAATGAAAAATATATGATATAACCCACAAATAGTGCTGCATCACTTCTTTCTTCCAACATTATCTCAAATTGCAATTCAACGAAATCGCTTGCACGGACTACTCAAACCAATCTCACTATCAACCCCCATTGCGATCACTATGACATCAAGTTACACTCATACCATAAACCAACACACTTGTCTTTTGGACAAAATATCACTTTCTTTCCATAATTTTTCATTAGATTGTCGAACTAAAAAATATTCAAAGCACTCTATGAACAGAACTATTCCACCTTCAATTAAAAACTCCGTCTCTTATCAGCCGGCACTGCCAACAATACTCACAACAGGGCATGGATTACGCCTATATTGCATTGAAGACCATACTCAACCACTTGTATTCTTCTCACTTACTTTGCGCATTGGATATACAGAAGGGCAGCCCGGAATCGGATACTTTGCCTCCAAAATGCTCACACGAGGAACACTCAACGCATCAGCTGAGCACATAGCCGACACCATCGAAACATGGGGCGGTTCTCTCTATACCTCCATCGAACGCGATATCATGACAATCTCCATCAATATACTTTCTCGATATTTTTACGATGCCGTAAAACTCATGGCGGATTGTGTGCTGTACCCTGCATTTGACCAAAAAGAATGCGATAAGCTCAAATCAAAAATCTTTGCCGATATTGAAAGAACCGAAAACGACCCACAAGCAATTGCCTTCAAAGCAGTCGAAAGCCAATTATATGCAGGGCATCCCTATGCCACCCAATGGTATGGGTCTAAGCAAGCAATTCAAGCCATCGAACCTGATCAATGCCATCAATGGCACAAACAACTTTTGCAACGTAACAGTTTTTTCATTGCCTCCGGCGATATTCAACCCGATACGATACTCCAAACTATTGATACACTGTTTCCACAACTCGAACAAGTGGCTCTGCCCGAGTATCAGAACATTACATTTTCCAATCCCGCTCAACAGAGGGTGATTGCCATACACCGACAAAACTCACTGCAATCCACTATTATCACAGGATTACATGTGCCCGGCAAGCATCATCAAGACTTCATCGCATTGCGTTTACTGACAGCCGTTTTGGGGGGCGAAGGACTGTCCTCGCGTCTGACAATGGCACTGCGAGAAGAAAAAGCTTATACCTACGGTGCCGGATCTTTCATTGACGACGCATTGCAAGCAGCCGCACTCTTTTGTATGACAAGCGTTGGCAATGAAGTAACTGCCGATGCCATTCAAGAAATCTTCAAACAAATACGCCGACTGCATAATGAGCCGATACCACTTGATGAATTGGAGCGTCAAAAACATTCCATCATCGGAAAAACGCTCTTCTCTGCAGAAACACCCAAACAAAGAGCATACCTTGCACAATTTTGTGAAATTCATGGCGTGCCGCTCACATATTTCCAAGAGCGAAATGAAAAACTACTCCAAATCGAACCGCAAACATTGCAAACCATAGCACAAAAATACCTCTTACCCGAAGCTATGACGATTGCCGTATGTGGGGATGGACCAACTCTGCAACAACAATTGCAAATTTTCGGCAAAGTCGAGATGTTCTAATATCATCAATACCAAAAATCACACAATCGTACAAACTATGAGGGGCAGAACATCATCCGCCCCTTTTTATATCTCCATATCTCAAAAAAACATCAATTCTATGAAATACGCCCACATTGTGTATGAGAAACTTCATAATGAATAAGAATGTACCTATAAAGCAGTGTGTATTATCAAAAGAGGGTAAAAATGAGGAGAAAGGGGGTAAGAATAAGTAAAAAGCACTTTTGTTGAATGTGGATACGGTTTTGATTTGATGTTGAAATTGGTAGGAAAGTAAGGGAATCATGTGGCCGCAGCTGATTATTTGGATTGTGTGATACTCATTATGGATTGTTGAGATGTTTAGTTTTTTTAGAGAATGGGTATATGTTTCTTTGCAAATCAAATCTAGGGTGATGTATTGCAAAAAGTGCATCACTATTTTAATTTTTTGTAAATTATGGAATAATTTTATATAATCACCATGATGCAGTATTCATCAGAGGAAGCCCATAGGCTATTAAGCAATCATTTTGGGTATCAGCAATTTAGAACGGGTCAAGAAGAAATAATCCGCAGTATAAGCGAGGGTAATGATACTTTGGTGGTGATGCCAACTGGTGGGGGTAAGTCTTTGTGTTATCAGATTCCTGCATTGTTACGCAAGGGCACTGCGCTTGTTATTTCACCTCTTATTGCGCTTATGCAGGATCAGGTGGAGCAATTGCATAAAGCGCGCATTGCGGCTTCGTTTATTAATAGTTCTATGTCGCAATCAGCAATTAAGCAGACGATACAGCAAGCGCAACAGGGGGTGTATTCATTGTTGTATTTGGCACCGGAACGATTGGAAAGCCGAAGTTTTGTAGAGCAATTGTCGCATATCCCTGTTTCGATGGTTGCTGTGGATGAGGCGCATTGTGTTTCGGAGTGGGGTCATGATTTTCGTCCTTCGTACTTGTCTATTCCTTCGGTGTTTGATTATATAGCAAGGGTTCCTGTTATTGCTTTGACCGCGACCGCTACAGCTGAAGTACAATTTGATATATTGAAGAATGTGGGGTTGAAGTCACCGAAGACTTTTATTCGTGGTTTTGATCGCCCTAATCTTTCGTATAGAACTGAGGAGTGTAAGAATAAGTCGGAGAGAATACTTGATATAGTGACTGAAACGGAGGCGGGTTCGACGATTGTGTATTGCGGCTCACGGAAAAGGGTTGAGATGTTTACTGCACAGTTGCGCGAGTATAATACGTTTGCTTTGGGGTATCATGGTGGTATGGAAGATCGCCATAGACAATATGCTCAACAGGAGTTTTTGTCAGGTTCATGTCGTGTGTTGGTTGCTACGAATGCTTTTGGGATGGGTATTGATAAATCGGATGTTCGTAATGTTATTCATTGTGATTTGACGCAGACTTTAGAGTCATACTATCAGGAGGCAGGCCGAGCAGGTCGTGATGGTAAGGCGAGCAATTGTGTTATGCTTTATCATCCGACAGATAGGAAGTTGATGGATTTTTTTCTTGAGGCAACGTACCCGGTTCAGGAAGATATTCGATTGCTTTATGAAACACTTTATGATGTGCAGGGTATTGGATTGGGTAATAGATCGGTCACTCCTTTGCTAATGGATTCTTATCAATTAGCGCAGAAATCGGGTGTCCGTTTTATTGCTGTTGATGCGGCGATAACGTTGTTTGAGCGATATGGTATAGTGCGCAGGGGAGGGGAAAGCGGTTTGGCTACTATCCAATTTACGACGACGCAAGATCGTGTGCGTGAGTATGCTTCAAATATAGCATTGGATAAGCAGCAGGTTTTGATAGCATTGTTGCGAAGTGTGGGAGCGGGGGCATTATCAGCTCCGATGATGTTTGATGTGAATGAGATGCTCGGCAAACATGATATAACAATGCAGCAATTTGAGAATGCGATGCGCACATTTGAGTATGCACGGATAGTTCGTTATCAACCTCCGGGTGCATCCGGCGGCTTGACTCTGTTGATGGAGCGTATGCCATTTTCTCGTTTGCCTATAGATTTTACTGCATTTTATGAGAGAAGGGAAAGAGCAATCCGCAAGCTCGATATTGTGGAACGTTATGCGATGACCACGGAATGTAAGCGTAATTTTATTTTGCAGTATTTTCAAGAAGATGATTGCCGCAGTAGTTGCGGTCGTTGCAGCTCATGTTTGAGTATTTCTCCGAAGAAGGTGCCAAGGTTAGACAAGGACGGAGAGTTTTTGCGTCAGGCAATATTGAGCGTTTGTTCGGAGACATCGAGCCGATTCGGTATAGGGATAATCACGGATATTTTACTTGGTAAAGAGTCGCCGAAAATTCAAAGGTTTGGTATGTATCGTATGAAATCTTATGGTATTGCGAGCGATTTTGATGAGGATGAAATTTCGATTGCATTAGGTCAAGCGCAATCGGATAGAATTATAGAGATAAGTGCGGATCAATTTCCGACGGTATCCATCACAGCATTAGGATTTGCGATTGCGAAGAATTTGCATCCGAGTTTTGATATAATGCAAACGGTATTAAATATTGATGCTAAGTTATTGGAAAAATTAACACATCTACGTGCTGAATTAGCTCACATAGATAAGGTGTCGCCAATGACTATTGTAAGTGATATTGCATTGCAGCGTATTGCGGCGGGTTTGCCATTGCAGCGAGAAGAGCTTAAAGCCGTCACAGAAATCAGCGATATATTCCTTTCTCGATACAGTTCACATTTTTTTGCTGCAATCAAACAGTATATAGGTGCCGACACGGAAAATAATGATTTGAAAGATAGTCAGTTATCGCCGACAATCAAAGAGAGTGTGCGTTTGGCAAGACAGGGGAAGTCATTTTGGCAAATTGTCGAAGCAAGAAATATTGATCCGGGTACAATTGCGAAGCATTTAGAAACGGCTATAGCATCAACAATTGTCATAGAGCGTGAGGGATTGCTTGGTGATGAGCTTTATCGGCAAGTGCGGCAATATCTTATCCATAATAGGCGTGCGGTGTTACGAGAGGTGCGTGAACATTGCGGGGCACGTTATGAAATGGCAGAATTGCGTGTAGCATTGGCATTTGCGAGGAAAGAACTCAATATTGCTGTACTCCCCAAAAAATGATAAAATGATGAATTATGAATGAATATGATAAATGTCGCTTTATAGAACGGTAATTAGTAGGTAATTTTGCAACAACTCAATATACTCTGACTTAATTTCACCGTTTAGTCTATTGAGCATTGATTATTGGGATACATGTTTTTTTCACAGTAGGGTTAGTTTAATGTCCACATATTTTTCAGTTAAAACACTTCCGTTTTGGTTATTGCACATTGCATGTGTTGCTGTCTTTTTTGTTGAATTTTCATGGGGTTATGTTGCTTTGGCAATAGGGATGTACTATCTGCGTATGTTCTTTGTCACGGGCGGTTATCATCGTTATTTTTCCCATAAAACGTATCAAACAAGTCGCTGGTTCCAGTTTGTTCTGGCATTCATGGCAGAAACTTCTTCTCAAAAAGGGGCACTTTGGTGGGCAGCACATCATCGTTTTCACCACAAACATTCCGATGAAGATATAGATTTACATTCCCCAAACCGCGGCTTTTGGTATGCTCATATCGGCTGGATACTTGATTCGAAGAATGAAGAAACCGAATATAAGCTTATCAATGATTTTGCGCGTTTTCCGGAGTTGATGTGGCTCAATAGATATTGGGTTGTTCCTCCTGTTTTGTTTGCTGTAACAATATTTCTTCTTGGCGGCTGGGCAGCACTCGTATGGGGCTTTGTGGTGAGTACAGTGCTTTTATGGCATGGTACATTTACGATTAACTCTTTGTCACATCGTTGGGGCAATCGTCGTTATGAAACAACAGACACGAGCAAAAATAATTTTGTTCTTGCCTTAGTCACATTGGGCGAGGGCTGGCACAATAACCATCACCATTATCAGGCAAGTACTCGTAATGGTTTCTTTTGGTGGGAAATTGATATTACCTATTATATACTTGTCGTTTTTTCTTGGCTTGGATTAGTGAAAAACTTACGTCCCGTGCCTGCCCATGCTTTGAATCCTGTGGGTAAATCATCCCAGCAGGATTAGCATTAGCACACGCAAGGTGTGAGTGATATTGTTATATCGGAAAGCCGTTGCATATTCGAATCAAAATGTTATTACCATGTGTAATTTTTTGTTTCGGAGGTTTTATGCAACGGCTTTCTTTTTCTTTATTTGTTGATGCTGTTCGCGACAGAGAAGCAGCGCAATATTCAATACTTGCCGCACTCAAAGAAATTCATCAACATTTTCGCCAAAATTGTATTTATCCTGATTTGACAGACATTATTGAGGTACATCAGCAAACACTTGATATTTTCAAACGCACAAAAGAAGTGGATAATGCTTTACCACGTACATTGTCGAGTATTGATTTGCGCAATTTGACGCTTTTGTATTCTCTGCAACATTCTCAGGATGCCACAATAGAGTCAATCAAGGAGTTGCTCGAATGGTCTTTGCCGCATGTTGAAATGACATTAGAAGAGGGCAAAATAATTTATGATTTTGTTGATGAAAATTGTCAGGTTATTCCTGTGGGGATAATTCCAAATTATCAGGATGAAGGGTATTTTATTGTCCCTGATATACAAAACGCACTTTATGCCATAATTCGTTATCATGTTACAGTCTTTACCGGTGCGGAAGATAAATACCGTGCTTTGCGAACACGATTGATAGATATTATCCCAATGAATGGCATTGTATCGGATTTTCGGTCAGTTAAATTGGATTTGGTAAAACAATTTCCTGATTTACCGAATCCGGCAGTATATCTCTGTGAAACAGCAATTGAGTTCCCTTTTGCGGAGACATTGTTTCCTGTAGCAAAACGTAAATTATTATGCTCCATAGCGAACAATACGATTCATTGAAATATTGAATTAAGAAACAGGCACGATTATTTCATAAGCAAAGAAAAAAACTCTCTGTGTATATTTCTTTGGATTGTATGAATTATCAAATTGTATGTATTCATCGCCGTGTGTCAGCAGTAGAGCCGCATGATGAGATTGCAGTCATAGGAGTGCGTGATAAGGATGGACACCATATTCACTATTCGCAAAAAGAAGTGGTGAGAATGTTGGAAACTAATCGCCACCAATTCTATTCCATTCGCAATAATACTGTTAGATGGCTTTATGTTGTTGAACGCCGCCGTATGAAGTATGTGATGTTATTCTGTCGCCAAAAGCGAATGGCTACGAATTGCTTGCTGAATATGATGTCGTGCTCAATTTTTACTTCTTACTAATAAAAATTGTAAAAAATGAGCAGAACTATACATGTGGAATCAGAAGTGGGGCACGGAACAAGATTTGTTTTTACCATACGAAAATAATTAAAATAAAAAAGAATCTTAGTGCTTTACTAAGATTCTTTTTGTAATTGTACCGAGGGACGGATTTGAACCGCCGACACACGGATTATGATTCCGTTGCTCTAACCACCTGAGCTACCCCGGCGTACATTTTCGAGCCGCAAAAATAGGAATTTTTCGTGAAACACACTCTATTCATGATTAAGTTTTTCAATCTCATCACGTATTTGTGCTGCTTTTTCATATTCTTCTTGCTCAATAGCACGTTGTAAATACTCTTCCAGTATCTCGCGCCGAGTACGAGGGCTTGACTTTTCAATCTCGATTTCTTTTTCAGAACCTTCATGAGAATCAACTACGCCTTCTAACTCTTCCGGTGAAAAACCGGCTTCATCTAAGAGGTTTTCGGCAATGAAAATAGGAGCATTAAACCTCAGTGCTATCGCAATAGCGTCACTTGGACGACTATCAAGTTCCACATCATTTCTATCTAGTTGAATTAATGCATAAAATGTCTGATCAGCTAAATCATGAATGAAGACTCCAATAACAGCAGCATCCAATGCTTCGATGGCATTCTTCAGCAAATCATGTGTCATTGGTCGTGGTCGTGGCGTACCCTCTAATTCATTGCTTATCGCCATTGCTTCCGGTGTTCCAATGACAATTGGTAAACGACGCACACCATGTACTTCTTTTAAGACAAGCGCATACGTTCCCTGACTTGCAGGGTTAACAGACAATCCGAGAACTTCCAATTGAACTTTTTCCATACGTGCCTATCCTTAAAAATTTAACTGTGATGATAATTGGTTACTTACCTGTAACAGCAGCAATTTTTTGAGATAATACCGGCAGCACATCAAACACATCTCCCACAATGCCATAATCGGCTACTTTGAAAATAGGAGCTTCTTTATCTTTGTTGATTGCAACGATAACCTTAGATGAAGACATACCGGCTAAGTGCTGGACGGCTCCGCTTATGCCACAAGCAACATACATATTTGGAGATACCGTTTTACCCGTTTGTCCGACTTGCTCGCCATGTGGACGCCAGCCGGCATCTACGACTGCTCGCGAAGCACCGACAGCTGCGCTGAGTTTGTCTGCTAAGTTTTCGACTAAATGGAAGTTTTCCGGTCCTTTAAGCCCACGTCCGCCCGATACGATAATATCAGCTTCCAAAACATCAAGCTTTCCTTCATTTCTGATAACATTCGTTACTTTGACACGAGTATCACTTTCAGAAAGTTGTGGAGTAAATGTGCGTACATTAACCGATGTAGCAGAATCAGCTTTACGTGCAGTAAACACATTGGGGCGTAAAGCATAAACAGACATTGCAGTCGTCGCTGAAACAGCTATGCGAGCTTTACCGGCATAAACAGGTCTGGTACCCTGAATTAAGCCATTAACTAGAGCAAGTCCAACACAATCTGGGATGTAACCGGCTTCAAGTTTAACTGCTACACGTGGTGCAATTTCCTTACCGGCTGCATTCGCGGCAACTATAATTGCTGTTGCAGACTCACTTTTCGCAAATTGTGCCAAAGAAGTAGCGGCAGCTGTTGAAGAATACTCCGTCGCAGGAGTATGAGCAATATCGGACAACCCATATTCACCTGCTATATGTGCAGCAGATGCTTCTCCACCATACATGAAGCCATGTATAGATGTTGCTCCAAGGGCACGTGCTGCTGTGATGGATTCTAATGAGGATCTTTTTATACTATTGCCTGATGGTTCCAATAAGACTATAATTTTCATGTTGTTCTCAATTAAATGATTAAAATGTGGGACATTTAGATAACTTTGGCATCTTCATGAAGCAAACGCACTAATTCTGTGATATCATGCTCGCTATCGTTAAGAATTATACCTCGTCGCTGTGTTTGCGGTAACTCCATGGAAACGGTCATTACACGAGCAGGAACAGAAGCGCCGGCAACTGCATCAATCGGTTTAGATTTAGCTTTCATGATATCCGGCAATTTAGGGTAGCGTGGATTGTTAAGTCCTTTTTGTGCGGAAATCACACATGGTAATGAAGTCTCTATGACCTCTTTACCGCCTTCAATATCGCGTTCTGCAGTAATAGAAGTACCATTGATAGTCCAAGAAGATACCATGGATATAGACGGTAAATTCATTAATTCACCAACCATCGAAGCCATTGCAAATGAATCATAATCAATACTTTGGCGACCTAATATAATAATATCGGGCGCAACTGTTTTTGCATAGTCTGCAATTGAACTTGCAATAGCGAATGTATCGGAATTGACGGAATCTGATATTAAGACAGCTTTGTCTGCTCCCATTGCTAATGCCGTCCGTAATATGTCTTTTGATGAATCATTGCCAACTGTGAGAGCGGTGACTGTGCCTCCAAACTTTTCTTTTAATTGCAAGCCCTCTTCGATTGCATATTCATCATAAGGATTGAGAATAAACTTAACACCGCTTTTCTCAATTGTTTTGCCGTCTGCACCGATTGCAATCTTCGTGGTGGTATCCGGTACTTGCGATACACATACTACTATATTCATAAAATTCTCCATTGTGCTGAAAAAACGAACACAAAATTACGAAAGCAAAGAAAAAGTGAAGGCAATTATGATGTTCTTTAACGGCTATTTACTCATTATCAGCATGTCTTTCATCAGTCTTGGTGATGAGTAAGTTCATACAATGTAATATTCTATGATAGTTTTTTGATGTACTGACAGATATGTCACATTTCTTTATACATATACAGTCGGATTTTCCCATTTGAAAACAAACCTTGTTATGCTTTTTTGGAAATTCACATGCGACTTTTGTCATAAGTGTGTTATTTTCGCTGTTGAAAAAGCAGCATAACAAATGCCGACGTGAGTATGCAGCACACGTTTGTATCTTTACACATCAACAAATTCCACTCAACATTGCGATTCGGAACATTATCCATGTGGAATGATTTTTGCGAATAATGACAATCATTATTTGCATTATCATCGGAGTTAATAATGTCAGAGCCGCAAGTTCTTGTATTTAGAGGAAATACTATGCCCTCACAACAAAAAAACGGACATCAGGAAAACGATAATATCATCGTTCGTAAGTTTGGCTCTTCTTTGCAACCCGGATTATCATATACTAACAATGATTCTCCCTCGGTTTTGCCACTTGATGATGAGCCAAAACAACAACAGCAAAAAACGCGCAATAAAAAGACAAATGCAGCTAAAGCGGTTCAGCCGACTCAACAACAAGAAGTTATCGAACCACTGCGCGATTTTACACGCCAATGGAAGGTAATTGCCGTGTTTTCAATGCTTTTCGCCTTTCTACTTGCTATTGCTCTCATAACATATACTCAAGCTGATGCGGCAAATGCAGAGTTAAGTATGAGAGACGTTTCCGGCATTGTCAGAGGTGATGATGAAATGCGGGCAAGGGCTGATACAACACAGAATTGGCTTGGGTTATTTGGTGCTGTTATTTCTAATTTTCTCTATAATCACACATTTGGTATCGCCACCTTAATGCTTCCTGCAATCATCGTTTGGTGGGCTAAACATCTCTTTGTTACCCAAACAATCCCTCGTATCGTGATGAAAAGAACTGCAACTGCTATCATACTTGGTGTTTGCGGGGCTGCAATTTTCGGTGTCTTTCAATTAACCCCTTGGATGCCCACGTTTTCCCCGGAATGGAGCGGCGCGATAGGACAATTCTTAGCATCGGTACTCTCCGACTTTATCGGGAAAATAGGTGCTTTCCTTCTCTTGACTGCTGCATTTACAAGCGTCTTATTTGTCGGCGCAGAACTTGATATTGATAAAGCATTACATTCACTCGCTCTTGCCGGTGATTATGTTAAACAACTGTTTATGCGCCCCGAACGTGATGCTGATTCAACTCAACAACAGATGACCATGCCCGTGCAATCAGAAGAACAACGGCACAGTAATGAAACGATGTCACGTTCCGCAGCAGACGAAGACGAACCCGCAAATATCATGCGTCGCGTCACGAAAAATATGAAACCCCAAGACCAAGCTCCACAACAAAAACCAATTATACAAGAACCTGTTATTAAAAGACCGCAGGAACAAAATCGGACATCGGTTTCGGAACCCCCACTACCAAAACATGAGGGACCAAAGCAAGATTTGTCTCGTGAGACGAATACGACGGTAAAACCGATGACAACCCATACAGATTTACCGCCGCAGCGATTTCCTGTGCCACCGACAAAAGTTTCGGCTTCTCTCGACTTGCCGCCACTTGATGATGATGAATATGCTGTCAATACACGCACCGGTGAAATCATTGCCGAAGGTGCTGATGTGAATAATATCAGTGATGACTTTATGCAAGACCATCATGATATATCCTATGGTGAAACCTTCGATGAGAGTGCTGATATACCTCTCGTGCCGTCCCAGGATAAACCTTCATTGGTGGTTACTGTGCAAGACAGCCCTATTTTGCAAACGCAAGAAGTGGTTGAGCCGATTTTTGAAGATGATTTTGACAAAGAATTGGATTATACACCACCCGGATTGGATCTCTTGGCTGAACCGCCGTCAGTAAATACGGAAATTGATGAAGCCGAGTTAGCGATGAATGCACGTTTACTCCAAGAAAAACTCAGCACATTTAAAATTACCATTGAAAACTTGGAAGTCACCCCGGGACCCGTCGTCACACAGTATGAATTTGTCCCTGCTGCTGGCATCAAAATCTCCCAAATAGAAAGTTTATCCGATGATATGGCTTTGGCTTTGAAAGCACGAGGCATTCGTATCATCGCCCCAATTCCGGGCAAAGGAACGGTCGGTATTGAAATACCCAATCACAATCCCACCACCATATTTTTCCGCAGCATCATTAATAATCCCAAGTTCAATGACAGCGAGCATCGTTTGCCATTGGCTCTCGGTAAAACAATCAGTGGCGAAGTCTATATTGCCGATTTAGCAAAAATGCCTCACCTTCTCATCGCAGGTGCTACAGGTGCGGGCAAGAGTGTGGGGGTCAATACCATGATTGCATCATTGCTTTATAAAATGCATCCCAAAAACCTCAAATTGGTATTCATTGATCCCAAAAAAGTGGAAATGTCATTTTACAGCGCTTTGGAAAAACATTTCCTTGCTATATGCCCCGACGTGGACGAGCGCATTATCACCAATCCTGCTAATGCCGTCCTCATGCTCAAATCATTGGTGGCTGAAATGGAACGACGCTATGACATTCTTGCCTCCGTCGGACAAAGGAATATTGTGGACTATAACAAAAAGGTTGAGGAAGGTAAATACAAAGACACCACCAAATATGTGCATCGCCAAATGCCCTATATCGTTGTGGTCATTGATGAATTGGCTGACCTTATGATGACAGCAGCAAAAGAAGTGGAAGAACCCATCGCTCGATTAGCCCAATTGGCTCGTGCTATCGGTATTCACTTAATCGTGGCAACCCAAAGACCCAGCGTCAATGTCATTACAGGATATATCAAAGCTAATTTCCCTGCCAGAGTTGCCTATCAGGTTGCAAGTAAGATAGACTCACGCACCATTCTTGATATGAATGGCGCAGACCAGCTTCTCGGCAATGGTGATATGCTCTTTTTACCCGGCGGCTCACCCAAACCCATACGTTTGCAAAACTCATTCCTCAGCACCGATGAAGTAGAAGCAATCTGTAACTTCATTGCAGACCAAGATGGCTATGCCAATCCATATATGTTGCCAAGTGTGGTAGAGAAAAATACCGATTCGGGTGGGTCAGACATTGATCTTTCGGCAGGACGTGATGCTCTCTTTGCTGATGCTGCGGCAATCGTCGTTACCCATCAACAAGGCTCGGTTTCATTGCTCCAAAGACGACTCAAAGTGGGATATGCTCGTGCGGCACGCATCATGGACGAACTTGAAGCTGCCGGCATCGTCGGACCTTTCGACGGTTCAAAAGCCCGCGCGGTCATGGTGGAATCCATTGCAGATTTGGAAGCCTATATCTGATAATGCGGTATGCATACATCTCACGGCATCATCACGGCGATTATGGTTCAAAAGCGTACCTCGCGCTGTTCCATATTTGTCAATGGCGAATTTTATCTGGGATGCTCCATAGACATTGCCACCGCTCACGGGCTGCGCAAGGGAATGAATCTAACAGAAGAATTAGCCCAAAAGCTCCATGCAGACAATCGTCGCTATGATATAAAACAAAAAGCACTCAATTATGCAACCTACAAACCGCGTACCGTCGGACAAGTACGGCAAGCCATGCACAAAAAGGGATATACTCCCGAAGAAATCGAATACTGCATTGCATTTCTCCACGAATTTGATTATCTCGACGACACACGCTATGCGCAAACATTTATCCGCGAATACAGCCAAAGGAAAAAAGCCGCAAATAACAGATTGCGCATAGAATTAACCAAACGATTTATTCCCAAAACCATCATTGAAAAAGTTCTGCAAGAATTAGCCCCAACTATTAACACAACAGAACTATGCAAACAAGCCGCCGAAAAAAAACTTCGTGCCCTCCAATCACGCACGCCCGAAAAAAGAAAAACGGCACTAATGGGATTTTTACAAAGACAGGGATTTAGCTGGCATGACATAAAACAAGTTTTACAGGAATATGAAATACAGTAAACAACGTTAAACTAACAAGAGATAAGGGGAGTAATATTGAATTACGCCCCTTTGTTTTTTTCTTGCAGATATAGAGTCTGATTATTTTATCACAGAAAGTGTTTTTCTTATAGTATGATTTTCCGAACGTACAATACAATAATACATTCCTGATGGAATATTATCGGTACTATAGTGATACGAAGTATTTTGAAGTGAATACTCGAATATTTTTTCACCTTGAGAAGAAAATATTTCTATCATCGCAGGTAAAGAATTTTGATGAATTGAGAAAAGCACATTATCATTCGCAGGATTAGGAGTTATATCAAATGAAAGTTGTGGCGGTGTATCTTCTTGTTCATCAATAGAAGTCAGAGAATTGAGGTCTAATTTCCAAACGCCGTTACTTGTTCCGGCATATATAAATTTATTATCTGTCCTAAGCATAAAAATAATTTGATTGTACAAACCCTGATTGATTGCTTCCCAACTATTTCCCTTATCAGAACTACGATACACGCCATCTGTTAAAGTTCCGGCATATATATAATCCCCATTAATGACAAGCGTAGTAATCTTTTCATTTACCCAACCTGTTGTACTTTGCCAATTTTGACCCATATCGGAGCTGCGATACACTCCTGTCGTAGTTCCTGCATAGATATATTTCTCATCACTCGCAAGAGCCCTTATATTGCGATTTGCCAGACCCTGATTCATTGCTTCCCATGTATTGCTATTGATGGAAGCACGTTGGACACCCTCACTGCCAGTAGCTACATACACATATTCGTTATATAGTGTGATATCGTTAATCAATGATGAACTTTTCAGACCTAAATCTTGCCAATTCTTTCCATTGTCGGAACTGCCATACATGCGCACACCCAAACCTGCATACATATATTGATTGCCAATTGTGATATCATACACATTTCCACTATTTAAATTAGTGGCTTCCCAAGTGCTGCCTTTGTCGGAACTGCGATAGATCCCTTTATCAGTGGTTCCGGTATAAATATATTGATCATTAATGGCGAGTTTATGAACATTCGTGTTGCTCAACCCTTTATTTGTTAATGTCCATGTGCTACCCTCATCCGAGCTACGATACACACCCGCCGAAGTTCCCATATATAAATAATCATCATTATGGGCGAAATCATAAGTAGCAATATCTGCCAATCCTGTATTGGTTTCTTCCCAATTTTGTCCCCTATTTGAACTGCGATACACACCAACACCTTCTGTTCCTGCATACAGATATTCGCCTTCAACAAGGAGTGCACGAACAATTGTCGTATTCGAATAGATACTTTCCCAACTTTTTCCTTTATCGTAACTATGAAAGATACCATTACGTTTTGTGCTTGCATAGATGTTATCACCATCAGCAACTAATGAAGTAATTTCTTCATATCTCAAATCGGTTGTTTCCCAAGTGCTGCCACTATCTGTGCTAACATATATACCATAATTGATTGTTCCAGCATAAAGTTTATTTTCCTTGAAAACAAGAGCATTAACATCTATTTTCATGCCGATATTTTCCCAATTATTCCCTTTATCAGAGCTACGATAGATGCCTTTATTTGTAGCGGCATAAACGTATTGACCATTCATGATTAGTGAATGAACAGATGTTTCTTGATTTACAATAATCTTCAAGCCAGCATTTTCCCAAGTAAGCCCTTTGTCCAAACTGCGATATGCGCCATTCTTTGTACCTGCATAAATATATTGATTATCAACAGCAAGGGCAGTAATATCTAAATTCTCTATACCATAATTTGCTATTCCCCATGTAAGCCCTTTATCCGAACTGCGAAACACACCATTCTTTGTACCTGCATACAAATACTCACTATCACTAACGAGTGAGATAATTGTACTATATTCCAAACCTGCTTTTTCCCAATTTTTTCCTTTATTAGAACTACGATACATTCCATCACCGGAAGTACCTACAAAAAGGAAATTCTCTTGAGACACCATACAACTGACATTGCCGCCGTAGATCCCTTGTATTTTTGTCCATTGTGCAAAGAGCGAAAAGTGTGCAAACAGCACAACAATAAAAACCAAAATGCAGAAACGCATAGCAACCTCTGTGAATATAATTATACAATCATTTGTGCGAATATAATCATTTATCTTGCTACAATTGTCGTGGTTTGCTACAATTAATCAACCTGCCGAAATGCAAATATAAATTGGTATTACAAAGTGTTGCTTGTTTATTATCCAAAAGGGAAAATATTTTGATAATGCAATTTTTCCTTAGTTGGCGATTATGTGTATGATGTGGGAAGGAGAGACTAATTGTTTGGAGCTTTGCGTGGCATTTTGTACGACGATTTATTCATCATAATAGAGCGATGATGATTGTGTTTGTTGATTGTTTTCATCTTTTGTTTGTTCTTTTTTGAATGATGGTGTGATGATATAGGCTTGTATCGTGCCCGTTCCTTTCCCTATGATGCCTAATCCATGGGCAGCACGTTTTGAAACATCAAGGCAGCGTCCGGGCTTGAATGGTCCACGGTCATTGACGCGTACTATGACGGCTTTGCCATTTGTGGTGTTTTGCACATAAAGTAAGGTGCCGAATGGTAAGGAACGATGGGCTGCGGTTAAGCTGTCATGGCAATATATTTCACCGCATGAGGTGCGCCGTCCTTGAAAGCGATCAGCATAATAGGATGCAATACCTGAAAAAGAATCAGTTATAGAACTATCCGATAAAGATTTATTTATTTGTTCATTGACAACACTGAAAAATGTTACTGTGTCTGTTAGTGGATTTTGTGCGTACTCGGAAGAGGAACTGTCGCTCATTGAAAGAATACGCGGGTAAAAGGTAAGTGTATCTTCCTCTTCGGTATCAGTAAGAAAAACACATCCATAACTTTTTACAGAACAGAGAATTATGAATATTGTTGCAGTAAAGAAAAATTGCATGAGTTTATACATAAGATGCATTAACTGTTTTACAAATACTTCGTTATCTGCTTCCTCCGCAAATAATCTACCAATTCCTTAACTCTGTTGGTTGAACCGCGTTTGCAAATAAGCAATGCTTCGCCGGAATCCACAACAGCGATATCTTGGACATCAACTAATGCTATGAGTTTTTGAGATGCATTAACCAGACAACGCGTTGAGTCAATGGCAATGACATCACCTTCCATAACATTTTGTTTTGCATCTTTCATTGAGAGGCGGTAGTATTCGTCCCAAGAGCCGATATCGCTCCACATGAAAGTTCCTGTGATGGTGAGAATGTTTTGCGCATGTTCCATAACACTGTGGTCAATAGAAACGGGGCGCATTTGCCGATAGATAAACTCTAATGTGGGCATATATGAGGATTTGCCCCAATGCGGTTCGATAATCCGAAACAGGGGCATGTGTTCAGGTAAATGTAGATTTAATGATTCGAGAAGAGTGGAAAGTGTAGCGGAAAAGATACCGGTGTTCCAAAGAAAATTACCATCATCGCAAAAATTTTGAGCGGTTTGAGCATCCGGTTTTTCTGCAAAGGTTGTGACTTTGCGTATTCCTCGCCAATAATGATCATTGCTTATGCTGCCTTGGTCATCAGTCCATTGCATATAGCCATAATGTGTTTCGGCGCGTTGAGCTTCCATCCCCAATACGACGATGGCGGGTGTGTCTGATGCACAGTTACCCATTATTTCTATTGTTTGATGAAATTCTCTTACATTGCTGATAATGTGGTCTGATGGCAAGACGGTGATAATCGCATCGGGTTCGGTTCTTTGTGCGATGATGGTAGCTGCTAATGCTATACACGGTGCCGTATTTCTCCCAAACGGTTCGGTAATGATATTTTCAATCGGAATCAGCGGTAATTGGTCCTTCAAAAACTGTATGTAATGTGGCAAAGTTGTGATGAATATTTCTTCCGGTGCAAAATAAGGCAACAACCGCATGACAGAATTTTGAATCATAGTGCCATCGCCCAAAAGATGTATGAATTGTTTAGGCATTTTTTCACCGCTGCGGGGCCACAAACGAGCACCGGAGCCGCCCGCCATAATTATCGCCGCCTTTTCTAATTTTTTTATTGTTGACATTATTATGAGTTCCTTTGAATAATTGTAGATTGCGGCGAAGATAACGATGAATTGAGTATATATTCTTTTACAATTTCGCTATCATTACTGTGATAATGGATTGTACCGATAATTTGTGTACTTTCATGTCCTTTACCGGCAATCAGAATAATGTCGCCATAAGATGCCACAGATAAAGCAAAGTACACGGCACGTTTGCGATCAATAATAATTTCTGTAGGCAACATTCTTGTAAAGCCTTTCAAAATATCATCGGCAATGGTTTCCGGCAATTCCGTTCTCGGATTATCGTTTGTTATAATCACATAATCGGATAATTGTGATGCAATATTGCCCATAAGAGGTCTTTTTTCTTTATCCCGATCGCCACCGCAACCAAAGACCGTTATTATCTTTCCCGTGTTTTTTGTTAGCGTTTGTAAAATATGACGGCATGAATGTAACACTTTTTCTAATGCATCTGGTGTATGTGCATAATCAATAATTGCAATGGCACCTGATGGTATGGCAAGCGATTCCATACGCCCCGGTGCACCGCGCAAGGTTGGAGCAATTTCTTGGATATACTGACACTCTATGCCTAATTCAAAAGCCAGAGCAATACACAGTGCAGCGTTCTCAATATTAAAAAAACCGACAAGCGGCATAGAAAAAGCTGCATCTACACGTTTACGATGTTTTGCGCCAAAAGTCAATGAAAAATCAGAACCTGATAATGCGGTATAAACGGAATGAATATGCGTATCACAATTATGTTCCATCCCAACGAAAAATGTCTTTGCCTTTGTGTCTTTAATCATAACCTTGGCGTACTCACTATCGGAGTTCACTACTGCAATTGCATCAGCCGAAAGCATGTCAAACAAAATCTTCTTCGCTTTTGCATATTCTTGCATACTTCCATGAAAATCAAGGTGATCATGTGTGAGATTCGTAAACAGTGCCGCCGTAAAATAAACTCCTCTTACTCTCTGCATCACAAGAGCATGTGAACTGACTTCCATACATACATAATCAATTCCTTCCGACACCATTTGATGAAGTAATTGTACTAATTCGGGAGCTTCCGGAGTTGTGTATGATGTTGGTAGATAATGATTGCCAATATAATTACCTGTTGTGCCTATGATGCCGCATTTATAGCCGCTTGCCTCAAGTAAATTTCGTAGAATAAAAGTGACGGAGGTTTTGCCATTAGTGCCGGTCACACCAATTATTTTTAATCTATTTGCTGGATAATCATAAAATTCATGGGCAATATCCGCTGCATATTGCCGGGAGTTATCCACGGTAACATACACCACATCGTCATGAAGTATATCAGGCAAATATTCACATATAATTGCCTTTGCTCCATTCTGTATTGCTGTATGAATGAAATTATGTCCGTCGGTTGTTGTGCCTTTAATGGCGATAAAAAGAGAATCGGCACCACATTTACGAGAATCATGTTCAATGGACATAACAACTATATCCGCATTCCCGTAAACACTGCGGGGAACTACTGTACGGAGTAAATTGCTAAGTATTTTCATGTGTATCATTGAGCTATAATTTCACCCATGACAATCGGATTTTCATGGTGTAAAGTATGAAGAACAGTGTCCGCATCATTTTTATCACAGACGATAATCATCCCGATTCCCAAGTTGAATGCTTCACGCATAGAATCAACAGGCACATCCCCTGCTTGTTGAATCATTGAGAAGATAGGGGGGGGAGTCCACGCATTCCAATCAATATTGAGTCCCATACCTTCACGGAGCACACGTTTTGTATTACCGATGATGCCTCCGCCGGTGATATGTGAAAGTGCATGGGCTGTGTGATTTTCAATAAGTGGCAAGCATTGTGTGAGGTATGAGCGGTGAATTGCCAATAATGCTTCCCCCAAGGTCATTCCTAATTCATCGCTGTACATATCGTGAGAGTATTTGGGGAAAAGGGCAGCCCTTGCCAAAGAATAGCCATTTGTGTGCAAGCCGGACGAGGGCAAACCGATAAGTACATCACCAATTTGTACACGTGAACCATTAAGGATATTTTTTTTGTCCACAACACCGACAATAGTACCTGCAATATCATATTCACCTTCTTGATACATAGATGGCATTTCTGCTGTTTCTCCTCCGATAAGTGAGCAGGAATTTTCAAGACATCCGTTCACTAATCCTGTGATTACTTTTTCGGCAACATCGGGATTGAGAACTCCTGTCGCAAAATAATCAAGGAAATACAATGGTTTTGCACCACATGCAAGAATATCATTAACACAGTGATTCACCAGACAATGACCAACAGTATGATGAGAATTGGTCATAAAAGCAAGTTTGAGCTTTGTGCCCACGCCATCAGTGCTTGATACTAAAATTGGGTGATCATATCCCGGGAAACGCGCATCAAAACAAGCTCCGAAAAGACCAATATCGGTCATGACACCGGGGGTAAAGGTCGAGCGAACAAGAGGTTTAATTCTATCAACTGTTTCTTCACCGGCTGCAACATTAACTCCGGCATTCTGATATGTCAGCATTATCGTTTTTCCTTACTATGATAAAAGTTTATGTGCAAAAATAGGTAATTACTCGTCGGAGAAAGAAATACTTTCTATGAAGTTCACATTATATCATTGAACTGATTTAACAATATCTTTTCGTAAATATCCTGTAAGAGCATTATAGGGTAATTGTATGGTGTGCATTCCCATTGAATAAGGGGATATGTCATAGGGGTTATAGACTAAGGTAAGTCCATAGCGTGTGAAAGCAAAATTCGAGGATAAAGGTAAAACATTTGATGCAAGCATAAAACCGTGATTTCTCAAATCGTGATAGAGAGGAATATCATACATGCGACGTAATTCCATCTCCGCAAGAGTTCTGACATCGGCTGTGTCTTTCACTATATCATGCAATGTAAGAAAGCGCGGATTATGTGTGGCAATGACATAGTAGTTTGTTGTCTGCAATGGATGGGCAGCGCCTGTATAAATATACGATGATGAGCGTAACGTAATGAAATATTGTGTATTATGTTCAACACTTACTTCAATGGAGCAGTTCCATGGAATCGGGTCTGCATTATTGGCTTCCAATCTGTCGCGCAGATAATCATTGAGGAATGCTTTCGCCAAAGATTCCATAGAAGCGGTATCATTGTCTTGAAAGTTCGTTATATCCCATCGCAAATTTTCAAGTATTGCTTTATGGACAGCAGAATTGATGAATGGCACTAAGCGCTTATAGGATAGATTTGTATGGATATATAAATCCGGTTTCTGCGCTTCAAACCACCGAATTGACACAGAAGCACAGTTGTTACTGTCATCTTGACAAGAAGGTAAAGACACAGTGAATATTTTGGGGGTAAATTGCACTGTATCTCTGTGCGGTATTGTGAATTTTGTTGATGATTGATGTGAATCGGTAGAGCATGAACTCAACCACAGTATGGAGATGACAGCAATCGAAAGTATGATGGAGTGTCGGTGCATGATACGTGAATCAGAAATCATTTATTATTCTTTTCATTGAAAACTTCGTCGCGTAACCCTTTATTAATAGAATAATTTGAGTATGTTACAATTGCTTTACCTTTTACTTCTTTTTTCATATCTTTTTGAACACGATTGTTTTTTTGTAAATCGCCCGTTAAGGACTTGGGTAAAGCGAATTGCGGTAAAACGAATTGCACAGTTGTGGAACGCGGTAAGCCATACTTTTGTTCGGGGGAAGCATAGCTGAATACCATATCTAAAGTTCCTTTGCGTGTGCTTGTGGTAACCTTGTAAATCAATAGAGACTTTTCCTCAATCCATAATGTGGAAAGAATAATATCGGATGATTCATCTGTAGGGATAATCTTAACTTTTGTCAGTTTTTTACCTTCATAATCTTCATAGCCACTAATAATTGCAGTGTGGGCAACATTGATAATATCATTTGTCGGCAAACCTATGCCTTGTTTAGGCAATAGTCCGAAACCTTCAGAAATAATGCGTGACTTGTTGGGTGCTTTGTAATAGTATTGAGCTTTTGCATCGGGAATATTGAGATATTCAAGTTCAATTGTTATGCCGAGATCCACTCGAAAGTCTTTGATAGTGGATAGCTTCTTTTTTAAAACCGCAATTAATTGTTCTGCATCATTGGCATTATTTGCATGAGCATTAACCGTTTGTGTATAAGAAGATATAGCTATAACACTACACAGAATGAGCAATGCTCCGATGGACATTCTTACATAATTTTTCATTGTTCCCTTATAACAATATATGAGTCTTGTTTACCGATATAATATAGATTACAATCAACTACCAAAATTCTATGGTAAAGTTCGCTGATAAACAAAAAAAAAGCGTCCACAGGTGTTTGTGAACGCTTTTTTGACGAAATTCTCTTGCTTAACGTGTTTCGCGATGTACTGTATGACGGCGTAGAAACGGATTGTATTTCTTCATTTCCAAACGCTCGGGATGATTCTGTTTGTTTTTCATTGTCGTATAACGCGATGCAGGTTTGCCTTCAGCTTTTGCTTCCGTACATTCTAACGTTATGATGAGTCTTGCACCCTTTTTAGCCATTATAATCCTCTTTAGTGGAGTTTGTTTATCGAAAAAGTCTGCAAAAATATGCTAAGTTGTTGGAATAACCATACACTACGTGATTGATTTATTGCAGACGCATCAAATATGATTGTTAAAGTAATTTCTTAATTTTTTGAAAAACATAGAGTTAATCAATTTACTTTGAGCTTCTTCCTCCGAAGGTTGCAATCAAATTGAAAGTGATGAAGGATTTATTTTGTTCCTCTGTTGCTCTACCGATAAAATTGATGAGATTGTAACGAACTTCAAGCCCTGCTGCAAGAATGCCCGCATCAATATCAATACCGGCACCACCGCTAAATCCAACACGGTTATTAGTAGGGTCTTTTTCAACCGGAAATTGCGGAGTATTGTTAGGTAATTTTATCTCTGTTGTATTGGTAATGTAGTTATATGTTAAACCGCCAAGTATATAGAGTCCTAGTGATTTTTTAAGTAGATAGAGAGAACAACCGGCTTCAATCGGGATAACATTCTGAACAGTCGAGATTGTTGCTAAAAGAGTGTCTGTGTTTGGTTTGAGTATGCGTATATCTGTTTGCGGAAATCTATGGATTCCTGCTGACACATACGAGTAAAGATTTCCTTCTAAATTTATGCTTAGTCTCGCACCGAAATTATAACCCAAGCGAGTTGCATCACGATAGAGTTGTCCGCTTACATCGGGCGTTGTGATTAGATTGGTATTATACACATCGTTGACATAATCACTCGGAGTAGAAAGACCGGTTTGAACAGAGAACATAAATTGTGACTTTCCGGTATATGTCATGAATGTGCAACATATCAAAAAGACGATAGAAAAGAAACGTAACATAAAGATAAAAGAACAAATCTATTAAACCAATAACAATGGACTTCAGTGACGACATTTGGTATGAAATGTTGCGTACTTTATGAGATGCTGAAGTGACTAAAAGTAATGTTTATTATAATTGAACGTTAAAAATTAGGTGTTAAAGCCCGTGAATTTCGTAATTTTATAGTATGCAGCACTAATTCATTACTCAGC
Organism: Ignavibacteria bacterium UBA2373; assembly: GCA_002344005.1. Taxonomy (GTDB): domain Bacteria; phylum Bacteroidota; class Ignavibacteria; order Kapaibacteriales; family UBA961; genus UBA2353. The sequence goes on along the minus strand of DDTD01000027.1, from coordinate 115,793 downwards.
ACATGACAATTCAATCTAAGAATGTGCGCCTCTTTGCTATTGTCGCATTTGCCATAGTAATAGGCGTAACATCTGTATTTGGACAAATTACAGAAACGCGATATTTCTACGGATCATCATTGACGCAGGACAGCCGATTGGTGTATGAGAAAGGGTTACTAACACGCAGTAGATTACTGCTTGAAGAAACTTTGCGTGATTATGATTATTTTCCGGCTTATGATAAAGCACAACTATTGTTGGCATTGCAAAGCACTACTTCTAAGAATTTTGGCTCTGCAGATGAAATCTTACTCCGTTTTTTGGCTGAGCGTCCTCTTTCTCCATTAGTACCACAAGCGCATGCTTTGAGAGGATTTATTGCATTTGAACAACAAAAAATGAATAATGCTGCTGAGCGTTTAACACAAAGCATTGACGCAGGTGTGCAACAGTTCCGTGTCAGAAACGATTCCCTGTATCTTCACATTGCTGCTGTGAGTACCTTTTGGCGCGGTGTAGCGCAAGCTAAATTGGGTTTATACGATTCTGCTTCTGTGTCCTATAAAGAATGTTATACCCAATATCCCAAGAATGCTATTGCAGATGATGCTTTGTTCTATGATGGGCTTCTCCAAGAAAATAGCAATGAACCTGTCAATGCGCTCGCACTATTCTCAAAGTATCGTACTGACTATTCCTTACGCAATAATGTCGTTGCTGCTTCTGTGCGTGAAGCCCAAAACAGATTGAAGCGTCGTCAAAGCACATTGGCTTTGGTTGTACTTGAAAGTGCGGAATCTGCAAGGAAAAATAGTATTAATGAAGAGTCTCGTGAACTTTCTGGCTATGAAATACAGACCAACGCTGACAATGCTGGTGAGGAAATAGTATTTCTGCGAGGTGAAGCATACAATTTATTGGAACGGTATGATGATGCTTTGCTATCCTACAATCAATTCTTGCAAGATTATCCGCACTCCCCGGTAGTGCATCAAGCAAGACTCGGTGCCGGCTGGGCATATCTTCATCGCCAAAACTATGATAAAGCGATTGAATTGTTTACTATGGTTATTGACAGCGTCTCGGATATTGTTTCACCGGTACGTTCTGCTGCCCAGCTGTATAGAACAATTGCTTGGAAGAAAAATAATAAACGTGAAGAAGCGTATCGTGAATTATCAACATTGTCTGTTCAATCAGGGTATCCTTACTTAGCCCAATCTCTTATGGAGTTGGGACAAATGTATTATGAAGATGGTAAATACACCGAAGCTCGTCGCGCATTAGAACGCGGTGAAAGAGAAAGTTCTGATGGATTTATTTCCGCTCGTATTCAACTGCTTCTTGGTAATGCTTACTTGGAAGAACGATTATATGCAAAAGCGGCTCAAGCATTTTCTTCTGCTGAATTTTTAGCAAAAAACAGTACGCTTGAGTTAATGCCTTTAAAGAATATTGTTCTTGCAGAAGCACGCTTAAAAGAAGGCATAGCTTTGGCGCAATCGGGTAAACATAAAGATGCTATTTCTTCACTTATGGCTTTTCGTGCTGACCATAATTCTGATTCACGACAAGATGAAGCACTGTTCTGGCTTGGTGAATGTTTTTATAAAAGCGATATGTTTTCTAATGCTGATATTTCCTATCATGATCTTATTGATAATTATCCGAAAAGTAATCGTCGTGAGGAATCACTGTATGGTTTGGGGTGGACTCATTTCCGACAACAACGTTTTGACGCAAGTGGCAAATGGTTTGGACAATTAGTAAAAGAGTTTCCGAAAACTGAGTTTGGTGCAGAAGCACTTGCCCGCAAGGGGGATGGACATTATGTCCAAAGACAATTTGCAGCAGCAGCTCAAGCGTATGAAGATGCTTCAAAGCGTGCTCCTAATGGTCCGGAGGGACGTTATGCAGCATATCAATTCGGTCATGCACTGCGCCGTTCGGGTCAAACAGATAAAGCAATTGAAGTATTTCGCAATTATGTCAAAAAATATCCTCGCTCGGATAAAGCTGATTATGCATTATTTTCTGTTGGATTAATTCGTTTTCAAATGCAACAATATGATGTGGCAATAAATGATTTTCAAAAATTTATAGAGGCATATCCTCAAAGTATTTTGTTGCCGCGTGCCCAATATCATATCGGTGATTGTTATTATAATCAAGGAAATTATGCGACGGCTATTCTGGAATATAAAAAAGTAGTAGATCAATTCCCGACAAGTTCTTATGCAGGTAATGCTGTTATAGGTATTCAATATTGCTATGAAAGTATGGGGAAAAGTGATGTAGCTGATTCAGTAACTGCTGCTTTTATTCAGAAAAATCCATTATCGGGATCATCTGAGGAAATTACGCGTCTGCGTGGGTATAAATTTTATTCCGGAAAACGTTTTTCTGATGCTGTTAACGAATATGAGAATTATTTAAAAACATATCCGAATGCAGAAAATGCAGCTGAGGCATTATTTTATCTTGGAAAAAGTTATATTAATTCCGGAAATACGATGAAGGCAGAGCAATCAATGGATAATTTGGTAAAAAAATATCCGAAAAATACTTTTGCTCATTTAGGTATTTTGGAATTGGGGCTTATGCGATTACGATTGAATGAAGCAACAAAGGCAGATTCACTTTTTAGTGTGGTTGAAAAACTATATCCAGATTCTATCAGTGCTGCTCAAGCGGTTTTTGAAAAAAGTTCTATTGCTTATACACGTGGCGACACAGCCGCGGCATTACGTGGTTTCAGAAAAGTAGCTTCAAAATTTGCAGCCACAGAATTTGGCGATCAAAGCGCATATAGAGTTGCAATGTATTGGCGCATAAGAGGAAAATTCGACAGCGCTCGTGTGTATTTTTCACAATTGGCATTAAGAGAAGAAAATCCTTATATAGCAGCAGAATCGCAATACAGAATAGGTGAATTATATTTACGTGAGCGTAAACATACTGAAGCATTAGCGGCATTTATTGTTGCACGTGATAAATTTTCGAGTATTGAAGATTGGTTTACTTTATCTATGCTTGGGCTTGGAGAATGTTATGAATATTTATCGCAAATTGATGCAGCTAAAGATGTATATGCTACTTTACAAGAACTTCGTAAGGATGATGATTACGGCAAAACGGCTGCTGCGCGTTTACGTCGTTTAAAAAAGGGGAATTATCCGCCACCGATAAACCTACCTCAAAAGGACAGTACCAATAAGCAAGAAAAAGGAGGCATCAGTGAATAATATAATTTTTGTTTTGAGTATAGGGTTTGCTTGTCATATTTGTAGTGGCTCGCTTTTATTTGCTCAACAAAAGAATACTCAGACTAAGGATGATCCCGTAGAATTGGCAACAATTGTTATTCAAGGTACTGAAGCCGTAGAAATTCCCGGTGGTTCAAAACAAATACCAAGAAAAACACCCCATTTGACTCAAGAGCGTCTTGATTCATTAAATTCTTTGGAAAAACATACAGCTATACGTTTACCTGCTGTCAATTTACCGACAAATTCATTAGCACGACCAATTGCAACCGGTTTTGTCAAAGGAGAATTGGGTCAATTTATTTCGCCCCTTATTGATGCCGGTTATGGTTTCTCTTTGGGTGGGTATCGTTTGGAAGCAAATGGTGGTATTGAAGCAAGTAATGGACATCTTGCCAATGCCGACTACTTTAATGCACGTCTGGCTCTTGATGCAGAATATATTGCACCTGAGAAATTCATATTTTTTGGAGGTAGTAAAACGCACACATTTATGCGCTTTGATCGTTTTTCTCATGAGTTATTTGCATTACAAAACCCAATTGAAAGAACACGATCACATTTTATAATTGGTGTGCAAACAAACGGAGCATACAGTGGATATACATACAAAATTGGAGGGGATTGGGGAGCATCTTCTTTAGCTCAACAGAATGAAGATGCAGTGAATAATTTACTGCATGGTTTCATAGGTGCAACAAAAAAAATAGGTGATATTACTGTTGGAGCAGATGCTAATTTACGTTTTCACACCCTGAGGGGAAGTGGTTTGCAATTGATAGATCTTTTAGGCAGTGCAGAGTATATACAAGAGCAGTTTCTTATAAAAGCTACCGGTGGTTTACAATCATACACGAATGCAGATGGAGCTACATTCGCAGCTTTTGCATTACGTGCCAACGCTGATTTTTCTTTGCACCCCAATATTACTTTGAGTGGCTTTATGAGGTCAGGACTACTTGAAAACAGCTTTATGGATTTAATGCGAATCAATCCGTACATTAGTGGTAAAACTGTTGTAGAATTTCCACGTGAAAATATCATTACTGGAGCACGATTTTGGTATCATCCTTTAGAAAAATTATCATTCATGATGGAAGGGTCTTTGGGTTCTATTGGTAATTTCGCATTATGGTCAAATGAAAATAATGGAACGTTTTCTGTTCGCTATTCAGAAGTTATGGCTTTGCAAACTAATACGGAAATAGTATATTCCATAGATGAACATAATCAATTAACTGGTAATGTGCAAGTTCGCTCGATTACCGGCAATGATATTAATACTTTGCCATATATAGCTCCTTTTCAAGGATCTATCCGCTGGGATAGAACATGGACTGATAAATTTTCATCTCAGTTATCAACAACATATATTGGGGTTCGCTCCACAGGTAATACTTCGATGCCTCAACTTGAGGGTTATGTAGATGTGTCGTTGCGTGCTACATATTCGTTGACTAATGCGATGCAGTGCTATGTACGCATAGATAATATGACAAATTCTAATATCTTCGTGTGGGAAGGTTACAAAGAACGCGGTATATTTTTTGCTGCCGGTGTTCTCTGGAACTTTTAACGTAGTTTTGGTGTTACTTTTCATTAACGATTTGGGTTATTGCAATGATAGATAAGCAAATTCTTAGCGATGATTTCGGTGGGTTCGATACGGATAATACTGAAACATTTGCATTGGAACAATTAACTTCCTATCCCGGAAATGCTGAAGGATTTGTTGTTATGCCTCCTAAAGCGCAAGAACCGGTAATGGAAAAAATTGAAATCCCTGCGATGGAAATGACCGCAATACCTGAAATGGAGCATTCCAATATGCCCTTGATGGCGCATAGTGAAGGGCAAGATTCCATTGAAGAGATTGTCATAGATGATGATTTTATTCGCTCACTTCAGCAAGAATTAAGCAATAAAAAAAGTCAAATATCAGAAGAAGCACAGCCCATTGTTGAATCACAGGATTTTGTTGAAATAGATAGTGACCCTCATACAGAAGTCATTGATTTAGCTGATATTAAGGCTGAACATCCTTCAACATTTATATGGGATGAACCCGAGCCGCAGAAACAATCTGATGAATCGCTGCCTGATTCGGAAGGATTTGGAGGGTATGGCGGTTATGCTTCAATGGCTCAGGCGATGTCATCAGAGGAGCCAATTGGTAATGAAGCTCCACCATTAGTGACTGAAAATCAAGAAAAGAAAAAGAGATTTGTTTTACCGTCATTCAACAAAAAAGCATTGCTTATCGCTGCTTCACTCGCGGGTGTGAGTGTATTGGGAGTGGCAGCATATATACTGACACCGTATGTAGGTTCAATGTTTTCAGAAAAGCCTGTAGATTCTACATCCCACAATGCTTTGGCACATGATAGTCATATAGCTGAAAAAAAAGAACATAAGACTGAACATACTGATGCGAATAAGCACATTGATGATAAAGCAATTACTGCAATTCCTGACTCACTTCTCAATGAAATATCAGGAGATGCACATCATAACGCTGAGAAACAAACAAATCATGCGCAGCCTCATACACAAAATCATAAAGACATTGAAAGTACACATTCACCGGAATCTCACCAAACCGTTCACTCTAATCAACACGTGAAAAAGGTTATTGAGTCTAAAGCTCCTGAACATACAGCACCAAAACGTGCAATAGCGGAGCAAAAGGTAAAGAAGTTGCCTATGGAAAAACGGACTAACAACGTCAATAAGGAATCACCAAATCACAATCGTCAAGACCATTCTGAAATAAAGAATACTAAAGAACGTATAAAAGAATTCGACAAACAACCGGAGAAGAAAGAAGTACAGATTACTTCTACATCAAAAGAAATGAAACAAGTTTATACTGTTCAAGTTTATGCTACACCATCAAAAAGCGAAGCCGAACGATGGTTGCAAAAATTACGAACTACTTCGGTTAATTCCGCTGTGATTACAACGCAACTCATACGTGATAAAACATGGTATCGAGTACGCTTCGGCAATTTTGCAACACGCGATGAAGCAGAGAAAGCAATCCGCTCGATTGGATATGATCAATGTTGGATAGACAGGGTGCGATAATATGATACACAAACGTGAAGAAATAGTACCAACAGGTATAACTTTGCAGATTCCTTGGGAGAGATTTACTGCAAGGGGCTTTGGGGTTGCGCTCATTGCTGTTACTTGTTTGCTTTATCTTATGTCATTGACGCAATGTTCACCTCCTGTGCTCCATGAACGAACAGAAATTCGTAGCATTCCTCTTATGGAACTAAGATGGGGTAACGGCGATGGTACCGGAAACAGTGGGGGTAATTTAACAAAATCGGGCATAAAAAAGCAAGGTCAGAAACCATCACTCGATATAGAGGATGCTTCTTCCAGTGTGAAAACAAAGGTTAAATCTACTTCTACCGATATTGCTTCCAGTACGAATATTAAGCCTGTTAAAGACTTAGGTGGTGTTGCCCAAACTCCTAATGCGCAATCAGGTATTAAAGATATTGGTGCCGGTAAAGAAGGATTATTGACAGGAACAGGTTTAGGTCAAACCGGTGATGGTACCGGTAGTGGCGAAGGTTGGGGATTGCAATGGGGTGGCAGCGGCAATCGAAGTGTCTTATATAAGCGTTTACCAACCTATCCTGCAGGTGCAACAGCAACACAAATCAGGGTAAGATTTCGTGTCACCCCGGAAGGTACGGTCGGGCAAATGAATTTTGTGACCAAAGGAGATCCCCAATTAGAATATGAGGTCACGAAAGCACTGAAAATGTGGAAATTCAATAAAATTAACGATGAACGTGAAATGGAAGGAATAATCACATTTTCATTTCGTGCAAATTAATCAAGTAAATAAAAAATATGGAATATCTTAGTATCGTAACCGGCATGCCCACTTTTGCCATAGCAATTATTGCTGTGTTTATTATTGGAATTGTATTTGCAATACTTCGCCGTCTCATAAAATTTGCTTTAACATTGGCTGCACTTATCATTTTACTTTTGGTAATTGTGCGTTTGTTAGAACATTAAGTATTTTTTTCAAGTTTGTATTTGTAATAATTAATTATCGGGATAATAAATAATGCCACGAACTTTAGGAATAGTCGGAACCGGATATGTAGGACTTGTAACGGGAACATGTTTTGCAGAAAGTGGTAATCGTGTAATTTGTGTTGATATTGATGAGCGTAAGGTTCAAGAATTACGTCAAGGTAAAATGCCGATTTTTGAGCCGGGTTTAGATCATATACTCGAACGAAATATAAAAAATGGACGTTTAACGTTCACAACAAATCTGGAAGAAGCTGTCGTGGCTTCGTCAGTATTATTTCTGTGTTTGCCAACGCCACCGGATGAAGATGGCTCTGCAGATTTACAATATGTGCTGGGCGTAGCAAGGGATGCTGCCCGAATTATTAAAGAAAAGGATATTAAAGATTTCAAGGTTTTTGTAAATAAAAGCACTGTACCGGTTCAAACAGCGGAGAAGGTCACTTCAATTGTACGCGAAACGGCACCTGATTATCCAATAGCTGTAGTAAGCAATCCTGAATTTTTACGTGAAGGTTTTGCTGTCGAAGACTTTATGAAACCTGATAGAATTGTTGTTGGTGCATCCGAAGAACGAGCGATTGACATAATGCGTGATTTATATGAGCCTTTTGTACGAAGTGGCAATCCTATCTTTTTTATGGATGAAAAGAGTGCGGAAATCACTAAGTATGCCGCAAATTGTTATTTAGCAATGCGCATATCATTTATGAATGAGCTTTCTCATTATTGTGAAAAGGTCGGTGCGGATATAGAACAAATTCGTATGGGTATAGGTTCTGATTCGCGTATAGGTAAACGTTTTCTTTTTGCAGGTCTTGGCTATGGAGGCAGTTGTTTTCCGAAAGATGTCAAAGCTCTTATTCACTCAACAGATGCTGCGGGCGCAACTCTTGGTTTAGTCAAAGCAGCGGAAGAAGCAAACTATCACCAGTCTGAACGATTTTTTACTAAAATTCTTACACGTTTTGATTCACTTGAAGGGAAGCGATTTGCCTTGTGGGGACTTGCTTTCAAACCAAATACCGATGATACTCGCGAAGCACCGGCTTTTCGTTTGATTGAACGGTTGCTTTCTGCTGGTGCTGCTGTTACTGCTTATGACCCAGAAGCTATGGAAAACACCAAACATGTGTTCGGTGACCGTATTCGCTATGCTAATGATTCAACTGACTGCTTAAAAGGGGCTGATGCGCTTATAATTGCTACTGAATGGAATGAATTTCGCAGTCCTGACTTTGAAGTACTGAAGAAATCGCTGACAATGCCGATTATCTTTGATGGCAGAAATTTGTTTGATCCTGATGATATAGCAAAAACCGGATTGGAATATTACAGTATTGGAAGAAAAGCAATCACACAATCATAAAGTGGTTTTTATTAACCACTACAACGATATTCAACAAATATCTCAGATTGTATAGCTTTTTCTTGCATTACTCACTTATGGCATTCTTATTCCTAAGTGTCTTAATTAATAACGATACATTGATTTGTCGTCAAAATTCCGATGATATAGTGTTTTTGGCACAATAATCAAGCTAAAACCCTCAACAGGGTTTTAGTCTATTCAGCAATAAACATGTGTAATAAGGATAATAAGGAAAATTCTCATGGCAGATGATGCAGATGAAGTAGAAGAAAAACCCGCGAAACCTAAAAAAGAAGGCGGTGGGGGCATGAAAACTGTTCTCATGGCAGCAGTTGCCGGCTTATTGGTAGCGGTTGTCTTTGGCGCAGGTATCTTTTTAGGCGTTAAGTTCTTTGGTGGTTCACATGAAGATGAAAAATCAGACAAACCTAAAAAAGAAGCTAAAAGCCATAGTGACCTCGCTGCTGAAGAAGAAGAGGAAGAAATTGGTCCCTTAGATGAAGATGGGAATCCTTTGCCAAGGTTTGTTATACCCACAGAAGATTTTATCGTTAATCCTAACGGCTCAGACAGGTATGTTGTGGTAAACTTAGGCATTGAAGTAAATTCGGAAGAGGCAAAGGGGAAGGTAGAGAAAGACTTAATGATTCCTATCCGTCACGGGGTTTTAAAAGTATTACAAAAATACACTATAGAAGATTATCAAAGGGTTGCTTTACGCGATTCTTTGCCAAAGATAATCAAGAAAGAGATAAGACCGTATATCATTGGTACAAAAGTGAGTAATATTTATATCTCAAAATTTATTATTCAATAATATTTTCAAATAATTATGGCTGATGTATTATCACAAAATGAGATTGATAGCTTATTGTCCGTTATAAGTTCGGCGGGCAATGACAGTTTCGTCGGTAATACAAGTTCTTTGCGCAATAAAGATGCTTCGATTTATGATTTCCGCAGACCAAATCGGATTTCAAAAAATCAAGTCAGAATGTTGCAAAATGTTCATGAAAATTTTGCCGAGGCATTCGGGTATTATTTGGTATCGAAACTGCAAACAGTGGTTTCAATAAATGTAACTTCCATTGACCAGCTTTTTTATTCTGAATTTATATTATCGGTTTCTAATCCAAGTTGTATTTATGTATTCGACATTGCCGGAGCGGATGGTAATGGCATTATGGAAATCAGTCCGCAATTAGCCCTCACTTTAGTGGAGCGTTTACTGGGCGGTTCATCCGAAACAGTCCGCAAAGCCCGATCAATAACACCGATTGAGCAAGCTGTGATTCGTGGTATGATAGAACATGCTTTTGCTGATTTAACATCTGCATGGCGCTCTATTGCAGAACTTTCTTTCCGTTACTCTCGACTCGAAACTGAGGCAGATTTCGTTCAAATCGCCCCTTCGTCCGAAATTGTCGTGGTTGTCTCGTTTGATGTCAATGTTGGTATGAACCAATATTTGATGAATTTATGTTTCCCGACTTTTGCTCTGGAAGATATCCTTACCCAGCTCAACCGACAGCAATTAACTACCTCTGCTAAATTTACCAATGAGCGTCAAAAAGAGAATATGCAAATCTTGAGGCAACAATTATCGCATACTTATTTGCCTGTTCAAGCACTGTTGGGAAAAGCAAGCATCGGCGTAGGCGAACTATTAGAACTTAAAGTTGGCGATATTCTTAAACTTAATACCAGAATTAATCAAGAAATTGAAGTAATTATTGCAGGCAGAAGAAAATTAGCTGCAAGACCGGGTGCCGTTGACGGTAAAAAATCCGTAAAAATTACGCGCAATCTTCAGCAAGATGATTTGGTTGATATTGACACTCTGTACAAAAGAAAAGGAGAATAAGTCGTGACACAAGAAGAAATTGATGCACTCATTAATAGCGGAAATGTAGAAGCCGAGCCTTCCCCAACGTTTGAGGCAACTGCATTTACTCCCCAATTTCAAGAATTTGGTAATGTGGACAAGCGAGCCGGTGGTGATTTAACAAACGAAGAAGCGCGACTTGCTATGCTCTATGATTTGCAATTGCCTGTTTCTATAGAACTTGGCAGCACAAATATGCTTATTCGCGATATTCTCAAACTTAGTCGCGGCTCTGTAATAGAGTTCGATAAATTGGTAAGTGAACCCGTGGACATCTTAGTCAATGGCAAAAAAGTTGCCGAAGGCGAAGTAGTAGTCATTGATAAACATTTTGGTATTCGCATCACATCCCTTGTGGAGCCGGGTGAACGTATAAAAGGTATCAGACGATAATTGTTCAACTCTTACGATGATGAAACTATGATTGATCCATCCTTACTCAAAGCGTTTATTACCATGATGGCTGCCGTGGGCGGTTTATCCTTGCTTTTGTTTATCCTGAAGAAAAAAGCACATCATCGCACTGTACATATTGACCCCTCGCTCCAAACATTATCCATTGATTCAAGAGTTAATGTCTCTCCAAAAAGTCAAGTTGCTGTGGTAAAGTATGGTGAAAAAAAATACTTACTCGGCATCTCCGAACAATCCATCAATCTTATTGCTGATGTGTCCGAAAAACCTGCACATGTTCACGCAGACAATCCCATTCCCGCATCGTCCGGCTCCGCAATTCATTCCACTGACATTTCCCCGAATGATATATCCTTTGCTGCTTTCATAAAAAGTATCACAAAACGTGATTTCAATAAAAACTAAAAATTGTTAAATCATAGCCCACTTGTCACTTTCTCATTCAATGCTCGTATTTTCGTCCACATTTTGAGCTGCTGATTATCAACAGACTCAATAAAGCGCAGTATCTTCCTATACTGTCTAATCAGCTTAGATTACTTCATTTCTTCTATATATTATAAGGATTAACCCTATGACAAGAGCTTTGATATTTCTTGTTACCTTTACTGTGTGTTCGGGGCTGACCCACTCACAAACCCTGCAATCTATCCTCACCGAATACCATAAAGCTATTGGTGGGGCAGAAAAATTACTCGCTTTTCAATCCGTAATAGTGCGTGCAAAATCACAAGGCGGTGGCGGAGGGCAAAAACGACCCATGACTTTCACCATCAAACTACCCGACAAAGCACGATTAGACTATGCCTTTCAGCCCGGCTTAACCTATATTCAAGCATTCGATGGCACAAGCGGCTGGACTGTACAACCATGGACAGGTTCATTAGACCCGCAGCCCCTCAATGAAGACAATGCTAAAGATGCGAAACGTATTGCTAAAATGGTGCATAATGATTTAATTACCAATGGCAAAGACGGGTCAAAACTCGATTATAAAGGCAAAGATGAAATAGAAGGGTCTGAAGTCTATAAAATTGAAGCAATCCGCAAAGACGGTACAGCAATTACATACTTCCTCGATGTGGACTCATACCTTATAGTGAAAACAACAACCAAATACACCGAATCGGGCGTACTCGTCGAATCTGATATGTTCCCAAGCGATTACAAAACAGTCAATGGACTAACATTACCTTACACCATCGAAACCAAAACCAACGGCGAAGTAAACGGTGCAAATTACATAGAAGTCTATGACTTTACAACCAAAGTTGAAGACGCTTTCTTCACCATGCCCGCAAAAAAACAATAATCTTATAAAGGAAAAATAAACATGAAAAAACAATTATACTTTACCTTAGTACTCTCTGCAATTGCATTAACCTCCTCCGCACAATCAATAGCGCAAGTCCTCACCCCATATACCTTTGGCACCATGCGTGCTCGCGAAATAGGACCCGCAACATCAAGCGGAAGAGTCACAGCAATTGAAGCTCTCTACCTCAATACCGAAAAGGGAAAAAATGAAAAAAGACTTACCATTTATGTCGGTTCCGCTGCCGGAGGTATATTCAAATCAAAAGATAATGGCACTACTTTCAAAGAAATATTCAACAAAGAAAAATACCAATCCATCGGATGTATGGCTTTAGACCCGCGGCACCAAGACTCAGTATTATGGGTCGGAACAGGAGAATCCAATGTGCGCAACAGTGTCTCAATTGGCGGAGGAATCTATAAAACAACAGATGCCGGCGAAACTTGGAAACATCTCGGATTAGAAAATGTGGAACGTATCGCCAAAATAGCTCTCAACCCAAAAAACCCCGACATTGCATTAGTCGCAGGACTCGGCGCACTATGGGGCGACAGCGAACATCGTGGACTCTATCGCACTACCGACGGAGGAAAAACTTTTGAAAAAGTTCTTTACATTGACAACAAAACAGGATGCGCTGATATTGCCATTGACCCCGAAAACCCCAATATATGCTATGCAGCAATGTGGCAATTCCGCAGAAAAGCATGGACTTTCAACTCAGGAGGTCCCGGAAGCGGATTCTACAAAAGCACGGATGCAGGAAAAACATGGAACAAACTCACAAAAGACATTCCCACAGGCGACCTCGGTAGAATCATCATCACAATAGCACCTTCAAAACCAAACATCGTCTATGCAATGATTGAATCTAAAGAAAGCGGACTCTACCGCTCCGACAATCGAGGAGAATCATGGGCAAAAATGTCAAATGCTATCAGCGTCACAGCAAGACCATTCTACTTCTCATGCCTCTACGTTGATCCATACAATGAAAACCGCGTTTACCGACCTTCATTCCAACTCGGAATGTCCGATGACGGAGGCAAAACATTCAATGGATTCAGCTATGGCGGAGGAGCGCACGCAGACCACCACGCACTTTGGATTGACCCCGAAAACCCACAACACCTCCTACTCGGCACAGACGGCGGTGTCTATAGAACATATGACAGAGGAGTTACATGGTCACAATTCCGCAACCTCCCTCTTGCGCAATTCTACCGCATTTCTCATGACCTCGAAAAACCATACAATGTCTTCGGTGGACTTCAAGACAATGGATCATGGATGGCACCACACAAAGTACCCGGAGGAGGAGCAATACAAAACAAAAACTGGCAACCAACAGGGTGGGGTGACGGATTCGCCGTCATTCGTGACAGAGCAAACACCGACATACTCTACTTCGAATCACAAGGAGGTAGCGCTATTCGTCGCCACATTTCATCCAACGAAACTAAGCCAATTACTCCCTTCGAAGAAAAAGGTGAAAAAAAGCTCCGATTCAACTGGAACACACCAATCACCCAATCACCAACGAACCCAAAAACCATATACATCGGTTCACAATACGTACATCGCTCATACAACCACGGCGACACATGGGAAAGAATATCACCCGATCTCACTACCAATGACTCAAACAAATACAACCCAATTGAATCCGGGGGAGTAACAAAAGACAATACCAGCGCAGAAAACCACTGCACTATCTACACCATCGCCGAATCGCCCTTAGACGAAAAAATAATATGGGCTGGTACAGACGACGGTAATATACAACTCACTACAACAGGCGGAAAAACATGGGAAAACCTCACTGCCGCCTACGCTAACATACTTCCAAAAAACACATGGGTCTCATGCGTCGAACCAAGCCACTTCGACAAAGCAACTATATTTGCAACATTCGACAACCACACCATGGGAGACCACAAAACTTACCTCCTCACTTCCACAAACTTCGGACGAACATGGAAACAACTCACAAGCGATTCTCTACGGGGATTCGCCCACGTCATAAGACAAGACCCCGTCAACAAAAATCTACTCTTCCTCGGCACTGAACTCGGGCTATTCATCTCAATAGACGCAGGACAAACATGGGCTAACTTCAAAAACGAAATACCAAAAGTGCCCGTCCGAGACATCGTCATACACCCCACCGAACACGATGTCATCATCGCTACACACGGAAGAGGAGTATTCATCATTGACGACATCTCGCCACTAAGAGCACTCCACAACAACGCACTCACACAAGAACTCGTCTTCCTCCCAACAAGACCATCAGAAATGTCATTCGCAACATCATTCCAAGAATTCAACGGCTCCGACGAATTCATCGCAGCCAACCCCAACGAAGCTGCACGCATCGCTTATTACCTCAAAGGCAGACACATGATAGGTGACATGACAGTCGAAATATTTGACAAAAAAACAAATCAAACTATCACAACAATACCCGCCGGAAAAAGAAAAGGAATAAATCTGCTCTCATGGAACATGACAACAAAACCGCCACGAGTAGCAATATCTCCCAACGCAGGAGGTGGAAACTGGGGATACACCGTACTCGCCGGCACATACGGAGTGCGCATAAACAAAAACGGAACGCAATACATCGGCGATATCACAATCAACGAAGACAAAAAATCTATCCATAAACCACAAGACCGCATTGCACAAAACCAAGCAATGAAAAAACTATGGACAATGATTGATGACCTCGCTTTTATCGCCGAACAAACAACAGCAACTCGCGACTCACTCAAATTAACACTCAAAAATCTTCAACCAACATCACAAGCAAAAAACAAAACACAAAAAGCAATACAACAACTCGACTCGCTCCACAAAACCATGATTGCTGAAAAAAGCACACTCTTCGCCGACACCGAAGACAAGCTCCGAGAAAAACTCGCAAGCATCTACGGAACAATTGCACAATATGCAGGCAAACCAAGCGACGAACAACAAAAACGCATTGGTAACCTTGAAGTCGAGCTAATCAATACCAGAAAAAAACTCAATGACATACTCCTCGTATCTGTCAAAGACATCAACACATTGCTCAAAGCCGAAAACATAAACCCTATTACCATACTCACACGCGAACAATTCGACAACCAAGAACAGTAAACCGCTAACCACAAAAAACAAATATCCCTCTTCGCACAAACGATGAGGGATTTTTTTTTATTCACTAACCATATCTGATGCAATCCCATAACAATATCATGCTCATTGAATCTCTTCATTTCATTCTATTATCATATCGTTTCTATGGAAAAACAATACTTTTCATTATCTGATTATCTCATTCAATATATATACCTCCTCTCAATGTATATATACCAAAACTCATAGTATATATACCTCTTCAAAAGCATGGCGGACTCCCTCAAAAGCTTTACAGACTTTCTCAAAAGTATTACAGACCTCCTCAAAAGCTTTACAGACTTCC
>DDTD01000027.1:60221-99893 GCA_002344005.1 Ignavibacteria bacterium UBA2373 | reverse complement strand
CTTCAAAAGCTTGGCGGACTACTTCAAAAGCATGGCGGACTTCCTCAAAAGTATTACAGACCTCTTCAAATGCATGGCGGACTTCCTCAAAAGCTTGGCGGACTGCACTTGTATAGCTTAAAACACAGTATTTAATACAAAAAACATTCTCAAAATATGTTTATATGGATTTCAAAATGGTCAAAATACCCTAAAAACCCTTCGATAATTCCAAAAAATTATGAAAAAGAGGTTTCATAGACCTCAAAACCCATTTCTATGCATCCGAAATTTGTTCCATACACCATAAAACATAGTCTGCATATCATCAAACATAGTCTGCATATCATCAAACATAGTTCGTATATCATCAAACATAGTCTGCATATCATCGAACATAGTTCATAGAATATCAATAGTATATAGCTTATGATCAATGCAAGTTTATGGGGAAGCATGAGCAAAACATTGACCTTAATGAGTATTCTCCGACGGATGGGTTGGTTAATTTCTCATTATGGTTACTATAAAAATGCGTCCTGTTTTTTTCTACTTTTTTGTGGGAGAAGTTCGGGAAGGGGCAATGGAATCCTATACATTGCAGTATTATATCATTTCTACGTTATTACTGCAATGATAGCTCAGAATTTTATATTTTTTTCGAGGGCTATTTCTTCTGATTGGAGAGGATGAATTATGTGCGCATATTGTGCACCATAGCTGCAAGTCTTTCAATGGCTTTTGTGATGACTTCATCGCTTGCGGCAAAGGATAGTCGTATATATCCGGGTGCGCCGAATGCTTCGCCGGGAACTAAGGCAACATGATATTCAGCGAGTAATGTTTCGCAAAATGCTGCGGAAGTTGGTATTGTTGTGTTGAGTAATTGTGATATATCAGCCCATACATAAAATGCACCTTGGGGTTCTGCAAAACTTACGGAGGGAATTGCAGACATCAATCGGCATATAAGTTCTTTGCGTTGGCAAAAGACTTGTTTCATGATTTGTACATCGTTGTGCGCGCCGAGCATTGCTCCGAGAGCTGCTTTTTGGGCTATGGACGATGGGTGGGAGGTGACTTGTCCTTGCACTTTTGATGCTTGTTTCCATACTTCGGGCGGAGCATGAAGAAATCCGATGCGCCATCCGGTCATTGCAAATGCTTTGGAGACACCGTTGACAGTGCATACTCGTGAGGCAATGGACGGAAATGACCCGGGGCTGCAATGTTCGATGGCTCCGAGAGTAAGTTTTTCATAGATTTCATCGCTGAGAATATAGCAATCATGGTTTTCGAGGACAGCCATGAGGTTTGCCATTTCGTCACGAGTAAGCATCATGCCTGTGGGATTATTGGGGCTATTGATAATGACGCATTTTGTTTGTGGGGTGAGAGCTGCGCGTAATTGGTCGGGGGTGGGTTTGAATTGATGTTCGGGTAAGGTCTGAATGATAATGGGTTTTGCGCCTGTCATTGTGACCATTGCGGGGTAGCTGACCCAATATGGTGCAAAGATGATGACTTCATCGCCTTCATTGCAGATGGCTGTGAGAGTATTGACCAATGCTTGTTTTGCACCGGAGGTAATAAGGACGGTGTCGGCACTTGCTGAGAGTATCTGATTTTCATTGCGGAACTTTTCAGCGACTGCTTCGCGTAATTCTTTGATGCCGTTGGAGTCTGTATAGTGGGTAAAATTGTGGATTATGGCATCGTTGGCGGCTTGTTTGGCGCAATCGGGTGTTGGGAAGTCGGGTTCTCCGGTAGAAAGTGAGACCACATCAATCCCTTGAGACTTCATTGTTTTTGCACGATTGGCGATGGCGAGAGTTTGTGATTCCTCAGCGACAAGAATATGTTTGGCAAGTGTATGAGACATAATGTTGTCCAAATAAAGTGATAGTTACAAATTATTTTCAGTTTGTTGTTCGGCAATTTTGATTTCTGCGAATTGAAATTGTGCAATACGTTTGTCGCGTCTGCTTTTTGCCAGTTCACGTAAGTCAATAATTCTGTCATTTTCATCAACAATCTCAGTGCCGAGAATAGCTTCCATGACATCTTCCATTGTGATAAGCCCTTCCACACCTCCATATTCATCCACCACGACAAAAAGATGTTGTCTGCGTTTGAGGAATTGTTCGAGCGCTTTGGCAAGTGGGGCATTTTCGGGGATGAAATATACTTCTCTGACCAAATCACGTAGTCTCATGGAGAGTTTGCCTTCGAGAGCGGCTTTGAGAATATCGCGGGTAATTGCATAGCCGATAATATTGTCAGAGTCATTGTTTTCCCAAATCGGAAAACGTGAGAACATTTGCAATTCGGGCATAGCAGTAACTTTTTCGATGGTTGTGTCGGCATCGCATCCAAAGACGACAGTTCGAGGGGTCATGACATCGGAGGTCATAACTTCGCTGATATTCATGATATTTTTCAAGAGGCGATATTCATCATCATCGAGCGTGCCCTCGTCGCGTGCTTCATCCACGAGTGCGTCGAATTCCTCACGAGAGCTTTCTTCGTCGGGTGGAGGAATGATTTTACTTTTGATGAGGGTTAGCACAATATTCAATGGTTTTGTGCTTAGAGCCGTGAAGCCGATGACTCTGCCGGCAGCCACGGCAAGCCGCTCGGCATAACGCAAGCCAAGGGAATAGAACATGGTTTTGATAATGACAATAATCGTCAAATAGACAGCGGTTGAAAGGAGCAGGGATGTCCATGTCCCATTCGATTCTTGCGACCAAGAGATTGCTGTCATAGAGCCAAGCACGACAAAGGTCACATCATAAATGAATAATGATGACATACCCTCAAGGTGATTGCTTTTCAGTCGTTTCAATCGTTTTGCCGTGCGTGGATGTATAGTCCCAAGAGTATCGAGGAATATATTTGTCATTCCAGTTAAGGAGGCAGAAAACAATGAACACAAGGCAGTGCCCATTCCGTACAGACCAAGTAAAAATAGTTCGAGCGTACTCATAAGGTTTAATTACGAAACTCTTTGTCAATAATAGTGATGCGCCCGGGATAGGTCATAGCACCAAATGCAGTGGAGACTGTCGGTTTGGCATCAAGTTTTAATCTGCCTGCACTGCCTTTTGCTCCACCGATAGCAAGAGCTAAATCCACAACTTGTTCATATCCTTTTTTGCCGAAAAATTCATAGAGATCAAGTGAAATGGTGAGTGGAATGATTTCTTGCTGACCGGTACCCGGAATGACTATGGGTTTATCAATATTGCCGACAATTGTCGGAACATCATCAATAAGCAAACGCCATTCAAGCCCCTGCAATGTGGCATTAGAAGAGCGCGAGCCTCCTTTGCCATCATTGGGGTTCATAGCGGCAACATTGAGTGTGAAAGATGCCGGGAATCTATTGGTGCGGAAAGAGTTTGCAAGTGATAGCCCATCCGTAATCGAAAAATCGGACAGTTTTGCTTTATTGGAAAGCCCTATGCCTGAGAGCTGAAAACCATTGACATTCTCAAGTTTGAATTTAAGTCGCTGTAAATTGGTAAGTGCGCCGCCGATGTCACCTAATTGTTTGCAACCTTGCATACCGATAAATACACAACACAAAAGCACAAGGAGTGCCGGACGTTTCATCTTTGTCATCATAAGAGAGAGAATAATTAGTGATAAAAGTAAGAGAAAATAGAGATTCTGTAATGAAAATTACGAAGTTCGGCTGACTTGACGTACAGATATTCGGTTTAATGGGAGGAATTGTGTTTCTCAGGATTGAAACAAAGAGAGGGTTTACTTGTTTATACAGGCAATATGTGATTTAGCACCATGAAAAAAAGAACTGTTTACATAGATATTTCAGATGAAGAAATCTATACTCATCTTTGCGATCCGGTAAAGAAGGAGCAGGCATTTCGTGAGTTGTATGCACGTCATAAGTCAAGGATTTATGGATATTGTCGTAAGATTGTTGGGCATGATGCCGCAGATGATATGCTTCAAGAGACGTTCTTACGCTTTTTGACCAGTGCCCATCGTGATCGCTCCATGCACAATGTGTTGGGTTATCTTATGACCATTGCGCGAAATTTATGTCTTAACTATAAAGACACCCATGAAAAGCATAGCATTCATATTGAAGATGTGAATGAAATACCGATGCCGACTTCAGTGGAATCCATGCATACAAACCATGATTTGAAAAGAGCTATCGAATCAGCGATGGATTTGCTCAGTGATGAATACAAAGAAGCTGTCTGGTTGCAAGTGCATTCAGGAATGTCATATCAACAGATTTCGGAAGTCACAGGCAATCCGATTACAACAGTTCGCAACCGTATAGTGAGAGCAAAAACAAAGTTGCGTGGTTTACTTGCTCCCTATTTTGAAGAATTACAGGATTAATCAATGAAAGAACAATATACCATACATGAATTGATGACCTTGTTTGCTGACGGAGAACTTTCCGAAACGGAGGAGCAATATTTGTTCGATGCCATTGCATCCAATGCAGAATTGCAATCTGAATTTAAGCAAACATTATTAGTCCATAAATTGTTGAATGAAACTCCTGCTGCTATTCCTTCCGAAGAATGTGACGCTCAATTATTTGCAAGAGCAGGATTTGGCGAGAAAAAGAAAAGAAGAGGGCTACTGTTTTTTCTTCATACTCGGACGCTAAGTGCAGCGGCTGCAATTATTTGTGTTTTGGGTACTTATGTTTGGTTTAATTATTTCAATCAAACCGATAATATAGTAGAAAATACGACATTAGGTACTGGTCAAAAAACTATTATGGGAAGTAGTGCCGTACAATATACGGCTCCCCAAATTTCCGGTAATTCCGCAAAAACAGATACAATAGAATCCGCGGATGATGCAAAGTATATTCGACATCGTGTAATGAAAACACCTTTAGTTCGGATTGTTAACAATAATGAAGAAATACAACACGAAATAGCATCGTATAATGATAAGAACCAAAACGACTCACAGCCCATCAACACTGTAACGATAGATCCAAAGTCACTTGAGACAGTATTACTTCATTCAGAAAATGGAGTAAATAAAAATAATTATATCCATTCATCAGAGGAAGGATTGAATACCACTCATCCACATACAAGACAATATTCACCACGATTCACATCACATTATTTTGTAGAAGCACGCGGTGCTATGAGTATGAATGCAAATTCTCCGAATGTGGCTTTTGCCGGTATGATGAAATTACAGGAAAAAACATGGATAGGACTTGCCGCTGGGCGCGATAATATGGTTAATATGGCGAATAATTCATCAAGTGGTAATAATGATGTATTTGAGTTTTCAACAAATAAAGGAGCTGTTCGTGAGACTGAACCTATCCAAGAAACAATTCCCATAATTCAGCATTGGCTTGGAGCTGTTATCGAAAGGCGTTTGGGAAATATTGTGGATGGGATAGAGCCGACAACACGATTAACAATAGGTGGTGCGGAGTCAGGTCCTTTCGGTAAACTCGGCATTGGAGTTATGATGCGATTCTCTCCACAATTTGTTGGAACACTAGGAATTGAAAATACAGGATTATTATATCGAAGTTCTATTGATAATTCTTGGAAAAGTGTTACAACATTTGGCGGACTTTGTTCATTTGCAATAGAATTTTAATTACCACATAATTATTTTATCATCATACACTATGGAGTGTTTTTTATGAATAATGTATTGTTTGCCATGATAGTCATGGTTGTGTTTATCGGTTGTAAAACGGAAGATGTACTGCCACCCACGGGCGGTGGTGAAAATCAGAAAGAGAGTGTAGCTGAAAAATTATTTCCATTACATGTGGGCGATTCTTGGGTATTTACGACTACCGAAAATCAAGTAGGTATTATGAATTTAGATGTACGTCGTGTTGAAACAATTAATAACACTAAATATTTTGTTGTTGAACAATCAAGTAACATTTATCGCTATGCTATAATTCCGAGATACTACAGAACAGAAGGCGATAAAGTGTATCAATATGATGAAGAGAAGAAAAAAGAGAGAATAATGATTGATTTCGGTTCTGATGAACCAACAGATGACCATTATAGATACTATGTTTCTGCACGCGGAGAAATTATTACTGTTCCGGCAGGTATCTTTACAATCACTTCAACGATGGCACCTGCTGTGATGTATGATGGAGCTTCAACGGATGATTATGCTGAAAATATTGGATTAGTGCAAACTTCTTTTTTTCGAGGCAGATATATGTTACATCATGCAACAATTAATGGTAAATTCATAGGAAAAAAATAATTCTAATGCAGAGAGAAATCTCTTATTACATCATGTCAAATAAAAAGCGAGAGCAAATTATTGTTTTCGCTTTTTTTATGCAAACTTATTAACACATCACTGTCAGATTGCATATTAAACAAATGTCATTCATCGCTTTGATAACGAAATGACATAAGGGGTAAACGTTGTATGATAGAATTGCCAAATCAATGATTATTCGTATTTTCGCTGCGACTATAAACGGTGCTTCTCCTTCATAAGGGGGAAGATAATAGGGAAGAAGGGTGAAAATCCCACGCGGTTGCGCCGCCGTAACGGACGACAAACCATTTAGTTATGCCACTGAGTTTACTTGGGAAGGCAAATGGTGAGAATGACTCCGAAGCCGGAAGACCTGCCTTTATACTCATCAATTGTTATTGCATTGTGCAAACACATCTGCGCCAACAGATGCTGATGAGGAAAACAAGTACGTATGCTGCACAAAGATAAATGTGTGCATCTCCTCTTCGATTTTCCCATCCTTTTTTTTTCATTCCAACCTTTATTTGGCAAAGGTTTAGGAGTATTTTTATGTCCTTTTTACGTTTTTCCAATTGCATAGTGGCTATGTGCTTTTTTGCTGTTTCCCAAGGTTATTCACAACCTGAAAAAGTTATTTCTACAGGAAAACAGCCTGTCAAAATTATCCCTCATAATGATAAAGTGCATGTGTTTTGTGCTTTAACGGATGTGAATTTTAATGGTATGCGAGAAGAAGGTGATTCACCTGCATCATGGTATATTATGGATGCAAAAAATGGTTCAATACTTTCTTCAAAAGAGTTTGAATGGTACGGCACTGATTATGTAATGAGTACCACGCTCGACATCGAAAAAAACATTATGTATTGTAATGATATGTCCACAGTGAGAGGATTTAATGCATTGAATCAAGAAGACTTAGGTATTGTTTATCCGAAAACATCATCCGGCTTATCGTTAAATAAGTCGGGAACTGTTCTTGCTATGGCTCTTCGACCTAATTTCACAGATGCCGGAAAAGTAATACTCTATAATCTTGAAAACGGTGATACAACCGTTCAACTAAATGCCGGCATCAATGTTCGACAAACCGAATTTTATGATGTAGATAATAATAATCGTGGAATTATTGTTCTTAATGAAGGATTATTCGGCTCAAATTCTTCTTGGCTGCATATATGGACATTAACCGCAGAAAAAACTTTGGTAGATTCTGTTCTACTCGGTAATACGGGTAATCATGTTTTTGTGGACGGAGATTATGCGTATGCTACAGTAAATGGTTCTCATAATATTGTGATTGTGAATCTTAAAACAAAAAAGATTTTTGATACTATCTCTACTGAAACTGCCGGATTTAATGGTCCTCGTGAAGCAATAAAAATAGGTAATGAATTATTTGTCACAACTTTTGAAGGTGATGTGAGAAGAATTTCTTTAGAATCAAAAAAAATAATCGAAAAATTTAATTCTCATGGTAAACCGGAAGGGCTTGCCAAAGTAGGCGATAGAATCTGGATTGCAGATGCATTTAAGCAAGGTCAATTTTCGGTGGACAGTACAATATCCGTGTGGAATTATCTTGAGCCGCTTGCTTCTCTCAGTGATATGACTACTAAGAATTCCTTTTCGATTGCACCGCATCCCATTCGTAATAGCTTTACAGTCTATTTGCATGAATCACAATTACTTAACAATGATATACGTGTCAAATTTACATCAATGACCGGTGATATTATCAATCTCTCCTCCTTTTATTATGATAATTCCCTTCATACCATTGAAATACCCAATTTGGGGTCTATAGCTCCGGGTGTTTATCATCTGCAAATTTCTGATGGTGTTAACATATTCAATGGAACTGTAATCGTTGTGAAGTGAAATTAATTATTTTTTTCATAGGATTGATATGTTCAACGTCTGCTTTAATTGCAGATGATTTGACCGATTCGACAGCGGCTCGGCGTACTGATACGGTAACAGTAACGGCGAGCCGTTCTTTTTTAACTGTTGGTGAATATTCTGTTCCTATTTCCACCGTACCGCAAGAAATACTTGCTAATATTTCATTGCGTCAAATAGATCAAGCATTAATATTTACACCCGGATTAACTATACAAAATTATGGTGGTCTCGGTGGATTAAAAACTGTGTCTATGCGTGGTGGTAATGCGTCACAATCTGTTGTTGTACTTGATGGTGTGGTCATAAATATGGCACAAACCGGTATGGTGGATATCTCGACAATTCCTATATCATTAGTAAAAAATATTCAAGTTCAGCGAGGCGGCGGTTCGGCATTATATGGTGGAAATGCAATGAATGGTGTCTTGAATATTGAATCAGGAGAGCATGACACTAATGTTTTTTTGGGAAATATTGGTATCGGTTCATTTCAAGAAGTAAGTGCTCAATCCGCAGTACATTATCGAAGTAGTATTGGAAATTTTATGGTCTCCGGTGATTTTACTACATCGCAAGGAAATTATCCTTTTGCTTTTAATGAGTTTGGCAATAATCTTATCCAAAAAAGAGAAAATGGAGATTTTGTAAATTCTTCTGTTGCTTTGCGTTATCGTTTACATAATTATCCATTTCGAGTCACTTCATTGTCATGGCTGCGTCGTTCTGATCGAGGTGTACCCGGAGCAGTATTGCAGGGGGCAACAGAGCAAACAGCAGCACGATTAACAGAAAATGATATATTCTCTTCTTGGTCATTTACCCATAATCTCTCAAAAAACATTCTCACCGATGCCGGATTTTCATTACGTCATAACACGACGCGCTATCAAGACCCAATTGCACTTATTCGTGGACCTGAAGGGATAAATGAACGTTATATAGCCCAAGAAGCACATGCATTTTCTTCACTTAGCATAGTTTCCTCATCATTGCTACAACAATATCGAGTCCAGTATTCATTTTCAGATTTGCAAGGAACAATGATTGAAAATGTTGAAAGAGGCTATGTAAAAAGAGCTGTTATTTCTGGTGCTGCACGTTATCAATATAACATGGAAATTTTGGAATCGCAGTGGGAATTGCAAACTGCTTTGCGCGGTGATTATTATTCTGATGTACGTTTCTCTCCTTCCGGTTTACTTTCTATTGCATGGAAAAAATATGAGATGTTGAATGCTCGTTCTTCTCTTTCCTTTGATTTTCGTCCACCCAATTTTAATGAGCTTTATTATTTTAATTTTGGAACCAGAAATCTAAAGCCCGAATTATCGAACACTTACTCCTTTGGTGTTTTTGGTTCTTTAGGACAAAATCTAAGTTATGAAATTGATGGTTTTATTGCCAATATACACGATAAAATTATTGCTATACCCACAGGACCCGCATCGTGGAGTGCTAGAAATGTTGCAGAGGTATTGAATAGAGGTGTAGAACTTTCATTAAAAACTCAGTTTTTTGATAAATCATTATTAGTGCATTATACCTATTCATTACAGAATCCGAGAGATATTTCACAAGGCAATAATTCATTACTTCCTTATATTCCTCAAGAGATTGTATCACTCTTTTCTTTGTACACATTTGCAGATAATTCTTTAGGGATGACACTCCTTCATTATAGCCACCGATTTTCTCTGGGCGGAAATCAAAAAGAAGCTTTATTGCCTGCTTATTCGATTATGTCATTGTTTTTTACATCACAACTTTCTTTTATTGACATTTTTCACCCTCAATTAAAGGTATCATGTGATAATATCTTTAATAATCAGTATGTTGTTATTGATAATTATCCTATGCCCGGGAGAATCTTACGATTTGATATGTCATTCTCTCTGTAAATCAGGTAAAGTTGTTAACTCCATAGTTATATGGATTCACTCAATATCTGTAACAAAGTAATGAATATCGTGTTAGTCTGCTTTACCATTCAAGAGGTGATTATGAAATTGATTTACATTATTGCATTATGTTGTTTTAATATAACAGCTTATGCTCAATCGCGTATTGATCTTTCTTTATCCATTGACGGAAAAAAGCGAGATGTTATCATTGTAAAGCCGAGTGGGGATGTGCCTTCGGGTGGTTACCCTGTGGTTTGTATGTTCCATGGCACTGGTGGTGGTGGTGAACGAACTTTCGGTACATCACAATGGAAAGAGAAGGGGGAAAAAGAAAAGTTTATTACTGTATTTCCTTCATCTTTGGAGTATTGTATAATAGAGAATGGCAAGCAAGAAAATACAACAAAATGGCATATTTCCCAATTAGATTCCGTTGCATGCCCCGGGCAAACACTTGCTGATGATGTCAAATTTGTGCGAACTTTTCTCGATACAATTATTCAGTCATTCCCAATCAATAAACGTCGAATTTATGCCACCGGTTTTTCAAATGGCGCGTCTTTTGTAAGTAAGTTAGCTGTTGAAATGAATGATGTTTTTGCTGCTGTTGCCCCAAGTGGTGGTGGGTTAAATCAAGGGGACTCAAACTTTGTTACTCATAGGATTCCTATATGGCTTGTTTTGGGTTCAAAAGATAATAAATGGCTTGATAATTTTGCTCAATTTGGACTAAAAGAGTTTCCACTTAATGATTCAACATTATTATGGTTGCGCGCAGCATTAGGGCGTTATCGCGGTTTATTGG
The DNA here is from genome assembly GCA_002344005.1 of Ignavibacteria bacterium UBA2373. Lineage (GTDB taxonomy): Bacteria > Bacteroidota > Ignavibacteria > Kapaibacteriales > UBA961 > UBA2353. The sequence goes on along the minus strand of DDTD01000027.1, from coordinate 89,027 downwards.
GTCTTGATACAATCTATACAAAAAATTCAATGCCCAAAGTACTCACATATATCTACAATACACCGCTAAATAAAGCGGAGGCGGCTTCTGAATTTCGATTCACTCTCGTAGATGGAATGACACATGAGTATCCGAATGGAGAAAATTCACAGTTTGTACTTGCTGATATTCTCTGGGATAATTTTTTTAGTAAAATATCAAAAAATACAATCACTGGCTTATACGATTCGGATCAAACACAAATTACGGTCTATCCTCAGCCGGCAGAATCATTTGTGACAATAGAAGGTTTATCACAAGGGTGGGTAGAAATATATGATATAATGGGCAATAAACTGATTACACAGCAAATGAATGGTAAAACAATAGTGGATGTATCTTTACTTGTAAAGGGTTATTATACTCTTACACTCTACGATGGCATTACATATAGCATAACTTATTTCATAAAAATGTAATGGGTAATATTATCAAAATCTCTTTTTTCTTAATTATTTAATGCACCTTCCATTATCCATGTTCTGACACCTTTTTTGTGATTTTCAGAGTATGAATAATCAATAATTCCGGGATGAGGCAATGTACCCTCCATAAATTGAATTAATGTACTTTCCGATGGCATTTTTGCTATGACCAAACCTACTCGTGAAACAACTTCGGTATAATTTGTTAATGGTATGGTTGAGGAAGAACTGTGACAAATTCCTACTCCGCAAGTAAGACGTATCAAAGGCAGGACATGATTTTGAAATTTCACATTCGTTTCGGGAAAAACAATTTCTTGCGGTGAAGTAATTGTGTCTTGTGAACTGCATCCACCCAAACACAAAATGGTGACTGCAATAAGTATTATATGTCGCATATTAGTAACTTTCTTCTGTTGATGGAAAAGCAATATCTCGCACATCATTACAATATTGTGTGACAGCATTGTGCATACGCTCATGTAAATTATCATATTTTCTCACAAATCGGGGGCTGAAATCTATTGTCATTCCCAGCATATCGGTATAAACAAGTATCTGACCATCGCAATGATTACCGGCACCTATTCCTATTGTGGGTACGTCTATAGCTTGTGAAACTTTTTGAGCGAGTGATAAGGGGATTTTTTCCAATACAATCGCAAAAGCTCCTGCTTGGGCTAAAGCATGCGCATCGTCGAGAATCTGTTGTTGCTCTTCCTCCGAAGTGCCTCGTACTCTATATGAACCGAACTGATTGATGCTTTGTGGAGTCAGTCCTAAATGCCCCATCACAGGAATACCGGCTTCGGTCATACGAGAAACGGCATCGGCAACTCTCTTGCCACCTTCGATTTTTACGGCATGTGCGCCGGCTTCTTTCATCAATCTGCCTGCATTGCGAAATGCCTCTTCCGCAGAAACCTGATAACTCATAAATGGCATATCCGCAACCACTAATGAGCGTCGTGTGCCCCGTATTACAGCTTTGGTATGATAGATAATGTCTTCCAAAGTTACGGGTATAGTTGTATCATGTCCTTGCACAACATTGCCCAATGAATCGCCCACAAGTATAACATCCACACCGGCATCATCAAGAATGCGTGCAATCAAGGCATCATACGCCGTGAGGCACACAATTTTTTGTCCCTTTTTTTTCATGTCCGACAAACGACGAGTGGTGACGCGCCGTATAGGGGCGGCATGAACATGGATTTCCGTGTCTTGAGATTGTTGCTCCATTATTGCACTTTCTTTTGTTTTTGCAAAAATACGAGGTCAATGACATAAATGAACACTCGGTTTAGTATATTCGCTATTATTTGCAGGAGAAATAGCTATGAACAGTGTTTTGAAATGTCCTAAATGTGGTACGGATTTGACCGATGCCATGCAAGAAGAAGTACGTAAAGAAATACGCGCCGAATTTGGCGATAAGTATAGAACAGAAAAGAAAAAGTTGGAAGAAGATTATCTGCAAAAACAGCGATCTTTTGATGAAGAAATGCGCAAAGTTCATGCATATTATGAGCAAGAACAAAAAAAACGTAATGAAGAGTTACGTTCTATTGCAGAAAAAAAAGCATATGAACAGTTTGAGCAATTACTGAAAGCAAGAGAACAAGAACTCCAAGAAAAAAATATAAAACTTCAAGAAATAAATGAAAAGGAACTATTGTTTCTGAAAAAACAAAGAGAATGGCAAGAAGAAAAAGACAGATTGCATATTGATATTGAAAAAAAACTCATGGATGAGCGCAATGCTATGCAAGAAAAAATATATGCTCAAGCACAAGAACAAGTGCGCATCCGTGAAGAGCAAACTAAATTAAAAGATGCAGAAAAAGATAAAAAAATTGAAGATATGCAAAAATTAATTGAAGATTTGCAAAGAAAAAGCCAACAAGGTTCTCAACAATTACAAGGCGAAGTTGCCGAAATTGAATTGTCCAATATGTTATCATCGAATTTTCGTTTTGATATCATTGCCGATGTTCCCAAAGGGGTGCGCGGCGCGGATATTATTCAAACAGTCAATACACAATTCGGCGTAGAATGCGGGAAAATTATTTGGGAATCAAAACGCACAAAAGCATGGAGCAATGAATGGGTAGATAAATTAAAAGAAGATATGCGATCCGTCAAAGCAAGTGTAGCGATTATTGTGAGTTCCGTTTTACCCAAAGGTATTGATCGTATCGGTTATGTTGATGGCGTGTGGGTGAGTGATTTCCCTTCAGCTATTGGTTTGGCAATGGCATTACGTCAAGGTTTGCTCGATGTGGCTCGTACAAAATCGGCAAATGAAGGGAAAAATGAAAAAATGGAAATGGTATATGCCTATTTATCCGGTGAGGAATTCCGTCAAAAAATTCAAGCCATTGCAGAAACTTTCTCTTCCATGAGAACTGAACTTGATAAAGAAAAAATTGCCATGCACAAATTATGGGCGCAACGCGAAAAAAGTATTGAAAGAATAATGATAAATACTACAGGGATGTTTGGTGATATTCATGGCATTATTGGAGGTGCTCTACAAACCGTTCCATTGTTGGAATTAGAGTCGGGAGAAGAATAATCCCGTCATACAATTTTTTCTTGTTTTACGCATCTCCGTAACATATTATTCATACGTATTCATTCTGTTTTTTATTACATTATGTCTCAAACCGAAGCAATTGCTATAAATGAAATAAATGATAAAGAAGCACTCTACCATGGTGCGCGCGGTGCGGCAATTCGCATATTAAGTCGTTTTGAGCGCAGTGATTCCTATGTGGATAAGTTATTGGACGCAGAGTTCCGACTTGGCGGATTGAATCCTCAAGATAAAGCACTTCTCACCGAGCTTGTCAATGGTGTCATTCGCTGGCAAGCAAAATTGGATTGGGTTCTTACCGGATTTTATCATGGCGAATTTGAAAAATGCCTTACACCTGTCAAAAATGCCATGCGTGTTGCTCTCTATCAAGTCTTGTTCTTAGCCAAAATACCTCATTTTGCCGCCATCAATGAGTCTGTGGAAGTAATCAAACGCATCAAAGGTGAAAAATCTGCCGGTATTGTCAATGGAGTGCTGCGCAATGTTTTGCGTAATATCAATGCAATTCGCTATCCACGAAAAGAAGACGACATCAATTGGTATTTTTCCGTGATGTATTCCCACCCCAGATGGATGGTCAAAAGATGGGTCGAGCGTTTTGGCGAACAACAAACCGAAGAATTGCTCAAAGCCAATATACAAAGACCCATGCTTACTGTGCGCACCAATCGCTTAGTTGCAGAAGCCGCTTTTGTCAATGAATGGCTCGCCGCACATGATATCCCTCGCCAGCAATCACAACTCAGTGAGGATAGCTTCGAGGTCAGTTCCTTGCGCGATATTATAGCCACTGAACTCTTCACTCAAGGTATGGTTTCCATCCAAGACGCAAGCGCAACTATGGCTGCACGATTAGCACAAGCCAAACCCGGCAACACCGTCTTCGATTTATGTGCCGCACCCGGCGGAAAATCTTTTGTCCTTGCCGAAATGATGAACAACAAAGGTTCTATTCTCGCCTTAGATAAATATGAGCAAAAACTCCGCTTTGTCGAAAAAGATGCCAAACGTTTGGGAATAGATATTGTCAAAACCGCTGTCGGAGATGCAACTTCATTCTCCCATGAACAACAAGCAGACATCGTACTCACGGATGTGCCTTGCAGCGGTTTCGGAACCTTGGCAAAAAAACCCGAAATAAAATGGAGAAGAGAGCTTAAAGACATCGAGCAACTCACAAAAACACAAGACGCTATTTTGCACAATGCTGCATCTTTGGTTAAAAAGGGGGGAGTACTCCTTTACAGCACTTGCAGCATCGAACCCGAAGAAAACTATATCAGAATAGAAAAATTTTTGCAACAAAACCCCAATTTCCAACTCGATGACGCAGCAAACTATCTGCCGAACGATGTATGCAAAGATGGTTATATGCAAACCTTTCCTCATTCACACAATACCGACGGTGCTTTTGCCGCGCGGCTCATCAAAATTTCTTAAAGGATTACTCAATGAAACACTTACTCCTATGCACTATGCTCATCGTTTTTGCTTCCCATCACGTCTTCGCAAACGATAATGCTAAAAAAGCTGCCACAAAGAAAGCAGCTATTCCCGTCATGGTAGGCGCAGTCTTGCAAAATGGCTCCACCACTATCACAGACCCACAAACGAAAACCGATTACACCATTGTCTATAATGATGGGGCTATTCAATCCGTGACCATCGTAAATCCAAAAGATAAATCAACCAAAGAATTGCTCCCAAAACAAGAAAAAATTGCGGATTTTTGCCCCGAAGCGGCACTATGTTTCACCAATCCCTTCGACAAAAGACAAGTATGCGTTTGTATGCCTCCCGCGCCAACAGTACGCTCCGGACAACCCATAAAAACAGTCTGGCGATTTATATCAGTTCGTTAATTGGCAGGCATTGGCATAAAAACTGTGGTCATCGCTGCATGAAAACTATCATCTTATACTGATATGAACTCATTGCGCACCATATTCTCGGCAATACTAAGCTCCGCACTTGTGGTGCTGATGATTGGATGCTCATCGGCACCAACAAAAAATTCCGTCGCTTTGCCGTCGGTTTCTGACATATCACCACTCCAAAAAAAAGTCATCGCAGCCGCAAAAAAAAGACTCGGCGCACCATATTGCTATGGCGGAACCGCAAAATGTATGGACTGCTCGGGGCTTATCGTTACCATTTACCAAGACATAGGAATCACATTGCCGCGAACTTCTGCCCAGCAATTTTCTACCGGAAAATATATAGAACCCGATGAAGCAACCGTCGGCGACTTAATATTCTTCCGCAACAAATCAGGAAACATCAACCATGTGGGATTATATGTCGGTGACAACAAATTACTCCACGCTTCATCATCAAAAGGGGTGATTGTTCAACCATTAAATGACCCATACCTCGCTAACGGATTTGCCGGAATACGACGATTCTTACCCGACAATGCCATTAACTGATTTTTCAAAAGGAAAACACTATGACCACAATCTTGGCATATCATAATGGAAAAATGAGACATCTCTCCATACAAGATTTGTTCGTACTCCGTGCCACAAACCCCGATTTCTCCGCTATGACTATATGGGTGGATCTTGAAAACCCAACCGAAGAAGAAGAAGAAACACTTCTCGTACACTTTTTCCTTTTCCATCACCTTGCTGTCGAAGATTGCCAAAGAGAAAGAGTAGAGCCAAAAACAGGTGACCATTATCCCAAAGTCGAAGACTATCACGACTATATCTATGTCATTTTCAATCCCGTGGACAGACCCGTCGAAAAGCTCGATGATGACGATGATGACGACCGCCACCAATATGTCGCCGTCCAATTCCCAACAAGACAGCTCAATGCCTTTCTCGGAAAAAACTTCCTTGTAACCCATCACTACGAAGCATCCGAAGCCATCAGATATGCGCGAAACCTTTGCCTCAAAAACAATCAAACTCTCGGCAGAGGACCCGACTATCTCTTCCACCTTATCATTGATGAAGTCGTGGACAATTACACACCCGTGATTGACTATTTCGACCATCGCATTGATGAATTAGAAAGCAATATCTTCGAAGCATATCAAGTGCAAATGCTCTCACGCATTCTCGAATTGAAAAAGGGGATTGTTCGATTGCGACGCATCACCACATATCAACGTGAGATTCTCAACCGACTCTCGCGTGGCGAATTTCCTCTTATCTCAACGCAAGAAATGATCTATTACCGCAATGTCTATGACCATCTTGTGCGCATCGCAGACCTTGTGGACTCATATCGTGAGCATATTGCAGGGCTATTGGAAGCATATCTTTCCGTCAATTCCAATCGCATGAACCAAGTAATGAAAGTGCTCACCGTTATTTCCACTATCTTTCTTCCACTTACATTTATCTCAAGCATCTATGGCATGAACTTCCATTATCTGCCCGAACTTGATTGGCATTACGGTTACCATGCCGTTTGGGGAGTCATCGTCCTCATCGCAGGAGGGATGCTCATTTACTTCAAAAGAAAAGGGTGGCTCGACTAAACCAAACCACCCCGCATTATCACATTTCTCGGACATTTCGTAATTTCAGCCAACTATAATCAAAAGAAAAAGCCGTTCAGCGGACAACACGTTCTCTTTAACCAACAACAATTACTTTACTTCGCTATGAAAAAAATCGCTATCGCAATCATCGGAACAGGTCATCTTGGCGCAATTCACGCAAAACTTATTGCACAAAACCACGACATACATTTTGCCGGAATCTATGACACTGACTTAGAGCGTGCCCAAACCATTGCCCAAAGCCACGGCACTCATGCCTTCCAAAACACCGACGAATTACTCGACAATGCTGATGCTATCATCATCGCTGCGCCAACTTCCGTCCACCATCCACTTGCAATGAAAGCCATCAATGCCCAAAAACATTGCTTCATAGAAAAACCCATCACCACAACATTCGCCGAAGCCGAAGAAATAATTCTTGCTGCCCAAGACAACAATGTTGTTGTTCAAGTAGGGCATGTTGAGCGATTCAACCCCGCACTCACTGCACTCCACCCATACCACATCAACCCCATGTTCATCGAAGCGCATCGCCTTGCACAATTCAAGCCACGCGCCACTGACGTTTCTGTTGTCCACGACCTCATGATTCACGACATTGACATTGCACTTTCATTAGTCAAATCGCCCATTGTCAGCGTCGAAGCAAGTGGCGTAGCAGTACTCACCGAAACAGCAGACATTGCCAATGCGCGGCTCAAATTCATGAATGGATGCGTTGCCAATATCACCGCCTCACGCATCTCCGCACAACCAATGCGCAAAATGAGACTATTCCAAAAAGACGGATATTTCTCCATTGACTTCGCAAAAGGTTCTGTGGATGCATACAGAATACTTGACAGAGGAAGCAAAACCAATGATTTCAACGGCATACCCGCAACCATGCTTGGCAGCATCGAAAGCGGCACCGTCCAAAGGGACATCATATTTGAACAACCGCCAACCGAAAATGTCAATGCCATTGCAGAAGAACACAAAAGCTTTGTCCAAGCAATCAACGGTGATCGTCACATCGCCGTCACTGCTACCGACGCCGCTGAAGCATTACGCATAGCTGAAGTAATAGCCGCTAATGTCTATAAGGCATAAATCGTTCAAAAAAAGAATAGAGAACCTCAATACCATATATTAATCATCGGTAATTATGCACTAAAATGCTTAATTGCCTGAATTTTTCGAGGTATTTTTTTGTCTATATTCGGCTAATTTCTTCGGTAAAGTCTTTTCTAAAAATACATTAAATTCTTCTGTGGTACTATTGGCTTTAATATGTTCAATAAGTCTATACACTTTTGAATAACAGGCACTATCGGGATTCGGGAAAAAGTGATTAGGATTGGGGTCACATTCTTTTGCTAACTTCACGGCATTATTAATTCGGGGTAATAAATCTAATGGATGATTCTTCCCATTCGTAATTTCTTGTAATGTATTTTTTAATGCTTGGCAAGAACTTTTAGGTATGTTCTCATCTTGGCAATGATAAAGTAACCAAATCTCAAGACAAGGATTGCTTATAATTACTTCGGCTATCTTATCATCTTTAACATTAGTTTGTAAATCATAAATATCTTCCTTAGATTTTCGATCCACATCAATAACGAACCACACACTATCACCTACGGCTTTATCAATAGTCTTAGGTTTTTTCGCATATTGGTCAAGAAGCCATTTATTTGCAGAACGATTTTTCTGTTGTTCATTGTTAGTATCATTATTGATAACTACCTTTATCCGGCTGGAAATGTTTTTAAAATATTCAAAATAATCAACCTCCCTTTTTGAACCTTCGGGATATATCCATATCATAGAATATTTGCGCGATTGACGGTGAATTCCTTCCTTGCTGTATTTATTTCTTTTCGACATCTCTTCTCACAGCATAAAATTATGAGTATCAAGTATCGGTACACCGCCAAAACGACCCAATAAATAACCGTCTTGGATATTGAAGCCCTCTTTCACATCAAATTCAAATAATGGATACAATGATGTATTGCCTTTATGTTTATCTTTTTCAACAAACCATATCTCATCATCGCGGAAAAGTTCCCGTGTCAGCAAATTGGGCTGATGCGTAGTGAAAATAATTTGTGAATTGCCATTTCTGTCAGTCATAAGTAATTTCACAAATTCATAACATAAATTAGGATGTAATGAATTGTCTATCTCATCAATAATCCACACCAAATCCTTAACGTGCTTACTTAGCACTATAGTCAATAAATCAACAATTCTGCGTGTTCCATCAGACTCTTGCTCAATGAAGAATCCCACTTTGTTGCCGTGAATATCTTTATGCTCAAAAAAAAGCTGTCTGAACATTACTTGACCATTAATTCTAAAAAAACCTGCATCTTTACGTATCAAATGAGGATTATCCGGGCTTAAATTTTGAATATCTTCAATGTCCTTTTTACTTAGTGTAAGATTATATTTTTGAACAAAATTACTGTAATCTTCAAGAATACTCTCAAGTGGGATTTCATTAATCGTGACCGATTCAATACCCGTGTCAAATCTACGAATTAACTCACTTGTTTCAGTAGTAACTGATGGGACTTTTAGAAAATTATGATAGTTCGACAACGTTGAATATCGTACAATAAAGATGATGTTATTCTTCACATAGTTAACTATTACGGATAAATCATCAATCAATAAAGTTTCATGATAATTTAAGAATAGCTCATTATCTCTTAATAAATTCTTTTCTAATAGTGCATTGATACCTTTTTGCTCTGGAGTTTCATCCCATTTTTGATAAAAACGTAGTTTATACGATCTATTACCAAGCGTTTTCCTTTCCAATAATAGCTCATCGTTTTCTGGATTGGTCGTATCATATAGCCATTCATGCTCAATTGTTTTATTGTTACATTCAATGCCATAGAGATACATTGTATCGCCAATACTAAATTCCATCTCGAATTTTACGGGCAAATCTTTACTTTCCGGATTCAGCTTAAATTTATATGTATTGATATTCTCTGACAATTTCCCATTTTTAATTATCGAAATGAATGTGTCAATAGCACGTACCAGATTTGATTTGCCCGAGCCATTCGCGCCATAGATAGCTGCATTTTTGACTACTTTGACATTGCCAATGGCAGACACATGATCCGGATGCTCGGCGGAACTCGACGCAAGCATATCGAAAACCGTTTCTTCGTCAAATGACAAGAAATTACTAACCGTAAAACGTATCAGCATTGTGTTCTCCGCACTGTAAAATAGTCTAAAGAACGTTTCCTACCCATTCACATTGCCTGAGCCGCCATTCAATTCCACGACAGGCGTATAACCCGAATATACGCCACCATAACCCGAACGCAAACGATAATACCATGTGCCGGGCTGCAATTCCAAAGGCATGGAAGCGGTGTTTTGATTCCAAATTTCTGTCCAATCTGTGCCGTTTTGCGATTGCTCCACGAAGTAACCATTCGCCCAATCCACCTGATTCCAAACCAACTGATTATCCGCAAACATGAAACCCGTCGGGATATTCACCGAAGCAACATTATATACCTCGGCACTTGGCTCGCTCGTTCCGGCAAGATTATGCGCCGTGATGCGGAAACGTCTGCCGCCAATAAAGATATGCGGCACTATCGCCATTGTGTCATTGCCTTCGTCAATCACCGACCAATCATCGCCCGCCGGGGTCAAAGATTGATACAATTTATAGCTGGTGGCGGTGGGGGATGGAGTCCATGACACCACATCATTTTGGAAATTCACATTTTGCGGTGTTTGCGGTGCGGTGTGCGGCGTATCGGCATTGTCATAGATGATATAATCCTGATATTTCGCATAATTGGTATTGCCGAACGCTGCCTTGCCCAAAGAGCAATATGTTGCCACAAATCCATATAATTCATTGCCTTTTTCGATTCTAAGACGTGTGCCGGTCAATCGGTCGGACACCGCCGAAGCAATAGCCCGCTGCGCCGTTTCGAAGCTGTCACATTCGGCAATAAAAGCATCAATTTGGGCTTGGGTTTGACCAAAAGCGGCAAGCTCGGCAAGGTATTTTTCCGCCGTTGCAGCAATAGAACGACACCGCGAAAGGTAGGTAGCATCCGATGTCGTATTCACACGGGTGAAATTAAATTCCTTGTAAACAGGGCTATCTTCACCGAAAGTATTAACCGCTCTGACACGAATTTTGCCGAGCATATCTTCCAAAACAGCCCGCTTATTATTTTTATCCAAGACCTTTTGAGAAACAATTGCCACATAGACATAATCGGGTGTGATAACTTCAAAAGCATTTTGAAGATCAACCAAAGCCGTGATTTTAGCAGCGGTCATGCCGAACTCTGCCAAATCAGCTAAATCACGAGTCAAAAACCCTGCAAGATTGGTAGCAAATTGCGCTAAATCGGGGTCGGACATATTGTAAGTCCGGTTAATCATGTTTTCCATCGCAGTATCCTTAAATATATTGGGAAAAAATAATGTTTGATGATAAAGAGCGTAATGTCAGAATAATAATATGTTTGCAAAATAATCAGAAATATATCTTCTTAGCTCAATCAATAAAATTTTGGAAAAAGTAAAGGATAATTATTCTTTGATAAATTTCATAATACTTTGTCCATTTGTGGTTTTGACATGAACAAAATATACACCGTTCGGAGCTTGAATATCCATGCTTGATTTAGTAGCTGCGCTCATTTGTTCGGAGTGAATTATTTTTCCTTGCAAATCTGTAATAGTAATAGACGCTTCACCGACAGCCTCGTTCAAAGCAATATGAATAAAACCATTACTCGGATTGGGATAAAGAGAAATATCAATACCATTGTCAATATCCGCCACACCCGTCGCCGTTTGTTTCATTTTATGCACATAAATGTCATAACCTCCAATTGATTTTAGATTTTTCACATCCGTTCCCGGGTCAAAATCAACGGTATTACGAAAGAGTCCCGTTGTATATATATTGTTTGCAGCATCAACATCTATGGAAGACCCAAAATTATGACCTTCTCCTCCAAAAGATTTTGCCCAGATGAAATTCCCTTGTGCATCCAATTTCTGAATGAAGATATCTCCATCTTTTACGGCAGAAAGATTTGCTACACCTGTTCCCGGGTCAAAATCTACAGTACCGACAAAATCTCCTATGCTATAAACATTACTCTCAGCATCAATAGCTATAGAATAAGATTGGTCAAAATCGTTCCCCCCAAAAGTTTTTGCCCAGATGAAATTGCCTTGTGCATCTAATTTCTGAATGAAAATGTCAGATTCTCCCATGGCAGAAAGATTTTTCACTCCTGTTCCCGGGTCAAAGTCAACAGTGCCATCAAATGCACCTGTTGTATAGACATTATTTGTAGCATCAAAGGTGATGGAAATTCCTCCTCCGACAATCCAATACCCACCGCAAGATTTCGCCCAGAGTAAATTTCCATTAGCATCCAATTTCAGAATAAAAATGTCGGTTTCTCCAGCAGAAGTTAGGTTCATCACACCCGTACCCGGGTCAAAATCTACGGTATCACTAAAATATCCTGTTGTAATGACATTACCCATACCATCTATGGCTATACCAATCCCTTCTGTCCCCCCGAAAGATTTCGCCCAAACGAAATTGCCATTTGGGTCTAATTTCAGAATAAAAATGTCCTTTCCACCAACAGCCGAAAGATTTGTCACACCTGTTCCCGGGTCAAAGTCAACAGTATCAATAAAGTATCCTGTTGTATAAACATTACCCTCAGCATCAATAGCAATAGAATACCCTCGATCCATTTCTATCCCCCCAAAAGATTTTGCCCAAAGAAAATTGCCATTTGCATCTAATTTCAGAATAAAAACATCTTCCTCGCCTACGGCAGAAAGATTTGCTACACCTGTTCCCGGATTAAAATCAATGGTGTCTTGAAAAATTCCTGTTGTATAGACATCACCCATAGCATCAACCTTGATGGATTGTCCAATTTGATTCCCTTTCCCGCCGCAAGATTTCGCCCAGATAAAATTGCCATTAGCATCCAATTTTTGAATGAAAATAGCTGAACCTCTTCCTGGATTTAGCTTCATCACATCCGGTCCCGGGTCAAAGTCAACTGTATCATTAAAACTTCCTGTTGTATAGATATTGCCTTCATCATCAACGGTTACTGAATTCCCTATATCATAACCTATTCCTCCAAAAGTTTTTACCCAGTCAAGTGTTTGGGCATTGAGGTTGGCTGTCATGAGAAAGCAGATTACAGCAATGAATGCTGTTACGGCTTTGTTATTCCCAAGTCCTGTGAGAGTATGAAGGATTCTTTTGCCCGCAACAACAGAATCAGCAGGGAAAAAGGGCTTTATGTCCGCTTCGGACATAGTGTAAGTGCGATTATTGAGGCTTTCCATCGCGGTATCCTTGAAAGTATATGAGATATGCGTTGCTTTATTTTCTGCAACGATTGTTCTTTTTGCAAAATGTTACAGTTTCTGTGCAGATAATGTATTCCGGCTTATGATATAGGTTGTTTTCCATATCATCCAAACAGTTTTTTATGTAACAAAGGGCATTGATTATGTCATAAGAATCAATGTCGTAGTAATATAGGACACAAACTTAGTAAAAAGAATCAAAGTAAATATATCAAAAGCTGTATTTTTTATGAAAAGAGAACAAAATTGAGTAGAAATTGAGTAGTGATTTGTAAAAAAAAGATAGAAATATGCAAAAAGAGCCGTGTTTTATGTAAAAAGAGGGTAAAAATGAGTAAAAAGAGCTTTTGTTGATGATTTTTACGCTTTTGATGGTGTTGCGTACGCTCTTTCTGGTATTGCGTACTCTTTTGATGGTGTTGCATACGCTCTTTCTGGTGCTGCATACTCTTTTGATGGTGCTGCGTACTCTTTTGATGGTGCTGCGTACTCTTTTGATGGTGTTGCATACTCTTTTGATGGTGCTGCATACTCTCTTTCTGGTGCTGCATACGCTTTAGTTGGACGTATTTTTTGTTTTTTAGCCCCCTCTGTGTCTCCCCCAAAATGGGGAAGAAGTTTTTTTGGAAGTGGCTTTGGTTTGGTTGGATGTGGTTTTTGTTTTATTGCCCCCTCTTTGTCTCCCCCAAGTTGGGGGAGAAGCTTTTTTGGAAGTGGTTTTGGTTTGGTTGGATGCGGTTTTTGTTTTTTAGCCCCCTCTTTGTCTCCCCCAAGTTGGAGGAGAAGTTTTTTTGGACGTGAATGGTATTTTGTTGGACGTGGTTTTTGTTTTATTTATCCACCCCGTCCTTCGGACACCCCTCAAGAGGGGAATGTTGGTTGGTTGTGGTTTTTGGTTGATGGGTAAAATTGGTGGGAAAGTGAGGGGTTGTGTGGTTGTGTGGGTGATTGTTTGTGGTATTGAAACAAATCAGTATTTTCGCATCATTATTTTACATTTTATCAAAGGTTTTACAAAATGGCAAAAAATTCGGATAAAGAAAAGGCAGTTGTAGAGAAGGTTTCTGCGGTTGAGGGTAAGTCTAAGCAGTCGTCTTCGTCGGTGGGTATAAGCGAAGCTAAGTTGAAACTTGCGCAAAATGCTATTGAGCAAATCGAGAAGGCATATGGCAAGGGTTCGATTATGCGTTTGAATGATGAGAATGTTGTGGCTGTGGATGCAATTCCGACGGGTTGTTTGTCATTTGATGCCGCGATAGGTATTGGTGGTTTTCCTAAGGGTCGAATTGTTGAGATATTTGGTCCTGAGTCTTCGGGTAAGACGACGATTTGTTTGCATGTGATTGCGAATGCTCAAAAAGCGGGCGGTATTGTAGCTTTTGTTGATACGGAGCATGCGCTTGATATTAAGTATGCGCAGCGTTTGGGTGTTGATTTGAATACGATGCTTTTGTCGCAGCCGGAATTTGGTGAGCAGGCATTGGAGATTGTTGAAACGCTTGTTCGTTCGGGTGCTATAGATGTTGTTGTGGTTGATTCTGTTGCTGCTTTGACTCCTCGTGTTGAGATTGAGGGCGATATGGGTGATGCTCAGATGGGATCGCAGGCGCGTTTGATGTCACAGGCGATGCGTAAGCTTAATGCTGCTATTGGTAAGTCTAATACTTTGGTGATTTTTACGAATCAGTTGCGTAATAAGATTGGTGTTGTGTATGGTAATCCCGAAACAACGACCGGTGGTAATGCTTTGAAGTTTTATGCTTCTGTGCGTATTGATGTTCGTAAGAAGGATGTTATTAAGGATGGTCCGGAGATTGTCGGTAATCGTGTTCGTGTTAAGATTTTGAAGAATAAGGTTGCTCCTCCTTTCCGCGAGGCGGAGTTTGATATTTTGTATAATGAGGGTATATCGAAGGTAGGCGATATGCTTGATATTGCGATTGAGAATGGTATTATCAGCCGTTCGGGTTCTTGGATGACATATAAGGAAGAGCGTGTGCAGGGTCGTGACAGCTTGCGTAAGTTGTTGCAAGATAATTCCACTTTGTTTGCTGAGTTGGAGAAGGATGTTCGCGAGGTTCTGGGTATGGATTCGAGCAGTTCGGAGAAGTAGTTTTTTTGTGTGTGGTATTTTTTTTGTGTGTGGGTCCGCCGTTTTTGTATCGGCGGACTTTTTTTTTGTGTTGATAGTTGTTTATTGGACGGTGTATGAGTCTATGTCAATGGTGATGTGGACATTGCGGTGAGCGTGTTTTTGGTTGTAGAGTGAGAGTGCATGTTTGATGGCATTGCGAACTTGATCGCCTGTTGGGTCGAGAATTTTGATGTTTTTGATTATGATGATGCGTCTGAAAAGCGATCGAATGCGTTCGATGACGGGTGTTGTTGGTCCGATGTGGAAGAATGCTTGTTGTGATTTTGGGATAAAGTTGGCGAAGTAATGGGCATGGTCATGGCATAGATGTTGGTCTGTGCTTGTGAATTCGATGATGATGAATCGTGCATAGGGCGGGTAGAGTGCTTGTTTACGTAATTGGAGTTCGTCGGCGTAGAAGTGGTGGAAACTTGCCGCTTGAGTGGCGAAGAGTGCTTGGTGTTCGGGGTGTGATGTTTGTATGATGACAGTTCCTTTGTTTTCGGAGCTTCTTCCGGCTCTTCCGGCGACTTGTGTGAGCAATTGGTATGTTCTTTCTGATGCTCGGAAGTCGGGCAGGAAGAGTGCTATGTCGGCATTGATGACGGCGACGAGGGTGACATGCGGGAAGTCGAGTCCTTTTGCAACCATTTGAGTTCCGACGATGATGTCGGTTTTTTTGTCGTAGAAGTTTTGGAGCATTTTTCGATGCGCGCCGCGTTGTGAAGTTGTGTCGTGGTCCATGCGTTCGATGATTGGGTTTAGTCCTTTTTTTTGTAGTATGGTGTTGAGAGCTTCTTCAATTTTTTGTGTTCCTGTTCCGGGTTCTTGAATGTCTAAGCTGCCGCAGACGGTGCATGCTCTGGGTGGTTCTGTTGCATATCCGCAGTAATGGCATCGTAGGTTGTTAGTTTTTTTGTGGTATGTGAGTGAGACGGAGCAGTTTTTGCATTGGGGAGTGTGTCCGCAATCGGGGCATTCGATGCGTGAGGCGTATCCTCTTTTGTTGTGGAGTAGTATTGTTCCTTGTTTGTTGTTGATGTTTTGTTCGATGAGTTCAATGAGTTGGTTTGCGAATGCGTTTGTTGTGAGGTTTTTTTTTCGTAGTTCTGTCATTGAGAGTATGTTGATTGCGGGGAGCTGTGCATTGTCAGTACGTTTTGTGATTTCGAGTAGATGGTATTTTCCCATTTGTGCATTGAAGTAGCTTTCCATTGAGGGAGTGGCTGAACCGAGTATGGTAACAGCTTTTTCCATCGAAGCACGAATGACTGCGCAATCGCGAGCTTGGTAACGTGGTGCGGGGTCTTGTTGTTTGTATGATGTTTCGTGTTCTTCGTCCACGATGATGATGCCCAGATTGTTGATGGGTGCAAAAAGGGCAGAGCGTGCTCCGATGATGATATTTACTTCTTGTCTGAGTATTTTTCTCCATTGATCGAATCGCTGTCCCACGGACATTTTGCTGTGGAGAACGGCAATATTATCATCGAAGGCGGCGCGGAATCGGTCAATGAGTTGTGGAGTGAGTGCGATTTCGGGCACGAGAATGAGAGCGTTTTTTTGTTGTGCTATTGTGTGTTTGATTGCATGAATATAGACGAGTGTTTTTCCGCTGCCGGTTATGCCATGGAGTAGGAATGTTTTGTGAGTGTTGTCATTGAGTGCTTGTTGAATTTTGTGGAGAGCGTGGTTTTGTTCGTCGGTTAGTTCGAGCAAAGCTTCGTTTGATTTAGCGAGCGATTGATTGGAATTGTCATGTGTGCGTTGTACTTCGATTGTTGATGTTTGGATGAATTTTTTTTTGATGAGTGTATTGATGATAGCGTCTGTGATGTTGAGTTGTTGGGTGAGAGCTTTGATGGCAGAAGGAGGATTGTTTTGTTTAGCTTGTAGGTATAGATGGCTTAGGAGAAGCGCTTGTTTTGGTGCTTTTATGTCTAATTCGTCGAGTATGGTGCGGAAAGTGTTTTGGTCATTGAGCAAAGTCTGTTCGATGGTGACGGCTTTGAGGGTTTTGGGCTTAGCGTCTTGTTCGATGGTAGTGCTGATAGTAATAAGCCCTGCTGCTTCAAGCGTTTCGAGCTGTTCGGAAATTGAGGAACTTTTTATATGTTTTTGGAGAATGCCGACGGAGACTTCACCATGTTTATGTTGGAGGTATTGATAGAGTTCAGCTCTTTTTGGTGCTCGTTTTTTGAGTGCATCAAGCTCATCTGAGTTCAGATGTTGTTTGATAGCAACTTTGACAATGCTGTGCGGTGACATTCCGGCGGGTAAAGCGGCTTTGATAGTTTCGCCGTATGATGCAATGTAATATTCTGCAATCCACTTGAGAAATGCGAGCATTGTATGGTTAAAGATAGGTGATTCGTCTAAGAGTTCAATGATTGGTTTAATGTCATGGGCTGATGAATCAATGGGTTCATTGACGACCATGCCCGTGAGTGTTTGTTTACCAAAAGGCACGAGCACTCTTGATCCGACAATTTGAGCGGGATGCAGTTCCTGCGGTATTGCATAGGTGAAACATTTATGTATCGGTAACGGTAAAGCAACCGCAATAAGTTGTTGTGACATAAAGCAATCAACGATAAAAGAAAAAATTCATGCCTGCAAATCTCGTAAATTTGCAGTGTATTTCACTATCATTATTCACCAAAGGAGAAAAATAATCCTATGAATCGTTTGAGAAATATGCTTATTGCTGCGGGTGTATGCAGCTTTGTTTTAACGAATTGCAGTGCTAATGAGCATGAACAATCGGAGTATGGCGCTGAACCGGTCGAGAAGATTTATACGTCTGCGCCGGAGACCAAAGAGGTAGTTAATAATGGAGTGACCAATTCCCGCATGAATGCTATAACGGAGGCAGTGAAGCGTTGTAGCCCTGCGGTGGTTGGTATTAATGTCACAGAAGTTCGCCAGATGACAGTCCGTGACCCTTTCGATGATTTCTTTGGCAGTAATCCATTGTTTGAGCAATTTTTTCGACGTAATCGCAGGGTCTATAATCAGGAAATCAGGGGCTTGGGTTCGGGTTTCTTAATATCATCAGACGGTTATATTTTGACGAACGATCACGTAGCAGGCACTGCCACAAAAATTGTGGTGACATTGACGAATGGTGAGAAGTATGATGCTGAAATAATTGGCACCGATAAAACATCGGATGTTGCTTTGTTAAAAATTGACGGGAAAAATTTACCGTATCTGCCATTAGCAAATTCAGATGAGGTGATAACGGGGGAGTGGGTGATTGCATTGGGCAATCCATTTGGATTATTTGATATTAATTCCAAGCCTACGATTACTGTGGGTGTTGTGAGCAATACCGGGGTTAATTTCAGCGAAGAAGGCAGGGTATATAGGGACATGATACAAACCGATGCCGCGATAAGTTCGGGAAATTCAGGCGGACCTATTGTCAATGCTTTAGGCGAGGCAATAGGCATGAATACCATTATCTTTTCCACCGCACAAAATTCTCGTGGTGCAGGGAGTATAGGTATCGGTTATGCTATACCGATTAACCGTGTAAAAAGAATTGTTGATTTAATTAAGGCGCATAAAAAAATAGACCGTGAGTTTGATCCCGGTTTTTATATTCAAGAAATTGATGAGCGTATTGCAAAATCGTATGGCTTGGAAAAAAAACAAGGTGTCGTGGTTGTGCAAGTCAAAAGGGGTTCTTCTGCTGACCAAGCAGGATTAGAACCCGGAGATATTGTGCTTGAAGCAGATGGAAAAAAAGTATTGCGTGAAGAAGATTTGCAAGTAGTCATAGGTGATTGTGTTGCCGGACAAACCATTTCTTTATCTATCTTGCGCAATGATGAAACAATAGTGAAAAAGTTAAAAATGTTAAAACCAAAAAATTAATTATCCATATTTTATATAGTGTACATGAATATTACTTTTCCGGACGGTAATGTCCGACAATTTGAAGCCGGTATTACCGGATTAGAAATTGCCAAATCCATATCGGAAGGTTTGGCAAGGAATGCTCTTGGTGTGATTGTCAATGGCATTGCTTATGATGTGTCAAGACCTATTATCGAAGATGCATCATTAAGAATAATCACATGGAATGATGATGAAGGCAAAGAAATATTCTGGCATTCGACGGCTCACTTAATGGCTGAAGCTTTGGAAAGTTTATATCCGGGTGTGAAATTCGGCATAGGTCCTCCCATCGAAGCAGGATTTTATTATGATATAGATTTACCCGAAGGCACTAAAATTTCTTCTGAAGATTTGCCGAAAATCGAAGAAAAAATGCGCGAATTGGTTAAAGCGAATAATGAATATAAGCGCATTGAGATTGATTGGGATAATGCTGTTGCATATTTCAAAGAAAAGGGTGATGAATATAAATTGGAATTGCTCGATGGGTTAAAAGACAGTGAGATAACTTTTTACACACAGGGTAATTTCACGGACTTATGTCGTGGTACTCATGTGCCTTCTACAGGTTTTATTAAATTCCCTAAATTGTTATCTGTTGCGGGTGCATATTGGCGTGGCGATTCTTCGCGGAAACAATTAACTCGTATTTATGGGATTGCATTTCCTAAAAAAGATTTACTTGAAGAGTTTCTAAAACAAAGAGAAGAAGCAGAAAAGCGTGACCATAAGAAATTGGGTCGTGAATTAAAATTATTTATGATAAATCCTATGGTTGGCGGTGGGCTTCCTGTATGGTTGCCCAATGGCACGACAGTCCGACGCACTCTCGAAGCATTTTTGCGCGATGAACAGAAAAAACGCGGTTATCAGGAAGTAATTACGCCACATCTCGGTAATTTGGAACTATACAAAACATCGGGACATTATCCGTATTATGCAGAATCACAATATCCTCCAATGAAAATTGAGGAAGAGGAATATTTGCTTAAACCGATGAATTGCCCGCATCATCATCAGGTCTATTCTTCCGAGCCGCGCTCATATAAGGATTTACCTGTTCGCTTGGCGGAATTCGGAACAGTGTATCGTTATGAACAATCAGGTGAGTTGAGCGGACTTTCGCGTGTTCGCGGCTTTACTCAAGATGATGCACACATTTATTGTATGCAAGATCAATTAAAAGATGAAATTAAAAATGTCATTGAATTAACACAAAAAGTATTTACTACTTTTGGTATGGAAGTGACAACACGTTTGTCTTTCCGTGATGATAATACTGAAAAATACGGCGGTGACATAGAATTATGGGAGCGTGCGCAAAAAGAAATCAAAGAAGTTGCTGATGAAATGGAACTTTCCTATTTTATTGGTGAAGGTGAAGCTGCGTTCTATGGACCGAAAATAGATTTTATTGTGCGTGATGCTATTGGTCGTAAATGGCAATTAGGCACTGTCCAAGTTGATTATGTCATGCCTGAACGTTTCCAATTAGAATATACCGGCGCGGATAATCAAAAACACCGCCCCGTGATTATTCACCGTGCACCTTTTGGTTCTATGGAGCGGTTTATGTCTATTTTAATTGAACATTATGCCGGTAATTTCCCGTTTTGGTTAGCTCCCGTTCAAGTAAGTGTACTTCCTATTACGGATGCTTTAAATGGAGTTGCTTCAGATTTAGCTGAAAAATTAAAGTCTTTGAATTATCGTGTTCATTTTGATGGACGCTCAGAAAAAGTTCAGAGAAAAATAGCGGAAAGTGAACAGAAAAAAATCCCATATTGTTTAATTATCGGCAAACGTGAAGCAGAAAATGGTCAAGTGGCTCTAAGAAAGCACGGCGAAGGTGACAAAGGAGCAATGGCAATCGAAGATGTCTTGGAAATGTTTGCCGGAGAATCAAAAGTATAATATTTGACACATATTTTTATCTAAAAAAAAGCAGATGATATTGCTTCATCTGCTTTTTTTATTTAACGTAAATTTTCTATTTCGATGAACTTCGGTTCCCATGATTGCCCATCGCAAGGGATATATGAATTAGAAACATGTTCATCAAGAGGGCGACATAATTGTCCCGATGGCTCAAAATGTTTACAACTGCCACATAATGTAGAATCTTGCATTTCATCCACTCGATTATGAAAATGTTCCCATTGACGATATGCGGGATAAAATGTCAATCCCATAATTATCATAAAAAGAAGAAACCAGTGATCATATAAATAAAAATATTGAATCATGCCCCAACATAGTAAAGTCAGGAAAAAAAAACGTATTAATGCACCGAAGACAATTGTTCCTGTTGTGATCTGAGGAACAATATTATCATTGGAATCATTTTTAAGATTCGTAAATCGGTAGAGAACTATGTCTAAAAGCCGATCAATCATTGGGTTTGTCTTTCTTCGGCTCTAAAGCGGATGTGCATTGTGCGATAATATCCTCAAGATGCGCTTTTGTTATACCGATGGATTTCTTTAATCCTTTTTTTGCTGTTTCACGAATTACTTGACAATCTTGACGTGCTAATGCAACAGCGTCGCGATTATATTTTTCTTTCTCTGTCAATATGGAGCACACAATATCTGCATGCGTTCTTTGAACATCACGTTTGTAGCTTTGATTATCATTAGATTTTGTATTTTCTTCCCATATTGCATTGCGCACTGTTTCGAAGAGTTCTTGTTGAGTAAATGGTGCAACGGTGCGTAATTCATTGTCGCGGATTCTCTGTAATACTGTCGAGTTGAATAAACGGTATAATGGAGAAGTCATAATGTTTTTTACGGCATCATGCACACCGAAATCTAATCTGTCGCGACGACTATCTTCTCCGTCAGATAATCTGTTGATGCCCAATTGTTGCAGTAAATTAGGCGAAAAAGAGAAGGCATCGGTCGTGAGATAATTTTTTATGAGAAAATCAAGTGCTGAACGTTGTTCTTGCGGTGGAACGGGAATAAATGGAGCTGTTTCATTGGCATCTCCCGCATGATTACGGTGCGTATAAAGTCCGCCGATATATTTTGAGATAACTGCAACGCCTTGTGAATACTGACCTAATGCACGGCTAAACATAACACGCACTCGATTAAAATTTTCGCCCTTATTTATTGCTTTTTGCGGTAATGCTGCCAATATTTCTTTTGACATCGCAATTCTTTCGGCAAAATACTCCATAGGATTGCTGCCATAATCAAAAAGATTACATAAAGGATCAACCCCCGCAACAGAATTACCAAAACAATCTTCGTCAGTGCCATAACGTAATTCGGGGCGAGTATTTTTCGCTGCTATGGATTGCAACATCTCATTTTCGGATGCGAATGATTTACCATCAAAAGGTTTATATGCATATTCAATTGCCCAATAATCATAAGGACCTAATTCCGTATGGTAAAATTCACCTTGAGGCATATTTTTTGGTGATAAATTGACAGGCTGATAATCCATAACACTTCCCGAAAGCCCTTTTCTGCGTGTGATAGTACTGTCATGCAATTCAGCAACAGTATTAATGGCACTTGCTTTAAAGTTATGGCGCAAACCAAGTGTATGACCCACTTCGTGCGCAACTAAAGAAATAACATATTCTTTGATATATCGCTGTTTCATTTCAGGGGCATCCAATAAACCGCGAGCAAAAAGCACATCTTGACCAAATGCCATATCCGTGACGGCATGGTCTGCATAACGACATTCTCTGTCATTATGGTGATGTTCCATATCTTGATGTCCCACACCGGGTTCAATTGCAAAATCGAAGGAGCGACTCATTGAACGAATAAAATCTGCACTGATGCGAATATCTGCATCATAAATTTGTCCCGTAAACGGATTGGCTCGGCTTGGACCCACTGCATATCCACCACCGGGCTGAATTATCCAACGTATTACATTATACCGTACATCAGCGGGATCCCAATCGGCTGTATCGGGGCGTTGTTTAGCTATAATCGCATTTTTGAAACCGATTCTTTCAAATGCAGGCTGCCACATCTCAATACCACGTTTAACATAGTCACGAAGCTCTAATGGAATACTATTATCCATCCAAAAAACTATGGGCTGTTTAGGTTCAGACACCGCTAATTCTGGATTGGCTTTTTCTAAATGCCAACGCTCAACATAATGCTTAGCGGGAGTTTCATCGTACAATGAAGTGTAATCTCTATACATCGTCGTGAAATGTCCGACCCTGTCATCGGCAGTACGCGGCTTATAGCCGGTTTCGGGTAATGTTGATAAACTGAAATGATAACGATGAATCATACTGCGGCTGTCGGGTAGGGTGGAAGCACCCTCCGGTTTGGTAGCTTTGAAATGCAAAGCAAGTTCAATTTCGGTATTCAATGGGAATGATGCCGCTTCAACAATATAACTTTCGCCTTTATCAAATGTAAATGTTTTTTTCATCATGCTCATTGTATTCACCACATTGGCGAAATCTTGCAAAAACACAACACTTGCATCAATCAACCAAGCGCCCGTGCTTGCTTCCGCTTCGGAAAGTAATGGCGCACTTGCCATTAATGAAGTGGAAAAACTATGTTCGATGGCGCGAGAAATTGGATTCAGCGTATCGGCTCGAAAATCTACATTTTTCATGATAAATTGAAGCTTTTTACCAATTTTCTCAATACGAAACACATAATTACCAAGAAGAGCTCCCGCATCAAAAAAAGCAGCATCGCCCGTTTGTCGCGTAACATTAGCAAGATAATTCTTATTCAGATGCTTGGGGGAAATTGCCAGATAATATTTGTTCTCATCTTCATTGTAATATACCGGAAACAAACCATCAATTTTACGAAAATCTTTAATTAATTCCGCAAAAGGTTTTTCTTTCTGATTTTTAGGAGCAGGGGTTTCCCTTTCTTGGCTCTGTGCCACACCCAAGGAAACAAAGAGAACTATCAGAAAAGACAAAGTAAAAAAGCGCATAACTTTACATCTTAAAGAGTTTTACAAGTGCAGCGAAAACGGATGTCACAAAGAAACATTGTTCGCAAATCAATTTAACCAAGGGTGTTTCGTCCGATACGAAATTAACGATTAAGACTTACCTTAATCACTTTTTATGTTCTTCACACATTTCGGAGTTATATCTATGTCACACACATTACCTGCATTACCCTATGCGTATAATGCTTTAGAGCCGCATATTGATGCACTGACAATGGAAATCCACCATAGCAAACATCATCAAGCGTATGTGAACAATCTTAATGCCGCTCTTGCCGGTACAGGATTAGAATCTACACCTCTTGAAGATGTCTTAGCAACCATTCTTAGTCCCACAAGCCCCGTACCTGCAGAAAAACGCAATGCAGTACGCAATAATGGCGGTGGGCATTGGAATCACTCTCTCTTCTGGGAAATCATCGCTCCTGCGGCTGCGCCAACAGCACCGTCACCTGCTTTATTAGCTAAAATTAATGAGCAATTTGGATCTTTTGCCGATTTTCAAGCACAGTGGAAAGCTGCTTCTTTAGGTATCTTCGGTTCAGGGTGGGCATGGCTTGTCGTGCAAAATGACGGCTCTTTGACAATCTCAACAACACCCAATCAAGATAATCCGATTATGTATGGCGTGACTAAACAAAAGCCCATTCTTGCCGTTGATTATTGGGAACATGCCTATTATATCAAACACAAAAATCTTCGTGCCGATTATATTGACGCTTCATGGAACTTCATTAATTGGGATGTCGTCAGCCAACGTTACGCCAATGCTATTGCCCCATAATATTTGTAGGACAATTGTATTTCTTTCTATATGGCGGATACTAATCCGCCTTTTTTATTGCATGACGCTGCCGCTTTTTTCGCCTCGGTAACCATGCAAAAATTGTTGCACACCCATGCGAGGTTTTCCTTCTATTTGCAATTCCAATACTTCTATTGAATTATCTGCACAACCGATGTACAAACGATTCTCATCAATACAATATGTACCTTGGGGAATTTTTTTATCCGATATTTGACTCTTAAATATTTTCATTGTCCCTGTCGGAAAATATGTCCATGCACCCGGAATAGGCGAAACACCATGAATAAAATGTGTGGCTTTCTCGGCTGATAAACCCCAATTTATACCGCATTGCTCACGAAATATCTTCGGTGCCGGACATGACAAATTATCATCTTGAGCCAATGCACTATAATTTCCCGAAAGCAATAAAGAAGTGGTTTCCACAGCAATATCCGCAGCCAATGGCATCATTGCGCCATATAATTCACCATATGTCATATTATCCGCAATAGAAATCCTTTTTTGTAAAAGTATATTACCCGTATCAACTGTATCATTTAATAAAAATGTCGTCACGCCCGTTTCTTTTTCGCCGTGAATAATTGACCATTGAATAGGGGCTGCGCCACGATATTTGGGCAATAAACTCCCATGAACATTAAATGTGCCTTTGCTCGCAAGTCCATAAATTGACTTAGGCAATATCTTAAATGCTATCACACAAATAATATCCGGTTCCAAAGATTGTAATTCATCAAAAAAATCGGCACTTTTTAATGATAATGGTTGCATCACCGGTATATCAAGTTCCATAGCCGCTTTTTTCACTGCCGATGCCGTTAATTTCAAACCTCTGCCTTGTGGTTTATCGGGATTTGTTACCACTGCTTTTACGCCAAATTCCCTATGGAGTGACTCCAATGCCGGAACTGCAAAATCCGGCGTTCCCATAAATACTATATTAGCCATATATAAAAAAAAATACCCCGATGAATTGCTCCATCGAGGTATAATAGTCAAAAAAAATTATTATCCTATTCTTTCCACCAAATCAACAATACGATTCGAATAACCAAACTCATTATCATACCAGCCCACAACCTTCACAAAATTACCATTTGCCATCGTGGACAATGAATCAAATATACAAGAATGGGTATTGCCCAATATATCGCTGCTCACTATAGGGTCGGACGTATATTCCAAAATACCCTTCATTGCACCGTTCGCCGCCGCTTTGAAACATTCATTAATTTCTTCTTTCGTTGCCGACTTGCTCAATGTGGCGGTAAAATCCGTAATTGAACCATCCGGCACGGGAACTCTCAAAGCAAAACCATCTAATTTACCTTTCAATTCCGGCATCACTTCCGCAACAGCTTTGGCTGCGCCTGTCGTTGTCGGGATAATATTCGCTGCCGCTGCGCGCGCCCTACGCAAATCCTTATGTGGCAAATCAAGAATATTCTGATCATTAGTGTAAGCATGAACAGTCGTCATATACCCACGCTCAAGACCAAAATTATCATGAAGAATTTTCACCATCGGAGCAAGACAATTCGTCGTGCATGAAGCATTCGACACTATCTGCTCACTACCCGTCAAATCACCGTCATTCACTCCCAAAACCACGGTACGGTCTAAAGCATCTTTCGCCGGAGCAGTCAAAACAACCTTCTTTGCACCATTCGCAATATGCTTGCTCAATGATGCTCTGTCAGTAAACTTACCCGTCGAATCCACCACAACATCAATATTGCCCCAGCTCAATTCCTCGATTTGCTTACTCGCAGAAATCGCTATCGTTTTGCCGTTCACAATAAGAGAATTACCATCAACAGCCACATCGCCCGCAAACTGCTTATGAACAGAATCATACTTCAGCAAATACGCCAATGTCTTCGCATCGGTCAAATCATTAATGCCCACTATCTCAAACGATTCACCCCGAGCAACCATACTTCGAAACACCAATCGTCCTATACGACCAAAACCATTAATTGCAACCTTGATTGCCATGTTCTTCCTTCTTTTCTAACGTGAATAAAATTGACTGCATTCTTGCAATGCGAAATTAGCTCTTTACGACGAACAATACGCAATCTTGATTTGAATCGTATTTTCGCAATAAAAACTATAAACATGACTATACTACTTTTCACAACCAACCAACACAAAAAACAAGAGTTCCAAACACTCTTCAACCAATATATGCCCGCAGTTTCCATCATCACGCCCAATGAACTTGGCTTAACAATGCCCGAAGTAGAAGAAGATGGCTCAAGCTTCGCCGAAAATGCCTATCTCAAAGCCCTTGCAATGGCTTATACCACTCCCTTTCCCGTACTTGCCGATGACTCAGGGCTGTCAGTCCATGCCCTTGACAATAATCCCGGCATAAAAAGCGCACGATATGCAGGAGAAAATGCCTCCGATGCCCAAAACAGACAATTGCTCTGCGATAACCTCAAAAAACTAAACCTGCAACAATCAACAGCCCACTTCACCGCAGCTCTCGCATTCATTGACACACAAAGAGCATTCATCGTCGAAGCCGAATGTTACGGAAAAATCACAATCAATGAACAAGGCACAAATGGCTTCGGCTATGATCCTCTTTTCATACCCGACGGATATGACATCACATTCGCACAATGCGACGCAACCACAAAAAACACCATCAGCCACCGAGCAAAAGCATTACTCACACTCATCGAAACACTACGCTCTTATGATTACTTTCAATCCTGAACTTGCCACACAACTTGCCATTGGGTCGGTCTTCGCCATAGAAAACAAACAACAACTGTTAGCCGAAGCTATACAACACTCAATCGCAAATCACCAACAATGGTATGAAACCTTGCTTCAAACATATCTTTTTGCCGGATTTCCATGTGCATTACAAGCACTTTCCACACTCCACACAACAACCAATATAGCCAACCACCATCACTTCAGCTATGACACAGACCAATTCACCCGCAATGGCGAACATACCTGCCAAACAATTTATGGCTCGGTCTATCACAAATTGCGTGCAACCCTCCAACCCATAAGCCCCGAACTTGATGCAAGCATGATTATCGAAGGATATGGCAAAATACTCTCACGACCGCAACTGCCGCTTCTGTACCGCGAGATAGCCATCGTCGCAATCCTGCGTCACAATGGGTGGCAAGCACAAAACATCTCCCACACAAGAGGCGCGCTGCGGCTTGGCATTGATGAACAGCAACTCGAAACCATACTCCGACAATGCTTTCATCACACCACACATAAAGGAATCAGACCCCCGATCATTCAAGAATAATAGCTGCGCAATCCATCGCTTGTGCCGAACACATAAACCCAAAACCATCACAAAAAAAGCCCCGCCTTACCCATCCGCCATCATCTTAACATCATCAAAAACCATTACCGACATTACAAAGGCATCATTATCCGCATACACCATGCACCGATGACCGGATCATGTCATGAACTGCGGTTCTAAGGTCATCATCGTAGCAGAGTTCATGCATCCATACGCAACAATAGCCATATCATAGATGACAATACCCTCCAAATAAGTAATCCATTGCCTTAAATCTGCATTCCACATCTTTGCACTATCATTATTGCTATTGTGCTATGTAGCCAAAGTCAATTTCTCTA
This sequence comes from Ignavibacteria bacterium UBA2373, assembly GCA_002344005.1. GTDB lineage: Bacteria > Bacteroidota > Ignavibacteria > Kapaibacteriales > UBA961 > UBA2353. The sequence goes on along the minus strand of DDTD01000027.1, from coordinate 60,572 downwards.
TAGCCAAAGTCAATTTCTATGTAGTAAGAGTCAAAATACAATTAACAATAGCAATTTCTTTAGAAGAAAGAATCAATAGATTTATATCAAAAGTGCTTATAGAAGCAACAAAAGCCCTGTTTTATACAACAAAAGCCGTTTTTTGTACAGAAAGAGGGTAAAAATGAGCAAAAAGAGCGTAAGAATGAGTAAAAAGAGCTTTTGATGCTGTTGCGTACGCTTTTGATGGTGCTGCGTACGCTTTTGATGGTGCTGCGTACGCTTTTGATGGTGCTGCGTACGCTCTTTCTGGTGTTGCATACGCTTTTGATGGTGCTGCATACGCTTTTTCTGGTGTTGCATACGCTTTTG
>DDTD01000027.1:0-60171 GCA_002344005.1 Ignavibacteria bacterium UBA2373 | reverse complement strand
TGCATACGCTCTTTCTGGTGTTGCGTACGGTTTAGTTGGACGAGGTTTTTGTATTGTTTATCCACCCCGTCCTTCGGACACCCCTCAAGAGGGGAATTTTGGATGGGGGAGAATTTTTTTTGGATGTGTGTGGTTTTTGGATGATGATGGAATTAGCTCCGCAGGAGCGGTATATTCATAGACAATAAAGCCACAGGAAGTATCCGTAGCTCCGCAGGAGCAGTATATTGATTTTTTATGTCATCCCTTTGGGATTTGGTTTTGTTATGGACTTGTTTCTATTATTATGACATCCCTTCGGGATTTAGTTGGACGTGGTTTTTGTTTTGTTTATCCGCCCCGTCCTTCGGACACCTCTCAAAAGGAAAATTTTGGATGTGTGTGGTTTGGGGTTGGATATGAATAAGCTTTTGTTACTGATTCTTATGCTCTTTCTGGTGCTTCATACGCTTTTGATGATGTTGCATACGCTTTTGATGGTTGTGGTTTTTGTATTATTGACCCCTCATTTTTTCTTCCGACTGGTGAGATTAATTTTGTTTTTGGTGAATTGATAGATTATTGATGATTGTGGTTTTGGGTTGGAGGAGTTTGTGGTATTATGATATTTTGATGGGGTAGTATTACGTTTTTGTTGGTTGTGGATAAAAATATGTTTGCTAATTAAAAAAAATGTGTTAAATTGCATCTGCCTAGCAAAGGCATGGTGTTTTATGAATCAGGGGAGACATGATACATCATACGTGGTACAACAGGGCGGGGCGGTCGGGAGACTGCCCCGTTTTTTTTTGTTTATAGTGTATTTTGATTATTGAAAAGTTAATAAAATAAGGGTGTTACGATGAAGCCTATAGTGAGTATTATTGTTGTGTTGATGGCGAGCGTGGGTGTTGGTTTGGGGCAATCTGATGCGGTTGGACGCGGTCAGGTGAGGTGGGTGAGTTTTTCGGAGGCGGTAGAATTATCGAAAAAAGAGCCCCGTAAGATATTGATAGATATTTATACTGATTGGTGCGGTTGGTGTAAGAAAATGGATGCGACGACATATGGCGATGGGGCTGTTGTGGAGTATATTAATCGTCATTTTTATGCAGTGAAATATGATGCTGAGAGTAAGGATAGTTTGGTGTTTAATGGACATACTTTTCGTTATCTGAAGGATTATCGTTGCAATGAGTTCGCTTATTCGCTTTTGAGTGGGAAGATGAGTTATCCCTCAACGGTGTTTTTGGACGAGCAGTTTACAATGCTCACACCTGTCGCCGGTTATTTGACGTCGGATGTTTTGTTGGGTATTTTGCGTTACTATGGCGGTAATCATCATACTACATTGAAGTGGGAAGAGTATAATTCACTCCCAAAGCAAAAGATTGATTAAATACTGTCGGTTTGTTGTTTCTTTTTTTGTGAAGCTCTGACGACGATGATGCTTATTTCGTAGAGAACCCAAAGAGGTCCGGCAAATACTAATTGGCTGAAGGGGTCGGTTGATGGTGTTAGTGCAGCAGCAATGATGAGTATGATGATAATGGCGTGTCGGCGGTATTTTGTCATGAATTCTGATGTAAGTATGCCTACTCTTGCGAGCACAAAGGAAATCATGGGCAGTTCGAAGATAAGTCCTGCTGAGAGAAGTGTCATGCTGATGAATCCGAAGTATTCGTTTATTTCGATGGAGTTTTCGATTTGAGTTGACCCGAATCCTGTTGCGAAAGAGAGCATAGTAGGTATCATGATGAGGTATGCGAAGGCGATGCCTGCGAGGAAGCAGAATGTTGTGAAGAATGTAATTTTCCTTACCCATGATCTTTCATGTTCATAGAGTCCGGGTGCGACGAATAGCCATAGTTGATAGAGTGTATTTGGAATAGAAAGTATGAATCCTGCGAATAGCAGCACTTTGAAATAGAGAAGTGCTTGCCCAAAAGGTCTGATGTTTTGGAGTTTAAGGGGTGGTGTGACATTGTTAGCGGGCGCAAGGAGTATATTGTAAAGTAGAAAGTCAGTGACGAATGCTGCGGCAATGCAGGCGATGACCAATCCAATGACAATCCACATGATTCTGAGTCGCAAGTCGGTTAGATGGTCAAAGAAACTCATTTCTTTGTCGGAACTTTCGTTGAGAATGTTGTCTTTATGAGCCATTTGTAAGAGAGAATGTCCTATAAGCACAATCGTTGAAGACTGTTAGCCGTAAGAATGGTGAAAAATGCGTATTTTTGTGCCATAATTTGCAGCAAAAATACGACTTCCACATATCATTTTCCGAAGCGACATGGCAAAAAGTAAAGAAGCCCAGACAGAAGAAACAGCGATAGTATCAGGCAATGCCGGTTATACAGAAGATTCCATTAAGGTATTAGAAGGATTAGAAGCGGTACGTAAGCGTCCTGCGATGTATATAGGTGATATAGGCGATCGAGGTCTTCATCACTTAATACAGGAGGTAGTTGACAACTCGATAGATGAAGCTTTAGCGGGTTATTGTACTAATATAATTGTAACAATCCATGCGGACGGGTCATGTTCGGTGGAAGACGATGGTCGGGGTATTCCGACGGGTCCTCATCCTGTTAAAAAGATTTCTACATTAGAAGTGGTTATGTGTACCCTTCATGCGGGTGGTAAGTTCGATAAATCTTCTTATAAAGTATCGGGCGGTCTTCACGGTGTTGGTGTATCGTGCGTTAATGCCTTATCATCTACTTGCGTGGTGACAGTACAACGCGAGGGTAAGAAGTTCGAACAGCGTTATGCTTGTGGCGATCCGGTTACGCCGGTAACTGAGATAGGTAAATCATCGGTTACGGGTACCCGAGTATGGTTTGTGCCTGATGATACAATCTTTAAGACAATAGTATTCCGTACAGAGCGTGTTGCAGAGCGATTACGCGAGCTTGCTTTTCTAAATCCAGATATTGTAATCACCTTGATAGATGAACGTGAAGAGGGATTCAAAGAAGTGTTTGCTTATCCGGGTGGTCTTGTTGATTTTATCCGCCATATTGATTCTTCGGTTACCTCATTGATAGAGCCTACTGTGATTAAAGGTTCATCGGCGGGCGATTCGGGTGCTGAAACAATTGTAGATATATGTTTTGAGTATAATTCTTCGTATTCAGAAACTTTATTGTCTTATGTCAATAATATTAATACGATTGAAGGTGGAACCCATGTCTCTGGATTCCGTTCGGCATTGACCAGGACAATAAATCAATATGCTACATCGAATAATTTAGCTAAGGTTGCTTTGACGGGAGAGGATTTTCGCGAAGGTCTTACGGCGATTATTTCGGTAAAAGTTGCAGAACCACAATTTGAAGGTCAGACAAAGACTAAGCTTGGTAATGGTGAAGTAGAAGGTATAGTGCGCTCGATAGTCAATGAACAATTAGCGATATATCTTGATGCTAATCCAAAAGTTGCGCGTAAGATGGTTGAAAAAGCCGTGCTTGCTGCCGAGGCGCGAATGGCTGCGAAGAAATCGCGAGAATTAGTCCGTCGTCAAAATGCTTTGGATAGTATGGCTTTGCCGGGTAAATTAGCTGATTGCTCATTACGTACAGCAGAAGATACAGAACTATTCATGGTTGAGGGTGATTCTGCGGGTGGTACAGCTAAACAAGGACGAGATCGTCGTTTTCAGGCAATATTACCATTGCGTGGAAAAATATTGAACACACACAGAGCTCGTATTCATAAAATTCTCGAAAATGAAGAAGTGCGTACGATTATCACAGCAATCGGTTCAAATTTCGGGGAGGAGTTCGATGCTTCAAAATCTCGCTATGGCAAAATTATTCTCATGGCGGATGCTGATGTTGATGGTTCACACATAAGAACACTCTTGCTGACATTTTTCTTTCTCCATATGCGTGAACTTATCTATCAAGGTAAATTGTATATCGCTCAACCGCCACTCTATAAATTGAAAAAAGGCAAGAAAGAGGTTTATGCATTTAATGATCAAGAGCGTGACGAAATCATCAAATCAATGCGAAAAGATAAAAATCAAACGGACGATGTCCCTGCTGAAGAAGTACAGGAAAATGTCTCTGCAGATGGAATTGTGATTTCCCGCTTCAAAGGTCTTGGTGAGATGAACGCCGAGCAATTATGGGAAACAACAATGAATCCCGAAACAAGAACACTTTTACAAGTAACGATTGAAAATGCAGCCGATGCAATACAGGTTTTTGAAACATTGATGGGTGAAAAAGTTGAGCCGCGTCGTGAGTTCATAGAACGTAATGCAATGTTTGTGAAGAACCTTGATGTTTAATATTCTTTAATGTGATTAGCTATTGTTAAGTAGTTTAACTTAGATGTTGAAATTTAATGATTTGAGATTTTTTAAAGTTGAGTTTTTTGCTCAAAAAATATCTATACAACACTTTTCACTTGTGAAGTTAGCTGTTTAATAATAGTCACACAGCTGGTATTATATAGGTTTTTTTGAAGAAATTATAGAACAGTTTTGGTAGTCACAAATTCAACACCTAATTTTGTAAACTTAATATGCAACAATGTGAGTAGTAAAGATTCCGTGCGTGCAAACAAAGTTTCTGAGCGAGCGAATGTGATGCGTGATTTTGCACCATATTTATCACTTGGAGCACAAATGAGCGGTGCGGTAGTGGTGTCGGGTGGAATAGGATGGTGGTTAGATACACTGTTCCAAACAGACCCTGTTTTTTTGATAGTAATGCTATTATTCGGAATAATATCCGGTATGACAATGTTTATTCGTGCTGCTCTTGGGGCAGACAAAAAAGTTACATAATATTGTGCCGTGGATTTACGAGAATCGGGTATTTATTCAGTTTTGATTGGATTGCTTTTATGCGCCATTAATGTTCTTGCCGGATGGCTGATTGCGCATTATTCATTCAAAAGAAAATTTGAAAAAGCAATTGGTATCGTTATGGGCAGTATGGTAGTGCGGATGGCTATTATGCTTGGAATAGCTGCGTATATAATTGCTGCAGTGCCAATAGATATCTTGGCTTTTTCATTAGCTTTCGGCGTAGGTAATTTTATACTTCTTTTTGTGGAAATTTTATATTTCCATTTTAAAATGAGTTAGTTTTAAAAGTAAATTTGTTATTGACAAACGATTGGTTTTCATGAGTCAAGAATCACATACAACTGCGACATCACAGAGTACAACACATTCTGCAGAATCACAGACTTCAGATCCGCATACATCAACTTCTGAACTTCATACGGAAAATACCGGTGATAGTAACCCGATTCTTGACATTCTTGCAACAGGAATGGGGGATCACCATGGTTTTTACTTATATGACAAGAAAATTATCTCTTTGCCATACATTTTTTATGATAAAGATCAAGGATTAAATTTTTATCCTAATGCTGATGCAGTAAATGCTGGTGGAATCTATGAATTATCACACGGGCATCCAGTTCGTAAAGATAATCCTGAACAACATCCTGCAATAGATTTCAGCATTACGAATTTTGTGTTTCTTCAATGGATGGGTTTTCTCGTAGTGGGTGCTTTATTCCTTATCGCATCATCAAAAGCGAAGAAAAACAAAGGTAAAGCACCGAGTGGAATTCAAAATCTTTTGGAAGTGCTTATCGTATTTATTCGAGATGAGGTTGTTGCTCCAAACTTACCCGCAAGACCCGCAAAACGACTATTGCCGTATTTTTTGTCTTTATTCTTTTTCATCTTAATTCTCAACATTTTTGGTTTAATGCCCGGTGGACATGCTGCGACAAGTGCATTAGGTACAACGATAGCACTTGCTCTAACCGCATTTCTGGTGGTGAATTATACCGCAATAAAAGAATCTGGTATCGGTGCATGGTTTCACCATTTACTCGGAGGAGCACCGGCTTTTTTAGCACCGATTATGGTACCGATTGAAATTATGGGTATTTTCACCAAGCCATTTGCCTTAGCGATTCGTCTTTTCGCTAATATGACGGCAGGGCACGTCGCACTTTTGGCATTAGTGGGCATAATATTTTACTTTAAGCAATTATTTGGTGCATCCGTCGGTTATTCCGTTACTGTACCTTCTGTGTTATTTTCAGTCTTTGTTCTATGTCTTGAATTATTAGTCGCTTTCTTGCAGGCATATGTATTTACAATGCTTACAGCAGTATTTACAGGGTTGGCAGTTGGTGATCACAGTCATGATGAAGAGCATCATCATTAATCATTTTACAACGATAATTATCAAGCGAAATATCGCATTTATTTACTCATTTTTTCCATCTGGAGGAATTACATGGAAGCAAAAGCATTAGCATGGTTAGCAGCCGGTCTCGGTGTTGGTATTACAGTTTTTGGTGTTGGCACCGGTATAGGACCACTCGTAGCTGCGGCACTTGAAGCAGGTGCGCGTCAACCTGAAACAGCTAAAGATGCGCGTACAACCATGATTATTGGTGCTGCTCTTATCGAGGGTGTTGCACTTCTTGCGTGCGTTGTTTGTATCTTACTTGCGTTCAAAGCATAAGAGTTGAACGTCATATACACTAATTGCAGATGCTTCCGGTTCAATTAAAGAGCCGGAAGGGTAATTAATATTATTATTTATCAATTTGTTTCACTTCATCTGGTATTTCTGATGGCAGATACACTACTCAATGTTTCGCCGGGATTGATAATTTGGACTCTTGTCAATTTTGGTGTTTTCTTTTTTCTCATTGCTAAATTTGGCTTTAAACCGATGATATCTTCATTGGAAGACCGCGAAAATTCTATAACTAATGCTATTAGCGAATCTGAGCGACTGAATACCGAAGCTCAAAAGTTGCTCCGTGAAAGCCAAGAAAAATTAGGTTCAGCGCAACATGAAATGATGGAATTAGTTAAACAAGGTAAAGTTCAAGCTGAAACAATTATTCGCCAAGCTCAAGAGCAAGCCGAGAAAGTTAAAAAAGAAAAACTTGATCAAGCTGTGCGTGAGATTGAACGTGAGAAAGAGCTTGCTTTACAAACAATTCGCGCTGAAATGGCTACTTTAGTAGTTGCAGCAACCGGAAAAATGCTCTCTGAAACTCTTGATGAAAATAAGCATAAAGCACTTGTTCTTCAATATATAGACAAAGTTTCGAGAAACTGATAAATTACACGATTAAACACAATAATGGCACATTCAAGAATAGTTAAGCGATACAGTGTGGCACTGTTTAGAAATGCTGAGCAATCAGGTGTTACCGATGCCGTACTTGCAGACTTGCTGTATGTTCGGAGAATTATTGGTGAATCTAAAGATTTACGAGTTATGCTTAGCAGCCCGGTCATACGTAAAGCCGTAAAGACAGATGTACTTCGCGAGGTATTTGCTTCTAATGTTTCCCCTTTAACTATGGATTTTCTCGCTTTTCTGAATAACAAAGGCAGAGAAGCATATATACAAGAAGCAATTTCCATGTTTGAAGAAGTATATAATGAAGCACGTGCCATTCTCAAGGTTGTGGTTGAATCTGCAACAGCACTCACTGATGATGTTCGTGAAAATGTCATTTCTTCTATGGCTTCTCTCACAGGCAAAAGAATTAACCCCACCTTCAAAGTCAATAAATCTCTTATTGGTGGTTTGAAAATTCAAGTGCATGATATGTGTTACGATGGTAGCATATTATCTCAACTTTCGGCTTTGTATTCGCAATTAGCCGGTTCAGAAATGACAACAGAGGTCAGAGCAAAAATTGCTGCTGTCTGATATTGTTTGTAAATAGTAATCAAAAAAAATCTACGATAACAATTCTACGAAGGTAACACAATGGCAGAAATTCGTCCCGAGGAAATAAGTGCGATTTTACGTCGGCAGCTTTCCGGCTACGAAAAAGATGTTGATATTTATGAAGTGGGGACCGTGCTCCAAGTCGGAGACGGTGTCGCACGTGTCTATGGTCTTACAAAGGTCATGGCATCCGAACTTGTTGAGTTCCCTAATGGCGTCGTCGGTATGGCACTTAACCTCGAAGAAGATAATATCGGGGTGGTGTTATTCGGTGATGACCGCTTGGTAAAAGAAGGAGATACCGTCCGCCGTACAGGGCGTATTGCTTCAGTTCCCGTGGGCGAAGCAATGCTTGGACGAGTCGTCAATCCTCTTGGCTTACCCATTGACGGTAAAGGTGCTATCAACACACCTCACTCTCTGCCAATTGAAAGAAAAGCACTCGGTGTCATCGAACGTAGCCCCGTAAATCAGCCGCTCCAAACAGGTATCAAAGCTATTGATGCTCTTATTCCCATCGGGCGGGGACAACGCGAGCTTATCATTGGTGACCGTTCAACTGGAAAAACCGTCGTTGCAATTGACACGATTATCAATCAGAAATATACACACACCGAAGAAGCAAAAAAACAGGGGATTGAACCCGTCTATTGTATCTATGTCGCTATCGGACAAAAAGGTTCCACTGTTGCAAACGTGGTGGCAACTCTCGAAGAACAAGGAGCTATGGAATATACTATCATCGTTGCTGCAAATGCATCCGATCCCGCTCCTTTACAGTTCATTGCGCCTTACTGTGGTACATCCATGGGTGAATACTTCCGCGATTCCGGTCGCCATGCTCTCATTATCTATGATGATTTGACAAAACAAGCCGCCGCATATCGCCAAGTGTCGCTTTTATTGCGTCGCCCGCCGGGACGTGAAGCATATCCGGGTGATATTTTCTATCTCCATAGTCGCTTACTTGAACGCGCTTCAAAACTATCGAAAGAACTCGGTGGAGGATCGCTTACCGCGCTTCCCGTTATTGAAACACAAGCAGGTGACGTATCTGCTTACATCCCAACTAACGTAATCTCCATTACCGATGGTCAGATTTACCTCGAATCAAACCTCTTCAATGCCGGTATTCGTCCTGCCTTGAATGTCGGTATATCCGTATCGCGTGTTGGTGGTAGTGCCCAGATTAAAGCAATGAAAAAAGTTGCCGGTCCACTCAAACTCGAGCTTGCTATGTTCCGAGAACTCGAAGCCTTTGCCAAATTCGGCTCTGACTTAGATAAATCAACTCAACAACAGCTTCTGCGCGGGCAAATCTTAACTGAAATCTTAAAACAACCGCAATTCAGTCCTATACCCGTTGAAAAACAAGTATGCTTAATTATTGCGGCTACTTCTGGCGTTATTGACGATATTCCTCTCAATAAACTCAAACAATTCGAAGAAGAATACATGAACTTCCTTGAACTTGGGCACAGAAACATCCTAATATCAATCGCTGAACACAAAGAATTAATTCCCGAAACCGCTACGGCTCTCAAAAATGCCTTAGAATCTTTCGCGGCTAAATTCAAAGCTTCTTTACCTAAATAAGTAACACTTTCTGCGAGCATGGTTCCATGATTGTCATCACAGGTGCAGCCGGTTTCATCGGTAGTTGCTTACTCAAAAAACTTAACGACGAGGGCGTCTTCGATGTTCTCGTCGTTGATTATTTAGAGAATCGCGATAAATGGAAAAATCTCGTCGGTAAACGATTTTGGGAGATCGTCCATCCCGAGGAATTCCTCCCGGATTTCATCAACGGTGAATACGATAACTCCATCGAAACCATCGTGCACCTGGGAGCTACGACCGCTACAACAGAACGTGACGCTGACCTCCTCCTCACCAATAACTTCCATTATACCCGTGACCTCGCTGTCCATGCTCTTGATAATGACATCCGGTTCATCTATGCTTCAAGCGCGGCTACTTATGGACTTGGTGAGAATGGCTACTCCGACTCAATGACCTATGGCTTACGTCCGCTCAATATGTACGGTTACTCAAAGCAGCTCTTCGATGAATGGGCAAAGACTATGGACGTGCATAATAATATGCTTGGAATAAAATTTTTCAATGTCTTTGGTCCGAATGAATACCACAAAAACGATATGGCAAGTATGATATACAAATCATACAACCAGATCAAGCAATCTGGCAAGGTCAAACTCTTCCAATCAACAACGCCCGAATACATTGACGGCGGGCAAATGAGGGATTTTGTCTATGTCAAGGATTGTTGCGACCTTCTCTGGCATTGGATTAACAACCGTGACATATTCGGACTTTACAATCTTGGAACAGGAAAAGCACGCTCATGGAATGACTTAGCCAATGCGGTATTCAATGCGATGGACATCGTGCCGAACATAGAATATGTCCCAATGCCCGATTCTCTAAGCTCACAATATCAAAACTTTACCGAAGCGGACATGACTTCTGTTATCGAATGCTTCCCTCAAACGAAATTCAGCTCACTCGAAGACGCGGTGAACGATTATGTTCGCCAACATCTTCGTAACTCTTGGCAATATTGGTAAATCTTTTCTTTACTTTAAGACTATGGCAACTCTCAGAGACATAAAACAACGTATCGTAGCGGTAAAAAACACTTCCAAAATCACTTCCGCTATGCGTATGGTAGCAGCGGCGAAGCTCCGAAGAGCGCAAGAAGCTATCTTAGCCGCACGACCTTATTCCAAAAAACTCTCCGAGATTCTCGGTAATCTGGCATCGTCCGTCGAAGAGGACTATTACCATCCCTTACTCCGTCGTCCCCAAAAAATACGTTCCGTCGCCGTCATCGTCATCAGTTCCGACCGTGGTTTATGCGGCAGCTTCAACTCCAATGTCTTACGCATTGCAGGACAAAGAGTAAAATCAGGTATCCAACAAGAATTTCCCGATGCCCAAGTTTCCGTCATTGCCGTCGGAAAACGCTCCGTGCAATTCTTCCAACGCCAGAGCATTCCCGTCATTGCGACATTTCCGGACATATTCCAAAAATTGCGATTCGGAACGGCACAAGAGCTAGCCGAAATCGTTCTCAATGGCTTCTCGGAAGAAAAATTCGACCACGTAGAAGTCATCGGCAATCAATTTCGTTCCGTCATGAGACAAGAAGTTATGACCGAGCAACTCTTACCAATCGAACGCAAAAACCAACAAGAAACCAAGAAATCAGTATCAGGAGAGCAGTCCGACTATATCTTCGAGCCATCGCGCGGAGACATCATGGACACACTCTTACCAAAATACCTCACGAATCAACTATGGCGATCGCTTCTCGATTCTAATGCAGCCGAAAACGCAGCGCGTATGGTCGCTATGGAAGCAGCAACCAAAAATTCCAAAGACCTTATCAAAGCACTTCAACTCAAATTCAACAATCTTCGACAAGCGGCAATCACTAAAGAGATGCTCGAAATCGTCGGTGGAGCTGAAGCGCTCAAAAACTAACTGTTACGCCCTTTGTACAAGCACTGAAAACCTCAAGCCGGACAAACTTGGGGTTTTTTTCATTATAGCCCCATCCATTGCGAAGCTATTCCCATCCATTGCGAAGCTATTCCCATCCATCGCGAAGCTATTCCCATCTATTGCGAAGCTATTCCCATCCATCGCGAAGCTATTCCCATCCATCGCGAAGCTATTCCTATCAATTACAAAGATGTTCCCATCATAAACAAAGATGTTCCCATCCATTGCAAAGCTATTCCTATCTATTGCGAAGCTATTCCCATCATAAACAAAGATGTTCCCATCCATTGCAAACTTATTCATATCCTATATATGCCTTTTCAAAAGATATATATACTTGTTCAAAAGATATAGCGATAAAAACAAAAGATATATATACCTATTCAAAAGTTATAGCGATAAAAGCAAAAGATATATATACTTGTTCAAAAGGTATAGCGATAAAAGCGAAAAATGTATATACCTGTTCAAAAGATATACTGAGCAAGAAATTTGCTTTACAGACTATTAATAATGTTAGATGCACTGCTTAGAATTATAGACGCACTATTTAGAATCATAGACGTACTGTTAAATATTATAGACGCATCACTTAAAATGATGGACGCACTGTTTAGAATAATGGACGTATTGATAACAATAATGGACGTATCACTTAAAATAATAGACGCATTGCTTAGAATAATAAAATCACTGTTTAGAATGATAGACGCACTACATATTTACCCCAAATGAGCCATTATAGAGAGAAAATTTGTAATATTGCGGTGATAGTGAGGGTTAATGGAATGAAATTGCGCCGATAAACATAGTAAAAAAGACAGTTGATGGGGCATTTTGCCTTCTTCGATGGGCTTGATGCACGGTTTTTTGCGATTATGCGCCTGTATATCATGCTTGGGACATGGTTTGGCAGTGTCGGGAGATGCTTCGGCATGCTCAAAGCATGGTCAATGGGTCAAAAATCATGTTTTAGGGTAGGCAACAGCACTTCCATAGACCTTGATGATGATAAAACAATAGAAAAAATCCATTCCGAAAGGGTAAAGCAGATGCGAATATTTAAGTTTCGATTGTCGGTAGAGCGGCTGTTGAGCAAAGCGCGGGAAGTGTCGTCGGCTATGGAGCGCGATGCGGATTTGTTGGAGCAATATGGGGTGACAGCGGAGCAAAGGCAGAATTTTGCGGAGGCAATAGCGTTGGCGGATGCTCTTGCTGATGATGTGATAAGCCGTTGGTATGTGTCCGAAGCGGTGGCGGCGCGTGATAAAAAACAAGAGCAAATTCGAGCAAAAATAGAGGGCATGGTGCTACGTGTGCGGCTGTGTTTTGGGGCGCAAACTCCATTGATTGGGGTGATGGATTGTCATAATTTGTCACAAAAAAACACATCGGAATTGCTTGAGAGTTGCCAAAATGCGCTAGCGGTGCTGTCGGAAAATTTTGCGGCATTATCGGTTTTTGGTCTGACGCAGCCCATGGTGGATGAGTTGGCGGCGGCACGTGCGGAGTTGATGGTTTTGGCGGATGTGGTGACGGATGCGCAGCGTGAGCGGATGGAAATGACGCTTCGTCGGGCGGATGCGCTGAATGAGATTTATGAAACGATGGTTGGTTTTTGTACGATAGGGAAGCTGTTGTGGGTTGATGTGAATCCGGCGAAATATGAGGATTATGTGATATACCATACTAAGCCCAAGTCCGCACCTGCAATGCCTGAGAACAAGAGTGGTATGGAAAATGAGAGATTTTCCTAATGCTATGAACCCTTTGTTACATAGTAGTATTTGAAATGTATTAGAGAATAGTTATGAAAATATTGAATTTTTATCTCTATACTAAAGTAGAAGTTAACTTATGTGTTCTGTGACATTACTTTGTCTCTAATGGCTATGACTGACTTTCTCAATCTATCGTGAAATATATCAATTTCGTCTAAATTATATGTTATTGTTCGTATATGTGCTCTATCGAAGAAAAAATTATTGCTGATTTTTTCGTTCTGTATTGTTAAAATCTCTTTGTTAAGAGCAGATGCATAACCTAACTCATAAAAAACATTCTTGTTGTCATAAGTTGTTTCACAAATAATAAATTCAGAGATCTCAATTTGATTGTAAATTGTTTCCACTATGATATCGTTACCATTAAAATCATCCGCTCGATATATGCTTATGTTAAGTTCAGTGTTTAGAAATCCTTTTATACTCTTAAAATAGAAATCATTTAACTCTTCCTTACCAAAAGGCATGATCATAAACGCTCTGTTATCCTGAATTATACGAGGCGAGTCAATTCTTTGGAGAATGAAACTTAATGGTTCTTCCGGTAATATTTCAAGAAGACGATAAAGAGTAATATTATCAAAAGTGAAATATACAGGTTTTCTCTCTTGGAAATCAGAAAAATATGTGTAAATTCCAACAATGTTTCTGTGGAAGTCATTGCTATTAATATGTTGTAGATTTCCTTGAATGATGTTATGATTAATTCTTCCTGTTAGCTTAAAAAATGTAGATGGTCTTACATTAGAGCAAAAAAGTGATTTATTTTTTAATGATTTGTTTTTTTCATCTTCGGTGAGAGACCATGCAGGGTACATTCCTTCGGGAACATTAATTCCATTGATAGTTGTATAATTAGAACTGTTCATTTGGAAAGTGATTTATGGTTAAGATATTTGTTCATATAAAATATAAACACCCTATTGTAGTTTCAAGGACAAAAATAGCAAATAAATTTCTAAATATACTTGTTCTTATTTGGATGATTTGTTTTATTCGAGATTATGGTGGTTGAGATAATCGCGTACTTTTTGTGCATCGTCGGGCGTGTCCACGGCAATGAGTGTTGCGTTTGTTTTGACGCAATGGATAATGGCTCCGTTTTCGAGGAGGCGGAGCTGTTCTAAGGATTCGCTTTTTTCTAAGGGCGATGGGGGCAGCTCGGCGAATGTTCGGAGCATTTCGGCTTTGTAACAATAAAGCCCGATGTGTTTCCAGTATGTCTGATTGTCGAGCCATTGGTCTATTGGCTTGCCTTGCAGATGGGGTATGGGGCTTCGTGAGAAGTAGAGCGCTTGTTGGTGTTGGTTCATTGCCACTGTGACGATGGTTGGGTTGAGCAGTTCTTCGGTTGTGCGTATTGGTGTGATGGGCGTGGTGATATGGCTGTTGTTGTTGTATGCTGCGCTGATTAAATCGTCGAGCAGTTGGGGGGGGACGATGGGTTCATCGCCTTGCACATTGAGTACGAAGTCGGCAGTGTCGCCAAGTTTTTGGTATGCTTGCGCTATGCGGTCGGTGCCGGAGGGTAATGCGGGGTCAGTGAGTATGTATTCTGCTCCGATGCGTTGACATTCTTGTTCTATGCGGTGGTCGTCGGTTGCTATGATTGTTCGTCGGATGTTTTTTGCTTTTTGTGTTTGTTCATAGACCCTTTGTATGAGTGTTTTGCCGTTGATGTCGGCGAGCGGTTTGCCCGGGAAGCGTGTTGAGGCGTATCGGGCGGGTATGATTGCTATTGCATTGTACATTGGTCTAGTCCTTTTGTTGTTATTTGGTTGTTTGTGTTGTTTGAATGTTCCTTGCTACTCTTAGCCCAAAGGATGGTGCTTTTATTTCGGGGAAGGTGAGATGGCGATGGGGCGAGCGTCCATAATGGTTTGGTCCTTCGCAATCATAGCTGCCGCCGCGTTGCATTTTTTTGTAGTATGGTTCTTGATAAATGGGCTGCCTTTGCGATACGACCCAGTCGGTGGTGTCATTGGGTGTGTAGTATGCAAACCAGTCCCAGACCCATTCCCATACATTTCCGTGCATATCATATAGTCCGAAGTTGTTTGGTATTTTTTTTCCGACGGGATGTGTTTTGTTTTGCGCATTGCCACAATACCATCCCGCTTTGTCAAGTGCGGAATCAATGAGTGTATTGCTGAATGGTCCGGTGTAGAATTCGGTGGTTGTTCCGGCACGGCATGCATATTCCCATTCTGCTTCGGTGGGGAGTCGGTATCCGTCGGCTTGGTTGTTCCATAGTATGGTGGTGTCATTGACGATTGTATAGACTGGTGTTAGTCCTACTTTTTGGGAGAGTTTATTGCAAAATGTGATGGCATGGAACCAGTTGATGTTTTCGACGGGTAAGGAGTCTCCGAGGAAGTATGAGGGATTGTCGCCCATGACTTTTTTCCAGAGATGTTGTGTTACTTCATACTTGCTGATGAGGAAGGATCGCGAGATTGTGACATTGCGGACGGGTCTTTCATCTCCGTCATGGTACCATGTTCCCATGGCGAATGTGCCTGCGGGTATGGTTATCATGGCGATTGATGGGGTGGTGTCGGGTTGTTGTGTTTGTTGGTCTTCGCCACATGAGTTGAGCAGTAGTGCAATGATGACTAATGCTGTGATTGTTAGATGTTTCATGATTGTACCTTTTGTCAATAAGTGAATACGTGAGGTCACAAAGGTCATAGGCGTGTAAGTGTTGATAGTTGGTATTTATTGGAAGTTGAGAGTTATATCAAGTGTTTGTTCGAGTAAATCTTTTCTTCGTTCTGCTCCCCATATTTCTATGTCGGGTACATAGTCTTGTTGTTGTAATTGGAGTTGGATGGTGATGTTTTTTTTGTCTGTTATTGCTTTTACAGAGGCGACGGCGGCAATTAAGCGACGGTCTAATGCTTCTGTGATGCGTAGTATGCCTGATAGAATGCGTACGGTTTTTTGTTCTTGTGGGGAGAGGTGAATAAAGTTATCGTGTTTTCTTTTTGGTAAGCTCTTGCGATGGTATCTGGCGATGTTGGCAATGATTTCGGTTTCGTCGTTGGTGAATCCGGGTAGAACGCAATTTTTTATGAGATAGTAAGTGTGTTTGTGATGTTGTTCGGGTGAGATATGATAGCCGACATCGTGGAGTAAGGCAGCGGCTTCGAGCAGTTCTTTTTCATTGTCTCCGAGTTGGTGGATTGGTTGGAGAGCATCGAAGAGGTCGGAAGAAAGTTGTTTGACATGGAGAGCATGTTTCATTATGACGCGGTATTCATTGCATACATGGAGTACGGATTCATAACGGAGATTGCTTAGATGATGAAATTCTTGAATAGCTTTTTGTTTTTGGAGAGTGTCGAAGAGAATGCCTTCGCGTAGTGCATAGGCAGAGAAAGTGAGTTTGTCAATATTGAGAGCTTCTATGATTTGTTCGAGAATAAGTGCGCCCCCGACGATGACATCACTTCTATTGATGTCCATTCCCGGAATGAGAGAGCGTTGTTTTGAATTTATTGCAGTGAGAATATCGTTGATTGCGCCGGTAAGGTCTTTTTTTGAGAGAGTTATACCATTGAATTGTTCGGGGACTTTATTGGTTTTTTTGAATGCAATGGCAGCGGCGATAGCTTGTACGGTTCCGGAGCATGCCACAGCGACATCGAAGGAAGTAGTTTTGATGGTGTCGAAGGTAGAAATGAGATCACCACGAATATAGTCGCGGCAGTCTTTGAGAGCTTTGGGAGTGATTTTCGCATCGGGGAAGAAGCGTTGTGTCATTCTGATATGCCCGATTTTTGCACTGTGAGTGAAGAGTCGTTCTCCGTTTTTTCCGATGATGAATTCGGTGCTTCCTCCGCCGATGTCAAAGATTAAAGATTGTTTATTGTGAATGGGTAGAGCATGAATGGCACCGAGATAGATGAGTCTTGCTTCTTCGAGTCCCGATACGACTTCGATGGAGATGCCTGTTTTTTCTTCGACGGCTTCTACGAATTGTTCTCTGTTGAGTGCTTCACGGACAGCGCTTGTACCGACGGCTCTGATTTGAGCATTGGCTTCATTGGCGAGAGTTGCAAAACGTTTGAGCGTAGCAATGCCACGTTTCATAGCTTCTGCTTCGATGTGTTTCATGTCTTTAGCACTTGAGCCGAGCCGAACGGGTTCTTTGGAACGTTGATGGATTTTGATGATACCTTTTTCCGATACCGATGCGATAATCATGTGGAAGGAATTGGTACCAACATCAATTGCGGCTATAAGTTTAGAGGTATCGTTCATGGTTTGGATAATTAAGAGTCAGAATGTTGATTGTCGCCGCGCAAGACGGTAGTTTTTCCGTCGGAGTAGAGGACTTGTTTTTGCTGATTGGTAAAGTGATGGTCGGGGTTATTGGATTGCGGGTTTTGCATTTGTGATTTGATGCCGCCGAGAAAAAGTCTTCGGATGGCACCCAAGATGAATCCTGCTGTTGCAATGACAGCTGTAATTATTAACAAAACAACGATGATAAATATTTTCATAGGAAGTTAGATGTAATGCCGCAAAAATAAGAGGGCAGTTCAAATAAAGTGATTTTTAGAATGTGTCAAGAAGACGTAAAGGAGAGAAAGAAAGTATGAAAAAGGTCAGACGGGGGTTATGGATATGTGAGAAAGTGTGTCTATAAAGCCATAGAACTATACTTTTTTATGCGATTGATTTTTCAGACACGATAAAAACAGTTAATTTGCATTATCAATGGTAAAAATTTCTTCATAAATATCCCAAATAGCAGGGGAGACACATGCCACAGATAATCATAGACGGACAGCGAATAGAAGCGGCAGCAGGCAAAACAATCATAGAAGCAGCATTAGATAATGGAATCAATATTCCACATTTTTGCTGGCATCCGGCACTTTCGGTTGCGGGCAATTGTCGAATGTGTTTGGTTAATGTTGGCTCGATTAAGCGTGCAGCAGATGGCAGCATAGAACATGATGCAGACGGCAATGTTATAGTGAATTATATGCCGAAGATGCAAATCGGATGTGCAACACCGGTAGCCGACGGTATGGTCGTTGACACGCAAAGCCCGAAAACGGAGTCCGCGCAAAATGCAGTGATGGAGTTTTTGCTTATTAATCACCCATTGGATTGTCCTATATGTGATGAAGCAGGTCAATGTAAATTGCAAGAATACAGTTTTGAGCATTCCAAGGGCAAAAGTCGCTTCGATGAACAAAAGGTTCATAAGCCAAAGCGTGTTGAGTTAGGTCCGGAAATCATGTTTGATGGAGAGCGTTGTATTTCATGTTCACGCTGCATTCGCTTTGCTGATGAAGTCGCCAAACAGCCTGCTATTACTTTTGTGCAGCGTGGAGACAAAGTGACAATTGAGAACTTCCCGGGAACAACATTCGACAGCCCTTATTCTATGAATGTGATAGATATTTGTCCGGTAGGTGCGTTGACGAGTAAAGATTTTCGATTCAAAACCCGTGTGTGGGAGATGAGTTTTAATGATTCGATTTGCACGGGCTGTTCACGTGGATGCAATACTAAAGTAGGCGTTCGTGATAATACAATCATGCGCATTGAACCCCGAAGTAATATGCATGTGAATGAATATTGGATGTGTGATCATGGAAGATTGACGCAATATGATTTTGTCAATGAAAATCGTATATCGGAACCAATGATTCGTAATTCGTCGGGACAGTTAGTGAATGCGGACTGGAATGATGCTTATGCTAAAGCTGCGGAATTGCTTCGTGGAATCAAACATCAAGAAATAATGGTTATCGGGTCATCGCGATCAACCAATGAAGACAATTACCTATTAGCGAAATTTGCCAAGAGTGTTTTGAAAACGAATAATATAGATTTTGTACGCCATTTTAATGAGGAATTTGGCGATTCTTTCCTGAGAACTCGTGATATGTCACCCAATGCACATGGCGCAATGGAAGTCGGTATAGCTCATCATGCCCATCAAGGTACTTCGATAGATCATCTTGCCGATAAAATTTCTCAAGGATTTATCAAAGCCGTGTATGTAATGGATGAAGATATTGCTCAAATTCCGAATATTGCGGCAGTTTTGGAAAAAGTACAAGTTCTGATTGTCCATGCTCATAATATTAATGCCACCGCACAAAAAGCACATGTTGTTTTTGCTTCTTCAACCTATGCCGAAAGCGAAGGCACTTTCACCAATGTCAATAAAAGAGTTCAGCATTTCACTCCGGCAGTTGTGACGAAAGAAAATGAGCGCTATATGGGCATGAAAATGAGTCGCTGGGATAAATTTGGAGCATTTAATGATCGCTGGACACAGGGTGAGCGTCGAAATTCGCGTATGAGCTGGCGTATTGTGCAAGGCGTTGCCAATGCGATGAATGCGCAATGGCACTTCAAAGACAGCGAAAGTGTATTTGAAGAAATGACCCATCATGTGGACGGTATGAAAGGTATGTCATATGAATTACTGGATGAATATGGTGGTATGATTATGGGGCGTGCCGGTTCACCCGAAGTGAAAACAGTAGTTTACGAATCACATTATTTCAAACCTCAAGTCAGTTAATCCGTTCTTGACAGATAGTACATTTTATTAAACCTTTGCGATATTTTTCTATGGAACAGTGGTTAGTACAAAGTTTGGTTCTCGGTCTCAAAATGTTTCTTATTGTAAACGGATTGCTTATAGCGGCTGCGTACTTAGTATATTTTGAGCGTAAAATTTCTGCATGGATACAAAATCGAATTGGTCCCAACCGTGTTGGTCCATTAGGATTGTTTCAATCCTTTGCAGATGTATTTAAACTCTATTTAAAAGAGGATATTATTCCGACTCTCGCAAACAAAGGTTTTCATGCAATTGCTCCCGTGATTTCGATCGGCATTGCAATCGCTGTGTATGCTGTAATACCATTCGGTGAGTATTTTTACCTTGGTGGCGAGAAAGTGTATTTATCCATAGCCCCTCATATTAATGTTGGGTTATTGTTTATTTTGGGGATGTCTTCCGTGGGTGTCTATGGTTTAACATTAGCGGGTTGGTCCTCGAATAATAAATACTCTCTATTAGGGGGATTAAGGTCATCTGCACAAATGATTTCGTATGAATTATCCATGGGACTTTCATTAATCGGTGTGTTGATGATCTCGGGTTCTTTAGATTTGATGCAGATTGTTCAATCACAAACAGGCGGTCAGTGGAATATCTTTTTTCAGCCTTTAGGATTTATTATTTTCCTTGTATCTGCATTTGCGGAAACTAATCGGACTCCATTTGACTTGCCGGAAGCAGAACCGGAATTGGTAGGCGGTTATCACACAGAATATTCCGGTATGAAATTCGGTTTATTCTTTTTAGCTGAATATGTGAATATGGTTACGGCTTGTGCTATGATGGTGCTATTGTTCTTTGGTGGTTGGGATGTACCATTCCTTTATGAAACGCTTGGTTTGGAACAAGGTAGCGTACTCCGTGCATTGGTTCAATTTGGTGTTGTTGTCGGCAAAATGATACCATTTCTCTTTTTATTCATTCAGACACGATGGTCTTTACCGCGCTTCCGTTATGATCAATTAATGTCTTTGGGTTGGAAAGTAATGTTACCTTTAGCATTAGCGAATATTGCAGTCACCGGCATAATTATGATGATATTTCAGTAATCGTATTTTTATCTTAACAGAATGCATTTAAAGGATTAATCATGAATATCGAAAAAAACACAGAAAAACAACGATTAAATTTTTGGGAAAAAATATATTTACCTGAAATTGCCCGTGGCTTAGGAATGACATTTGTGGAAATGTTCAAACCTAAGGTTACGCGACAATATCCTGAAGAAGTATGGAACCCCACCGGGTCATATCGGGGAAGACCGGTGCTTGTTCTTGAAGAAGATGGAGAGCGCTGCGTTGCTTGTGGATTGTGCTCACGCGTTTGCCCGGCATTGGCAATTGAAGTCGCTGCCGGTGAAACCGAAAAAACAAAAGAGCGTTACCCGATTAAGTTCGAAATAAATATGTTGCGATGTATTTATTGCGGATTCTGTGAAGAGGTATGTCCCGAAGAAGCAATCGTCATGAGTAAAGATTATGATTTAGTCTTTGAAAAGCAAGAAGATGCCATCCTCGATAAAGATCAACTGCTCATTCCGATGGCTCAATTGCAAGACCGTCTTGAATTTTTGAGACAATACAGAAGGTAATAATACTAAATCTGATTCTTAGCGTGTCATTCGTTTATGACACGCTTTTTTTTTGTTGATTCTTTAAGTCCATTTCTGCTTTATTCTCATGGAATTTTGAGATTGTTGTGTATGAAAAACTCAAAATATGTACGTTCATTGGTGTATAAATTTCGTACATCTCAAAAGAAAAAAGAATCTCTTTTTTTTCTTTTTGATATTGTTGATTACTATGCAAACCATAATAATACAAATGCGTGGAAGTATTGTGAAATTGCTCTCGAGATAAGTAAATCTCTCGATGAAACTTTGCGCGTACGAACATTACTCATGGCTTGTTCTATCGCACAGTATTTAGGAGATAATGAAAAAGTTAGTTCCTTCATTGAAGAATGTAGAGCAATTGCCGGCATATCTTATAATAAAGAATATCTATCTGCTATTATTGATTTATTCTTCGCAGTTCGGGAAGGAAGAAAAGCCAATATTCCACAGTTAATTGAACTTTGTTCGACGATAATACCTATTGTTGAACGGCAAGGCACACCTCGTGAATTATGTACACTTTATCATTCTTTGGGGCTTGCTCATTCATTCCTCGGTGAACACGATACAGCCCTGACTTATTTACAACAAGCATTCGCCATTGCCGAACAGTCTTCACTATTAACACAGCAATTACGAACTCGCTATTCGATACTTGAAATTCGTTTTCGTCTTGGTGATAATCAATATGTGATTGAAGAAACGAAAGCAATGCTTAAAGAAATTACGGAACATGAGCTGATTGCTTTCGAAGGTCGTTGTCGTTTGTTTAGAGGCAGAACATATTTTCACATTGGGCAGTATGAGAATTCTATTGAGGAGTTGACCAAAGCCCTCAACATATTCCAAAAAGCAGGTGATATTCAAGGGGAGTATTATGCTGCAATTAATTTAGCAAGTTCATACCGCGAAGTGGGGTTTTTAAGTGAGTCAGTAGCGCAGTTATTACCATTATTGCAATTGCAAGATGAAATGTGGTGGGAAGTTCGTTATCATGCATATCAATTATTGGGCACAATATTTATAACAACCGGAGATGCAGAAAGGGCTATTCAATTATTCTATCATGCGTTGGCACAGTTACACAATGTCACAAATAATCTTGAGTTTTTTACTGCACCACTGTATGGAAATATAGGGTATGCATATTTGCTAACAAAAAGATATGATGAAGCAGAATTATATTTACAAAAAGTACTTTCAATATTTACCGATTCATCATATAATAAACATATTGTGAGTGCATTGCAAAATATTGGAGCATTACATATTCAGCGTAATGATTATGAGATTGCATTAGAATGTATAAAAAAGTCACTTAACATAAGTCGTCAAATCCAGCATAAATTTGGTATTCTTAATTCTCTTATTCTTTTAGCAGAACTATATAATCGGCAGTCACATTTTGAAAAGGCAATAGAAGTAGTGCAAGAAGTATTTGATATTACATTGAACTTTCCTTCACTGCGATCGGAAATGTATGCACATAAATCGCTGGCATTGGCATTTGAAGAACTTGGAAATGGATCCAAAGCACTTTTTCATCTTAAACAATACAATATTCTCCATGATAAATTTTGGAGCCATGATGTTGCAGCCGGAATATACGATGTTTTTAGAGTTATTGATTCTATTACACATGAAAAAGCTCATAATTCTGTTGCATTACAAAAAGAGCATTTAGAGATAGAAATACGACAAAAACATCAAGAATTGCGCTCTATGGCTTTACAGCTGACACAACGTAATCAGATTTTACATACAGTAAAAAAAGAAGTAGAAAAAATTAATGAGTCAAAAATCAAAAAAAAGAAAAAAAGTTTACCCAAGGAGTTACTAACGTCGGTACGTACTATAGAAACCGGATGGCAAACATTCTTTACAGGTTTTCATGCTGTACATGCAGGATTTTATGAAAAACTGCCTTCCTTATTTCCAATGTTGACTGAAGCAGAAGTGCGGGTATGTTGTTTAATGAAAGTAGATTTATCCACAAAACAGATTGCTGAAATCCTTTGTGTTTCGCCACGAACAGTTGAGACCCATCGCTTGCGTATTAGAAAAAAAATACTTAACGGTCGGACTGAAGACCTTCGTAAGTATCTGATACATCTGGAAATACATGGTTAATATTGTAGTATGTACGTAGTTGTTACGTAGAGTGACTTGTAAATTAAACTGGCAATTTTGTTCCATCGAATTATGTTTCACAAACACTAAGGAGATGGGATATGATAACAATCCCTACTTTTTTAAGGCGAGTTTGCTGCATTGCAGTTACTACCGCACTGCCATTGACGGCATTTAGTTCCGGTTTGGAAGTAAAACAAAACCATCCTCGATTACTTATTTCCTCCCAAGTTCAGAATGTGATGAGCAGTAAATTTGCTGGCTCACATGCAGATTGGATTGCGCTGAAAGCCAAAGCAGATGTATTAGTCACTCAGCCTATTATCCAGTACAAAAGTTCTACTGCCGGCACTTGGTATAATAATGCCATTTTCTGGTATAATAATGGGCAAACATGGCATGATGCCGCTCATGTTTTGGCATTAGCATACAGAGCATCGGGTAATCCTGTGTATGCACAAAAAGCAATTGATATTGCTGATGAAATGGTTCGGGCGCAAAATGACCCCGATAATAATCCACCAACAGGGACTTCACCCATAGCAAGAAGTAATGCCTTAACAAGTCGGTGGGTTGGTCCTGCTTTAGCGGTCATTTATGATTGGTGTTACGATGCAATTCCTAATGCTAAGCGCACTGCTTATGTAAATCTTATGAACACATATTTTACCTATATGCGTTCTAATTCCAATAATGCAGTACAAGAGAAAAATGGACCTCCTTCGAGTACACCATTTATCGGGCATGTGCTGGCTGCTGCATCAATGGGATATGCAAGTGCATGGGATAATTCAATGGCGCAGACCATGATTGATTGGGCACGTGCACGTTTCGACTCCACACTTTCAGCAACACTTACCTCAACTGATTATCCATCAAGAACAGTAAAAAATATGATGGAAGGTACTATAAAAACATCCTTTGGTAATCGTTGGGGAATTAATGAAAAATTACATGGTGCAGCAGGTAAACCATCCGCAGGAGGCAGTTTTGCAAAAGGTCTGGGATATGGAATGGAATATTATGCACGTTTACTTGATTATATGACCATGATTTCCACTGCAACTGAGGAAAATATTCTTAGTGAGAAATTATCATGGATTGAAGGTATATATAAAACATTGCGTCACAGTACTATGCCTTCACGTTATTTAGTAGATCCCAACGGTGAATGGTCTTCAGGAGGTCAATCGGGCGTTATTGAAAGAATGTTGCCAATACGTTTGGCTCATGGTCTGCAAAATTCACAGCAATTCGCAGATCCTTCATTCCATTGGGCTTGGAAGGATATACCGCAATATAAAAAACCCATTAGTGGTAGTCCATTAGAAATTCGACCATTAACTGAATGGGAAAAATTTCTTTATTATACAGAAAAAAATACAAATGCCGGAAATTTCGATACATATTATTCGCCATTTACGAACCCATATCCGCAAGGGACAGCCGGAAATGCATCAATGCCGTACTTTTTTATGCGTTCATCGTGGGATACAACCGCTGTTTGGGCAGCGATAAATATGAATGCCCATAATTATGACTCCTATCAACATAAACAAGCAGGTCATATTCAAATTAGCAAGGGAAATAAACATTTATTAATTAGTGCAAACAGTTGGCGTGGCGATGCTAATGCTATGGGTGCAAGTGGTACCGGTATATCGTGGGCAGAATATTCAGGCGCAAAAAACACCTTGTTCTTTGATGATTTTGGCGATTATCAAGCTACAGGTTCATCTAAGGTCGGAGGACAAAGCTCTTATGGGAAAAATAAAATTATAGCACAAGAACAAAATAGCAATTATTCATACGTATCTTCAGATTTAACAACTGCGTACAATAATTATGATTATCCGAAAAATATTTCTGACACAAATCACCGCAAGTTAGAAAAATATTCACGATCTGTTGTATATCTGCGTGAAGCCGGAATATTTGTTGTCAGTGATAAAATTATTGCAAAAAACTCTTCACATGCTAAAGGTCAATACAAAAAGCATATCAGATGGCATTTTCCTGTAGAACCTGTTAAAAACGGTAATACTCTTTCTGTAGTAAACGGAAATGCTCGATTGTTTGTACAAACAGTGTTACCTTCCTCACCAACAATTACGAGTTATCAACTGCTGAACAATCCTGATAATATATGGGGAAGTGGTTCCGACTATATGTTCAAATCCAATGCTTGGCGTTCAGAAGTTACGGACAACACATCACCTTTGTCGATGCCTGTTCTTACAGTGATGCAAGCAGGGTATAGTGCTCTGACTCAACCGGTGTCCACTGTGATACATAGTAATGGTAATTCTATGACAGGCAGTAAAATCGTTTCACATAATAGCCAAGTAACCAATATAGTCCTATTTAATAATGGTAATCAATTAGTTCCGACTCCAATCACATCAGTAAACTTTAGTGCCGACAGTTCAGTTGCTACAACATTTACATTAACAGGATTATTGCCATCTCAAAAATATATGGTTATATTTAACGGTAATAGTATAAACGTTGATGTAAATAATAACGGTCAATATACGACAACGGCAGCCGGTGTATTACAATTTAAACGCGGGAATGTAATTATCCCGAGTGAATCACAAGACTCAGGATCTGCGAATAGTGGCGGTGGCAGTAATAATGGCGGTGGCAGTAATAATGGCGGCGGCAATAATAATGGCGGCGGCAGTAATAATGGTGGCGGCAATAATAATGGCGGTGGTAATAATAATGGCGGTGGAAGTAATGGAAATCAAAATCAGAGCAATAATTACTATGTAAATTCCAATGCTCAACAAAATGGCAATGGAACAATAAATTCGCCATATCAAACGATTACACAGGCTTATGAAGCTGCAAAGGCAGCAAATCACGCATCAGGCATCTATTTTATTCATGTTGCCAAAGGAACATATACGGAATCAATTGGTAATGATGCAGATATGTCCGGAAATTCACGATCTTTTGTGTTTCGTGGTGGTTTTAATTCATCTTTTACAACACGTATAGGAAAATCAAAAGTAATTGGTTCTTCGAAAGTAAAACCCGTTTTTGAATTTTACAATGCAAAAGGTATAGTCATTGAAGGATTTGAGATAACACAAGGAAAATCAGGTATTCAGTGCAAAGGGTGGGCTAGTAATCGTTCAGCAACGTTCTTCAATAATCATATTCATCATAATGGATATTGGAGCACACATGACCCATTAAATCTCAAAAAATATGACAGTATTACTGTAGGTGGCGGGATTGGTGTTGCAGCAGGCAGCGTTAATATTTACAATAATATTATTGAATCAAATATTGCGCATGATTTTGGTGGTGGATTAAGTGTTGCAGAAGCGGGTACAGCCAATAATGCAACTGTAAAGAATAATATCATTCGAAATAATCTAAGTGTTGGCGGTGCTTCGCATGGTGCAGGTATAATTATGTCTTGCGATGGTACAATAGAAAAGAATATTATTGAGAAAAACACATTCAATACCGATTATGGTCAAAATAGCGGTGGTGGCGGAGTCGGTGGCGGAATTATTATTGTCAAAGGTAGTAATTTGACTACTGTAAACATTACTGCTAATACTGTCACGGAAAATAAAGCGAACTCCGGTGCCGGTATTATGATTGACGAAGGAGCAATAGGTATCATAAAAAATAATTTTGTCGCAAAAAACCGTGCATACTCACGTGGAGGCGGAATTAGAATTGATGGTGCAGGAACAGGTAATTATAGTATGGCAACAGTGATAAATAACACCGTCGTGTTTAATACACAAAATTCCGATCCTGATGGAAATGGTGGTCATGCACTTCATGTCACGGATGCTAAAGTACTATCCGCAAATAATCTATTTTGGGGCAATGGTCAGCATGTTAATGATGTGTATCTTGATGGGGTCGGTTCATCTTTAGAAATATCGCATACATTCCTTAATGATTTTTCTTTAACAGATCCGGGTAAAGATCAAGGAATATTACCAACATATTATGGTGGAAATATTTTAGCAATGATTCAAATCAATAATCCAAAATTTATTGACACTGCTTGTAATTGGCGATTACGTCGAGGTTCTGAACTTATTGATGTGGGTACAAATACTTTTGGTACACCAAATGCCGTCCCTCAAAAGGATTGTGATGATGGTATTCGTACACAAGGAGGAATTGTTGATATTGGTGCAGATGAGTGGGGAGACGGTACAAATTATGAGCACCCGCGCATTTTTATGTCTCCGGAAATGAGGGAAAAATTAGAACAAAAAGTAGCGAATAATGATCCTGATTGGATAAAATTAAAAAATCAAGCTGATATACTGAAAAATCAATCAATCACGCCATTTAAATATGCTACTGCATGGAATTGGTATGGCGGAACTATTCAGTATGGTTACCAAGGTGGCGAATGGTTTGAAGCTGCTTTACCTTTGTGTTTTGCTTATCAATTAACAGGGGATACAAGCTATAGTTCAAAAGCCGTTGCATTGGCTCAAGAAATGGTAAGAGCCATGTACGATTCTGACAATAATTGGGGAAATAGAAGTCCATTTAATTTAGCCAATACATATCCTTCCCGCTATGTTGGTCCGGCTGCTGCAATTATCTATGATTATTGTTATGATAAAATTTCTCCGAATTTGCGAGGACAATTACATACTATTTTTAATATTTGGTTTGATAGCACGAGAAAAGAAGGTGGTTTGGCTTATGAAAATAATTCCCATTCACATGGAAATCACTTGGGTGGGCACATGGTTGGAATTGGTCTGCTTGGATTGGCAACCCTTGGCGAAAATCCGCGTGCTCAACATTTAATTGACTGGTCACGTTATCGTTTAGACGGCACTCCTTCGACTCTTTTAGAATCAACAGATTATCCTGACAGCTATCGTACGCAGAATTTTTCCGATGGAGTAAATACATGGGTTGGTTCGACCTATGGGGTTGATGCAAGTACAAAAGGCACAAAAGTAGCTACATTTGCCGGAGGTCATAATCCGCAAGGTTGGAGCTATGCAAATTCTGATTTTGGTAATCATCAAGTTGATTTTAGCATTGCATTACATACTGTTCTCGATGTTGATGTTATTTCACCTTATATTGAGTGGTATAAATCATCATTTAATGCTTTGAAACATTCAATGTTACCAAAAAGTTTTATGATTGATCCAATTGGTGATTGGGGAGGTAATAATGGTATCGGATTTCAAATTGGATATCCTTCGCGATTAGCATATTTGCTTGAAAATACAGATATTGGTCCGCAAGTACAATATTTTGTGAATGAATGGGCACCGACTCAACATAATTATGGAGCGTATGCAAATGGTTTAACAATTCCGGGTTTACGAAATTGGGAAGCATTGCTTTATCGGGATAATTCACGACAGACATCAGCACTAAATTCGTCTGATTCAAAGAATTTTTCACTTGTTCCGACAGTGAATCCTAATGGCAGTTCACAATTTAAAGTAAATCCATATTTTATGATGCGGTCTTCTTGGGATACGAGTGCTGTGTGGGCTTCCGTGCAAATGGGTAGTTCTCATAATACCGATCATCAACATTTTCATGCAGGACATATTCATATTGTTCGCGGTAAAGATCAAGTACTTATCAGCCCAAGTAATTATAAAGTTGGCATTGATGGTATCGGCGTTTCCGGTGATGCTGCTGAATATGTAGAAATGTCTGCACATAAAAATACGTTGTTTTTTGATGATTGGAATGTTTATCGTCCTAAATCAGCAGGTAGAATGGGCGGACAAGACGGTTATGGTTTTGATCGTCCCGTCACAAATGAAATGACAGATGATTATATATATTTACGAAGCGACTTATCGTCGGCGTATAATTTCATTGGTTGGCATAATACTTTACAAACAACGATATACCTTGCTGATACAGTAAACAGACAATTAGAGCATTTTTATCGTAATTATGTTTATATCCCCTCTGCCGGTAAATTTGTGGTTTTTGATCAAGTAAAAGTAAAACAATCGAATCATCAAAATGGACCGTATGAAAAACATTTACGTTGGCATTTTGCGAATGAGCCTGTTATTTCCGGGAATACTGTACGTCAAGATAAAGGTAATTCTCGGCTATGGTTAACAACTCTTGCTCCGTCAAATCCGCAATACACGAAATATTATTTATGGAATACAAATCCGGATAATTGGACAAATGATCCTAATTTAAGTTATATGTTCAAATCAAAACATTGGAGGGTAGAAACACGTGATCCGGCTAAACCCTTGGTGCAGGATTTCATGACGGCGATGCAGGTTGGTCCTCTTAATTTATCACAACCGACAACATCAGAGATTGTGACAAATAATAATAATATGAAAGGTGCTAAAATTGCTGGGAATGATGAACATGTGATTCTTTTTAATAATGGTTCGGGTGTTAAACCATCGGGAATTGTTTCCACGCAATATGCACTTCCCGGTTCTTCTTTTGCTACTCATATTCTTTGCGGCATGAAACATGCGACGAAGTATGCAGGTACTCTGATTAATGGAGTAATTTCTATAGCTGAAAATCTCAATGGAAATCTTGAGAGTTCTAACGGGGGTGTTTTACGTTTTACTCCGGCTGATTTATCTACAAGTAAAATAGCAGATGGAAATATAATTGCAGGTCAAAATTCTTTGACTTCAGTTCTTTGTTATCCAAATCCTGCAAATGATCGGGTGACAGTACAATATATGCTCCATGAATCAGGTAGCGTACACTGTGTGGTACGTGATATTCTTGGAAATACAGTCGAAAGTTCAACCCAAGACCTTGAACACGGTATTCAGGCATTCGAGATTGATACGCATCAATTATCTAATGGTATTTATACAATAGAGTTACGTTCTAATGTTGAGCGTGTTGAAGCAAAGATTGTCATTCATCGGTGATAGAATATGCCTCCTTTGTTGAAACACAAAGGGGGCATTATCTGTTATTAATCGTGCTTATAAAATTGCAAAGATGTAGGGTTCTTCGAGTAATTTCTACAAAACGTGTTAATAAAAAAGTGGACCTCAATTTTCATCACCCTCGTTTACATAATAGCATATAAACTGCAATGAGACACAACAGTACCTCTGAGTCAGGGGAAGAGGTACAACGAGGGCACAAATATGAATGGAGAAAGTTATGACATATAATGATATTTGTAGCATTGATACAGAGACAAATTCTGTAAACATAAAACAAACAATACTACACGGAGATCAATCACTTCGAGACGATACATCGAAATTGGGTTCTGGGGTGTGTACTATTCGAGAAAAAGTTCTTTTCTTAGCATCCGTAGAGTATTTCTGTAATAAAAGAGGACAAGTAGTCAGTAACACCTTACATGATTATATCCCTACTCAAAATCAAGAAACATCTCACAGGAATTATATAAAATTGGAGCATGGAGTATTTGACTTTTGTCCGGATTAACAAAATGATACATATAATCTCTAGAGTTACTTTTATCTGAGTATAGAAAAGTATCAACTAACTTGATACATGATTACATTTAGAGGAAAAGTCTGTATCTTTGTAAAAGGTAAAACTAATTTATAAAAAAGGGATTTATGAAACATGTTTATTCAATCGTTGTTTTTCTGATAATGATGCCTGCCTTAGCTGCACAAGGTCAAAATCCGATTCTTTTTGTGACACAAGTTCCAACATCAGGATTTACTTCTGTGACACAGACATTTAGTAATCATGTACCATCCATGAACAATGCACCGCGGGGCGGAGACTTGATGATACTTTATCCTGATGGAACACTTCGCAACGTAACTCGTGAAGCAGGCTATGGAGATTCTAATGAGATACAAGGTAAAAATAGTATTGCAGTTCGCCAGCCATGTGTTCATTGGAGTGGTAAAAAAGCTCTTTTTAGTATGGTCATCGGCGCACCGACAAAAATCTGGGAAATTTTTGAAACAAAATGGCAAATATATGAAATTGAGGGACTGGGAAAAGATGAACAGCTCAAAATTACTAAACTGCCTCATCAACCCGAAATGTATAATAATATATCACCAATATATGGGAGTGATGATAATATAATATTTACCTCAGATATGCCCATAACAAAAAAGTCCTATCATTATCCGCCTTTGGATGAATATGAAAATGCACAGGTTGTAAGCGGTTTGTGGAAATTAGATATTGGCACTGGTGAGGTAAAGTTATTACAGCATTCTCCGAGTGGTTCTTTTTACCCAAGTATTGATAGCTATGGCAGAATTATATTTACTCGATGGGACCATCTGCAACGCGATCAGCAAGCAGATTTAGATAGATCAGGTCAGCCTTACGGTACTTTTAATTATGAAAGTGAAGATTCATTGGCGCAACCTCTTCAAAGTAGGGCAGAGGTTTTTCCCGAGCCAAGGACAAAAAATAATCCTGATTTTAATCCACTATTTTCACCGCATACCTTTAATCAATTCTTTCCTTGGGAAATTAATCAAGATGGAACAGAAGAAGAAACAATTAATCACGTAGGAAGGCATGAATGGGGCGGTACTTATACAGAACCTTCATATCCGGCAGATAAAAATTTACGTTATATTATTAGAAAAAATTGGGTAAAAAATTCATATAGTTTACGTGGTGATTCCGGTCCATTTCAAATTAAAGAAGACCCTAACAATCAAGGTATTTTTTATGCTGCTGTTTCGCCCGAATTTGCTCATGAAACATCAGGTCAATTAATTAGGTTTTCCGGTAAATTACATGAAAACCCTGAAGAAATGATTATTAATGAAATTACTCACTCTTCGACTGCGGGTTCCGTTGAACTTGGACAAACAGCCAATGCTCATCATAGTGGGCGATACAGGGATCCTTTACCATTAACAAATGGCACTCTGCTTGCAGTTCATAGTGAAAGTAAAAATCCAAATGGAAATAATGGAACTTCATCGCAACCAAAGATTCGATATAATTTCCGCATAAAAACCTTACGTCAAGAGATAATTGACGGGAAACAGTTATATGTTGCTGATAAGCCACTTACATCAGGAATAGTTCGCGGCGTGAAGTATTACGATGGTAATGATTATTTTATCGCTCAGAATGATACACTATGGGAGTTAGAGCCTGTTGAAGTAACAGCGAGAACTGTTCCTCCCATGAAAAAAGAAACAACATTATCTTCGAGTGAATCCGATGTTTTTTCTGAAATAGGGGTGGATGAACAAATATTTCGTAAGTGGATGAACGATAATAATCTTGGATTAATCGTAAGTCGTAATGTGGTCACCCGTGACAGAAATGATGATAATCAGCCATTTAATTTGCGCGTTCCCAATGGTGTTGAGCATATCGTTAATGATGGTACCGTCTATGATGTGGAATATATGCAGATATTCCAAGCTGATCTAATACGTGGGCAGGGTGGAGCAGGAGGTCATACGACACCTAACCCCGGACGACGTGTTTTGCCTCAAGTTCTTCATCATGAACAATCATTACTTATGAATAATGATAAAAATAATAAAGTAAAGGGTAGTGTAAAAATAGCTTCTGATGGATCTATGGCGGCTATTGTTCCTGCTCACCGTGCATTGTCATGGCAACTTACCGATGGAAAAGGTACACCTGTGGTTCGTGAACGATATTGGGTTACTGTACAATCGGGAGAAATTCGTGTATGTGCATCATGTCATGGCATCAATACCGTTGATCAACTCGGTTTGAGTAAACCAATGCATAAACCGGAAGCATTGCGTCAATTACTCCAACATTGGAAAACGCAAGTTATTAGTGGACATTCTGATGAATTTACAGATGACAAGAAAATATTGACCATATCGCCTAATCCTGCCGAAAATAGTGTGAATATTATATGTTCAATACCTGAAAATGATAATATAATTGCTGTGGATGTCTATAATGTTTTCTCTCATAAGGTGTATTCTTTGACATTGAATGATAATCCGAAAAATTCATCTATCCCTTTGACGTTGCAAAATTATTCTGATGGTGTATATTTTATACAGGTAAGAACGCAGAAAAATTATTTACTATCAGAAAAATTGATTATTAAACATAATTAGTTATCGAATAGATATTGTATGTTTTACTAAATAGATATTTATGAAAAAAGTAATAGTTTTTGGTGCTTCCGGCAATGTAGGTCATAACGTTGTTAAAGAACTTGTTGAACATAATTATGAAGTTACAGCCGTTGTTCGTACTCAAGAAAAAGCACAGCAGTTAGCAGAATTGACTATGAACTATGTCATAGCTGATGTGCAACATAAGGAAACTTTATGTGGAATATGCGATGGTTTTGATATTGTCATATCAACGCTGGGAAAAAGTGTATCAATCAATGATAAAAGTAAGTCTTCTTTTTATGACATAGATTATTTCGGAAACAAATATATTCTTGATGAGGCGAAAAAAAGTAAAGTAAAGAAGTTCGTTTACCTGTCTGCAATCCATGCAGAAAAATATCAATATTTTCTCTATTTTAAAGCACATCACAATTTCTCAGAATTATTGATAACCTCCGACATTGACTATTCAATTGTAAAAGTACCTGCAATTTTTTCTGCTTTTTTAGATGTTATGGATTTAGCAAAAAAAGGACATCTTGTAACATTTGGCGACGGACAATGTAAAACCAATCCTATTTATGAAGGTGATGTTGCTAAGGTCATCGTTAATGCAATGAAAACTCCATTTTCGATTATTGAAGCCGGTGGATCAAGAATTTATACAAGGAAACAGATTAATGAACTTATTCAACAGTCAGTTAATCCTACAAAAAAGTGTCGTCATGTCCCTGTGTTTTTAGTGGGTCTGTTACTTCCATTTATCAAAATTTTTGATAAAAATACTTATGATAAACTCTCCTTTTTTCTTGAAGTTACGCGACACGATGTCATTGCACCGATGGTAGGAGATTCGAGTTTAGAGGAATACATACGTATGAGAGTGTCACATTAATTTAGTGTTTTATTGAATGTAAAAGCTCTCCTTGATTCGCAATAAGTAACCCATCAGCTTCCGTACATTTTACCCAAAAGAAAGAGAATAAAATGGGAGTGTCTTTTCCTTTTGCATGATATTCATAATGTTCCCATGTTTCTGCCGGTTTTGTTTTAAGTGGACAATGAAAAAAATGACGATGTTCAATGTAGCTTTCAATGCCGCTTTGGACAATCGTCTTTGCCTCCCCCAAGTATTCAGGCTTATGAGTGTAGTAAATACCTGTCTCTTCCTCAATCTCACGAATGATGGTTTCTTCAGGCGTATCACCGTCCTCAATTGTCCCTTTGGGAACTTGGATGCCTGCTTCGGGAAAATCCGGTTGTCTGAATACCAACAGTTCTTTATCGAAAGTTATATAGGCGAGTGACTTTAGTTTGATTTTCATGATGCGTATGATATTTGTCAGTGATTGCTACATTGTTTTGCTGTAAGTTGCAAATGTACAGATATTTGGGTAGAATACATATATAGTGTAACAAGTTTCTTCATCTGACATTATTGCATTAACAATCACATTTGAAAGTCTTTATGAAAAAATTAGTACTCATTGGGATATTCTTTTTCTTAGCTTTAGGTATGGAGTCTGCCCTCGTCCCTTTACCGGATGAAACTAAAGTAATAGAAGACACACTTTGTTTTCAAAGAGATATTTTGCCAATTTTTCATTCTAATTGCGCTATGGCAAAATGTCATGATGCGATTACGCATGAAGACGGATACACATTGCTCACGTATAGTGGAGTGATGAAAGGGATTAAAGCCGGGAACACTTCCCAAAGTAAATTGTATCGTGTTATCAATCAAAATGAGATGCCTCCCGATTGGCGTTTACCTGATTCACTGAAAACTCGAATACGTACATGGATAATGCAAGGCGCATTGAATAATGATTGCTCAAATGCCGGATGTGACAGTACAATTCTTACATCTTCGAAAGCAATACGTCCATTTGTGAATGTAAACTGTCTTGGATGCCACTCCACAACCACAGCTAATGGTGGGATTATATTAGAAACCGATCAACAGTTAGAAGAACAAAAAGATTTGATTGCTTGTGCGGTTATGCACTCTGATGGTTGCAAAGCAATGCCTCCCAATAATGTGAAAGTAACGCAGTGTGAACTTTCTCAAGTACGTGTTTGGGCTTTAGGAGCTGCGTCGTTGATTGAAAATCAATCCGCACACTCCTTTCAAACAATCAGCACTAGTATAGTTGGTGATAAATTGTTAATCAATTTTTCGGATGACATTAACTCTGTGTTGTCTGTGTCCATAATCTCGGTACAAGGTACTTCGTTAAGAACATATTCATTGGCAGAAATCAACCGAATGGAAAGTTCTTTATCCGTTTCATTACCTACACTTGCCTCCGGCGTATATTTTGTTAAAGTCAAGACAAATAAAACGACATTTGCATCGAAGTTCAATTTTTAGATATGAGACATAATTTCTACTTAAAAAAAGCCATCAATTGATGGCTTTTTTTATGAGAGTCAATTTTGATTTTTTGGGATAATGAAGATTATCCGGACTCTATGAAGCTTACGTTGGCAATACTCAGACTATCGAACTTCTATCAAATTCATGTTTGTGAGTGAAGAATCGAGTTTCTTTTTTCAAAAAGAGCGTAAACTGAATTTTAGATTATCTGATTTATAGTCTTCAAAACATAAAAATGACCGACCAACACGTCATTATGCCGTATTTTTGCCGAACTAACACTATATATCATCTATTCATGAGTCACGATTATACATTACCGGATCATCTATTTTCGGAAATAGATGTTACCGTAGAAACAGCCAAAGAGCTTGGATTAACCGAACAAGAATTTACGTCGATACAGAGTTTAATGGGGAGAAAACCTACATATACAGAATTGGGAATATTTTCTGTAATGTGGAGTGAACATTGCTCTTATAAGAATTCCATCAAGCAGTTAAAGACTTTGCCGCGCTCAGGCGGACGTATGTTGGTGGAAGCCGGTGAGGAAAATGCCGGACTCATTGATGTGGGCGAAGGATATGGCATTGCATTTAAGATAGAGAGCCATAATCATCCGTCAGCAGTGGAACCTTTTCAAGGTGCAGCTACCGGTGTAGGCGGTATATTGCGCGATATATTTACAATGGGAGCAAGACCCGTTGCTGCTCTTAATTCTCTGAGATTTGGTAATTTAGATAGTGATAGAACAAAGTTTTTGCTAAAAGGCGTTGTCCATGGAATTGGACATTACGGAAATTGTTTTGGTGTCCCGACCGTTGGCGGAGAAGTCTATTTTGATGAATGTTATACCGACAATCCATTGGTGAATGCAATGGCTGTGGGTATTGTAGAAGTAGGTAAAACTGCATCTGCAATTTCGCAGGGTGTTGGTAATCCTGTAATGATATTAGGAAGTTCAACCGGTCGTGATGGTATCCATGGTGCTTCATTGCTTGCATCGCGTGAATTTGATGAAAAAACTGAAGATATGCGCCCAACAGTACAAGTGGGAGACCCATTCGCTGAAAAAATGTTGCTCGAAGCATCATTAGAGCTTATTGCTTCCGGATGTGTTGTCGGTATGCAGGACATGGGGGCAGCCGGAATTTGTTGTTCGACATCAGAAATGAGTGCCAAAGGTAAGTCAGGGATGATTGTCAATCTTGATTTAGTGCCTCTACGAGAAAGCACAATGTCAGCGTATGAAATCATGCTGTCTGAATCGCAGGAACGTATGTTGGTAATTGTTGAAAAAGGTAAAGAACACATTGCTCAATCTATATGCGAAAAATGGGATGTGCCGATTGCCACGATAGGTGAAGTAACAGGTGACGGTATTCTTAGATTCTCCCGTAATGGGAAACAAGTCACAGAGTTACAAGCGGAGCATCTTGTACTTGGCGGTTTGGCTCCACAATATGACCGCGAATGGAAAGTTGCCGACTATGTGGCGGAAATAAGGGATTTATCATTTATTGACAGCGAAAAAAGCACTTCAATTGACCATATAAAAGAAGCATTTAAGCTATTGCTTTCCTCGACAACTATCGCAAGTAAACGCTGGATTTATGAACAATATGATTCACAGGTGCGTACAAATACAGTCTCGATTAAAGGTGATGCAGCTGTTATGCGTATCAAAGAATTGCCCGGAAAAGGGTTTGCTGTATGCACAGATTGCAATAGCCGCTATGTGTATCTGAATCCATATCAAGGTGGCATGATGGCTGTTGCGGAAGCGGCTAGGAATGTGGTCTGTACGGGTGCATTACCTGTTGCAATTACTAATTGTTTGAACTTTGGTAATCCTTATGACCCAGAAGTATATTGGCAATTCCGTGAAGCGATTCGTGGTATGGGGGATATGTGTCGTGCACTCGACACTCCTGTCACGGGCGGTAATGTTAGTTTCCACAATGAATCAAAAAAACATGCCGTGTTTCCTACGCCGACTATAGGTATGCTTGGCTTGAT
This sequence comes from Ignavibacteria bacterium UBA2373, assembly GCA_002344005.1. Lineage (GTDB taxonomy): Bacteria > Bacteroidota > Ignavibacteria > Kapaibacteriales > UBA961 > UBA2353. The sequence goes on along the minus strand of DDTD01000027.1, from coordinate 22,323 downwards.
TGAAGATATGACAAAAACAGTTGGCTCTGGTTTTGTGCAAGCAGATGATATGGTCATATTATTAGGTACGCAGTCTGATGATTTGGGTGGATCAGAATATCTTAAACAGATATACGGAAAAATAGCAGGTGATGCCCCTCATTTTGTTATGGATAAAGAAGTTGCTTTACAAAAAGTAACATTACAAGCTATTCACAATGGTATAATAAAAAGCGCGCATGATTGTTCAGAAGGCGGTTTAGCCCTATGTCTAACTGAAAAAATGATGGCTTCTACCTTAGGAGCAAGCATAGAACTTCCATTTGATGTAAGTGTCGGTAACCTTTTTGGAGAAGCACAAAGCAGAATCGTTGTGACGGTTGAATCGAATCAAGTTGAGGTTTTAGCATCTCTATGCAATCAATACGGTGTGGCAATAACTGTTCTTGGTAAAGTAACGGTTGATGCAACACTGACGATTAATGATATTATCAATATCTCGGCTGATGAAGCGCGAGAAATGTACGAAGGAGTAATACCGTCAATCATGGCTACTGAGTTACACAGTTAAATACTATATTTTTCAATTAATTTGCGAGGGACTATGATCGGAATTTTCCGTTCTACGATTCTGACAAAGATAGCAATGGCTCTGTCCGGCTTAATCTGGATTGGTTTTTCTATTGCTCATTTGTCAGGACATTTTTTATTGTTTGCCGGACAAGAGGCATACAATGCTTATGGTCAGGGGCTTAAAGATTTGGGTCCGCTACTTTGGTTGGGGAGAATTATCTTCATTATCAGCTTTCTCTTACATTCTTTTTCAGGCATACTGCTTCTCAGTAGAAATAAAGAAGCCCGACCCGTGCAGTATAAGGCGAAAAAACCTATTGTATCCACACCGCAAAGCCGTATGATGGCATTAACAGGCATATTGTTATTTACTTTTATGGTCTATCACCTTGCCCATTTTACGTGGGGAGTGGTTCATGCCGAATATTCACACCTTACTTACACGCTAAGCGATGGTCGTGAAGTTCATGATGTTTATACCATGGTCATAGGCAGCTATCAAAATGTCTTTGTTTGTTTAGCTTATGTTTTGTTTATGTTAGGATTTGGCATTCACTTAAGTCATGCAATAGCCAGCGTTGTTCAGACGCTTGGTTTTAATCATCCTATGTATAATTCCTTAGTGAAAAAGGTTGCTAACGGTTTATCAACCATCATCATTCTTGGGTATATATCTATACCGGCAAGTGTGATGCTGGGAGTTCTAAAATTGACAGGGGGGCATTAAAATTTATGAAATTAGATTCCAAAATACCATCAGGACCAATTGAAAGTAAATGGTCAAATCATAAGTTTGATTTAAAATTGGTTAATCCGGCAAATAAACGAAAATATACTGTTATTGTCGTTGGAACAGGTTTAGCAGGCGCAGCAGCAGCAGCAGCTCTGGCTGAATTAGGTTATAAAGTTCTATGCTTTACTTACCATGATTCCCCTCGACGTGCACATAGTATTGCTGCCCAAGGCGGTATAAATGCTGCCAAGAATTATCAAAATGATGGTGATAGCGTTCATCGTTTATTCTATGATACCATCAAAGGCGGTGATTTCCGCGCTCGTGAAGCAAATGTTCATCGTTTGGCAGAGGTTAGTCTCAATATTATTGATCAATGCGTCGCTCAAGGGGTGCCATTTGCACGTGAGTATAGTGGATATTTATCAAATCGTTCCTTTGGTGGTGCTCAAGTGTCAAGAACATTTTATGCCCGTGGTCAAACAGGTCAGCAATTGTTAATTGGTGCATATTCTGCGCTTTCCAAAATGGTGGGCTCTGGTGCTGTTAAGCTCTTCACCCGTAAGGAAATGATGGATTTAGTGCTTGTCAATGGTCATGCACGCGGTATTGTCACACGAGATTTAGCAACAGGAAAGATTGAGAGCTTTGCCGCTGATGCTGTCTGTTTAGCGACAGGTGGTTACAGCAATGTTTTCTATTTATCAACCAATGCAATGGCATGTAATGTTACTGCTGCGTTCAGAGCATATAAAAAAGGTGCCGGATTTGCCAACCCTTGTTATACTCAAATCCATCCGACATGCATTCCTGTAAGTGGTGATCATCAATCGAAGCTTACATTGATGTCAGAATCTCTACGTAATGATGGGCGTATTTGGGTGCCGAAAAAACAAGGTGATAATCGTCCGCCGAGTCAGATACCGGAAGATGAAAGAGATTATTATCTTGAGCGTAAGTATCCAAGTTTTGGTAATCTTTCCCCACGCGATATTGCCTCAAGAAGTGCAAAAGAAGCATGTGATGATGGAAGAGGCGTAGGTCCGGGCGGGCGTGGTGTCTATTTAGATTTCGCAGATGCTATCAGCCGGCTTGGTGAGAAAGCCATCAGTGCTCGTTATGGTAATCTATTCGATATGTATCAACAAATTACGGGCGAAAACCCCTATAAAGTTCCTATGCGTATATACCCCGCACCTCACTATACAATGGGAGGTTTATGGGTTGATTACAATCTTATGAGCACCATTCCGGGTTTGCATGTTTTAGGTGAAGCGAATTTCTCTGATCATGGTGCAAATCGTTTGGGCGCAAGTGCACTCATGCAAGGACTTGCAGATGGTTACTTTGTTATTCCTTACACTATAGGTGGATATTTGGCTGAAGCAAAACAATCGGCTGTAAATACCGATATGACTGAATTTAAACTTGCTGTGAAGCAAACGGAAGAACAGATTGCTAAGTTAATTTCTATCAAAGGTAAACGCTCACCAACATCATTCCACAGAGAATTAGGGTTGTTAATGTGGGATAAATGCGGTATGGCAAGAAATGAACAAGGACTGAAACAAGCTATAGACAAAATTCCGGCAATACGTGAAGAGTTTTGGCAAAATGTGAATGTTCTCGGCGATGCTGCTAATGTAAATCAGTCGCTTGAACTTGCAGGCAGAGTAGCAGATTTTCTTGAGTTCGGTGAAATGATGTGTCATGATGCTTTGCATAGAAATGAAAGTTGCGGAGGTCATTTCCGTGAAGAATATCAGACGGAAGATGGTGAAGCCAAACGCAATGACGATGAGTTTGCTTATGCGGGAGTTTGGGAATATACAGGACTCGGCAAAAAACCGAATTTGCACAAAGAACCACTTGTTTTTGAAAATGTCAAACTTGCAACAAGGAGTTATAAATAATGAATTTAACATTGCATATATGGCGACAGGAAAATACAACAGCAGAGGGCAGATTTTCTACCTATCGTGTCGAAGAAATTAGCCCTGATATGTCATTTCTTGAGATGCTTGATGTTCTTAATGAACGTTTAATCAATAAAGGAGAAGTTCCTGTAGAATTTGAACATGATTGCCGAGAAGGAATTTGTGGCACCTGTTCTCTTATGATTAATGGTGTGCCGCATGGACCTGAAAAAGGAACGACAACATGTCAGTTGCACATGAGAAAGTTCAAGGATGGCGATGAGATAACTATTGAACCTTGGAGAGCAAAGGCATTTCCTGTTCTCAAAGACTTAGTTGTTGACCGAAGTGCATTTGATCGTATCATTCAAAAAGGCGGCTATATTTCCGCAAATACGGGTAATGCTCCCGATGGTAATGCAATACCAATTCCTAAGCCTGACTCAGACTGGGCTTTTGAGGCAGCGGCTTGTATTGGTTGCGGCGCATGTGTTGCGGCATGTAAGAATGCGTCTGCAAGTCTTTTTGTTGCGGCTAAAGTCACACATTTGGGGTTATTGCCTCAGGGGCAGCCTGAACGCTATTTGCGCGTGACGGCAATGGTCGAACAGATGGATCAAGAGGGTTTTGGGTCATGCACCAACACGTATGATTGCGAAGGAGCTTGTCCTAAACAAATCAGTGTTCGTAACATTGCGCGTATGAACAGAGATTATCTTAAAGCTAAGATAATGGGTAACTAACTTCGGTCTTACAATTAAGCGGTTTGGGATTTTTTCTCAAGCCGCTTTTTTTTCTCCCTCGTTTTCAGTAATTTGAAAAAGTTATCGTTGTGATAACCATTGGTACTCCTTACACTCATGCACAATTACATATATTTTATTGTGCATCACACATTTAATCACTACCGACCATGAAAGGTGTATTGGCATGAATATTAAGAATATACTGCCATTGTTCATCTTCAGCTTTTTCACAATTGGGCTTTTAGCACAAGATACCGATTTTGGACTTTCTGATCCTTTACAACCGGGTAAAATTATCTACCCATCGTATATAGGCGCTGAAATAGCATTTGGACAAAGTTTACAGCAGGGAGACCTTAATGCTGAGTTTTGTGATTGTTTACCATTTAAAGATGGAACAGGCTTACGATTCGATATTGGTGCCCAATGGGAGAGCTATTTTACTAATCGAGTTTCCTATGGCATTGGCTTAGGATACTCATTTACCAATAATCTTTCTGCCTATCAGGAAGTATCTGATTATCAGTTCCTCGACAATGGGAACATTATAGCTACTGTTCCTGTACGCACACAGCAAACGATGAAAAGTACATTCTCGGCAATAACACTTAGTCCTTTTATCAAGCTCTATCCGCTAAGACGTTTGTGGGTTCGTATAACTCCGCGCTTAGAATATGTTGTTGGAAGTTCGCAAGAACAGACTTTAGATTTGCTTCAGAGGAAGGCAGTCAATAGAGATGGTAATGAGTTTGAGCTTTCTTTCGACACTTCAGATCCAAAACTTGCGAACAAAAAAGTTAGTGCAACACGTGCAATCATCCAAAGTAGTGAATTTTCTTCTCTGCGATCACTTCAGTTTGGGTTAGTGTCATCAATAGGATTCGATTTTAGAATAGGCAGTAAGGTTGTCATTTCACCTAATGCTCAATTAAATATACCAATTACGAGTTATTCGACTCAATCGGATACATTCAAAATCTTAGTTTGGCAAGTAGGATTGGACGTGAAATTTCGGCTTGGCAAATCCGAAACTACACCCGCAAAAAAATAGGCAAATTTTCTTAAAGAAAAAAATATTTATCATATATTTGGCATTGAACACAGAAATACCGTAATTTTATCTTTTGATATTATACAATAAATTGTAAGTACACAGTTTTTATCATTATCTGGAGTTAGGGGTCTGCCCATGAAACAAGTGCGTCTCTTTATCTTGACATCAGCGATGGTCTGTTTGGTATTCTCGCCGATGGTGTCCAAATCAACACCACTTTCGCTATTGGTTAAAGCCGTTCATGAATCTCAAGTCACTGCTGTAAAGCCTGAACTTTTCCTAATGGCAGCTATAATAACCGAACCGCCGCAATCGGCAATGGAAGAAGATGAAAATGTCAATATTCTTAATACTGACAAGATTCGCATCATCAATTTGGGTAAAGTAATAAACCATGACAATGTTGATTATGCACCTACTGTGAGTGCTGATGGTAAAACGTTGTTCTATGTAAGTAATCGCCCCGGCAGTATAAAAAAATCAAGCGGTGATTTATCGCATGACTTCTGGGCATCCAAAAAAGCTTCTAATCTTGATACTAACTTCTCTGATCCATACAATATTGATTTAGAGTCTAAATTTGGCGATTTAAGTGTGAATACTACTCTCAATGAAGGTGCTGCCTCTATTGCTGCTGACCGTCAAACATTGGTGTTCACAGGTTGTAATCGCTCAGACGGTTTGGGCGATTGCGATTTATATATCACAGAGATAGACGGCGACAAATGGTCTAAGCCAAAAAATCTTGGTAAAAATGTCAATTCACCATCATGGGATTCACAGCCATCCATAGCACCGGATAAAAGTCGTATTTATTTCAGTTCCAATAGACCGGGACCCAATGGCTCGGATAATTTTGACATCTGGTATTCCGATTATGATTTTGATCTTGAGGATTGGAAGCCTGCTGTAAACATGACAAGCATTAATACAGGTGACCGCGAAAGAGCGCCATTCATTGCTGCGGATAATTCGACACTCTTCTTCTCATCCGATGGACATTCACCTAATCTTGGCGGGCTTGATTTTTATAGTACCACCAATGATAACGGTAAATGGAGTGCACCGCAACATCTTGGCACTCGCTTAAATACATCCGAAGATGAAGAGTTTATCACACTTCCTGCCTCAGGTGATGTGATTTACTTCTCAAGCCGCCGCTCTGATTTGAAGGGATCACAAGGAAATTTAGATGTGTTTATGGCTTTTGTACCTTCTTTCTTCAAAGCTGTTATTCTTTCCGGTGTTGTTCTCGACGAATGTACAGATGAGAATATTCCTGCAAGTATAACTGTGCGGAACACGGTGACGGGTAAAGTATTCAAAGACACTTTGAATACAAGCTCTAAAAAAGAGTTTCAATTAATTATTTCCAATACCGATTTTGGTAATCCGAAAGATTCTATCAAATCTGCTGATTTTGAAATTATAGCGAATAATCCGACCTATGGTGAAACAAAGAAAGTTGTTACCATAGACAAACCTAAACAAACAAAAGACCGCAAAAAAGCTGAAGAGAAAAATGAAATCAAAGTAACCTTGAAACTTGGTCAACGACCTGTTATTGGTGCAGAAATGGAGTTTTCTGATTTCATTAAGCGTGCTGCTAAAAAAGATCCCGCCTTGAGTAATTGGAAGGGGTTGGTTATGGAAGAAGTGAAAACACGTGAACTTTATCCATTGCTTAACTATGTTTTCTTTGATGAAGGCTCCGCAGAGTTCCCCAAACGCTATATTATCTTCAAAAATTCCGGACAAACAACATCGTTTACTGATGAGGCAATACCGGGCGGTACTTTGGAGAAATATTACAATGTTCTGAATATTTATGGTTATCGTCTTAAAAAATATCCCAATGTGAAAGTTGAGATTCTCGGTTGTTTTGACAATGCAATGCCGACAGAAAAAAGCATGGATTTAGCTCAAAAACGTGCTGATATAGTATATAATTATCTCAAAGAGATTTGGGGTATTGCAGAAAACCGCTTAACGAAAAAAGCTCAAGGTTATTCAAAGTTAGCATCAAAAACCGGTGATCCCGATCCGCAAAGTAAAACCTATGCTATGGTTGAGAACAGACGTTCAGAATTATGGTTCTCCGGTGATCCCGAAGATGTATGGCAGGTAATGAAACCAATCCTTGATATTGATCCCAAGATTTTCCCTTCGCCGCTTGAAATGAACTTTACCATGAAAAATGGTATTGAAGAAGAGCTCGTTGCTGCGCGTCGTATCGAAGTTAAACGCGGTGGACAACCATGGAACACATTGTCAAATGTAGGACTTTCAGAACCAACAGCTAAATGGAATTGGGAAAATTCAAAAGCTGATGAATTATCAGAAACTGTTACTGATGAAACACCATTTGAAGCACGCCTCATTGTTACAAGTAAACGAGGTATGGAATGTATCTCCGATCCTATTTCCATAAAAGTCAAAATCGTCAACTATACAAAAGATAAAATCCCGACAGATGGTACATTTACAAGAGAAAAATATAATCTTATTCTGTTCCCATTTGATAGATTCGATGCAGGTCCATTTAATGAAAGAATTTTAAAGGAATTTGTATATCCTCGTTGTGCTTCAGATTCTAAAATCGGTGTTGATGGGCATACCGATGTAGTTGGTATGTTTGATTATAACCAGAAATTGTCAGGCAGACGAGCCGAAACAGTGAAAAGTGGTATCAATTCCTTTACTGGTGGAAAATATAATACCCTTGAATCTAAAGGTGATGGGGAAGAGAACCCATTGTTTGACAATGTATTACCTGAAGGACGTATGTATAATCGTACTGTTCAAATAAATATCTCGACACCAATTAAAGATGAATAATCATTTGTTGTAAAACTACTTAGAACCCTACTGTATATCGCAGTAGGGTTTTTTTATGAAACTTCTATGACTGATTTGATAATTAAATGGATTGTAAATGCAGCCGTTTTGCTGATAGGGGTAAAATTATTGCACGGTGCTGAAATCAAAGGTTTTGGTGCAGCAATGTTCGTAGCTGTAATTATTGGTGTACTCAATGTGTTACTAAAACCTATCCTAACGTTTTTCTCATTTCCTATAATTCTCTTATCTTTGGGATTATTTACATTAGTGATAAATGCTATTGTCATACTTTTAGCATCCGGAATATCTGAGGATTTTCGTATCGGATCATTCTGGAATGCCTTGGTTCTCGGTGTCATACTGAGTATTACCAATACCATCGTTAATTCAATTATTGATTAATTTTTCAAGTGTTATGAATACTGTTATTTCTTCTCCATCAAAACAAGTGTGGTTTCGTACTTTGTTTATTTGTGTATCTGCATGTATTGTATCAATTTCGGCAGTGAGTTGTGATTCTGTTACAGATACAGTTGCCGATATTGTTATGTCGCCATCCGATGATAAAAATCTGGGTGCACAAATTGATAATGAGATACGCAGTAATCCAAACGAATATCCATTGCTAAATAATGCGTCGGCAAATGCTTATGTTCAAACAATGGTAAATGAGTTAATCAAAGCACCTGAAATTAAATATCGCAGTTTGTTCGCCTACAAAGTGGAAGTTATCCGTGATGATAAAACCATAAATGCATTTTGTACTCCGGGTGGATATATATATGTTTATACGGGTTTGATGAAAATGTTGGATAATGAAGCAAGTTTAGCCGGTGTCATCGGACATGAAATCGCCCATGCAGAGCGTCGTCATTCCGCAAAGCGTATGGTAAACGCTTATGGAGTGTCTCTGCTTTTGGCAATAGCTCTTGGCAATAATCCCACGCAATTGGAATCATTGGCGGGTAATCTTTTTGGTAATTTGGCACTCTTAAAAAATTCACGCGATGATGAAAGTGAATCAGATGAAGATTCTTTTAAGTATTTGCGCTCAACAAATATTTGGTATGCCGGGGGAGTGAAGTTTTTCTTTGAAAAAATTCAAGAGCAAAGTTCAAGTACTGCAATAGAACGATTATTATCTACCCATCCATTACCAAGTGATAGAGTACAAGCTGTGAACGAAATGATACAAAAAGCAAACTTGCCAACACCAACAGAGGCAACATTACGCAGCGTACCATATCAAGCATTTCTCAAGACATTACCATAATTTATACTTATGAGTTGTTAATTGGTGATAATACCGTATTTTTGTATGTTTTTTTCACACACGGAGTAGTATGAGTACATATATTGTCAATCCGGTTGTTGTACGGATGAAAGAATCATCCAAAGGTAGTATTTACCAATCAATCGTTGCCATGGGCTTGCGTTCTCGTCAAATTAACGATAATATCAAGACCCAACTGATGGCACGATTGGAGCATGTTGAAACCGACCAAGATGAATCAGAAGGTCCTAATTACGACAAAATGGCAATCAGTCGTGAATTTGACCTGCTTGCGAAGCCAACGTTTTTGGCAATGAAAGAAATCCACGATGGAAAGTTATCATTCAAAATGCCCGAAATTAAAGCATAATAGAAAAATGATTTTATGTAAGCCATTGGGAAATAACCTGATGGCTTTTTTATTTTTATGCACATATGAAAGCATCGCTTCAAGGAAAAAGAATTCTGTTAGGAGTTACGGGTAGTATCTCTGCGTATAAAGCACCGATACTTGTACGAGAATTTGTGAAAAATGGTGCCGAAGTACGTGTTGTGATGACAGAATCAGCAGAAGAATTTGTCACCTCGCTTGCATTACAAAACACCAGTAAGAATACTGTCGTTACGAATATGTTTGATGATTCCATACAAGAGCGTGGTTCATGGCATATTCATCTTGCTCAATGGTGTGATTGTATGGTGATTGCTCCATGTTCAGCAACTACACTTGCTCGTATTGCCAATGGTTTTGCCGATAATGCACTTACTGCTTTAGTGTTGGCTCTTTCTGATAAACCCTGTTATATTTTTCCAGCTATGGACACAGATATGTGGTTGCATCCGGCTACACAAAAGAACTGTGAGTCTGTTCGTAGCTTTGGCTATCATGTTATCGAACCTGCTCATGGTGAATTGGCATCCGGTCTTGTTGGGGTAGGAAGATTGCCCGAACCAATAGAAATCGTGAATATCATCGCAGAAAAATTGTATAAAAACGGTGTGCATGTTCCGAGTTTGAAAGGAAAAAAAGTACTTATTACTGCCGGTCCTACCTATGAACGTTTAGATGCAGTTCGCTTTATTGGTAACTTTTCTACGGGAAAAATGGGATTCGCTTTAGCTGAATATGCCAAATTAGAAGGTGCTGAGGTGATTCTTATTGCAGGACCTGTGGCTTTGCAGATAACTAAAACGGTACAGAGAATTGATGTAGAAAGTGCAGAACAGATGTTTTTGGCGGTGCAAGATAATTTCCCTAAGGTTGATATTGCTATTTTTGCTGCTGCCGTGGCAGACTATACACCATTATATCCTGCCTCGATAAAATTGAAAAAAGAACAGTTAGGTGAAAATCTGTCACTTCCCTTACGACAAACACAAGATTCTTTAGCATGGGCGGGGAAGAATAAAAAGCAAGAACAATATGTTGTCGGTTTTGCATTGGAAACAGACAACGATTTGGAAGAAGGAAAAGGAAAACTCAAAAGGAAACAATGCAATATGATTGTTGTGAACAATGCATTGGCAAAAGATAGTGGTTTCGGGTCGGATAAAAATACAATCACAATTGTGAAACATAATGACCAAGTTTTTGCTTATCCACCTATGTCAAAAAGTGAATGTGCACAATTAATTTTCGATTCTATTTTGGAAGAGTATTCCAATGATGATGAACGCTGAACATTTTATCAGAAAATTACAAGATTTGAATGCTCTATTGCACAAAGAATCGGCGGTGCTGTACTATAATGATGAAGATATAAAAGAATATTCCTTGCGTTGTGAATTACAAATTCATAATACAAAATGTGGGAATGTAATTATCTATTACAGCCCTAAAAAAAAGAGATTTAAAGCGAGTATCCCTTCAATCGGTAGCCAAGTCGTCTATGATATTTTGGCGCAAAATGTTGATGAAGTTATTGAAAAGTTACCTAAAAAAACACATAAAGTCGCTGACAATTCTCCACAAGGATTGTTTGCCTATGTGGATGGATCTTTTAGTAATAATATAGTAACGTTCGGCGCAGTGATTCTTGACAATAATGAGTTGGTGACGGAGTTCTCGGGTAAAGTGTTGGAGCCGAGCTATCAACATGCGCGACAAGTTGCGGGTGAACTTATGGCTGTCGGTAAAGTTATTCAGTGGTGTCTGTCACACAATTGTCATCAGATTGCGATTCACTATGATTATGAAGGCATTGAACATTGGGTAACTGGAAAATGGAAAGCCAAACAATTACTCACACAGCGCTATCGTGATTATGTACAGAACAGTGGAGTATCTATTCATTGGGTCAAGGTGGCTGCGCACACGGGGGTTTATTGGAATGAATACGTTGATAAGTTAGCAAAACAAGCAGCAATATAATAGGAGTAACGATGGAAAACACACAACAAATTGTCGAAAGAGTAGCAGAATTATCACGATTGTCTTTTTCTGAACATGAAAAGAACATCTTTGAAGTGCAATTCGGTAAAATCTTACATTACATTCAAACCATAGAAAATTATGATTTGGCTGCTGTCGAACCTCTAACTCATATAGTGACGAATCAGTCATCGCAAAGAGATGATGTTCCGGCAGAATGTTTAACTGTTGATGAAGCACTGGCTAATGCTCCAAAACGTAATGAAACTTTCTTCAAAGTACCTAAAGTACTTCAGAAGTAATATAGTGGCTGCTTAATGAGGAGTAAATGCTTGAACATATAAGGGTTCTGCTGAAATCGGGTCCGTTATAGTATCATTGGCGAAATATAGAGCACCGAGTTTGCCTATGAAGCGGGGTGTCAGACGATTAAGACCGCTTAGCTGCTTACCTATATTTTGAAAATGTAAGGCACCCGGACCGCAGAGAACCATTGAATGTATTTCCGGCGTTGAACTAAGTGTTTCTTGGTTTGTAAGTTTAACATCTCCAATTGGTTGAGCAAAAATATTAAAGTTTTGCTCATAAAATACGTCTTTGTGCGAATGCACTATGCTGAGAATCGAAAGTGCATCAGTTGATTGGGCAAACTCAGTTGCTGCATAAGCCACACTGTGTAAAGTTGGTACGCTGACGAGTTGAATTTTTGTATGAAAAATAAAACCTTTTAAAAAACTATATCCGATTCGTAAACCGGTAAAGGAGCCGGGACCTGCAGAAATTGAAACAAAGTCAATATCATCGGCAGATTTTCCTATGGTATGCAACAGATGATTCGTCAATTCGGCTAAAGCAGAGTCGTGAATATTTTTTATGTAGAGAGAATACTCGGCAATGAGATTATCATCATCGTGAAGGGAAACTCCACAGGTGGAACCCGATGTTTCGTATGCTAATTGTAAAGCCATAGTCAGTAGATGAATGGAAAACGAAGTAAATCTTTAGTCGCTTGCTTCGTAATTTTGGGATAAAATTTTAATTAATGAGAACAAATTTATGACATCAAGAGAAATTCGTCAGTCTTTTTTAGATTTTTTTGCTTCAAAGAACCATAAAATTGTACCAAGTGCACCGGTTATACCGCATGGTGACCCAACGCTATTGTTCACAAATGCGGGTATGAACCAATTCAAGGATGTGTTTCTCGGACAAGGCAAAAGAGATTTTACCCGTTGTGCAGATACACAAAAATGTATCCGCGTCTCAGGAAAGCATAATGATCTAGAAGAAGTCGGTTATGATACCTATCATCACACACTCTTTGAAATGCTGGGTAACTGGAGCTTTGGCGACTATTACAAATCCGAAGCAATTGCTTGGGCTTGGGAGTTGCTGACTGATGTATGGAAATTACCGAAAGAGCGACTACATGCAACCGTTTTTAGAACAGATGATGAAGCATATTCTCTGTGGACGCAATTTCTTCCTCCAACTCAAATCCATTACTTTGATGAAAAAGATAATTTCTGGGAAATGGGTGATACAGGTCCTTGCGGTCCTTGTTCTGAAATACACTTCGATAGAACTCCAGATTTATCCGGCGGACCATTAGTTAATGCGGGTGTTCCGGAAGTGATAGAAATATGGAACTTGGTGTTTATTCAATATAATAGACTACCCGATCGTTCACTTCAGCCATTAGCGCAAACTCATGTTGATACAGGTATGGGTTTTGAGCGTATCTGTGCTGTAATGCAAGGAAAATTTTCTAATTATGATACAGATGTATTTTCGCCAATTATTGAAAAAATTGAAAGTTTTTCCGGTAAACAATACTCAACCGATTTGGATAATAAAGACGGCATAGCCATGCGAGTCATTGCCGATCATATCCGTACACTAGCTTTTGCTATTGCCGATGGCGCAGTACCTTCAAATGATGGTAGAGGATATGTCTTACGTCGTATTTTACGGCGCGCTTCAAAATATGCACGAAACCTTGGTTTTCATGAACCATTTTTATTTAAATTAGTGGAAATTCTTGCCCAGACAATGGGAGATATTTTTCCTGAAATCCATGAAAGACGCGCCCATGTTGAGTTGCTCATTAAAAATGAAGAAGAAAGTTTTCTTTTAACACTTGACAGGGGTATTGAAAAATTCGATAATCTTTCATTCTCTGATTCTAATGTTATATCAGGCGCGGATGCATTTCAATTATACGATACTTTTGGATTCCCATTAGATTTAACCGAATTATTAGCGAGAGAGAGAGGATGTACGGTTGATGTAGAAGGATATTCATTGTTGCTTGAAGAACAAAAACAACGTTCCAGAAATGCTCGAAAAAAACATGTTCATATAGCTGATATGCCTACTTTGGAAGAAAAATCTGAATTTATCGGCTGGAATATATTAGAAGCAGAAACAAAAGTATTATATGCCAATCAAGACCAAATTGTTTTAGATAAAACACCATTTTATGTTGAAATGGGTGGTCAAATTTCAGATACCGGTGAATTAATTATTGGTGGTAATTCTTTTGAAGTTCTTGATGTTCGCAAATCAGGTGATGCAATTGTTCATTTCGTGAATGGTGAATCAGATATTGTACCGGGCGATAATGTTATTGCTTCAGTACATAAAATAAGACGCTTTGATATTCAGCGCAATCATTCCGCCACACATTTATTACATGAAGCATTGCGCAAGGTGTTAGGTTCTCATGTGCAACAAGCAGGTTCATTGGTGTCTTTCGAGCATTTACGATTTGACTTTTCGCATTTTCAAAAATTAGATCAACAGCAAATAGTTGATATTGAAGCCCTTGTTAATGAAAAAATTCGAGAAAATATTCAAGTCCAAACTATGGAGTTAGCTTTAGACGAAGCAAAAAAAATTCCCGGAGCAAAAATGTTTTTTGGGGATAAATATGGCGAAAAAGTACGTGTTGTTATTATGGATGAAAAATTTTCAGTAGAATTTTGTGGCGGAACCCATGTGTCCAATACAAGTGAAATCGGATTGTTTACTCTCGTGGGTGAATCCTCTGTAGCTTCAGGAGTGCGGCGCATAGAAGCCGTTACTTCTACAGGAATTATTAACCATATGAAAAATTTGCATAAAAAAATTACAGATGCACATACTTATTCTGATAGTCTTCAAGCCAAAATTCATGAATTGGAAAAAGAACTTTCTCGATTAAAAGTTGATTCAATAGCGCAGTCTTTGCGACAATCAGTATTTAATTGTCATATTTCTAATGGAGTGAAAGTAGTTGCCGAAAAAGTACCAACTGTCAATGGTGAAGAAATTAAATTACTAGGCGATACATTGCGTGAGCTACTAAAAACCGATGGTATTGGGTTACTTGCATCTGAACAAACAGACGGTAAAGTTTTATTGGTATGTGTTGTGTCCGACAATCTTACTTCTCAATACTCAGCCGGAAAGTTAGTAGGAGAGGTAGCAAAAAAATTAGGCGGAGGCGGAGGCGGTAAAGCCCATCTTGCAACTGCCGGTGCAAAAGACGCGTCCAAAATTCAAGAAATACTCAAAGAATTTATAGAAAATTTTTAATAATAATCGAATATAAAAACAGTATGAACTACGAAGCAACAGGAAAAATCATTGAAAAATTTAGTGAACAACAAATAACAGAAAAATTCCGTAAGCGTGAATTTGTTGTAGAAATATCCGATGGATTGTATCCACAACAAATAAAATTTGAGCTTACACAAGATAAATGCGCTGCATTAGACAATTTTTCTATTGGCGATGAGATAAAAGTCAGTTTTAATTTACGTGGTCGTTCGTATGACAAAGATGGTAAGAAAAACTATTTCACAACTATTCAAGCATGGCGTTTAGATAGAGTATCGGCAAATTCACCATCAAATAATCATGATGATGGCGGATATCAAAATTCGTCACCGCGACAAAGTACAGGTAATTATCCGGCGCAACCGAGTTATAATGAAGCATTTGATAAGCATAATGCCAATGATGATATTCCATTTTAATTTTAATAAATTTTTGTCATGAAAATAGCATCATGGAATGTCAATGGCATTCGAGCCGTTCATACTAAGGGCTTATTTGTTGAATTTTTACAACAATATAAGCCAGATATTCTTGGTATTCAAGAAACGAAAGCTGAAAAAGAACAATTATCATCTGATTTACTCTCTGCTGAAGGATATACATCCTATTTTCATTCATGTAGAAGAAAAAAAGGATACAGTGGGGTTGCTATATATACAAAAATTGAACCTTTGTCGGTTTTCCGTGAAATAGGTGTGGAAAAATTTGATGAAGAAGGGCGCGTTATTGGCATGGAGTTCCCTGGTTTTACCTTTATTAATGTATATTTCCCCAATGGTGGCAGCGGACAAGAACGCCTCATGTATAAACTTGAGTTTTATGATGCCTTTTTTACTTACTGTGAAAACTTGCGTCAGCAAGGAAAAAAACTCATAATATGTGGTGATTATAATACAGCTCATTATGAAATTGATCTTGCCCGACCCAAAGAGAATATTCATACTTCTGGGTTTATGGACATTGAAAGAGTTAAACTTGACAAACTTGTGAATTTGGGATATATTGATACCTTCAGAATGTTTAACCAAGAACCGAATAATTATACGTGGTGGGATGTAAAAACTCGTTCGCGTGAAAGAAATATCGGATGGCGTATTGATTATCATTGGGCTACAAATGATTTAGTGCCGATGATAACTAAAGCAGAAATATTGCAATCGGTACTTGGTTCTGATCATTGTCCGGTTACTTTAGAGTTACATTCAAGCTCATGAAAGATTTTATATTACATACAACAGTAAATTTTTCTATTGTCTTTTTTCTTCTGTGTGCTCTGTGTCAAGCTGAAGAAAAAATACCGACAGAATTACGGTATATACGTTCATTTGGTGGTGATAATGAACTTGCACCCCCGGTATATGTAATTTCAAAGTCAAATTCACCATTTACATCAAAGGTAGGCTCGGAATTTGTAACCATAGAATTAGATGTTTTCTCGGAACATGCCCCTGCGATGTATGCAATATTAGTTCATTGTAATGCAGATTGGACAGAAGATAATAATGCATTTCTTAATGATCCGACAAAAACCAGAACAAGTAATTTTCAATGGGATGCTGCACCAACGGCTGCTCGTTATTTTACATTTCGCGGTATATTACGTGTGCCTGACATTCAGACAAAAATTTTGTTCGGTGGTAATTGGAAAGTAAAAATTTATGACTATGACAGTCAATCGGATATTCCATTTGCTGAAGCACGTTTTTTTGTGGTTGACCCTTTGGCAACGGCAGAAGTCCAACTATTTCCCGATGTTTATACACCCTTACAGGGAATTACTCCTACTGCATATACGATTGATGTGGTTGCACAAGGATCTAATACTCTTTTTGATTTAATGCAAAATATGGCGGTTGTCTATAAAAATCATCGTTGGATGGAACCCATCGTTATTACTGCTTACGATGATGAAGATAATGAACACAAATGGCGCTATCGTTATCAAACATCTGTCACAGGTACAATTTCATTTTTAAAAAGATTTCGGGTTGAAAAAGTTCCCACGGAAAATGAATATAGAGTATTTGACCTTAATAATCTTGCCTTTTATCCGAATGCATCACAAATAGCAAGACAGCAAATGACAGATTTGCCAAGAAATGGTTCTTTCACCATGCCGGATAATGATGGTGCCTTTTATGGCAGATTCGTTTCGGCTGCCTATGATGAATATTTACCTGTGGAGTTTGTTTTTGATCCTGAATTTCGTGGTGTATCTAAACGTGATGTTTTTGTTGTGGGTTCATGTAATAATTGGAATCCTGACAGAAATTGGATAATGTCCTATAATAAGGAAAAACGATATTATACATTGCGTGCCATGTTGCGCAGAGGAATGCATGATTATATGTACGTGACGGGTGAAATTAATAGTGATGATGGTACTGTCGAAAAATTAGATTATACCGAATATGAAGGTAATACATCCATCTCAAATAATTCTTATGTTGGTATGGTATATTATAGAGATCAAAATTATGGCGGATTTGATACTATTATTGCGATTGGCTCATCTAATCCCAATGTTTCTCTTCAACGTTAATTATTTACAAACACTATAGTAATATGAAAAAGTATTCAACAATTTTAGACCTTATCGGTAAAACACCATTAGTGGAATTACAACACTTGAACAAAGGAATCCAAGCAAAAGTCTTATTAAAATTAGAGAGTATGAATCCCGGTGGTTCTGTGAAAGACAGAATTGGCGTTGCAATGATTGAGGCAGCAGAAAAAGATGGTAAAATAAAAAAAGGTGATACAATTATTGAACCTACTTCAGGCAATACAGGTATTGGTTTAGCATTAGCTGCTCGATTAAAAGGGTATAAATGCTTATTTGTTATGACAGATAAAGCTTCACAAGAACGTGTGCGTTACTTAAAAGCATTGGGAGCGGATGTGCTTATTGTCTCATCAGCGGCTAAAGCGAGTTCGCCGGAATATTATTTTAACACAGCAATGCGGCTTGCTTCAGAAATACCAAATGCCATAATGCTCAACCAATATGATAATCCCGCAAATCCCGGGATTCATGAAATGACAACCGGTCCTGAAATATGGGAAGATACTGATGGTATGGTAACACATTTTATAGCAGGAATCGGTACCGGTGGGACAATTTCAGGAACAGCTCGGTATTTGAAATCAAAAAATCCAAATATTAAAATCATTGCAGCAGATCCTATTGGTTCGTCTATTAAAACATTCAAAGAAACAGGACGCTTAGTGGAAGCTTTACCATATTTAGTTGAAGGTGTGGGACAAGAGAGAATTCCCGGTAATCTTGATTTGTCTTTGGTTGATGAAATAATAAATGTGAGCGATAAAGAATCATTTATGACAGCACGTCGCTTGGGTCTAGAAGAAGGTATTTTTTGTGGTGGATCTTCGGGTATGAATGTTGCAGCTGCTTTACGAGTAGCTAAATTACTACCGGAGAATGCGGTGGTTGTTGCAATTATTTGCGATACAGGTGAACGCTACTTAACCAAACATCATTCCGATGAATGGCTCTCCGAGAAAAAATTACTTGATGTAGAAAAAGTTATGGTAAAAAATGTCATAGATGCCAAGATTAGAAAGTCTTTGACACCCGCAATTATTTCTGCAACATCTGAAATGACAATCGGTGAGTGTTTGACTTTAATGAGTTCTCATGAAATTTCAGAAATACCGGTGATAGATAATGGCAAGATGGTTGGTTCTGTTCGTGAAAATAAATTGATGGGTAAATTACTTCAAGAAAGAGAAAGTAATATACTTCCTGTATCCGAAATTATGGAAGAACCAATGCCAATACTTAAAGCTGATGAAGATATCCAATCGGGTATTCAACAACTTAAAGAGTATCCTGCAATAGCTGTAGAAGAGTTTGGCAGAATTATTGGTGTCATTACTCGACACGATGTTATAGAATATATTTAACGATACTTATGAAATTCAATAATCACTTTTTTCTTACTGTTCTGGTGCTTTGTCTCGGCGTTTGTGTTAATGCATGTGGTGAAAATCGGGATGCAACATCAGATATACGCTTACAAAAGAATGCTGTGGAAGAAGTTGATACAGTACCTAATATACCAAATCCATTTCCATTAGTGCATTATGAAAAAAGAAAAATAAAGAATAGTGCCGAACTTGCAAAAATTCGTACTTTATATGGTAAAACAAAAGAAACATGGACAGGATATAGAGCAATTACGACGATAAATCGAAAGGATATTCATTATTTCAGGGTTGGTGATACTATTTTGATTCCCGACACTATTGATAAAGATACAAGAATTTATTCGTGTTTCCCACATTATTATCATGGTGCAAGAAAATTAGAAAAAGCAATTCTTGTTTCCAATAAATTACAATCGTATGCCTGTTATGAAAAAGGGCATTTAGTGAGATTTGCTGCGGCGAATACAGGTGATAAGAGAAAACCGACATTTCCCGGAAGATATGCACTTAATTGGAAACAACGCGTCAGAAAATCCTCATTAAATGAAGAATGGGTTCTGCCATATACATGGAATTTTCATGCTTGGGCAGGATCTGCTTTCCATCAATTCGATATGCCGGGACGACCTGTCTCTCATTCATGTGTACGCCAATTTATGGAAGATGCAGAGTGGCTCTATAAATGGGGAAAAGGCGGAAAACAAGATTCAATGAATCGTTGGGTGATGTTTGTAGGTACGCCGGTTATAATTCTTGATATGTTTGATTATAAAAGAAAGCATGGCGGACCTTGGCGTGAAATACGCACGAATAGAGAAGGAATTTTAAGTTTGCCGGAAAACCCGATGGAGGTCGAAGAAGCTTTAATACCAATATCTCAAATACCTGCAGCGGTACGCGGTTCTTTAATTAATAAAAAACGCTATATTACAGCCGAAGATACTCTTAAAGCTCGAGGTGTTCTTGATTCTGCAATCACTCTTCGTGAGTCTATAGATTATAATAAATTACGCAGAATGAAAGAAAAAAAGAAACTTCAAGAACAAGCTCAAAAAAACAGTGTACCGGAGAATATTTTGACACAGTAATTATTTAAACATCAATGAAAAAATCTAATAATAGTAACAACAAACACATTTATGAAGAAATTCATAATGTATTGCAGGGTTTCTTGCCATTGAATGCTCCTGCTTTGGTTGCTTTAGAAAAACTATTGACGGATTTATATATTACTAAAGATACGAAATCTCTTGAATATTATTTACACTATATTGATGAAAAAATACTTGTTAATGAATGGACCGTTAATGATTCGATAATGACTACCGAAAGCGTTGAAGCTGTAAGAAAAATCTATGAGTATGTAGAAATGTTCTTAGATTTTGAAAAGCGTTCTACATATCTTACTCTCTTCAGTATTGTTATTGGTCAATGTTCTCATATTGAATATGTGGTATATTTATCAAATGTAGATGGAATAAAAAATAATGATTGGAGGGGGTCTCAGTTATCATACGCAGTTGCTTTAAATGCCGTTGCAAATGGCTATAATAAACTTGGATTTTCACGCGAAGCATATAAATTTGCATTGGAAGCAGTCACAGCAGCGCGGAAGTGCGAGAATGTTAATGTTATTGCCGGTGCAACACATACATTGGCAATTGTAGCATACGAATCAGGTGACTATACCGAAGCAGAGCAGTGGTATTATGAGGCAATGGATTGGACCCTTCAACAAAATGATTATCTTAGAGTTGCAAAAATTAAACTAAATCTGGCTAAATTACTTTATTTTACAAAGCAATCGTATGATCAAGCATTAGTTCTACTTTCTGAAGCGAGGAGCTATTTTCAAGAATATAACGATATTTCCTATCTACAAGATTGTGAATGTGAGATTGGGCAAGTATATTGTTATATGAATGATAAAGACAATGCATTGAGTTATACTGAAAAAGCAATAACACTTGCAAGAGAATTTGGGAATAAGCGAGCATTAATATATTCTCTGTGTAATCTCGCTTTTGTGTATGCTCGTTTTGAAATGCTCGATAAATCATTAGATCCATTATTAGAGTCCTTATCATTGTTAAAAGAGCATCCTCACCTTGTATCTGAACGCAAAGTTTATTACTTATTGTATCAAATTAGTTATGCAAGACAAGATTATAAAAATGCTTATGAATATTTGCATAATTATGTGGAAGTTGTTCTCTTGATGAAAGATGAAGCCACATCGTTGGCAGCAACACGTTATAAGGCAGTATATGAATTGGAAAAAGCTCATTATGAAAATCAACTTCTCAGAGTAAAAACAGAAAAATTAGAACAAGAAATTGAGTACAAAACAAAAGAACTGACATCTTTAGCGCTACGAATGGCTCAAAAAAATGAAGTAATGGGTGTCCTTTTAGATAAAATAGACACTTTGCACTCAATCGAGATTAATAATGTTAATGACTTACGCTCCCAAATTATCAGTAGTATGACTAATGACCGTGGATGGGATTATTTCGAAAAACAGTTCAAACTTGTTCACTTTGATTTTATTGAACGTTTATCGAGAATGTATCCTACACTATCTCCGAGTGAACTAAAAGTGTGTGCATTGATGAAAATTAACCTTACTACTAAAGAAATGTCAAATGTTCTATGCCAATCAGAACGTAGTATAGAAACCTACAGATATCGTATAAGAAAAAAAATTAATTTATCGAGCGACAGAAATCTTGTGACTTATCTTTTCGGGCTGTGACGTGAATATTTTACAACTATCACCACAATTTCCCTTCAGCGAGTCTGATGGTGGAAAAAAAAGTATTGTCATGTTTTATAAGGGCTTTCGCAATGAAGGGCATAATGTGACATTTGTTTGCTATCATGACAGTATAGAACAATATGAAGATAAATCCAAGAACATATATTGTATTTGTCATTCAACGAAAAATACATTACTAAGAAAAATTCTTGCTATTTTTTTAAAGAAGCCTTTGTACTTATATAAACACTATTCTCAAAAATTAAAAACAGATATTGTTGAAACTCTTGAAGGTCAGTCATTTGATATTATTCATGCCGATCATACTGCAATGGCTGAGATGGCAATTGAATTGGGTGCCTACTATAATATTCCTGTGGTATTGCGATTACATAATATTGAATGGAAAATATGGGAACGTTATTATGAAAGACTATCTAAATTCAGTCTTGCTCGTTATTATATACAAAGACAAAGTAAATTGTTAAAAAAAATGGAAATTAATTTATGTGAGCGAGTTAATGC
>DDTD01000082.1 GCA_002344005.1 Ignavibacteria bacterium UBA2373 | reverse complement strand
CAGCGTACATTTTCAAAATAATCAAATAATGTATGATTCAAATATATATTCAATATACGTAGATATCGAAAAGGGTATTGATTCACGAAGAATTAGATTTCAAGCTAATTTTGTAGAATCAAATACTTATAATAACAATCAGCAACATATTGATAGCTCTGCACATACGTGGTTGGCTGTTGCTCCTGTCTTATCAGGTGAGTGTACTTTAGAAATTTGGGAGGGCGAGTCTAGAAAAGTTCATACAATGTTTAATGCTCATGCTTATCATGATCACAATGTTGGTGTCTTACCTGTTTTTCATGAATTTCATTCATGGTATTGGGGCAAAGTGGTGTGTGATTTCTGTACATTAGTGTATTATTATGTTCCTCAAAAGCCAAAACAGACATTATTGCAATGGGCTTGTCTATTCCTCAGAAATTCAAATACTTGCTTAATTCTTCGTGATGTTGTTGTACAAGAACAAGAGTGTACAATTTCATATATGGGGTTACGATATTGTAAAAAAATGGTGTTAACAGGTTACAGCAATAATGATGCAGTTGAACTGACAATTTTACACAATAATCTTATCGAAAATGGACCCTTTTATCTACGTTTTGCTTCAATCGCAACATTAAAGATTGATTCAACGATTTTTACAGATACTCATTCAATCGGTGAATTTTTTCATGCGGAAAGATTAAAGTCTAAAATTGTTCAGACATTTATTGCACTTCCGTGGATTGAGGTATAGAGTTTTTATTCTTATTAGACATAGTGTTGATACGTTGCTCTGATAATGTAGATTCTATGAGTTTTGGGGTTGTGAAAATATCGAGTGACGAAGGTGATTTTTTCTTGAATAATTTACTAAAAAAATTATGTTTTTGTATTGGGTTATGTGCGTCTTTTGATACAGCAAAAATAAGTATATCATCGCATTGCTGATTCAAAGAAATATCAATAATGTGTGATAATGTCTGAGGCTCAATTGGTTGAAAAAATGTGTTATTTTTGTTCAAAAAAGTATCAGTAATATCATTGTATCTGCCGCTTTTTAATATGTATGAGTATCCTATAACCTTCGTATTATCATACGTATAACATGTCTGTATTAATTCTGTTATAGAATCTTTGACGGGTAAAAAACAATTCCCAATCGGTGTAATTATAACACAATGAACAGTAGTTGATTTTTCTTCTAAAAGTGTGGAAATATTTTCATGAAAGAAATTATTGATTTTTCTGCCGGTGATGTGAATAATAAGTGAACTATATTCAGAATATATTTGTGAATCAAAATGAGATTCTTGTGAAATATCTATAACACGATTAACATGTGAAGTATAACTAATTTCTGAAATAAGCGATTGTGAGCTTGATATATTATCTGTTAACCACAGCAGTGTTTTCATTGTTTACCTTTCAGCAAGAATGAAATTGTTGCTTGTATCCAAGATTTATCTGAATGTTCAATCATTGAGAGAACTTTGTCAATATTTCCTGCAAATTGTTCAATTGATTCTATCATTTCAACAAAATGATGCTGATTATTCTGCGACAAAGAAGAATCCGTTTTGAGGTCATGGAGAATTTTTAGCATTGGCTCTAATTCACGTTTTCGTCTTTCGCGTACAATTACCCTAAATACCTTGCTAATGTCTTTTTCTGCGGTAAAATACTCTTTACGTTCCCCGGATTTGATATGACGATACACTAATCCCCAATCTATCAAAGCGCGAATATTTGTATTAGCATTGCCTCGGGAAATTGATAAACGCTCCATGATCTCTTCGGTACTTAGAGGAGTTTCATGAATAAGTAAGAGGGCGTGTATCTGTGCCATGGTGCGATTTACACCCCACGAAGTGCCGATTGCTCCCCATAACTCTTGAAATTTTTGTTCTGCTTGAATTGTTTCCATAATACAAATATACACAAAATTCACAACTTTCAATAATTTTTGAAAGTTGTGAATGCTATAAGGTAAACTCGCCAAAATTTATTGAAGAATTGGTCGTTCATGCTGGACATGGTAATTTTGCACATTATTCTTTTGAAGCGACACTATGCAACTAACAATGTTCAAATCAAAAATCCATCGGGCAACCGTCACGCAAGCGGAGTTGCACTATGAAGGCAGTCTTACGGTAGATGAAGATTTACTCGATGCCGCAGGCATGTTGGAGTATGAAAAAGTAGCTGTTGTTAATATAACTAATGGTGAAAGACTTGAAACGTATCTTATTCGAGGTGAACGGGGTAGTAAAGAAATTTGTTTGAACGGAGCAGCAGCAAGAAAGGGTGCGCCCGGTGACCGTATCATTATCATAACCTATGCTTTTATGACGCCGGAAGAAGCTCAAGCCCATAAACCAACTATAGTCTTAGTGAATGAACACAATGATATTGTCGAGAAAAAATTCTCTATTGAGCCACACACAATTTATGCTGAGGATTAATACATGACCACAGCAATGAGTATTGTGATTCTTGCTGCCGGTAAAGGTAAGCGAATGAACAATCCGGATATCCCCAAAGTTATGGCACTGCTGAACGATACTCCTTTGCTAGGGCATGTCATCGACTGTGTGAGGTCATTGAATCCTGTGCGAACGGTTGTTGTTGTAGGTCATCACAAAGAAATCGTTCGTGCATATCTTGATGATCTTGCCAAACGTTATGACATGGTAATTGAAACGGCTGTTCAAGATGAACAATTAGGAACAGGCCATGCCGTGCAACAAACAGCGGAAGTCCTAAACAATTTTACGGGTGATGTGATAATTTTATCGGGTGATGTCCCTTTGCTTACACATCGTACTCTTGAAAAATTTATTGCAAGCCATCAAGAGTCACATGCTGCTGTCAGTGTGTTGACGGCACGTGTACCCAATGCTGACGGTTATGGTAGAATCGTTCGCGATAATAAGAATCAATTTCTTAAAATTATAGAACATAAAGATGCTTCTGAGTCAGAACGTACAATTAATGAAATTAACTCAGGTGTGTATTGTATTCAATCAGATATATTATTTTCATCTTTGGCAAATATTAATAATGCTAATGCCCAAGGAGAGTATTACTTAACAGACATCGTTGGTATTTTACAACAACAAGGTTATGCCGTATCTGCAATGGAATGTGATGATTACAGAGAAATTCTCGGAATAAATACAGCCGAAGAATTATATCAAGCATCTTTGATTATGAAAGAATTACATGGGGGAATAGCATGATACAATCAATTAATCACATAGGAATAGCAGTTCGGAATATAGAAGAAAGTAAAGAACTTTACCGAAAAATATTCAATGTCGAGCATTTTCATGAAGAAATTGTTGAAGAACAAAAGGTCATTGTGGCATCATTTAAAGTTGGTGATGTGATGATGGAATTAACTGCTCCAACCGACGAGCAATCACCGATAGCAAATTTTTTGGCAAAACGTGGTGAAGGAATTCATCATATTGCTTTTGCGACTGACTCAATACATAGCGATTTAGGTACGCTTGAGGAACGAGGAATACAATTAATACATAAAGTTCCAACGCATGGTGCACATGATATGCTTATTGGTTTTTTACATCCCAAAAGTACAGGTGGTGTTTTAATGGAGCTATGCCAACATAATTCAGAATTAATACGTGAGTAAATTTATGCCAAATTTAATATTGTTACGACATGGTCAATCGCAATGGAATCTTGAAAACAGATTTACAGGATGGGTTGATGTTGATTTATCACCGTTAGGTGAAGAAGAAGCTGCTAATGCAGGAAATTTAATTCAACCATATACAATAGATTATGTGTTTACTTCAGTTTTAACAAGGGCAATTCGTACTTCACAAATTGCTTTAGAAACTGCTAAAAAATATAATATTCCTACTGAAAGAAGTGAAGCCCTCAATGAAAGGCATTATGGAGATTTACAAGGATTAAATAAAGCCGAAACTGCCCAACAATATGGCGATGAGCAAGTACATATTTGGCGAAGAAGTTACGATATACCACCACCGAATGGTGAGTCTTTACAAATGACTCAAGAAAGAGTATTACCATATTATCGAAATACTATTAAACCGAAACTTGCACAAGGTGCTAATATCCTCGTTGTAGCTCATGGAAATTCATTGCGTGCATTAGTCGCTGAATTGGATAAGATGACCAAAGAAGAAATTTTAGAACTCAATATACCGACAGGAATACCATTGCTATATACATTAACAGACTCTCTTGAAGTCATAGAAAAGAAATACTTGTAATTATCTCTTACCATTGTTCATATTATGAGAAGAAAACTGTCATTCATCATATTGTTTTATGCTTTTGTTTCAACATCGTTATCGCAGGAGACGGTTGTATTAAAAGCAATGAAATCAGAAATAAATCGTACGATGTCAGGTATGGCATCTGAAAAAAATCCACCATATTTTTTATCATACTCAATAACGGAAACGAAGTCAATAGTACTATCTGCTTCATTTGGTAAAATTGAGGCATCAACAAACACAAAAAATAGAATTTTAGATATTGATTTGCGCGTTGGAAACTATAAAACAGATAATTCGCATACTATTCGCGGAAGCCGATTTGAGTTTGGTGGGCGAGGTCGTTCTATTGAAATCCCTTTTTCTGAAGATGAACAATCCTTACGTCAAATATTGTGGCAAGCTACTGATCAACATTTTAAAAAGGCAGTAGAGAAATACGGTAAAGTTCTGACTAATATGGCTGTGAAAGTCAAGGATGAAGATACATCGGCAGATTTTTCACGCCAAAGAGCTGAGAAGTATATCGAACCGATACCTTCATTTGTTATAGATACGAATGCTTGGAAAGAACGGTTACGCCGTTTATCCGGACTTTACTCGTCTGATCCCGCAATTTATTCGGGTGATGTTTACTTTCAAGCTGACATTATTACAAAATATTTTGTAAGTAGTGAGGGCACAGAAATACAACAAAGCGAAACGAATGTCAGATGTTTTACTAATGGTATGACAAAAGCATCGGATGGTATGACTTTACCATTGTACCGCAGTTATTTTGGATTTACAACAGAAGGATTGCCTTCTGAAACAGAAATGAGTAATGATATTCGTAAACTCATAGAATTACTAGGACTTTTACGTAATGCACCTTTAGCGGAAACTTTTACCGGTCCCGCTATATTAAGCGGTGAGGCAAGTGGTGTTTTTTTTCATGAAATATTTGGTCATAGAGTTGAAGGACATAGACAAAAAGACCCTAATTCCAGTCAGACTTTCAAATCGTTCTTGAATAAAAAAATATTACCAGATTTTATTGATGTTGTTTTTGATCCCACGCAGAAAAAATTAGGCAGCAGAGATATAGTCGGATATTTTAAATATGATGATGAAGGTGTAAAAGCCGAGAAAGTGATTGCTGTGAAAGATGGAGTATTTAAGAATTTTCTGATGTCACGATCACCCATTGAAAACTTTCCGGTTTCCAATGGACATGGACGCAGACAAGCCGGTTTACCGCCTGTAGCACGACAATCAAATCTTATGGTTCTGGCAAAAAACTCCATCCCATTCGATACACTCAAACAACGTTTACGTGAAGAATGTAAAAAGCAAAAAAAGGATTATGGTTTATATTTTGTTGAAATAAGTGGTGGTTTTACTTTTACCGGCAGAACGGTTCCAAATGCCTTTAATGTTCAACCTTTATTAGTATATAAAGTATTTGTTGATGGAAGACCGGATGAGATTGTACGAGGAGTGGATTTAATAGGTACACCTCTTACTACATTTAATAATATAGTTGCAGCTGCCGATGATTTAGGAATTTTTAATGGCGTTTGCGGTGCTGAATCCGGCGGAGTACCTGTATCAGCAAGTTCACCAAGTTTGTTGGTATCTACGATTGAGGTACAAAAAAAGCAAAAATCACAAGCTAAACCACCCATTTTGAAAAATCCGACAACTAAAACTGAATAATGATATAATATTTCTATAATCACAGATAAATTCTGATTGTATTTTGTAAGTAGTAATGTGAAAAAAGTTGTAATGATGGGGGAAAAGTAGTAAATATTATGATGAGTGTAGCAGTAAGTACGGAAGTGAAAATACCTATTGAAGGAATAAAACTTAGAAATGGATTTCGCTTCAGAAGAGGACAGGAAATTTTTTTAACTAAATTGAGTGATGCTTTCAAAAGAAATGAAATGAATCACTTGGGCGTGTTTGTTCCCGGTTATGGTAAAACAATTACGGCTCTTGCATCCTTCGTTGTGGCGCATACAATAGGTATAGCAAAAAAATTAGTGGTTTTTGTACCAAGAGGAAATTTGCGTGATCAGTATGCCGATAAAAATGAGTTGCAAAGACTATTCTCAAATATTGGATCGAAGTCATTTTCTTTTTGCGTTGCTGATTCCGAGAGAGCGTTCCTTAAAAATATTTCCACAGATATTATTATTACGACATATCAATATGCCAGCGGAAAAGGTGGACATAAAGCACTGCTGACTTTCTGTGAAAGCGCTCCTTGTATGTTTGTATTTGACGAAGTACATCATTTATCTGATGATGGTTTATGGGCTGAGAAAATAAAAAAGTTTAGTCATACATGTACTGTCTCATTGTCAGGAACACCGATGCGAGCAGATAATAAGACTTTATTTGGTGTACCATTTGACTTTCGCAGAAACGGTGAAAAAATTGAGCAATATTATGTAGCTTTGCATGAAGTTTCATTGCGTGATGCTCATACAGAGGGTAAAATTCTTAAAAGGGTGCAGGCGCATGTCATTGATTATAGTATTCGCCTAAAGAATAAAGAAACAGGTGAAACTGTCGTATTTTCACTTGAACAAATGGCAAGTCTTGGTGATGGAAATGATATTGATGTTTTCTTGGCTCGTAAAAAATTGCGTTTTCATGAAGTATATTTAGAGTCTTTGCTTGCTCCGGCATTTAAACGATTCGATGAAATTTATACACGTCGAAAATTGCAAATATCTACATTAGAAAATTCCGGCACCAGAAATCATCAATTACTCGTTATTGCAATGAGTAATAAACATGCGGCAGCTATGCTCGAATTTATTCGATTATACTATCCGCAATTTCGAAGTGAAAGAATTGGGCAGGATGTCCCTGAACAGGAAAGAAATATGTATCTTGATGATTACAGAAATGGTAAAATTGATGTAATGGTGCAAGTTGATATGATTGGTGAAGGCACAGATATTAAACCTATCAGCATTATCGTAAAAGCAGATTTAGTGCGCGCACATTCCAAAACCTTGCAACAATTATTTAGAGGTATGAGGTATTATGCGCCTTTTGGTGAGAAAAATAATATTTGTGATATTTTTGTTGCAAAAGATTCCGGTATAGTAGAAATTCTAGACTGGATTGCAAACGAAGAACAGCAAGGGATTGCAGTTAAACAAAAAAGATTATTGGATGAACCACGCCAAATGACACCAATAACAAAACCGGAGACAAAATGGGAATTGACAGAAGTGGCTCAGCACAATATGTTCACTCACAATCTTCAATTGTTTTCTGAAACGCAAGAATCTACTCAAAGTGATTCTGCATCGGCTATCATTAATGTTGCCGAACGTGAACAACAATTGCGTCAAGAATGTTCGCAATTAGCATCGCGATTAACAACAATACTAAGAAATTCAGGAAAAATATTGCAAATCAGTCATATTCATGCCGAATCAAAAAAAAGATTTGGTAAACCTCAAGAATTAATGAGTATTCCTGAGTTATTGCAAAAAAAAGCATGGTTGGATCGGTGTCTGATGGCAAGAAAAATTGTTTAAAATAATGCTAAAGGTTACAATATGAAAACGTCAGAGTTTACTATGAATATTCAAGGAATAAATCTTCTTGATATAGCGGAACGTTATGGTGCACCGGTGTATGTTTATGATGCCGAAGTGATAAAACGCCAGTATGATACATTGCTAAACGCTTTTTCTGACGTTAATGTGAAAATTAAATTTGCATGTAAAGCATTATCTAATGTTAATGTTATGCGACTTTTACGTTCTTTTGGTTCCGGACTTGACACTGTCTCTATTCAAGAGGTGGAGCTTGGTTTGTATGCCGGGTTTGAACCACATGAAATAATTTATACTCCTAATTGTGTTTCCTATGAGGAAATCCAATCTGCTATTAGTAAAGGTGTTGTTGTCAATATAGATAATTTATCAGTTCTTGAAAGATTTGGTCATGATTATGGTAATAGTGTGCCATGTTGTGTCCGATTAAACCCACATATTCTTGCCGGTGGTAATCATCATATTCAGACGGGGCATATTGATTCTAAATTTGGGATTTCAATATATCAATTGCGCCATTTATTACGTATTGTACAAACATATAACATTAAAGTGAACGGTTTACATGTTCATAGCGGCTCTGATATATTAGACGCTGGTGTGTTCTTACAAGGAGCAGAGATTATCTTCGATGCGGCACGTAATTTTTCTGATTTGGAATTTATTGATTTTGGCAGTGGATTTAAAGTAGCTTATAAAGATGATGATGTTACAACTGACATAGAGGATATGGGCAAAAAAATTTCAAAAGCATTTAATGAGTTTTGTAATGAATACGGTAAAAAATTAGAACTGTGGTTTGAACCCGGTAAATATTTGGTAAGTGAAGCAGGCTATTTTCTTGTAAAGACCAATGTTATTAAACAAACTGTTTCTACTGTTTTTGCCGGCGTAGATTCAGGGCAAAATCATCTTATACGACCGATGTTCTATGATGCCTATCATCGTATTATTAATGTTTCTAATCCTGAGGGGACTCCGAGGGTATATTCAGTAGTCGGGTATATATGTGAAACGGATACATTCGCTTGGGATAGGAAAATTGCTGAAATCCGCGAAGGCGATATTCTGTGTTTTATGAATGCCGGTGCCTATGGCTTTACGATGAGCAGCAATTATAATTCACGATTGCGTCCTGCAGAAGTCATGGTTTATCAAGGCAAAGATATTCTTATTCGACGCAGAGAAACCTTAGATGATATTTTATCTACGCAAATTGAAACAATTTTTAATTAATAGACAACAATTTCTTTTCTTTGTTCATCCATTGTGAAGATTACCAGTTTCTTGACAAGTGAAGAATGTCCTATTTTTCGTAGTAAATAGGGGGGAAGTGCTCTGAATTTTAATCTGGAAATAATGATTATTGTTCCATTGACATTTAATGATGGAAGAGAGTAAAGCCCGCTTCTTGATTCAAATGGCGGAATAGTTCTATTTTCAATTGCATCTGCTTCCCAAAAAAAGTCAATTTCTTTACCATGTTTTTTTGCTATACCATTAAAAATAGTTAAATCATTGTCTTTACTGATTAATCCTTTTTTCACGTATTCACTATTGTGATTGCGCAGATCTCCATTAACATCAAGCGTACCTGATTTATAGAGTGTATCACCTGTGCTTTTATCTATTGCCAACATTTCAATCCACATTTGTCTTTCATAAATTGTACCGGATGGTAAATTATGCCCTGTTGTAGAATTATAGACAGTTCCTCTGACTTTGAAAGATGTATTACGACGTACAGAGTCAGGAGCAAAAATCGAATATTTAGAGGAAAAGCGCAATAAAGAATCAACTGCTTTAATTGTTTCTTCTCTGCCCGGAAAATCATCGGTTAGCGGAATATCTACCCCAATCATTTTATGTTCATGTACTTTTCGTATTGGACCACCTATCGCTGCCGGAGCCTCACTATAGTGCATGTGACATTCTTGGCAACTTACCGGTCTGGCGGGATACACACTTTGTTTCCATTCTTTAAATGTTTCTTCAACAACAATACCATTGGGTGAAGTAACCATGTGGCATGGTTCGCAAATTTCTGATGTAGCGTATTTGGGAACAAATTCAGATTTATGAAAACTGTTTTCGATAGGATTGGGAATACTTCCTTGCTTCACCTTATCTGTACGAAATGTTGGTATATTTCCACCCGGATTCGGGGATTTCATTGAGTGACATACATCGCAACTTATCCCGTGAGCTGCGAGTTTTGAGATTGTGTTACGGTTATATCCAATCGGCGTTTCTCTGCCGAGTGAACCTATTGGGCTGTGACATTCTCTGCAAAACTGATTAAGCCGATTATTGCTTCGTATTTGTCCTATGCTGTCTAATGCATGAAACACAGGATCTTTCATCGCATAAGCATGCATTGAAATTTGCCATTCTTTAAAATGCTTAGGGTGGCATGAAGCGCATTGTTCGGGTTCTGTGAAGGCAGTGCGAAATATATGTGCTGAATCGGTGTTATTGGGTTGATCGTGAATAATGGTTTCTTCACCGCAACCATACAATAGACCGATTGTGATTATACAAAAAAGAAGTAATGGTATTTTTATGTTTATATTCATAATTCCGCTTTTCTTACAATTCTGAAGCCAATGATATTTGTTCTATTACTCGGACGATAAAACATTCGTGCTGATAGGCGAGATAAAAAGACTTGATTATACCAAGAGCCACCCCGACATGTTTTCGTCTTTCCAGAAGATGGTCCCTTAGCGTCCAAGACAGGAGATATTTCATAATAATATGTATCGTACCAATCCCAGCACCATTCTTGTACATTACCTAACATATCGTATAAACCCCATTGATTGGGCTGTTTTTTCGCAACCTCATGTGTGGTAAATTCTGAGTTACCACAGTACCATGCAACCGAGTTGAGAGCATTATCTAATGGTAAACAACCATCAATCGTACTTGAAATATTTCCATTGGGTGTGTCCCATACAGCTCCGGCTCTTGCTGCATATTCCCATTCCATTTCTGTCGGCAATCTATATCCATTGCGAGTGAAATCACATTGTACGCTATCGTTTTCAAAGATCGTATAACATGGTTCCAAACCACTGCGTATCGAAAGAGAATTGCAAAACTCGAGAGCTTCGAACCATGAAATTGTTTCTACAGGTAAATTTTCACCCTTGAACCATGACGGATTGTGCCCGAACACATCAGTCCATTGCTTTTGAGTTATTTCGGTTTCTGCAATATAGAATGAGGAGCTAATTCTGACCGATCGTACCGGACTTTCTGAAAATTCATTTTGTTTGCCCATAGTGAATGATCCGCTCTGTACAAGAACTTCTTTGATTTTCGGGAGAGTGCTTCTGATATTTAATTTGAGTCTGGCGGATGTAATGAGGGAAGCAGTGGTTGAATGTACTACCTCAAGTCGCAGTATATAGAATCCATCTGTAGTAAAGGTATATTGAAATGCTTGTGAGGGGGATAATATGACAGGATTATGAGAATCATCCATGGTCCAATGAAACCTGACATCATTCGGGATATTTTTCTGTATTGTCGAAAAAGTGTATTGTACATTAGTCGTTCCTTCAATTGCTGAAGGAATGGAAATGATTGATATGAAGGGTACCGGAGTTTGCTCAGGAGAAGGGGCAATAACTTCGTTCTTGGATGCACAACCGCCCAAAGCAAATAATAACAAAGAGATACAAATATAACTGAATTTGTTTTTCATATAGAATAGATAATTTCTACACAAAAATCGTAAGTTTAGTGTTGGTAAACACAATCATTTTCGTATTTTCGCACTCAAATATCTGCCCGGGTGGCGAAATCGGCAGACGCACAGGACTTAAAATCCTGGGACCGTAGAAGGTCGTGCGGGTTCAAGTCCCGCCCCGGGCACCATTAAGAATAGACCCCAGTCGTGAGCATCACTTTCTGGGGTTTAGTTTTATAAGTACAATGAGTGATCTTCCTCAAAGTCGTTTCACTTTGCTTTAGTTCTTACAATTCATGGAACCTTGAACATAGCATTTCTCGAATTTCGTTTATTAATTCCCGGATACAATAATTGTGGATATTTATATCGTCCGACATACTTCTGTCAATGTTGAAAAAGGGCTATGTTATGGACAGGCGGAAGTAAATTTATTTTCTACTTTTCTTCAAGAAGCCAATGATACTGCGCGTCTAATACCTGACAAACAAAGTGCTTACACAATTACGAGTGCCTCTCGACGATGTGTGCAACTTGCGGAAGTTTTGGCAAAAAGGCCTGTAGTACAAGATAGACGTTTGATGGAACTCCATTTCGGTGATTGGGAACTCAAACGCTGGGATGACATTGAACCGGATATTCTGGAAATGTGGATGCAAGATTTTGTGAATATTCGTTGTCCCGGTGGTGAAAGTTATACCGATTTGTATAATCGTTCAATCGAGTGTTTCAAAGAGGTTTCTGCGAAGAATAATCAGAATGTTATTATGGTTACCCACGCCGGAGTTATTCGTTGTCTATTATCCTTTGCTCTCGAAATACCATTCCAAAAGACCTTTGATATTCGTTTGGCGTATGGAGGAGTCACTAAACTTGTCTTTGAAGATAATAATTATAGTGTAGAATTTATTAATCGGGTTTAATGATGCAATATGATAGTGCTATAGAATCCGACTATTCAAGTACGCGAGCACCAAAAACGGCTGAAACATTCGATCTAAGTTTATTTTTTGCTACTATACTTCTTATTACTTGTGGTCTGATTTCTATTTATAGTGCCACATACTATACAGGTTTAGGTGAGTTTTTTAATAAACAACTTCAATATGCCGGAGTTGGGTTAGTTTGTATGGTTATCGTTGCATATTTGCCCGAACGGTTTTTATTTAATTTATCATATATTGGTTTTGTTATTGGACTTATCCTGCTTGGGGCTGTCCTAACACCGTTGGGTAAGGAGGTTTATGGATCAAGAAGTTGGATTGCCCTTGGTACATTTACATTTCAGCCGGCGGAATTAGTAAAATTTGCTACAATTGCTGCTGTGGCACGATATTTATCTCAAAAAGGAACGGATATCACTACGCTACGAGATGCTGGAATAACGGTGTTGATATTTGGACTTCCAATCGCTTTAATCATGGCACAACCTGATTTTGGTTCTGCAAGTGTATTTATTGCTTTAGCTGTCGGTATGGCTTTATGGGCAGGTTTAGATATCTACTTTCTCTATATTATTGTCACAGCACCGCTGGTAGCAGTTTCTGCTTTTTGGAGTCAAAGTACTTTCTATGTCACTGCTGCTGTTTTCTCTGCTTTCTCACTGCTGTTTAGACGAGGAATAATTGTTACTCTTATTGGTATTTCAGTTCTCGTAGGTGCAGGATATTCTTCCGGCTATGTTTATAGTATTATGAAACCCCACCAAAAAGCACGTATTCAAACATTCTTGAATCCTGACTCCGATCCCAAAGGTCGTGGCTATAATGTCATACAATCTATACTTGCTGTGGGTAGCGGAGGTTTTACGGGTAAAGGGTTTTTACAAGGTACACAGACACAGTTACGATATATTCCCAAGCAATGGACAGATTTCATCTTTTGTGTACCAACCGAAGAATTTGGTTTTATTGGTGGTGTAACGATACTCTTTTTCATGGGAACGATTATCTATCGTTGTGTAGATACTGCAACTACTGCAACATCACGTTATGGTAGTTTACTTAGTTTTGGCGTAGCTACAATGTTCTTTTATCATGTAGTGGTTAATGTTGGGATGGCAATCGGCTGGTTTCCAGTTATGGGGATTCCGCTTCCTTTTATGAGTGCCGGCGGAACTTCACTTGTTATTAATATGGTCATGATTGGTGCTGTGCTTAATGTACATCGTCAAAAAGCACTTAGAAGGAAAGGTGTATGATAATTTCAGAAAAAACAAAAATTAACCCCGACAAATTGACTGTCATTGCCGGTCCATGCGTGGTGGAATCTTTAGATATGCTCGAAGAAGTTGCGGAGACTCTCGTCCGTGTAGAACAAGAACGTGATGTTAATATTATCTTCAAAGCATCGTATAGAAAAGCCAATCGTACAAGTCTTAGTTCTTTTTCTTCCTTGGGTGATGATATTGCGCTTGAGTATTTGGCTCAGATAAAGAAAAAATATTCTTTACCAATATTGACCGATATTCACAGTGCAGAAGAAGCCGACTCGGTGGCGCAGGTTGCCGATGTTTTGCAAATCCCTGCTTTTTTATGCAGACAAACCGATATTTTGATTGCTGCCGCTAAAACAGGTAAAACGGTCAATATCAAAAAAGGACAATTCCTTGCTCCCGGGGATATGTATAAACAAGCACAAAAAGTCACTGCCCAAGGTAATCCGAATGTGTGGCTCACCGAAAGAGGAACAACATTCGGCTATCATGACTTAGTTGTTGATATGCGAGGTCTTATTGTAATGAAAGAGAGTGGATTTCCTGTAATTTTTGATGCTACTCATTCTGTTCAACAACCCGGTGGTGGCGAACAAAGCGGTGGTCAACCGAAATTTATCAGAGCATTAACACGTGCAGCTATTGCCACAGGTATTGATGGATTATTCGTGGAAACACATCCACGTCCCGCGCAAGCTTGGTCTGATGCGGCTACCCAATTGCCACTGAGCGAATTTCTGCCTTTTATGCAAGATAATGTTGCAATGTGGAAATTTATGAAAAATCAATCTTTGAAAAATATTTCGTAGTAATTATGACCTTTGTTGCAGAAGATTGGAAAGATTTCGCCATAATCGAATGTCATGGCGGCATGAAAAAAGAGCGATGGGGCGATAAATTATTAGTGCGTCCTGACCCGCAAGTACTCTGGAATAATCCCTCCGGTATGAATATCAACGATGCCGATGCTGTCTATACAAGAAGTACTTCCGGCGGTGGCTCATGGAACACAAAAAATCAATTACCGCAATCGTGGACTATTCGTTACAAACAATTACAATTTATTGTCCGACCTACCGATTTTAAGCATACAGGATTATTTCCCGAACAAGCTGTAAATTGGGATAAAACTATGATATCCATACAGAAGGCAAAACGACCAATATCAATCTTGAATCTTTTTGGCTATACGGGAGCAGCCACAATTGCGGCGGCGGTTGCAGGTGCTCATGTTACCCATGTTGATGCTGCAAAAGGTATGGTTGATTGGTGCAAACAGAATGCTCAATGTAATGGAATTGAACATGACAAAATTCGCTATATTGTGGACGATTGTTTGAAATTCGTACAAAGAGAACAGAGAAGAGGAAAAAAATATGATGGCATTATTATGGACCCTCCAAGTTATGGGCGAGGCAAGGATGGGGAAACATGGAAATTTGAAAAACATTTTGCCGAACTTGTCAAAGAATCTGTTTGTCTATTAAGTGATAAACCTTTATTCTTTTTGGTTAATTCTTACACCACGGCAATTTCTCCCATAGTCTTAAAAAATGTTCTTACCTCTCAATTACCTTCCGGCACTATCGAATATGGTGAATTAGCGTTGCCGATTCAAAAACAACCCACAATGCTTTTGCCTTGCGGGATAACAGCGCGATGGACTCCATGACCAATCCCATTACTGTGATTTATGAAGATAATCATCTTCTGGGAATAATTAAACCTGCTAATATTCCTGTGCAAGCAGATAAATCCGGTGATTATGATGTCCTTAGTTATTGTAAGTTATATCTGAAAGAAAAGTATGATAAACCCGGTAATGTTTATTGCGGGCTTGTTCATCGTCTTGATCGTCCTGTTGGCGGTGTTATGATTTTCGGTAAAACTTCAAAAGCAACATCACGGTTGGCTGAAATCATTAGAAATAAACAAATGAAAAAAATATACCGTGCATTAGTCAGCGGTGATATTTCAATAGAGTATAATCATTTACTTGACAAAGAAAAGAAAGTAAGTGGTGAGTGGATTTCAGAATCATTATGGCTGCTCAAAGATGAAGTTGAATTATGTGCTAAAATTGTACATCAAAATGCTCCCGGAGCAAAACTCTCCCAATTATTGTGGCGATTTCTCAATAAAAGAAATGATGTTTCAGAAATTGAAATTGAACTCATTACCGGACGTTATCATCAGATTAGAGTAACGTTTGCAGAAATGGGATATCCATTAGTTGGCGACGGTAAATATGGAACATATACAAAAACCATTAATCTTAAACTTTTCGCCACATATCTTTCTTTTGAACATCCTGTGACACACGAAATAATTGAACTTAAAGCCAATCCCACATGGGATTAAATTGAAAAAACCTCATAATAATAGCATAGAATTTTCCAGTTAATCCGTATATTGCAAAAGAAGGTACGCTACCATTGTTGTGATAAAGAGACATTCATGTATGATTCTCTTGATTTGCATCACAATGTGCGTGTGGTGAGTAATGACATCAAATCACGGGCGGTCAGTACAGTGCCATTTACAATAAAAATATGTAATTGCGAACTATTACCCATTCGGAATGCAGCAGACGGGTACGGCAGGCAACTATGATCTGAGCAGTGATTACCGCTATGGGTATAATGGCAAAGAAAAAGACAATGAAATAAAAGGAGAAGCAAATAGTTTGGACTATGGCGCAAGAATATTGATTGTCATCTCATATCCGTTTTGTAGTTTTGAAGAAGTAGATGACAGCTTCACACATGGGAAGAGTCGGTCCCGGCAAAATCAACAATGTAATAATTAAGTACAGAAGGTACAAACGTGAAAGCAAAATATGTCAATCCGTTTACGGATTTTGGATTTAAGAAGATATTTGGCGAGGAAGCAAGTAAGCCGCAGCTTATTGACTTTCTGAATGCTTTATTGCCTCTGAAAGAAAAGATTGTAGATCTGAACTTTAAGAATACGGAACATCTTGGTCAAAGCGATATTGACAGGAAAGTGATTTATGATATATATTGTGAGAATGAAAAAGGTGAGAAATTTATAGTAGAATTACAGAAAGCGAAGCAAAATTATTTCAAAGAGCGTACAATTTATTATTCGACTTTCCCAATCAGAGAACAAGCAGAAAAAGGCGAATGGAATTATAATTTACAAGCGGTGTATTGTGTTGGTATATTAGATTTTACATTTGATGATTATGAAACCGAGCCGGAAAAGAGCGAAGTAGTTCATACGATAAAGCTGAAAAATCAACATGGTAAAGTGTTTTACGATAAATTAACATTTATCTATATAGAAATGCCTAATTTCAGATTAAAAGAGGAAGAACTTAGAACACGCTTGGATAAATGGCTTTATTTTATTCGACATTTGGAAGATTTTCAAACAATTCCATCAATATTTTCTGATGAAGTATTCAGTGAAGCATTTGCGAAAGCAGAATTAGCGAAACTTGGCACAGCAGAATATGCGAATTATGAGCATAGTTTGAAGATATATAGGGATTTAAAAAGTGTTATAGACACAGCGTATGATGAAGGCAAGATTGAGGGGAAGATTGAAACTGCAAAATCTTTGAAAGAATTAGGAGTTGCCATAGAGACAATAATTCAAGCAACTGGACTTACACGCGAAGACATTGAAGATTTGTAAATGCTATTTCCCCTCGTCAGGGATTCATCGGCAAAGAGCTTGACAGTGAAAGTGATCTTGCCGATCATGGTGTGAGAAAATATGATTATATTACGGGTAGGTTTATGGCGGTTGACCCTTTGTGGGAAAAGTATAGAGGTCTTAATACTTATCAGTATGCCGCAAATAATCCGATGATTATGATTGATAGAAATGGGAAAGTTATTTTCAAAGCTGAAGGAACTAATCCTGAAAAAATGAATACATTAACAAATCGTATAATTCCATTTCTTCGTTCTTTAGAGAGCTCTACCATCAATGCTATAATTGATAAGGCGGAATCTTCAACAACGAAAGCATTTATTCATATTGCAGAGTATGGAGATGAGTTAAAGTCAGGTGTTGGCTATCAAAAATTAACATCCGATTGGGAAAAAGCAAGTAAAATAGGAGCAGCCGGAATAACAAAAGCCTCTAATGGACAGGGTGATATAGTTTTAGAAAGTAATGCTTTTGATGGAATAACCGATACAGATGATGGCGATATAAACATGTATGCTCCTTCGCTTATGGCAGTTATTGATGAATTGAATCATCTGTCTTCGGATGCCGGTAAAATCGAAGAACATAGAGCATTACGAGAGGCTTTACTCAAAGAAATTGAAGGCGGTAATGAGTGCTTAGCGCCCTTGAAAGGATTGATAGAAGAATTAGGAAAACATGATATGAAGGATAAAAAATGATGAGATATATACAATATATTGCTCTGATTCTGTGTTTATTTGTTGTGTCAGATATATATGGACAAGTATATCTAAAGGAGTATTCAAATAAACGAATGAAACCCGATTCATTATTTGAAGAATTTGCTTATCCGGGATTGCCTCCAGGCTTATACGAACAACAAAAAGACGATATTCGGTATAGTCATCATGATATGTCTTTGCTTATAAAAGAAATATATATATCCGTCTCTCTTGTATTTAATACAAAAAATGAGATAAACCATATAATAATCAATCCATTATACAATGTTGGTAATGATATTCCGAAAGAAGACAAGTTTTGGATAATGTTAGAAGATAGCATTCGCAAGGCAGTAAAAAAATGGAAACCGAAAACATGGTATTATCCTGATGGTTATCAGCCGGAAAATCCCTATAT
Organism: Ignavibacteria bacterium UBA2373; assembly: GCA_002344005.1. GTDB lineage: Bacteria > Bacteroidota > Ignavibacteria > Kapaibacteriales > UBA961 > UBA2353. Next base: position 167,400 of record DDTD01000082.1, on the reverse strand, counting down.
TAATAAAAAAAGTGAATTCCGTCCCTATAGAGGATATCAATTTCATTTTATTACATTAAAATGGACTTTTGATGGAGATTACGGAGGGGTGTTGGGTTTGACATATTGGCTGAATATTCCTGAAGGTACTATTCCACCAGGTTCGGAGGAAAAATAAATATGAGATACTTCTTTGAGTTTCTCAATAAAACTTTATATGCCCACTTTCCTTATGTGGCAAAGGATAGATGATACAGAATTGGCATATTGCGTAAGTTTGCAGTTTCGGATACTTGATACTAAGGATATATAAGCATGAAACATATCATTGTACTTTGTTTTGTCATACTGTGTTGTTGCGAGACATTGTTTTCGCAAGATGCCCACAAAGGCAAAGAGTTTTACTTTGCTGAATTACCTTGGGGTGGTTTTGAGTGTGTACTTATGCTGTCATCTGATACTGTCACAAAGGGATATATAGTTTTGCATAAAGGCGGTTCATTGACTGATACTTTGTATTTTTCACTGAAACAAGCTCAACAGCCCATAATTATAAAATATGATGGTTCGAAGATAGGACTCAGAGGAGGTGACCATAGATCCAATTCTTTTATTCACAATTTACAACCACAGAAACTCTCTCTTTATATCCGAGCAGAACATGATATACAAGCCACGTGTTTAACGGGTCCGAATGGTAATGGTAATGAAATTACACTTTTGTATCCGGTTAAGGCATACGGTAAGGAGTATGTTGTTGTCGCCCCTCAGTCAAAATATTTTACCTATACGGATAATAATAACAAAATAGTTCAGAATTATCTGTATTCTCAGTGTTGTATTGTGGCTACGGAAAATAATACTTCTATTACTATTGAATCGCCTGTGAACCTCTTAGGAGCAAGTGAGCGTACATTAACGGCAACATTACAAAAAGGTGAGAGTTATCTCATTCAAGCACGCCCAAGTGCTCTTGATACTGCGGCAGATTTGACTGGAATGAGAATTGTTGCTTCTGCACCAATTGCTGTCTATAGCGGTGGTATATTGGGGTTTGGTACTCATCCAACAAATAAGTGGTTCTCAATTAATAATACTTCCGAAAGTTTACTTCCGATTTCATCGTATGGTCAAAGATATATTGTCATAGATCCGGTGAAGTCTCGCAATGAAGATGATTTGGGTTCCAATTATCATAAAATTGTTGCCATGACCGATACCGCTACTATTTATGTCAATGGTAATAAGATCAGTAAACTCCAAAAAGGTGAAAGTATAGTATTACCTTTAAATAAATACTCTTTAGTATATGGTACATCTCCGATTGCAGTTATTGTCTTACGACGTTCTTCCTATTCGGACATAGATTATTATCATGATGAGATACCTAATACCTATGGCAATCCTTTTATGACAGATATTGCCCCTCAAGAATATTGGCAGAAAAGCTATGATATCTTTATGGATTATCAGAAAGAATATGATGGAATGATATTCCCTGATAATTATATTGATATTATTGTGCCGACATCTGCAATCAATCAAATAACAATGAATGGCAAAGCAGTTAATAAAAATTTATTTAAACCTTTACCATCATTTCCATCATCGGGTTTTTGCTCCGAATTGTCGTATGCAACCATTATGACCCGACCTTCTTCACTTCGCTTAGAGTGTAATGTTCCCTTTGGTATCAGTTGTTACGGTTATGGACCATTGAAATCAGCTTACTACGCTTATGGCTATGTTCCGGGTCGTTCTATGAATAATGCATCATTGTCACATCCTATTGTCAAGACAAGTGTGAGCGATACGACGATGTGTGCGGGACAAAGTCTGCAATTGCAAGCATACGGCGGCGATGGCACATTTGAATGGTCACCCAAAGAAGGATTATCCTGCACGGATTGCCCTTCACCGATAGCAACAATCACAAAAGATATACTTTATACTGCTGTGAGTAAAGATTATTTTGGTTGTCCGACGATGAAACAAAGTGTCAGCGTGCGAGTGAAAACAGCAACGGTAAAAGCAAGTGAAGATTTGGGAATTTGTGCCGGAGATTCCATTCAATTAACCGTCAATGAAGGGCTGTCATATTCATGGACACCGTCGAATACCTTGAGTTGCAGCGATTGTCGTTCACCATTTGCTCGCCCTACGACACAACAAACATATTATGTGACCATGACCGATAAATATGGTTGTGTGGGTATTGATTCGGTGACGGTGAGTGTGGGAAAACCGATAGCGGATGCAGGCAAAGATACCATAATTTGTGCGGGGTCATCGGTGCAAATATTTGCTTCGGGCGGAAATTATTATCGTTGGGAACAATCTCCCGATTTGAGTTGCAGCGATTGTGCCAATCCTATTATTTCTCCGAAACAATCACAATATTATCGCATGCGTTCTTTTATTTCAGCAAATTGTTATGCTGATGATTCTGTATTTATTACGGTAGAAAAAGCAACGGCAAATATTATAGCTTCTAAATTACGATATTGCAAACAAGACAGCATACAATTACGTGTCGAAGGCGGTAAAAGCGTGCAATGGCGCGGTGCGGGTATTAATTGCATAGATTGCCGTGAGCAAAAATTTATTGCACCACAAAGCGGATATTATTATGCAGAAATTACCACCGATAATAATTGTACAGCACAAGATTCTGTGTATATCACGATAAATACCCCACAAATGACGGTGTCGGCGGACACAACTATATGTCGTGGCACATCGGCAAAGATGTGGGCACGAGGTAATGGACGATTTGTGTGGTCACCGCCGCAAGGATTAAGTTGTACGGATTGCGATTCTCCGTTGGCAAGTCCCACAGAATCAACGGAATATACGGTGTTATTATATGATGCGGATAATTGTATAGCGAGCGAAAAAGTATGGGTATATGTGGACAGTTGTGTCATTCAAACACAAGATACCATCACACTTATGGCATCATTGGATTGTGAAACTATATCAGCAGAAAAAACATATATTCATTTATCAGATAATCCGCTGACGGTGCAATCACCGATTTTTATACGCGGAAATACTAATGCATTTTTTGTGGAATATTCTGTTCCGCCGGGCACAGAATTATCACGCAATGATATTTGTACAATCTCAATAACAATGATAGAAAAAAATCAAGGTACTTATAGCGCGGAATATAGCATAGGGGAGGGCAAATCCACCAAGCTGAATGTATTTATCCAAGGAAAATATGAAGAAAAACGCGCGAATATTCGTCCACATGACACCACCGATATTATTGCCGGCAGTCGCATACCTGTTCGTTTATTTATGGAAAATAAAGAATCGGGACTGCAAGAAATAGTAATGACCATATCCTATCCTTCACGTTTTATGAAATATACGGACAAGAGTTTACAATCCATTGTTACCGGTGAATTTATTGTCGAAAAAACAGAAGAAAAAGAGGGCTTTGAATATGTGACTATACGTGGAAAAGGCATAGATATTTATCCATCGGAACAAGAAATAGCGCGATTTGAAGCAGATACATATTTAGGCGATTCGTCTTCATTTACGGTACTGACCTCAACCCAAACGACGAATGAATGTTATCGCATAGCCCCGTCGAAGGCAACAATAAGCATGGGCGGTTGTTTTATAGAAGGCAGAACAGTGACGACGGGACAACCCTATACGATGACAAGTCGTGTGGAAGATAATCAATTAATTCTTGATTATACGGCGGGCTTAGATGGAAAAACAGAGTGTACGCTGATCAATAGTATGGGTGAAATTGTTGGAGAGCCGATACAGAGAGTGGACATACGTGGAGAATATCAATTGATATATTCATTGTCAAATTTGGCAAATGGGATATATATAGTTAATTTCCGCTCAGGATTTTATACAAAAAATGAATGTATTATATATGTACGGTAAATAGTCAGCTCCCAAATTCTCAATGTTTTTTCCAAACCTATAAGGTTTTTGAAACCTTATAGGTTTACCATTACATTGGATTAACATTCCGAGCTTCAATCATTTATTTAAGCCAAGCCGGGAAATCCTCTTGTGCACTGCACACAGCCGCCCAAAATACACGAAATGCAGATGCTGCGGTTTCCGCTTCGATTTTAATTGTCAGTTCATTAAGTACTTCTACGCCTTCAATGCGTTGTGCCCGCAATGTATGTTCTCGTCTATAGAAATCACATTCAAGAGAATAATGAGAAGTCGGTTTGAATGGTTGTAGTTGCCATTGAAGTCGCTTACGAATAGCTCTTTCGGCAGCATCGGCAATTGTTTGTTTTGTTCGTGCTATAGGATAGCAGATTGCAGCGGTAGAACCCAATACCTTTTTTGTAGAAACAAACTCAATCGAAGAACTTATTGCCGAACATTCTTCTTCCAAATCATCATTACCGACAATCAGCCCAACGGGAATATCATAACTGCCGAAGATGGCAGAATTCATGGTGATTTCACCAATTTCTTGACCATTTAATCGTAAACGACAAATTGTGCTGCCAACATACGTATGGGCTAATAAACCATTGGGCGTTCCTGCTTTTGAGTGATAGCCAATCATAAAAGCCATATCAATTTCATCGTTAATTCCTTCAAGTTGACATAATGGTTTATTGGATGGGGAAGCGGGACCAATCACCAAGGATGCTCGCTCATGCAATTCTTCAAAGAGAACATTCCGCATTATGCCATGACCATCACCAACGATAAATTCTGCATCAGGTATAACACGTAAGCAACCTTCAATAGCTGCATTAATGTCTTGAGTTAATAATTTCCGAGCTGCGGAGTATGTTTTTCCTTCGGGCATAAGTTGATCATGATGGACAACACCTGTGGCGCCTTCCATATCCGCTGCAATGAAAATAAGCATAAAGTAAAATTGTTAAATTTTTAAAAATATTGTAGATAGTAAAATTAAAGCCCGCATCTCTCAAAAATGTAATCCACACTTTCTTTTAATGAAATACCACCATCAAATATCGCATTAAGTTCATCAAGAGGCATAACTTCTGTTATCTGTTCTGATTCTGCCAAAGTTTGACGAAGTGGAATCTTCTCAGCCCATGTTTTCATAGCGCACGTTTGAACGCGGGAATATGCTTCTTCTCTTGTAAGACCACGTTTAACTAATTCTAACAAAATAGTTTGAGAAAAGACTAAGCCATATGTTTTTTCAATATTGGCTTTCATATTTTCGGGGTAAACAAGCAATCTGTCAATCAGATTTATCGCTAAATGGAGCATATAATCCATAATGATAGTGCTGTCCGGGCATATCACACGTTCAACGCTGCTGTGTGAAATATCACGTTCATGCCAAAGAGCATTATTTTCCATAGCAGCCATAGCATTGCTTCGAAGTAATCTTGCTAAACCCGTAAGCCTTTCAGAAACAATAGGATTACGTTTGTGAGGCATGGCTGAACTGCCTTTCTGCCCTTTAGAGAAAAACTCTTCGGCTTCAAGCACTTCCGAACGTTGCAAATGTCGCACTTCTATGGCAATTTTCTCTAATGATGATGCAATAATTGCTAAGGTTGAGAGAAATTCAGCATGGCGGTCTCTTTGAATTACTTGTGTCGAAACAGGGGCGGGAGTTAAGCCAAGCTTTTCGCAAACATATTCTTCAACTTTCGGAGAAAGATGTTCGAATGTTCCAACGGCACCGGAAATCATGCCCGTGGAAATAATGGCATTGGCTTGTTCTAATCTTTTCAAATTGCGCAAAGATTCTTGATACCAGAGCGCAAGTTTTAACCCGAATGTTGTCGGCTCTGCATGAATGCCATGTGAACGCCCTACACATACGGTATAGCGAAATTCATTTGCTCGGCGAGCTAAGACTTCCGATAACTGTTCCAATTTTTTGTAAATAAGCTCACCGGCTTGTTTTAACTGAACTGCGAGAGCAGTGTCTAACACATCAGAGGAAGTCATGCCGAGGTGAATAAAACGTGAATTAGGTCCAACATATTCTGCAACATTGGTCAGAAATGCAATTACATCATGCTTCACAGTTTCTTCAATTTCTAAAATCTTTTGTACATCGAATTGAGCTTTTTCACGGATTTCTATAACAGCATCGTTCGGAATGATGCCGAGTTTGGATTGGGCTTCACAAGCAAGTATTTCAATTTCCAACCAGATAGAGTATTTATTTTGTTCACTCCAAATTTTACCCATCTCGGGTCTTGTATAACGTTCAATCATAAAAATAAGATAAGAATTAACAAAAGTTGTACAAAAATATCATTTCATTTTCGATTCATCATGAAAGAATCATTCGATTTCTTCTATAGAGAGATAAGCATCCTCTTGGTCAATTTCGGATATTCTGCACACAGATTGATAGGAGCATTTTTGGCAGGCATTAGGCTTTGGCGATACAGAAAATTCACCTTTGCCGATTTCTTCACAAAAATGACCACCTATCTCAACGGCTTGTTGTGCCACATCATTCAGATATGCGGAGTCATACACTTTTATCCTCGTATAACCCGCCGCCTGAACTAAATTTGAGCAATGTTCTGCAATCAGTGGCAAGCGCACATATTTTTCTTTCTTTTCTTCGCGAGCAAAGGGAACATAATAGAGAGCACCTGAGGGAAAAGCTTGTTTTCCATATTTTGAGGCAATAATCTGATTTGCTGCTGCTATATAGAGTGGTAATTGTAAAGAACGCAGAGTTGTAATGTCCTTGTTTATTGGGGGATTGCCGGTTTTATAATCGGTTACCAAGAACTCCACAGCATCATTATGTTCTTTAATTTCAATTCTATCAATCTTTCCTCTTAATGTAAGTGTGTCCGATAATTTTAGTGCCTGATTACCTTTTCCGGATTTATTAAATTGCCCAAATGAATATTCAAATAAAGCGGGAATGAAATCCCATCCTGCTTGAATTTTTTGTAATTCATTTTCTAACCATACAAATAACTTTCCTTCAGCAACATCATCACCTAATAGCCGAGCGACTTCAATCGGGAAATAAGGATGATCAAATTTAAGTCTTTCAAGTTCTTCATTTGTAATCTGTTGTAATAATGACTTGTAGTCTTCTTTCTTATACTCAATGAGATTTTCCGGTATTGAGTCTTTTTGTAAATAGGTATAAAAGCGATAGACTATGGTGTGAAAGAGATTACCTATATCGGGACTGTTAAACCATGAAATCACCGATTGTTTGTCTTGTAAATAGAGAATATAGGAAGATAAATACTTAAACGGACATTCATTATATTGCTCTAATGCAGAAACAGATATAGGAGATTTACCCCGCTGTAATAAATGCTTTACGGTGTTCTCGGAATATACATTGTTGCGCGGATTTGCGACACTTGGTGCAGAAAGTACCTCAGATAATTGAAATTCTTGCATGGATGCTATAGAACAATACCAAGCCGGAGTATCATTATCACTTTTATCAGTTAAATCTTTGTATTTATTATCAATACGAAGCGTAGTTATACGCAATACGGCATCTAAAAAGGGTGATGGAACTGTTTCTGTATTCCCATCTGATTTTGGCAAAAATATATGTATGTTCGGGGTCTCACAGCTTTCCAGTGCATTTGCGAACCATTCAAAAAACTGCATTCTCTCAGAGCGTATATGCCGTTCCTCAGACTTTGGTAATTCAATACCAAGGAATTGTTCCGGTTTGTAAGATTGAGGGAATTCACCATCAATCAGACCACAGAGTATAGAAATAGGGCTTTGAATGCCACGAGTTTGTTCCGGTGAAGTAATGGTAACACCGTATCCATGTTTTTCTCGAATTTGATATTTTGCTGCATGTACAGAGCTCTTCAGCCGCGAAAAAAAGTGGATAGGCGAACGTTTTTTATCTGGAAAACGCTGGTTCTGGACATGACAAAATTCGTTCAAGACATCAATAAATGCTGCTAAAGCGCGTGCATCTTTTTCAACTTCTTCTTCTAAAACTATATATTCAAGTTCTGTTAATTTATTTTTTTTCAATAAAATATGATGGAAAAGCATCTCTATTGCATGACGTATTCGTAAACGATTGAGTACATTCTTTACAACAAGATTGCGAAAGTCCCGGACAGACATCTGTTTATCAGGAATATCAATTATCTCAATCAAAAGAGCAATATCATTTTTTGCTTTTTCTAATTGTCGCAGTTGTTTGTTTCTTTGTTGTAACTCTGCTTCATCTACTAAGCCGGCATCATTCCATCTATTAACTAATGCTGTTATTGCAAGTATTCTCTTTTCTATAATTTCAATCCACTGTTTGGGATTATGAAAACGCCTATAATCTGTGATTCTCAATAAACGAGCTACTTCATCAATTGTGGCAGCTGACTCACGTTGATATAATGCTATATTCTCAGATTCAGCGTCATCTAATTGAAAAAAGTGAAGATAGGGGCTAGATAATGCTCGTCGTATATCACGTACTCGCCATCCACGTAAGCCAATATCAAAGACAGAAAATATTGCCGAAACGACAGGTGCTTTAGCTAATGAATAGCGATCGGTAATATTAAGAGGTATCGCAAGTTTCTTAAAACATTCACGAAAGAGGGGAGTATAAATTTCCGGTTGCCTCACTGCGATTGTAATATCCCCCGGATGATACCCTTCTTTTAAGAGATAATGTTTAACTAATTTGCCTATGGATTCAACTTCGTGCAGACGATCTTGAGCTTTCCACATAGAGACAAAACGGGAAAAGAATGGATTATTAATTGGTTTTTCAGTGTTAAAGAGCCAACGTCGTAAGCAAGAAACAGGTGTTAAATGTTGTAAATTGGAAACTGTAGTAGTCTGATGTGGTTGGTCTATGACACTATATCCTTGTAAAATCAATTGTGTAATCATTCCTTGAACATTTCCGAACAATGGACCATTATCCTCTGAAAATTCAATTGAGATTATGATGGGATAATTCTGCTGCGAAAGAACATTAAAAAGGGCAATTTCAGGTTGTGAAAACTCAGTAAACCCTGAAATATAAAGGAATAAGTTCTTCTCAAGTATAGATGACAAATGCAAAGGATTATGGGCAAGATAATGTGTCAGCGTATGAGTTAATGTATATTCATCCGTGATATTGTTTTGTAATTTAGATTCATAGTGATTGTAAAGTGTGATGATATCTGTCAATTTTTTCTGCCCTAATAGGGAAGTGTCGGCTACTTTTTCTAAGTCATCTTGTAGTTTCAATGGAGTTATTCCATCTTTTTTTAAGCCCTGTATGACATTATTGAGTCGCTCTATAATTGGAAGAGAGAGAGTTTCGTCGGCAATACGATAATACGATAAAGCTGATTGCTCGACTACTTCTTCGAACAATGCAAGCTTATAGGCATCACTAACGACATGAATTTTCGCCAAACTTGGAACAGTGGATGCTATATACTGAATAAATGTAGAAAGTGTGTAAATCGGTGGTGATTTAACAGGCATTGCTTTCTGCAAAAAATTTGTTCGAACTGTGTTCCTTTGCAGTAATCTTTGTAGCCGCGCAGTCGGAACTATTCTCACACAATTGCCAATCTTGATCTCTTCGTAAACGGATTGATGAAGGTTGGCTGATAGAGCAGCTTGATTGCAAAGAAGGAGTGCCATGGTGTGATGTTCAATAAAAATCAATATTTACAGAAACTTTTGATTCCAAATTACGACAGACTTTTCGATTTGAGGAAAAATTTTTATCAAAAAGTTTGTTAGAAAGAATAAAATCCGTATTTTTGCGAACCGAAAATAATCGGGCGGTTAGCTCAGCTGGTCCAGAGCGCCTGCCTTACAAGCAGGATGTCGGGGGTTCAAATCCCTCACCGCCCACAAAAATTAGCTCATGATTTTCATGGGCTTTTTCTTTTTACACTCATTTACATTATAGCAATGAAAGTATCGTTTGGCATAGCAAGTATGATTATTGGGCTCAGTGTATCAACAGCGTTTGCACAAATACCTGACTCATTAAAAACATTCACATCTATTGAAGAAGCTGCTAAAAATCCCGAGGCAGTAAGAACTTTACGTGTTAATCGTTACGATAAAGATGTTTTTCCAAGTGAAGTTCTTAAAATGAAAAATCTAAGAATTTTTGCAATCCGTGGTGGTAAGTACCAATCCATTCCATCTGGTTTGGGACAGTTGAGTCAGCTAAAAATTCTACAAATCGAAAACAGTCAAATTACTGAAATCTCTGATGAAATTGGTAAACTTGAAGAATTAACTCAGCTTAACCTTCAAAGCAATAAATTGGTGAAATTGCCATCCGGCATTACCAAATTATCAAAGCTGACAATGTTGAACCTGAGCAATAATATGATGAGTGATTTACCTTCAAATCTTTCTGGTTTGTCATCATTGGTTGATTTAAATATGGCGAATAATAAACTAAGTGCATTACCTGAGGATATAGGTAATTTACCACAATTGCGGACATTAAATGTCAGAGGTAACCAATTAGCTTCTGTGCCTAAATCACTCAGTGCATCAAAATCGCTTGTCACATTAGATTTAAGTAGTAATAAACTTACTAATCTCTCCGGAATAAGTGCATTGTCAAAACTTGAGAATTTAGATGTGAGCAGTAATAATATTGCTAAAATTGATGATGCTCTATTTGATTTACCTGAATTAAAAGTTATCAATGTTTCCGGTAATTCATTACAATCAATGCCACAAACAATCTCAAAAGCCCAAAAATTGCGTTCACTCAATGCCTCCAAAAACCAACTTACACAGTTACCGTCTTCTCTGGCAGAGTTAAAGCAGTTAGATATGATTGACTTTTCGGAGAATTCCATAAAAGAGGTTCCCGAATCTATAGGAAATCTGGAAAATTTACTTACTATTGATTTGGGAAAAAATAATCTGAAAACTATACCCGGCAGTATAGGAAAATTAACAAAATTACGTTCATTAGATTTATCTGATAACCCATTGGAATCATTACCTGTTAAAGAGTTGATAAAACTCCATAATCTCAAGAAATTTCTCTTTTTCCAATCTCCGCCCGAAGCAAAAAAAGAGCAAGGTAAAAATCCGGCGGATGCCAAACCGGTGGGTGATAAAAAATAATCTTCATAACTTTATATCTTATGCTCACTAAGTTGTCGAAAATTATAATTTTATCTATACTTTCATGTCTTGCCATGAATGGTCAAGATATTCGTAATGCTTTTCTCAAAAAGTATTCGAAACTTAATTCCATCAGTCTTAAATTTACTGTAGATAATAATTTTGACCTTTTTTCTATGAAAGCAAAAAAGGGTAATAAATTTATCTTGGAACAAAAGTCTGTGATTATTTTCTGTGATGGAACAACTGTTTGGAATGTAAATAAAGTAACAAATAAATGTATGATATCGAATCGTGACATTCATAATGAAACGACTTCGATAGATGATATATTCTTGGGAATATTGAATACTTATATCATAGAAAAAACTATGACGGTCAATGATAGTAAGCTGGGAAGCAATTATTATATAGTTATGAAGCCGAGAAACAAAGATAACGTTATTAACGGAATAGAATCTCTCACTATGATTGTTGATAAAAAGACACTTCAGATAAAAACTATTGAGTATAAAGATAATAACGATACTCGCAGCATTACGATAAAGTCAATGAAGTTGAATCAAAAAATAGATAACTCTGCATTTGTCTTTACCCCATCAAAAGATATGACGGTCATTGATTTGCGTTAAGACATCAAGCTTCAAATACGATGGTGAACTCTTTTCTGAATGATGTTGCCGCATCTTTGAATTTTTCATTATGTTGTGCTTGTAAAGCGGGTGAGAACTCTTGACGGTAATGCAATAAGGTTGCACTATCTTTGCATACATATTCTATGACAAAATTTCCGTTAGTCGTATCGTCCATTAACTCCAACATTCTCACATTCAAGAAACATCCTGTTTTCATAACATCGGGTATATGGTGTTCACACATCCATGTTTGCCATTCTTGAACATATATTGATTTGACAGTCACATTGACTTGATATAGTATCATAAACAACCTACGATAAAATTATGTTATATTTTTGTATTATCTTCTTACCAAAGAAAACTAAGGTACTTTTACAAAAATACATACTACAACTCATACACAATCATTATGTTTGACTTTTCAGATCGCAATAAGAGTGCACATTGGATAACAGCACTTATCTCATTACTGTTGTTTATCCCGTTTTTGGGTACTGTCCATCTCTTTGATTGGGATGAAATTAACTTTGCTGAGGCAGCTCGTGAGATGGTAATTACTGGAGATTGGTTACGAGTTCATATAGATTATGCTCCTTTTTGGGAGAAACCCCCCTTATTTATTTGGCTGCAAGCGATTGCGATGTCCCTGTTTGGCATTAATGAATTTGCAGCACGTTTACCTAACGCTTTGATTGGTGTCTTTACATTACAAGTTCTGCTTTATCTTGGAAGAAAATTACACTCATTAGAATTTGGTTTATGGTGGGTACTTGCTTATGCGGGGTCATTCTTACCTCATTTTTATTGTAAATCAGGAATCATTGACCCATTATTTAATCTTGCAATATTTTTATCTGTGTATTTTCTTCATCAGGCACTCAAACAAGAACATCTCAAGCATAGTGTGTATGCCGGTATTGCAACAGGTATAGCTGTATTAACCAAAGGACCTGTCGGTTTTCTATTACCCTCTTTAGTAGGTATTACCATGTTATTGTTGCAAAGAAATTTTACCGTATTTGTGATGAAAAGTATTCTGAGCTATGTCTCACTATCCATACTTGTTGCATCATTGTGGTTTGGTGTTGAGTATTTTATTAATGGATCTTGGTTTATAGAAGAGTTTATTCTTTATCAAATTAGGTTATTGACGACGGGTGATGCCGGACATTCTCAACCATTATATTATCATTTTGTTATTGTACTTATTGGTTGTTTTCCTGCTTCTGTCTATGCTATATTCGGATTTCGTAGTGCTTGGAAGAAAGATACGCATAATTTTTCACGCTGGATGATAGTTTTATTTTTCACCGTGATGATTCTTTTTTCATTAGTACAAACGAAGATAGTCCATTATTCATCTTTAGCGTATTATCCCGTTGCATATCTTGCTGCTTTTGTTATTACTAATTTTTTGAAAAACAGAAATAAAACTATTATTCCGTTTATTTCTGTCTATAGTTTATTGAGTGTAGTTTGGGTAGGGCTTTTTGCTGCAATTTGGTATATAGGAACGCATATAGAATTTATTATTTCTATTACAAAGCGTGATTTTGAGAAAGCAAACCTTTCGGCACCAGTAGTGTGGAATGGTTATGAAATTATTGTCCCCATAGTTCTCGCACTTGGAATTCTATCCTCATTTTTCTTACTACGCAAACATAAGTATATTCACTCCATTGCTCTTGGCTTTATTGCGGTGATTCTTGCAATCAGTATTTTTTTACCACTTGTTGCACCTAAAATCGAAGGTTATACACAAAGATCCATACTTGAGTTCTATCAAAAAACTTCAACGGAGAATTGTTATGTACAGCCTATATTCTATAAAACATATTCGCATTTATTTTATGGAAATAGGCGATATAATCAAAGTGCCGCATCCAAAAATATGTCACCGGGTGAATTTGAAGAATGGTTGAAGTCCGGCACTATTGACAAACCCGTGTATTTTGTTGCAAAAGTACATGATAAACATCATCTTGAAGCGATTCAAGGTGCCGAATTATATGGTTCCTATTATGGATTTTTAGTCTATAAACGTACTCCGAGATAGAATCTCGCATCATAAAGGTAATGATAAAGTCATTAGCGGTGTCGAAGGGGGAGATATTACACCTATTTCATTGCTTCCTTGCGGTAATATTGAATCAAACATTTTTTCAAACTGTGATGAGAGAGAATGTATTAATATGCCTGTTCCAATGCCGATCAATGCACCTGCTGCAACATCTGTCGGATAATGAACACCAAGATGTAAGCGTGCAAATAGAGTATAGAGTGAATAAGAAATACTCGTAGATGTCACAATCCAATTATTATAGCGTAAACTAAGAATGGTCGCTAAACAAGCGCTGCCACTTGAGTGACCTGATGGAAATGACCAAAAGGACTCCGTGTCATTGGGAATAATACAATCTTTATGAGCGATAAATGGGCGTTCTCTTTGAATAAGTGATTTTAGTCCTGTCATTACACCGAACTGTACAACTTCTGCACTGGCAATGAGCAATCCATTTAAGACAATATCACGATTCTTTTCTGCATAACCATACACTAAGTGGATTGTTGGAATTGCTAATGATACAGGTACTAAGCTGTTGCTGATAAGCTTTGATGTAAACACTAATTCCGGATTCCGAATTGTTGTTAACGTATGTACGATTGCGGCATCGGTAGAAAGTGAATCCGTGCATTTATGATTTACTACACTATCCGATAGCGAAGCTGTATGAAGCTGATAAAGACTGTATAATAATAATTTTACTGACATACTTTGATTATCCCCGTTTATAAATAACAAATAATTCCGGTGCAGAACGTTTTTTGTAAGGGTAACATAAATGAGCAATAGAAAAATTAGATGAAGGTAAATGAGATAATATATTTTTTACTGATTGTAACTCATCTTTTCCTCCATTATGCTCTACATAAACAGCAATAGTTATTACTCCACCTGATTGTAAAATTGAGCAACTTTGTTCGATTGCTGAATATGTGGTATGGGGTTGTGTGATGATTGATTTATCTGATTGTGGTAAATAACCAAGATTAAACATGACAGCCATAATATGACCGTGGAATTGATTATGAATTGAAGAATAAAGAGAGTCGTGCGATTGATTGAATATTGTCACATTATGGAATGTCGCATTGTCTTGTAAAATTTTTTCTGTTGCTTTGCAAGCGGACTCTTGAATATCAAATGCAAATACATGACCGTTTTGACCAACTGATTCGGATAAAAACAGAGTATCATGTCCATTTCCGCATGTAGCATCAATAACGGTATCACCTTGTTGGATATATTGCTGAATAATCCAATGAGTCATTGAAGTCAGATGAAACAAATTATTCTTCATCACTCTGAAAATAAGTAATTAGTCGGCTGTCTTTATGCTTGGATTGTGATCTATTCTTAATTTGTTGTTGTAATTTATGAGCAAATTCATGTGCAGCATTATACCCATACGTTTTAGATAGATAATTAAGAGCAATGACTTCTGTGATTACCGTAATATTTTTTCCTGCAAATATTGGTAATTTGACGGTAGCAATATCAACACCTAAAATGGGGGAAGTATATTCATCAAGCCCTGTGCGCGTATATTCTTTATCTTTATCCCATTCTTCTAATTCGACAATAATTTCCAACCGTTTTTGAAAGCGTATTGCACGAATTCCGAACATTTTTTCTACATCAATGATACCTAAGCCACGAATTTCCATAAAATGTTTTACGAGTGTTGTACCGGTACCCATCAGAATTGATTCTCTCTTTTTTGTGAACATCACAATGTCGTCGGCAACTAAACGATGACCTCGTTCAACAAGGTCTAAAGCAATTTCACTTTTACCTATCCCGCTCCTTCCTATGAGCAATACACCCACCCCATAAACATCAACAAAAGAGCCATGTAAAGTAGCTTGCTCTGCGAATTGATCGTCTAAAAACTCTGTGAGTAAATAAATAGCTTTGGTTGTCTCATAGTGTGTGCGGAATACAGGAATATGTGCTTTGTTCGCTTCCTCCATGAGAGCTTCATCAAATTCATGATTATTTGTCAGTATTATGCATGGAATTTCAAATGTACATAATGTTGAAAATGCTTTGCGGCTTTCAGAGGAACTTAATGATTTGAGGTAATACATCTCTGTATTCCCAAAAACTTGTACTCTGTTATGAGTGAATAATTGTACAAATCCGGCTAATGCCAATTGTGGTCTATGAATATTTTTATCAATAATTGGTTTATTTGTATTTATAGACGGATTTATTTGTATGAGTTTTACAGGGGATTGTAATAAAATATCAACTGGAATATTACTTTTTTGTATAGACTGTATGTTTTTTAATGAACTCATGACAGGACAAAAAAAAAACGCCCAAGATGACTTAGGCGTTTCATAAACTAAGGTCTGTGTTCAGCGTTACGATGATTGGATTGTTTTTCGCGAACTTTTTTTAATTGACTGATAATTTTATTAGACGCGCCATGAATACTTTTATCAAATAAATCAGAAGAATCTTTTGCATTGATGACGTGATCCTGTATATAGACTGTAAACTCTACAATTTTTCCATTATCGTCGTCAAGTACTATTTCCGTACGAGTAATGCCATCGGCATATTTTAAAAATTTGTTTGCTGTAGCAGTAACAATTTCTGTTAATTCAGGCCATGCTTTGAAGTGGCGTGCTGAGATGTTAATCACCATAACGAACCCCATCTATATAATAGTTAATAAAAATGCTGCCTTTCGGCTTGCTGTATGACAACTTTTTGTTGTAATTATTGTGATATTTTCTTTGCTTGCTTCATAAACTGAAAAAAGACTCCCACATTTACTGCAAATGAACTTGTTCCTGCGTAAAACGTATCATTCCAAGAAGCCGGCGGATTCACAAATTGTGTTTTTGCCTTTTCAAAAAAAGGCGCATCCAAACCGGAATAGACATATCGTGCCTCAATGAGAATACCGGCAATGACCGATTGTTTAAGTTTCTTGTCGAAAGACATTTCAATACCGCTATAGAGCGTAAATGCCGGTCCTACTAAAGTCGAATTAATATATTCACCACCGGTTCTTATATCATTCGGAAATGATGAACGTAATTTTTCAGTCCAAGTTATTTTCCCAATATTTATGCCAAGTCCACCGCCGACATAAGTGCGAAATTGATTGCTCGATGGCACAAATTCGGCTGTAAGTAAAACAGGTATTGAATTTATTGCTAATTGTTGCTCTATTGCTCTTTGTCCGATTGTCTGCGAATCAAGCGAAGAACGTACACTTTGTGTGTACATTTCCGTAAAACCTGTATTGGCATATTCTGCGGTCATACCGAAACGAATGCCTTCGATAAACTCAAATTTAGCAGATCCACCAATTGCTAATTTTGCATCATATTCATTATTTCTGCCACCAAAGTACTGGAAATAGTTTTTGGTAAAATCGGCAGAGCCATAGCCAAACTTTGGTCCTACATAGAAAGAAAGCATATTCATAATTTCTTTAGAATCCGCACTTTGTGCTTGACTTCTTGTCACGGAACAGAGCCACAATACTAGAAAAATATATGATAACAAAGATTTCATAATGTAATATTAAAGGATTCTTTTGCCGAGACATGAAGTCACCACACCAACGGCGAAATCAGCACTTTGGTTCATATCATCGAGAATAGGATTGACTTCTGTCACTTCGAACGATTTTACCAAACCGCTTTCGGCTGCCATTTCCATAATTAAGTGGGTTTCACGATAGGAAAGACCGCCTGACACCGGAGTTCCTACACCTTTGGCAACGGAAGGATCAACGCCATCTAAATCAAATGAGATATGTAAATGGTCAATGCGTGATTTCATTCGTTCCAATACAGTGAGCATAATCGCATACATACCAAGTTTATCAATTTCTGTCATCGAATATGCTTCAATTCCTAATTGCTTGATTAACTCACGTTCGCCTGGGTCAACAGACCGCAACCCTATCATTGTTATATTCTGTGGTTGAAGTTTAACAAAATCACCACCGACTCCGGTTAATTCTTTTGCACCGATACCTAAGTTCACCGCCACTGGCATACCGTGAATATTACCTGATGGCGTAGTTTCCGGTGTATTGATATCAGAGTGGGCATCAACCCAAATAACCCCGAGACGTTTATTATGAGCTTTGCAATGAGCTGAGATTCCGGCTACAGAACCAATGCTCATTGAGTGGTCACCACCTAAAATGAGAGGAAAAAAACCTGTGTCTAAAGCGTTCTTAACATGAAGAGCAAGCGCTTCACTGGCTTTGGTAATTTCGGGCAAGTACCGTAAACGTGCGTCATAAATGTCTTGTGTTTCCGGTGTTGGGACAGTGATATCCCCAATATCATGCACTTCATACTCCAACTGCTCCAACTTTTGTGCGAGACCTGCGATGCGTAATGCCGAAGGTCCCATATCCACTCCTCGACGACCTGCTCCTAAATCGAGAGGATATCCTATAACTTTGAGTTTACGATTCATAAAATTTCATTCTGTGTGATGGGCAAAAATAGAAAATTTTTAATTTACTCTGAATCTATGGTCATGCCATACACTTCAGGTAACTTAAATGTGTGCGTGCCAAAAATAGAGAAAAGTTGTCCTGTGGAAAGGATAATACCTCCAAAAGATTTGTCGTGGGCATTATAGGCAACATCAATACGAATAATGGCTTCGGCGCCTGATGCTTTGGTATTATGGATTCTAATTCCGCCACCAATGGCATTGTAAAATCTCATATTGAAAATTTGATCACTTTGTTTCCAGATTGTTCCAATATCATGAAATACAACCCCCGACAGTTTGAATATCCATAAATCTGTTTGCGGATATACACGCAATTCGGTATTTGCAATGATTCTATTGGCTCCTTCTAAAGTATTAGCTGCATATCCACGCAACCCGGCATCATTATCAAGGATTAATTGTCTGAAAGCATTCCAGTTCCATACAGTCTGTTGTCGTAATCGCGAGGCAATCAAAAAGTTTTCCGAAAAACGATAATGACCTACACCGGAAAACTCTTGATATGTATATCGAGGATTGCCACGTTCAAAGCCGGATGAACCGGTAAGTTGTCCAAATAAATATCCTTTACCAATACCGACACTTTGTTGAATCTGACCTCCTACATAATAAACTCCCTCACCTTGTGAGCCAATAGGGAATATACGCCCGATAATGGCAGTACCCCATCCTCCATACGCCATGTCTTCGGTTTCATATCCGTTTAATTTCAATGTCTTTGCAAATTTTTGTTGTAATGAAGAAAATCCAAGTAATATTTTACCGGAGTTATCATAAGGTTGGCGTAAGGTAGGGCTGACGCGCTGCACATCTTCCAAAGCTATATAAGCCGAAAAAAACAGGCGGTCTTTTCTTTGCATCCCTAAAGAAATCCATGACTCTGCTCGGCGAACATGATAAGGTGTTCTTTGAGGGACGGCAGTACTGCTATACACAAAATCAGACCCAAAAGAATTGGTTGCAGAAATTCCAAAAGAGAGAGGCGAAGACAATGTACGGAAGGGTTGAAAAAGTGAAAATTGTTGCACTGTACGATAACGATGAGCCGACAAAGCAAAAGAAAAATTAATCTCGGATCGCAATACCCGACGGTATGTTCCTGTCAGTATCCCATCCCAGCCAATAGAGTTCTCGGTACGATATAATGCTTGAGCCATTACTGATGAACCTGTTCCCGCAAAGTTTATTTCTCGGAAAAAACCACCAAGTGAAGATATTCCACCCCCAACATTGAATACAGGAAAAAGATTAGTGCTCCATATATCTTGTGTTGTTATGGTAATATCTGCGGTTCTATCATCAATAGTATCTACTTGCACTGTCACAGACGAAAATAGACCTGAGCTTCTTAAATTACGTTCAGTTTCTTCTGCATCATCGTTATATAATTCTTCTCCTTGCTCAAAAAGAATTTCATCATCAATAACATATTTTTTTGTCAAAGTATGAAATGAATTTGCCAAATTTCCGGCAAAAAACCAATCTTGTCCACTGCTGTCAAAAACTTCTTTTCGCTTCAGATATATTTTTCTGACCGATACCTGCGCATACAGAGAATGAACGAAAAAAAATGCTATTATAGTTATAGCGAAACTCGAAAATATTCTTGCTTTTTTCATCAAATCAGCGTACTTTTTCTAATGCCCATTGATACACATTGATGTAGTTCTGTGCTGCAATAAGTGAAGAGTAATTTTGTGACATAGCATTATGACGAACGATATCCCAATGGGGCTTAACACGATAATGTGATAAAGCACGGTTCATTGCATTGCTCAAATCTTGAGCAGAATATTGGTGGAAGACGAATCCTGTTCCATATCCTGTTCGAGCATCATATTCCACAACGGTATCTGCAAGTCCTCCCGTCGCTCGAACTATCGGTATAGTCCCATATTTCATGGCATACATTTGTGTTAATCCGCATGGTTCAAATCGAGAAGGAACTAAGAAGAAATCACTTGCAGCCGTAATTTTATGGGAAAGGGAATTATTATACCCGATTTGAACTAAAGCACGACGAGGATATTTTTTACTCAAATATCGAAAGAAGTCTTCATAGCGATTTTCTCCTGATCCGAGAAGTACAACACGAGCAATTTTATTTTTCACAAAATGTTCAAGACTTTTTTCCAATAAATCAATCCCTTTTTGCGGAGTAAGCCGAGAAACCATCCCAATAAGAGGAGTGCCATCAAGAATTTCTTCTGTTGATAATCCAAAATCAACTAATAATCGGTGTTTATTATGTTCTTTTTCAGCGAGCGAATTTTGAGCATAATTTTTGTAAATCATTGTGTCAATTTCCGGATTCCACTCGGTATAATCTACACCGTTCAGCACACCAACCAAATCGGCTGCACGAGCATGGAGAACATCTTGCAAACCTTCACCTGAATTTGTCCATCGTATTTCATGTGCATATGTCGGGCTAACAGTGGTTACTTTATCTGCGAACATAATACCTGCTTTTAAGGAGTTTACGGCACCATATTGTTCAAACCATGAACCCTTAAAAAAATGTCTTTTATGTAAACCCATAAATTGCATTGTTCTTTGAGAATCATACAGACCTTGATATGCCATATTATGAATGGTAAGAATACCGGCGGCTTTATTGAAAAAGGCATCATGGGAATAATTTATTTTTAACATGGGCATTGCCAATGCTGTGTGATTATCATGTGCATGGATAATATCCGGTCTAAAGCCAAGAGTACGAGCCGCTTCAAATGCCGCACGTGTAAGAAAAATAAATCTACGATCATTGTCAGTAAATCCTTCAGGATTACCGTAAATACCTTCTCTGTCAAAATAATCTGCATTTTCCAATAAACAGACAGTCACTAAAGAATCCGGTAAAATACCTTTCCATAATCGCGCATATTCTGTCCATGTACCCATAGGTACTGCAACAATAATATCTGTGGGTTGAAGAGAGTACTTCCGTATGTCAATATGTCCATATTTGGGTAATACGACAAGATTCTCATGTCCTAATTGTTCGAATGCTTTGGGTAATGACGCTGCGACATCACCTAATCCACCGGCTTTTGCAAAGGGAGCAACCTCTGCTGATATTGTAAGAATTTTCATACTATGTCTGAAAAAAGGTTTCGAAAAGATGAGGATTGTACAGTCCAACAATATGAGTTGTGTATTGTTGGACAAGAGGAGATTTTTCTGCCGTATCGGTATTGTCAAAGATGCCGAACATCGTTGAGCCGCTGCCTGTCATGCTGGCATAGTACGCACCTGAAGAATATAAAGTGTCTTTGATTGAATATAATATCGGATGCTGAGCAAAAACCGACTCCTCAAAGTCATTTTTGTATGTGCTCATATTGTTAATCAAGCATTGCGGTTTTTTAATACCATGTTCCGGGTTGAAGTTAAAATGTGAATAGGCAAGAGCTGTATTACTGTGTATTCTGGGATGAACTAAGAGTATAGAGCCATGCTGCATATATTCAACTGTTTGGAGAATTTCACCTCGACCTGTGGCAATGGCGGGGCGTGATTCGATAAAGAAAGGACAATCACTTCCTAATGATGCGGCTATATCACACAGTGTTTCTTTATCGGCTCCGATATTCCATAGCAAGTTGAGCATTTTCAACGTATAAGCAGCATCACTACTGCCGCCTCCAAGACCCGCCCCTGTCGGAATGTTCTTTTGAAGTCGTATTTTTGCTCCTGATTTAACAGAAAAGTAGTCTTGTAAACGTCGTGCAGCTTTCCAAACAAGATTGTCTTCAATTCTGCAATCAATTGATGAATCAAGAGTTATTGTGTAATCATCTGTCTTTTCTATTGTGAGTTCATCACATAGCGTAACGGGGATAAAGAACGAGTGAATACTATGATAACCATCGGTTCTTTTTCCGAGTACTTCAAGAAATAGATTGATTTTTGCCGGAGGAAAACATGTAAATTTTGGCATAGAAATCATGATGGTCAGAAATAAAACTAACGCAAAAATGCAGAAACAAGCTGAAATATCCTATACAAACGAACTTTTGCGAAAGGCAATACACCTATCGTCATTGTCTATTCCTATCGTCTATGCGATGTTTGGAAAGCAGATAATTTTTCGTTTAATTTTCATATTCACCATTGTAAGTGTCGTATTGGATGTTCTGTCCCATAAGAATCTCCGATTCCGACAGCTGTATCTGAAATTGTTCGGTCGATTGCTGCGTGCACATGAAACTCGAGATGACCGTTTATTGCTAAATGGTGCATCGTGGGTATTGATTGCTGCCTTTCTGTGTATTCTTTTTTTGCCGCAAAGCATAGCAATCACAGCATTTAGCATACTCATTGTTTCCGATACGGCAGCCGCGTTAATCGGCAGAAAATTAGGACGACACAAGTTTTTTGATAAAAGTGTTGAAGGTACAGCTGCTTTTATCATTTCAGCAATCGGAGTAGTGGTGGCTGTTTGGTTTATCCTCAATTTGGATATCTCTTTTGTCTATGCCGGTATTGTTGGTGCGATAATTGGCGGGATTATTGAAGCAGCTTCCATACGATTGAAAATGGATGACAATTTGTCCATACCTTTGAGCGTCGGGTTGTCTATGTGGTTAGCAGACTGGTTCATGTTTTTAATCGGCTTTTCAGGTTTCTTAGACATCAATACACCACTATTTGAGCCATTAGACATCGGCTTTTGATTAATCTCATCACACTATATTTTTATGAACACATTATTACAAACACTTACGATAACACTCTGTTTCTCTCTTTTGTCACCAATCCTCCTTTGTGCTCAAAATAAGGGATGGGTGTGGCAAAATCCTCAACCTCAAGGTAATACCATTACATCGCTTGCAATAAAGCCCAATGGCTTGGCAATCGCTTGCGCAGAAGCAGGCGGAATTATTGCATCGGCTGACCAAGGCAATCTTTGGATAGGGAGATTAACAGCAACATCGCAGGATTTATTATCCGTTACTTTCTCATCAAATACCAATGGTTGGGCAGTCGGTACGAATGGATCTGTACTGAAAACATCCGATGGCGGCATCAAATGGGAGATTCAAAAATCCAATGTCACAGCTGCTTTGCAATCTGTTTATGCAGTCAATGATAGTGTTGTCTATAGCGTAGGTAGGCAAGCGACAATCCTTAAAACAACCAATGGCGGTACATCATGGGGGCGAGTAGTCAGCGGATTCAGCGTTTTTTTGAACGGTGTCGCTTTTTCTGATGAAAATAAGGGCTGGGCTGTCGGTAATGGCGGAATAGTGATGGCTACAACCAATGGCGGTGATTCGTGGTTTACGCAGTTTCCTTTAGTGGAAGACAATATCAATCTGCGTGCAATTCAAGTGCTTCCCAATTTACAAGGGTGGATTGTAGGTGATAAGGGTACAATACGCATGACCACCAATGGCGGCGTCAATTGGACTGTCCAAAAATCTCCTTCAAATTCGGGATTACTTGCTTTACATTTTACTGATAATACCCATGGATGGATATGTGGTGAAAAAGGTACTATTCTTGCCACTACAAATGGTGTGGATTGGCAGGATATTTCTTTACCCATAGAAGAAAATTTATCAGCTATACGTTTTTTTAATGTCAATAATGGAATAGTTGCCGGAAAAAATGGCGAAGTTTATCTGACAAATGATGGTGGTAAATCGTGGGTAAAATCAAGCAAAGGCGAACGCTTCGATTTATATGATGTAGCATTTGTCACGGATAAGAAAGGTTTTGCTGTCGGCGATAGCGGTATTATTATGACAACGACGAATGCCGGTGAACAATGGCAAACTCAGATAATAGCTGAAAAACCTGCACTCAGGGGAATAGATATTGTAAATAATAATGCTCTCTGGATTGTTGGAGAATCGGGTAATGTTTTCAAAATAGAGGAAAATGGCGATAAGATTACTCCACAATTATCGCAAGTAACAGCAAATTTATTGGATGTTGATTTTGTTGATGAATCATTTGGCTGGGCTTGTGGAGAAAATGGTATTGTCATTACAACAAGTAATGGCGGAAATCAATGGAAAGTGCAACCAACAGAATTTTCAACCCGCCTCAATGCAATCTATTTTGCAAACCGTGACTTGGGCTGGTGCATAGGCGACAGAGGGGTCGTTATTTTCACAACTGATGGTGGACAAACATGGAAACCCATAGATTTGGGAACACAGAATAATTTGAGAACATTCCAAAAAATAGGAACTGAAACTCTTATTATAGCAGGCGATAATGGTTTTGCTCGAAAAAGCAATGATGGCGGAACAACATGGTTACCATTACAACTTAATACATCGCAAAGTATAATGGCAATACGTTTTTATTCTGAAACAAATGCGATATTTGTTGGTGAAGGCGGCAGCAGCGCAATAACGAATGATGGCGGAACAACATGGCGTACACAATTTACCGGCTCAAGAAATATTCTCCATTCTCTCTTTGTATATGATGATTCTACGGCTTGGGCAGTTGGGCAATTTGGCACAATACTTAAATATGTACCAATTAACCAAATTCATACATCAATTGCAGAAAATCAAGAAGACAATGCTATTTTGGCGGCTCAAATATTTCCCAATCCTGCTAGTGATGAACTGTATCTGAATATTCAATCATCTGAAAAATTGCCCATAATTGTTAAAGTATTTTCATCTACGGGCAGTGAAGTGCATGCTACTTCATATAATCATACGAATATTCGTTTGGACATAATGCAGTATCCTACAGGAATATACTATGTGGTTGTAGAGCAGGATAATAAACGAATTACATTACCGCTGTCTGTTATTCATTAATCTTTCGACAAGAAAGTAAAGGGTTATGAAAAAAGAAATTATACTTTCCATAAAACCCGAGTATATTCACAATTCAGAAGCAATAAAAACATTTGCTGCACAAGAGTGTGGCATAAGCAATGATGAAATTAGTGCAATAACAATACAGAAGCGTTCACTTGATGCACGTGGGAAAAAGTTACATTATACTTTGCAAACCACAGTCTATATTGGTGAAAATCCCCCTGATATTCCCATTCTTAAAAAACAATTACAAATAGCATCCCCACATCGAAAAGTATTAATTATTGGTGCCGGTCCATGTGGGTATTTTGCTGCACTTGAATTATTACGTCATGGTATTAAGCCGATTATTCTTGAAAGAGGTAAAGATGCTCGTGCCCGACGACGTGATTTGCGTGCCATTCAACAATTTGGCATTGTAAATCCTCATTCTAATTATTGTTTTGGAGAGGGAGGAGCAGGAACTTACTCTGATGGGAAATTATATACTGGCTCAAAAAAAAGGGGAGATATTCGCATAGTATTACAATTACTTGTCGAACATGGTGCGCCTACGGATATACTTGTGGATGCTCATCCGCATATAGGCTCTAACAAACTGCCCATTGTGGTTCAAAACATTCGTCAAACTATTTGTGAGTATGGCGGCGAAGTTCACTTTGATTCATATGTTACAGATATACATTGTGCAGAAACATTTGTTCGCTTAACAACGGAGAATGGAAAAGAATTTATTGGCGACGATTGTATTATAGCAACAGGGCATTCAGCCCGAGATATTTTTTATTTACTTCATGCGAAAAATATAGCGATTGAGCCAAAACCATTTGCCCTTGGGGTAAGAGCGGAACATCCGCAAGATTTAATTGATGAAATTCAATATCATGGTTATAAAAGAGGCGAATATTTACCCGCTTCTTCCTATAAATTAGTGACTCATGTTCGTGAACGAGGAGTATTCTCATTTTGTATGTGTCCCGGTGGGCTCATTGTTCCTGCTGCTACTGCGCCTGAGGAAATTGTCGTGAACGGTATGTCAATGTCGCGACGTGATTCTGCGTATGCCAATTCCGGTATTATTTGTGCGGTTTCGCCCGAACATGCCTCAGAGCATGTAGAATCCGGTGTTTTTTCCTGTTTGGATTATCAAAAACATATAGAAAAAAATGTGTGGAATTTAGGAAATGGTACGCAACAAGCTCCGGCTCAACGATTGATTGATTTTGTGAATGGTCGTTTATCCGATACTTTACCCAAATCGTCCTATATTCCCGGATTAATTTCCGCACCGGTTGAAAAAGCATTTACAAAAGATATTAGCACTTCATTACGTCAAGGCTTTAAGGATTTTGATAAAAAAATGCGTGGTTATTTTACGAATGAAGCAATTGTAGTTGCAACGGAATCGCGTACATCATCACCTGTGAAAATTCCTAGAAATAAAGAAACATTAGCACATATCAATATTCCGCATCTTTATCCCGCCGGTGAGGGTGCCGGCTATGCGGGAGGAATTATGTCCGCTGCTTTAGATGGCAAGGCGATTGCTGAAAAAATTGCTCAAAAAACAGGTTTATTTGTCATATAATACTATGAAACGGATACTGGGACTTTTTCAAAAATATATACAAAAAAATTTTGTTTTAGAGCCGGAATTGCCCGACCCTACTTTTTGTGATGATTACAGTAGGGTTATACAAGGATCAAATTTGACGCGCATTCGCTTTTATTCGCTTGTCTTGTTTGTTCTTGGTTCTTTGCTTGTTTGGCGAGATATTGTTGTGTCCAAAGCTACCGGTTTATGGGAAAGCAATATTGCCTATTATGAACTTTTTTTGAGTCATATTGCTTTAGTAATCGTTTCGTTTCTCTTTACACTCCTTTCGTTTGTATTGAGAACGAAAATTACAACAAGATTCAAGATTGTCAATCTTATGACTTTTTTGTATGGATTTATTATTATAGCATGGGCAGGTTTTTTATCTGCGTGGATTGTTCAAAAGGTAAGTCCGAATATTACCGAATATATTGTTGCTGTCTTCGGCATTGCTGCAAGTTTTTTCTATCGCCCCGCAGCTTCGATAATTATTTTTTTTCTCGGCGAAGTATTTTTTGTTGTCACACTATCTATTGCGACAGAGTCACCTAATGCCAATGGTCATATCACAAACAGTATCATTTTTACATTTATAGCATGGTTAATATCACGATTTACCTATACAGCCAGACTTCGTGAGTTTATTAATTTACGGACTATCTTCTTGCAAAAGACACAAATAGAAAGTGTGAATAATGAACTTCATCAGCAAAATATCTATCTTGAAGAGTTAAATAAAGAAAAAAATGAATTTTTAGGTATAGCCGCGCATGATCTGAAAAACCCACTTTCAGGAATCATTCTCAATGCCGAATCAATTATTCGTTATGGCGATTATATGAAACCTGAACAAAAAGAGAAAACTGTTCAGTCAATGCTTGCCACAGCAAGAAGAATGAAAACCATTATAACAAATCTCCTTGATATTAATGCGGTTGAATCAGGTAAATTAACCGTTAATTTACAAAAACTTGATGTCACTAAGACCATAAATGAAATTGTTGAATCCTTTTATGTAACCGCTGAAAAGAAAGGAATCGCTATACATTATGATATCATAAATCAGTATTCTGTCTTTGTGGACACAACATTGTTTCATGAAGTCATCGAAAATATAATCAGTAATGCAGTGAAATACTCACCATTAGAAAAAAAAGTATATATAACAGTAGATGAAATTTCCCGTGAGCATAGTTCTTTTATTCGTATTGCTGTGAAAGATGAAGGTCCCGGACTTACCGATGATGACAAGCAAAAATTATTCGGCAAATTTCAGCGGCTTTCTGCGCAACCAACGGGCGGAGAACATAGCAGTGGTTTGGGACTTGCCATTGTGAAAAAATTGGTGGAAGCTATGAATGGTACAATTTACTGCGAATCTATTTATGGACAAGGTGCAACATTTATTGTTGAATTCCCTCAATATGTAGAGGAGAGATTATGAAAATTTCTGTGTGTCTTATAGTCAAAAATGAGGAATCATGTTTAAAAGAGTGCTTGCAGTCGGTGATTGCTTTTGCCGATGAAATTATTATTGTTGATACAGGGTCGAATGATGCTACTGTTGCCATTGCACAAGAGTTTACCACACAAGTTTTTTCCTATATCTGGAACGATGACTTTGCTGCTGCAAGAAATTATGCACTTCTCCACGCAACAGGTGATTGGATTGTAAGCATTGATGCCGATGAAATAATTATGAATCCGGAAAAAATGCGCGATTCTCTTGTCGCTTTACCTGCAAATATCGGCGGTGCTCTTATTGAATTAGAAAGTCATGCACATCGTCCCGACGGCACAAAAGATATATTCAGTATTAACCTTTTGCGAGTATTTAGAAATTCACCTCATATTCGATGGGAATATTGTATTCATGAACAAATATTAGAATCAATCCTGCGTGCAGGTTTCTCCATACAACATATACCTGTCCGCTATTTTCATAAAGGGTATGATTTATCGCCCGATCAGATGAAACAAAAGCATGAGCGAAATGTGAAATTGCTGACAAAACATTTGGAAAAAAATCCCAAAGATGGGTATATGTGGTTCCAAAGAGCAAAAACATATAGGGCTTTAGCACACAATCGTCAAGCATTTGCCGATATTACTCAAGCATTGAAATATTTAAACAATAATCACAGTGCAAAACCGCAAGCATTAAATGAAGCAGCATTATTAGCATATCAGGATAAAGATTTTATTACATCAGTACAATTTGCCAATGAATCGTTGAATATTATCCCGCAGCAAAAATTTGCACTCTATATTTGTGCAGAATCTTTGTATGAAATAGGGCAGTATGATGTGGCAATTTCCTGTTATGTGGCAATAAAAGATATGAAGGAACAATCAACTGCCGCAATGATTTTGGGTGATTATAATGTTCCTATTGAGCAAGTGGATTTTCGTATCGGCAAATGTTATGCGGCTAAAAATGAATGGGATAAAGCAGAACATTCTTTTCGTGCAGGATTATCGGTCAATAGTCACGATGTTGGTTGTCTTGTCGGCATGGCGAATTGTTTACTCAAAAAAAATGCTTTTCATGATGCCTATGATTATGCAGGCAGAGCTTTGTCTCTTGCACCCGAAAATCAAGAAATTAAGAAAATATATTCCTTTCTTGCAACACAGATTGCCGCCGCACCGCAACAACAAATACTACGTGATAAAAAACCGTTTCTTAGTCTTTCCATGATTGTGAAAAATGAAGAGAAATATTTGCAAGGTTGTTTAGAAAGCGTTTTCGGATTGGCAGATGAAATAATTATTGTGGATACAGGTTCAACGGATTCTACGGTTGCTATTGCACAACGATACGGTGCTAAAGTATTTACTCATCCTTGGGAAGGTGATTTTGCGCAAGCTCGTAATTATGCTTTATCATACACAAAAGGGGAGTGGGTACTGTATCTTGATGCTGATGAAAGAATTCACCCGGAAGCGAAAATACATTTACGTCAATTATTACATTCCTTGCCTGATGATATTGGCGCATTATTATGCACTATTCACAGTCCTCATCGTCAGGGAGATGAAGTTTCCGAGATGCATAGCGGTTCATATCCCAGAATATTTCGCAATTATGGGTATCCGACCATTGCGTTTCAGGGAAGGGTGCATGAACAAATTTCACCTTCTATTATTGCGCTTGGCAAATCCATTGTTCAATCGGATGTTATTATTGATCATTTGGGATATGATTTATCACGTGAGGAAATGGAAAAAAAATTACAGCGTAATTATCAATTATTATTACAGCATGTGAAAGAGCAACCCGAAAATGCTTATGCATGGTTTCAATTAGGGCAGACATTGGCTAGAATGAATATTATCAAAGAGGCAGAGGAAGCATTACAATTATCTTTGCAATTGAAAGGACTTGCTCCCCATATTCGGGCAAGTGCGACGGCTGTTTTAGCGCAATTATGTGGCAATACAAAACGTTTTTCCGATGCCTTACGATGGGCGGAATTATCATTGGAAGCCGTGCCGGAACAGGTATATGCTTTACACTTACAAGCATACGCTCTTTATTATTTGGGCAGATATGCAGAAAGCGAAAAAGTATTTACTCAAGTATTAGAGAAACGCCATCTCATTGGTTCGCAGCAAAGTCAAGCCGGTTTTGAGGTACATATTGATGAAAATCTCATCAGACAAGGACTTGAAGCAGCAAAAAAAGCACAGGGGAAATAATTTGTGTAAAAGTTGCCCGATTGTGATTTTCCTATTATTATGCTGCTTTCTGTTTATAAAGATGTTCTTGAAATTCTATGAAAAGTCTGCTGATATTTGCAACATCACCTAAAATTTCTTTTGCATCTTCCAATGATTGATACTTGTTTGTCAGCAAAATTGGTAGCTTTTCTTGGTCAAGTTCGTCAACGCCTGCATCTATATATTTACTTAAAACGAAAGTGATAAACTCTTTTTGTTTGTCATTGAGTAGAGCAAAGATTGTCGCTTCGGCTGCTTTCGCTCTATTTTCTCTTGTAACCGCCATGTAGTCACCATTAAAAATATATCTTAATACATCGTACAAGTCGCTTTTTTCCATATCTACTAATTTTTGTAAAGTCAGTAAATCGTCTTTAGGAAAACCTGCCGCATCTAAATTCTCTAACAGTGTTTTTCTGGTCAATGGATTGCTCCAAAGTTTCCGCAACTCTTCTTCATCTTTGAAAAGTTTAGGCAATTCGCCAAAAAGATTATCTATAAATTCTGTTTCTGAAATTGGTTTTCCATCTGCACTCCAAAACGATGTTGACACCATATATTTAATTTCTCTTTCTTTTCCATTGCGAAGTTTAATTCTAATTTTTGGCTTCTTAGGAATTGGTTCACCGGGCTCTGAAATAATTGGTGGATCAGTCGGCTCAGGTTTTGGATATCGTTTAGGTTCTTTGGGTTCTTCTCCAATCGGTTCTCCGTCCCATTCAGGATCTGAAAAATGTTTGTAAGCATCCACAAAGTCATAAATAGTAAAAAATTCTTTACCGTCAAATAATCGCGTACCACGACCAACAATTTGCTTAAATTCAATCATTGAATTCACAGGTCGAAGCAATACAATATTTCTGATATTTCTTGCATCAACGCCTGTGGAAAGCTTTTGGGATGTGGTGAGAATAGTGGGAAGTATCTTTTCATTATCTTGAAATTCTCGCAATAGTCTTTCTCCTTCTTCACCATCATTTGCCGTAACACGCACACAATAAAAAGGGTCTTTACTTTTGGCATTTTGGTTTACCAAATCCCGTATTAATGCTGCATGTGCTTGATTGGCACAGAACATAATTGCCTTTTCGTTTTGATTGACTTCATCCAAAAAAATACGTACTCTCTTAGCTTCTCTTTGCTGTATTTCAATAATTTTATTAAAATCTTTTTCTTCATAGAGTTTTCCTTCTTCAATTTCTCCTTCCACAATTGTATCGTCCGAAGTGTAGCGATAATCATCTAAAGTAGTTTTGATGCGTTTAACTTTGAATGGTGTTAAAAAACCATCATTAATTCCTTCTTTTAGCGAATAGATATACACAGGTTCACCAAAATATTTATAGGTGTCCACATTGTCTTTTCGCTTGGGTGTGGCTGTTAAACCTAATTGCACTGCCGGACTGAAATATTCTAAAATTCCCCGCCAATTACTTTCGTCATTTGCTCCGCCACGGTGACACTCGTCAATGATGATGAAATCAAAATAATCTGCTGGATATTGTCCGAAATTGAATTGTTCGTTTTTAGCGAGGGGCGTTTTCGCATCGCCGGTGTATATCGCCCCTTTGTGGCTTGAGGTCATAAAGGTTTGAAAAATGGTAAAGAATATGCTGCCGTTGGTTGGCACTTTTCTGCTTTTCTTAATTTCATTCGGTTTTATCCGCACCAAAGCATCTTCGGGGAATGCCGAAAATGAATTATATGCTTGGTCTGCTAAAATATTTCTGTCTGCTAAAAATAAAATTCTGGGTCTGCGGCTGCCGTCTCGTTTTAAATTCCAACGGGTTTGAAATAATTTCCAAGCAATTTGAAAAGCAATTGCCGTTTTTCCTGTACCTGTAGCAAGTGTGAGTAATATGCGGTCTTTTCCTTGGGCGATGGCTTCAACTGTTCTTTGAACGGCTATTTCTTGATAATACCGTAACTGCCAACTACCGCTCTTATCTTCAAACGGCACAGATGCAAATTTTTCTCTCCATTCATGTTCCAATGTCAATTTTCCATTGTCAATTGGAAAGGTTTTATTCCAAAGTTGTTCAGGGCTTAAAAAGTCTTTTACCAAACCTTCTTCGCCCGATTTCATACAGATTTGGTAAATGGCTTTGCCATTGGTGCTGTAGGTGGTTTCTACTTGAAGTTTTTGAGCGTATTTTTTGGCTTGCATTACACCTTCGCCCACTTCTAATTCATCACTTTTGGCTTCTACTACCGCCAACTTGATACCTTTGTACACCAACACATAATCGGCAATTTCTTTTTTGGCACGAGCACCGCCTGTTTGTATTTTTCCTTGCGTAATATGGTATTCACGAAGGACTTTTGATCCCTCAACAATGCCCCAACCCGATGCTTTTAGCTTTGGGTCTATAAGTTCTGCTCTTGTTTCTGCTTCGTTCATAATTTCTCTTTTATCAAATGACTATCAAATAAAATCGGACTCCAAATCACATAACCATCACATAAAAAAGCATTGAATATCAATGACTTACATTGGTATGTGGAACCACCTATCACATAAGCATCACATAGGAGTTTGGCAGTTATCAAATAACCATCAAACAAGGTTTTAAGCCCAAAATGGTATGTAGCTGGCGTATTCTCTTGATTTCTATTGAGCATTCTATTGAGCATTCTATTGAGCATTTATTGATTTTCTTGCATATTATGCTCAATAAAATAATGTAACCATTCTTTAATCCCGAAGGGATGTAAAGATTATAGCTCAATGCAAACCAAAGGTCTGATAAACCCCGAAGGGGTGTAATTCTTAATCCAACCATTCGAATAAATATTTTTCGTTGTATTCAATTTCAAATTTTTGAAGAAAATCAAGGTATTCTTCTTTAAAGGTTTTCTTCCTGTGATGTTCTTCCTGATTAGCAATGTATTGATACACATTTTCAATTTGAGAATGAGCATAAGAAAAAGCGCCATACCCTTCTTGCCAGGAAAATTTTCCTTTGATGAATTTCTGTTCGTTTATAAAATTGGACGAATTGTTTTTGATGTCTCGAACCAAATCCGATATACTCATTGCCGGTTTTAATCCCACAAAAATGTGAACATGGTCTGCAACTCCATTTACGATAATTGGTTTTTGATTTTTACCTTTGATAATGTCTGCCATATACTTAAACACTTCATCACGCCAAGGTTTTTGTAAAAGGTTCTCTCTGCCTTTCACGGCAAAAACATATTGGATATAAATTTGTGAAAATGTGCCTGCCATAATAGTAAATCACCCCTTCGGGGTTTGTTTGTTGTTGTTAATCTTGTTTTTTATAATCTTGCCATCCCTTCGGGATTTTTCAGTTTTTGGTTCGGCAGGCTTACCACCACGCAATTCCCCCGCAAATGCTTTTTGCAAGATTGATTTTTTCAGTTCTTCCAAATCCGCTATTTTCTTTTGATACACCGCTTCTAACTTTTGCGTTTCGGCTCGAAGGGCATCTAATTTGCGAACGATGGTTTGTTGGGCTTCTTTTGATTTGGGAAATGGAATTATTACTTCCCTAATTTCTTCTAAATGTAAATTTGGAACGCCTGACCCCTTAAGTCGCTTATTAAATTGCTTTTTTGCGATAGGAGAATTTATGAAATACAACATAAAATCAGGAATAATTGCATCTAAAACTCTGATATGAGCAAGACTAACATAAATATCAAACACAACATCTCTATCAACCATTGCGGCTATACCTGTTGTGCCATTTTTTGCTAATAGAATATCACCAATTCTTGGAGCTACTCGTTTGTGCATTTCAATATGTTGTTTTTCATCAATGTATTTGATGTTTTCCCAATCTATTTTGCCACTGGTTACATTTTTAGAAGAAAGAAATATAATCCCATCATCAAAATATTTAGGTGTTTGATGAGTTCCATCTGTAATTTTTGCACAAACTTCCTTCAAAGTTTTCTCTTCCCAGCCATCACCCTTTTTCTCAAACACTCCCTGCAAATAGCTTTCAAAAAGCTCTTTGGCGTTTTTGAGGTTTTGTTCGGCATTGGCTTTTGCCTTGTCTATGGCGGCAAAGCACTCATCTAAAATGGAAACTATGCGTTGTTGTTCGGGGAGGGGAGGAAGTGGGATTTCAATTCCTTTAAGAATTGCAACAGATGCAACATTTTGAATTGCTGCTCCACCTGAATAATTTTTTAAACTCTCCTGAAAACTTTCGCTTTGCATCCAAAGTTTCAAAAACACATTTGAAATTTTATTGCTCGGACTTATTTTTAGTAATGCCTGATTAATGATACCTTTTTTAAATTCATTTGGGACAATTGCTACTTTACCCATTGTTCCTGAGCAACTCATTATTAAGTCACCTGTCTTTAATTCAAATCTTTTCATTTCATTGAATTTGTTTTCATCAATGAAATATCTTATATCGTCAAATTGGTCATAAATAGCGTGTTGTTGTTCATAAACTGCATAACCTTCTGGCTTGAAAATATTTTTCTTCAAACTTCCGCCAAATGGTCCACGCACAAAACCACATATATCGCCTAGTTTCTTTTTCTCCCAATTCTTCATTTTATCTGAACCTTGATTTTTGTATTTTTCATGATTGGCTTTATTTTTTGAATCATAAGAATCAAGTAAATCAAGTGAATCGTGGTTCAGACTATTTTTTCCTTGCTTCATATCAGTTCCTTTATTTCGTTCATAATTCCTTCCACCGACCTCGTCTCCAGCTTGGAAAACGCAAACCATTTCTTACCCAGATCTTTCAGCGAGGCACCCAAATGATAGACTTCATTGCGGTCAATGATTAAAAAGCGGTCGTGGCTGTGGGTAAATACCTTTACTTCAAAGCCGCCGTATTGTTCGTTTGCTTTTCGTACATCCAAAGTCAAATGCCTGCTGATATTCCTAATGAGCAGAAGAACTTTTACACCTTTATTCTTTTTGGCCAAATGTGTCAGGGTGTTTTCGTCTATGTAATTGTCAATCAACACAATGCTTTTCTTAGCCGAGCGAATAATTTTCGAGGCGAGTTCGTAGGCATCAAATATTTGTCCGTCAAAAAATATGCCTTGCGTGGGAATGAGTTGTGTATTTATTTGAAGGTCTATTTGGTGTACTTTTTCTGTTAGTGCCTGAACATTGTCCTCAATTCTGTTCATGCGGTTATTGATGGCGTAACCTTTGAGAAGATACTCTTTCAGCACACGTGTTGCCCAAGTTCGGAACTGAGTTGCACGGACAGAATTTACTCTATAGCCAACCGATAATACCGCATCTATATTGTAATATTTAACCTTAGAAATTTGAGTTTTTCCTTTTATTGCACCGTGTTGAGTGGTATGTTCCATTATGGAACTAACCACATTTTCTTCCAATTCGCCCGATTTAAAAATATTACCCAAATGCTTGGTAATAGCAGGGCGCTGTGTGTCAAACAAATCAGCAATTTGTTGTTGTGTAAGCCAAATAGTTTCTGTTTTTTCGTCAAATCTTACCTCAATATGTTTGGCAAGTTCATTGGGGCGATATAAAATAATTTCGTCTTTCATCATTAAATAAGGGATTTGATGGCTTCCAAAATTTCCGCACTTTCTTCATCTAATGCTTTCATTTCTTCCAAAATTACTTGTGGTTGCCGAAGCGTTACTTCTTCTTTTTTGTTCGGGTTCTTTACGCTTAAATCGTAATTACTATACGCATTGCAATGCGTCTGTACGTCTATGCTCCAAGAATTGGGGCTGTCGGCTTTTGTTTTTTGGAGTTTTATAAACTCGGCTAAATCATTTTCATTTAGTGGGTTGGTCTTGCCCAAATTACGGTCAAGGTTTAACTGGTAAAACCAAATTTTTTTGGTGGGTTTGCCTTTTTCAAAAAACAGCACTACGGTTTTTACGCCTGCACCGGTAAAGGTTCCGCCGGGCAAATCCAACACAGTATGCAGGTTGCAGTTTTCCAATAAAGTTTTACGAATGGCAACGGTGGCATTGTCGGTATTGCTCAAAAAGGTGTTTTTAATCACCACACCTGCTTTACCGCCTGCTTTCAGAATTTTAATGAAGTGTTGCAAAAAAAGTGAAGCGGTTTCGCCTGTTTTAATCGGGAAATTTTGTTGCACTTCGGCACGTTCCTTTCCACCAAATGGAGGATTGGCAAGCACTACATCGTAGCGGTCTTTTTCCTGTATGTCGGCAAGGTTTTCAGCAAGTGTGTTGGTGTGTATGATGTTGGGAGCTTCCACACCGTGCAAAATCATATTCATAATGCCAATGATATATGCCAATGATTTTTTCTCTTTGCCGTAAAATGTGCGTTTTTGCAATATTTCCCAATCTTTTGTAGATAGACTGGTACGACCATTAAGGCCGCCCTTACGCAGATAGTCGAATGCTTCGCATAAGAAGCCCGCAGAACCCACAGCACCATCATAAATTTTGTCGCCAATTTTTGGAGCAACCACTTTTACAATCGTAGTAATGAGCGGTCGGGGCGTATAGTATTCGCCACCGTTTCGCCCTGCATTGCCCATATTTTTAATTTTGTCTTCATACAGATGGCTCATTTCGTGCTTCTCTGCGTGGGTTCTAAAACGCAACTCGTCAATGCGATTAATCACTTCACGCAAATTGTAGCCACTTTGTATGCGGTTTTTCAGTTCGCTGAAAATTTCGCCAATCTTGTATTCAATGGTGTCGGCACTCTCGGCACTTTGCTTAAACTTTTTGAGATAAGGAAAGAGTTTGTTGTTTACAAAATCGGTGAGGTCATCACCTGTCATTGCTTTATGGTGGTCGAGTTTTCCGTCTTTGCCTTTTGGCATTGCCCACACTGTCCATTGAAATTTCTTTTCTAAGATAGGGGTGTAGGTCTTGCCTGTGAGCTCGGCTGCTGTGGCACGGTCGCGTTCCAAGTCGTCCAGATATTTGAGAAACAAAATCCAAGAGGTTTGCTCCACATAATCTAATTCACTGCCTCACCCTGCGTCTTTGTGAAGAATGTCATCTATATTTTTAAAAGTTTGTTCGAACATTGTGCATTCTAAAATTATTTTAATGGGTTAAACGAGATTCACAGAATATTTTCTAAGTTTTTTACTTCCATTATCTTAGCGCGTTTATGATTCATGGAAATTATCACGGTTAAGAAAATAGTTGTTCAAAACTACAAAACTTTAGTAAGACATAAAAAAAAGTCCGCCAAGAAATTCCTGACGGACTTTAATTATTGACCGAGCAAAAAAAAATTATTTGCCTGTAAAAACGGGTGCTCTTTTTTCGATAAATGCCGCTACGCCTTCACTGTAATCTGCTGAATCTCCGGCTCTTTGTTGATAATCGGCTTCCATTTCCAACATTTCTTCTAAGGAAGCAGTCATTCCTTTTTGTAACATTTTTTTGACAAAGCCAAATGTTTGTGTCGGACCCGAAGCATAGTGTTGTGCAATGGTGTCCACCGTATGGTTAAATGCTTTCGGATGGCAGACCGTATTAACCAGACCTAAGTGCAAAGCAGTGTCGGCATCAATAGGTTTATTGAGTGTTGCAAATTCAAAAGCTTTTGCATAGCCAAGCATTCGCGGATAAAAAAATGTAGCACCGGAATCGGGCACTAAAGCAATACCGATAAATGCTTCTACTAATTTTGCCGATGCAGACATAATACGCATATCACATGCTAAAGCAAGCGATAAACCTGCACCCGCAGCAACACCATTGATGGCACATATCACAGGTTTTGGAATTTCACGAATGGCACGAATAATGGGATTATAGCGACGTACCAAGGAGTCTGTAAGATTTCTTTTTCCACCGCTTTTGGGTGCATCTTTTAAATCTTGACCCGAGCAAAATGCTTTACCTGCACCGGTGAGTACTATGGCGCGAATATTATCATTGGAAGCGGCTTCTGCAAAGGCATTTTGTA
Organism: Ignavibacteria bacterium UBA2373; assembly: GCA_002344005.1. Taxonomy (GTDB): domain Bacteria; phylum Bacteroidota; class Ignavibacteria; order Kapaibacteriales; family UBA961; genus UBA2353. The sequence continues at coordinate 129,134 of DDTD01000082.1, read as the reverse complement.
ATTCCGCAGTTAATTCTTCATTGCAAGCATTGTAAGAGTCCGGACGATTAAGTGTTATGGTGCAAACACCATTTGTTAATTCAAAAAGTATAGTATTGTAATTCATATTTTTCAATAATAAGTGGGGGAGTGATAGAAATTATTGACCTTTCCACGTAGGAGTTCTTTTTTCGATAAAAGCATGCATTCCTTCTTTTTGATCTTCAGTAGCAAAAAGCATATAGAAATTTTTGCGTTCAAATTCAAGCCCGCCTTCTAATGTTGAACTAAATGATTTCAACACAGATTCTTTAATTAATTGAACGGCAATCGGTGGTTTTGAGGCAATTTCTTGTGCTAAAGCAATTGCTTCTTGAATAAAGGATTGCACGGGCACGACTTTATTGACTAATCCTGCTCTTAAAGCTTGTTGAGCATTTATCATACGTCCTGTCAAGCATATTTCCATTGCTAATGCTTTACCGACAGCGCGAGTAAGCCTTTGAGTGCCTCCGGCACCGGGCATAACGCCAATATTTATTTCGGGTTGTCCGAATTGTGCTGTTTCGCTTGCAATAATCATATCGCAGTGCATTGCTAATTCACAACCTCCGCCAAGAGCAAAGCCGCTGACAGCAGCTATAATCGGTTTTTTAAAAGTACGTATTTTTTCCCAACGAGAAAATTGATCGCGTTTGAGCATTTCAATAGTGCCCGCATCACCCATTTCGCCAATATCAGCACCCGCCGCAAATGCTTTTTCATTGCCATATAAGACCACGCAGCGAATATCATTATTTTGTTCAATACTTTCTAATGCTTCGACAATTTCTACCATTGTCTGCAAATTAAGAGCATTAAGAACTTTGGGTCGCGATAATTGAATTGCAGCCACACCTGCGACCGGTGTTGTGACAGTAATACAAGTAAAATCCTTCATAGTAATATTTAAAGTGATTGAATAATTTCGACAGCCATTGAATATTTTTTTGCCGGTGGCATAATATACACTCCTGCAATATCTTTTTTTGCTTTTTGTAATAATGTTCTTGCAATTTCCATTCCTTTTGCAGCGGCATGTTCTATTGTGTGAGAATTATCCGCTATTGTTTTTCGTACCCAATCGGGGACAACCATTCCCGGCACTTCATAGTGAAGAAATTCAGCATGACGCAATGAACGTAATGGAATAATTCCGAGAATAAAATGAAATCGTAAATGTTTGGTTCGTTCAAGAAATTCTTCAAGAACGGCATACTCAAAAATTGGTTGAGAAAATGCGACGGTTGCCCCTTCTTGTATTTTTTGTTCAAAACGTCTGATTTCTCTCTCAATATTATGCGATGTGGGATTTACTGCACAGGAAATAAGGAAATTCGTTTTTTTTCCGATAGGATTGCCATGTAAATCTTCGCCATTATTCATTTTATTAATGGTACGAATTAAACCGATGGCATCAAGGTCATAGACGGATGTTGCATTGGGAAAATCACCGATACTTGTCGGATCACCCGTAATGGCAAGAATATTACGAACCGATAAAGCATCCGCACCAATTAAATCAGCTTGAATACCAACCATATTTCTGTCGCGACAAGCAAAATGGGTTATACATTCAATACCTGTTCGTTCTTGCACTAAGCGTGATAAAGCAATGGGATTAATTCTGACACGCGCCCTTGCTCCGTCGAAAATATTGATTGCATCCACACCATGTTCTTTTAAATAAAGTGCAGTGTTGACAACATTGTCAATATCTAATCCGCGAGGTATTTCAATTTCGACAGTCGAAACAAATTCTTTTCCTATTTTCTGTGCAAAATGAGAAGGTGTAGCATTTGTGTCAAGCGATGAATCAATGATTTTGGGTGATTTGATTATGACTTTTCCCTCACCGATTTTATGTAATGCCGCAATGTCAGCTATTGCACGAATATGCTCGACGGATGCACCGCCATCTGCTCCGACAATTCTTGCTCCTTGGGCAATACATTTTTTTACAACATGAGCCACATATTCGGGTTCCGCATTATAGAGTGCTTTGCCGTCTTCAAGTACAGGTATGGCTGTGTCGGGTAATGCGACCAAAGGAATATTCGATGCAGAAATAGCTTTCACAATGTCGAACATTCTTTGTGGTCCGACAGTACTATTTGATCCGAGTGCAATCACGCCATTATGTTCAAGCCGCTGCGCAATATCGGCAGGGAAGGAGGTAGCCAATACACTTCCATCTTCGGGGAAGGTTTTGCAAGCAATCATCGGGAAATTGGGATTGACAAATTTTGCCGCCTGTATAGCAATTTCCAATTCCTCAATATCAATAAATGATTTGAACATAAGGCAATCGGGCTGACCGTCGAGAAGCGCGATAATTTGTTCGGTAAATACTTGGAAGGCTTCTTCTTTCGTGAGTGTACCTACGGGCGTGAAGAATTTACCTGTCGGACCAACTACTGCCGCAACATAACAACGGTGCAAAGCAACGCAACGTGCAATCCATACGCCTTTTCGGTTAATTTCATAGACTTTATCGGCGAGTCCATGCTGTTCCAACATTAAACGATTGGCATTGAGGGTATTTGTTTGCAATAATTCCGCACCTACTTCCATGAAATCACGATGTATTTGCTCCACAGACACAGGATTTTTGAGATTATACACATCAATCGGTATGTCCGTAAGCCCGCGTTTCGACAACTCAATGGAGAGTGAACCATCTGTGACGATGGCGATGTCTTGTGAAAGTCGTTCTTGGAGAGTAGTTTTTACTTTTGGACTGTATGATAAACTTTTCAAGTATTCTCCGAGGTTTGTAATGGTGTTGGTAACTCTAAAGATAGAGCCGATTGCGGGAAATATGTCAAATAGAGCGAACAGAGCAATAAACCTATGTCTTCAAAAATTTTTTTCCATCCGACAGTTGAAACCTCTGCTACGGCTGCATCGGATTGAGAAAAACAACCACAGGAGATATTGAATCCTCGTATCATGGCGGAAGCAATGAGTATGATAAACATGATGAGCATACCGGAGGTGAGAATAGAAGCTGCTTTGACTCTGACCCCCAAAAGAAGCAAAAGCCCTACAACAAATTCAAGCCAAGGTAACGTTAATGCAACGATATTGGTTAGACTATAGGGAGGTATATGGTAATTGGCAACATTTTTGGCAAATTCCGCCGGCTGCGCAATCTTATCTACGGCAGCGGCGATAAACAAAAAGCCGATAAAAAGCCGTATAAGTAATGATAAGTAAGGGTTTGCAAGAATATCTTTCATTGAATGAACTCCAAAATATGTACAAAATTATGGATTTTCAGTAGAGAACGCCTTGATTATGATTGTGTTGTATTGAGTGTTCACTATCATCATGATGATAGCGGAGAAGAATAGATATGTCATTACTTATGAAAAAAATAGTAAATTCGACGAAAATTTTGGAGTAAATCTGATGTTCGCAATTCGTTATTTGATGTGTTGTATCATTGCAGTCATTGTTTCGGAACCTATAACTGCACAATGGTCTCGGTTAATTGATGCCCCCACCTATGGCTTTGCCGTAAATCCCAAAAACCCAAATACGATCTATGTTGGGGGATTGGGACGAAAACTTTACCGAACCGATAATGCCGGAAAAACATGGGATACTTTAGTTGTGGAATTTGAAACAGGTACATCCCGCTTTACTAATCTTGTTGTCAGTGAAGCAGACACATCAGTCGTGATTGTTGCAGGTTTAGGGTTCGGTACAGTGCGTCGAAGTAATGATCGCGGCAATACATGGAGTACCGTAATAGAAACTCTTAGTCCATACTTTGCTCCGAGTGAAAGTATTTATACAGTGCCGGATAATCCTTCAACAATGATTGCAGGGGAGCTTACTTCACGCATTATTCGAAAAAGCTTGGATAATGGACTAACCTGGGATAGCATCGGTACTGTCTTGCCGGGTACGCCTTATTTTCTCTGCACATTAACGCCTCGCCGCGACAGCACAAATATCATTTATGGTGGTTGTACACCGAGTGTGATTGCTCGTTCTACAGATGGAGGAAAAAGTTGGACAGAGATTGCGCAGTTATCAAAAAACAGCTTTGGCGATGGTGAAGTTCCTAAAATTGCTATAAGTAAAAGAAATCCGGCTATTATGTATGCTGTTGTGACATATTTTTTTCCGGATAGTAAGCCGAATGGTGGCGTTTTTCAATCAACTGATTATGGATTTACATGGAAGCGAATAGGGTATCAGGATACAAGTTTATGGGCTATTGATACAAGACCTTTTTCTGATAGTGATGATGAGATATGGGTGGGTGGTTTGTCTGATGGCTTTGGTGGAGTAGATGATATTCCCGGCAAAGGAGTGCTTAGTCGTTCTGTCACAACGGGAAAGATATGGGAACAAGATACTATAATTCCTTGGTTTACGAATACAAAACAAAATGTGTGGATTCTGCGATTTGTTAAAAACAGTAATGGTGAAGAGATTGTCTATTATGCCACAGAAGATGGTTTTTTGCGCTATGATTATTCATTGAGTTCAGTACAAGACGAAGAGTTGATAAGTGTTTATGAATCGGTACGGCTTGGTTATCGGCAAAAAAACTTAACCATATTGGCTGATAATTTGACAGAAAATTTAGTGCATGTGAGCATAATGAACTCAATCGGTGAAGTAGTCCATACAATCGAGAATGTATCGAAAGAACAACTGAGTGAAGGCATTGCTATGGAGTTATTGAATGGAGCATATTTTGTCACGATAAGCAATAGAAATGGACAATACGGATATGGAAAATTTCTTATTGTGGGTCAGTAAACACACTTTGTAGTAAAATTTGTAACATTTAGGGCAAAATTGCATCGCTGCAAAAAATAAGTTGTGAAGTTGTGAACGACTTAGCTTGAGTCAAAGCTGTAGTTTAATGATAGGAAGGTTGGTGACTGAAAGATGACTACAAATAATCCGGCATTGTTGCTATAGTGTTCAGTTTTTGCGACTATTTTTTATTTGCGAAGTTATTGCAGAGTAGTATAAAGTGTGAAGGTACAACCGTTGACAATGAGTGTATAGTTGTGGTAGTTACTGTGTTTTTGCTTGATTCGAGTGATGGATTCCTAACATCTTGATATAGTTCTTAGTTAGAACCGAAAAAAAAACTGTCCAATATGTGTTCATTTGTCTTTTCTTTTGTATATTTGTTTAGTTACAATACATTCATTTTTTAGAGGTATATGTCATGAATCGTTTTTTACGAATTGAATCGTTGAGAACGCTGCTCTTAGCTCTTATTGTGGGGACAATGTTTACAGGCATTGTTTCTGCACAAAATAAGAACAATGTAAGCGAGATTACGGAAGGTAAAGAGTACTACTTTGCTATTCCGCATTGTGCAAAAGAACCCGCAGAGGGCGTTCGCGGTGCAGCATCGGTTGAACTTTGGGTTTCTTCCAAAAAAACAACAAAAGTCTTCGGGCGTTGTAATGGACTTGGGACAACATTCCAAGCGAATATTTCACCGAATAAAGTTCATAAGATTGCTTTGAGCGATGACTATATGAACAAAATTAATGAAACAGTACAAAATCTGGGTGTACATGTAACCTCAACTGAGCCTGTTTCATTGACAGTTTTTGTATCATATCGTTGGTCAGGTGAAGCTTACCGAGTAATTCCTGCTGTATGGTTAGGGAAAAGTTATAGAACTTTGAACCTCTATCAAGATGAAACAGATGAGATCAAACCCTCACAAATCCTTATTACGGCAACACAAGACAAAACCTCCATTACCTATGTTCCTTCCTGCAATACGCAAAAAGTTAAAAAAGGCGAAATAGGACAAATAACATTGAATAAAGGACAAACCTTCCTTATCCACAATGAAAAAAGAAGTTCTTACACACACATTGATGGCGATTTAACAGGTACATTGGTTACTGCTGATAAGCCCATAGCAGTTATTTCAGGTCATACCAAAGGTGCTTTCCCTCGTTATAGCCAAAGAATGTTGGGTCGCCCTGCAAATTTCATGCGTAATATGTTGATAGATATGTTGTGGCCCGAAGAGTTACTTGGAACTGAATATGTATCAGCCCCGATTTTATACACCAATCGCTATGTTCGTAATATTGACCCTGATGATATTGGTGATTTAATTCGATTTGTCGCTATCAAAGACAAAACCATTATCCAACAAATGCGCCAAGATGGTACAGGATATAAGACAGTTTCAAAAAGTTTGAAAGCAGGAGAATACTTTGAACTTACAAATATGGAACTTTCTGCTGCTTATAAGTCGAACTTCCCTGTACTTGTTGGTCATTATGGTAAAGCATGGCGCAATCAATTCATCACAAGTGGTGTTGATAAAGGTGAAAATCCTGATAATCCTTCGAGAAATGGTTGCGGTATGATGATGGTATTAGTACCAAAAGAACGTTGGTGTTCTTATGCCGTGTTCCATTCGCCGAATGGTCTTGACAACTTTATGTATATGACATTCAGAGCGGCTGATGAAAATGCACTTAAATTTGATAATGTGCCATTGCGTTCAAAATTTGGTGGTGGAATTAAAGCAGTTCCGGGTACGGAGTATAGTTATGTGGCAGCCCAAATTTCTGCGGGTGATCATACAATAGAAGGAGCACCATTTGCAGCGTATGCTTATGGTAACTGGGATTACACAAAAGACGGTTTTGCTTATGGCTATCCGACAGGCTTTAATATGGCTACTCCATGTGATGATTCAGTAGCTTTAGAAGGAACAGGTCCTTGCGGCAATATCAAAGGTACAGCGACAGCACTTCCTGACAATCTTGAATGTGCAAAACTTTTCGCCATTGAGATGATAGCTGATTCTTCTTCAAATTATATCTTTAATAGCAAACCGGACTTTGGTCCTAAAGGTAAACAAGGAACATTTGAGTTAACAGTTGAAGATTTACGCAGACCCGCTCGTGCATTGGTTCGCGCGATTACGATGTCCGGTAAATTTGTCACTCAGTGGTTTAATTATGAGCCCGAAATGTTAGTAGCTGACCCTAAAATTATTGATTTTGGTTCAGTGGCTATCGGTGATACACAATGTAGAGTTCTCACTTTACGTAATGATGGAAAAGTACCAGTTACAATTACAGATTTAAAACAGAAGTTCTCATTGCGAGAATTTTTTGTGAAAGATCTTACACTTCCAATTATTATTGAGCCACAAAAAACATTACAAATTCAAGTATGTGGTACTGCATATGATGCTGGTAAACAATTTGATTCACTTATTGCGCAATTAAGTTGTTATCCGGAGCCAATTGCAGAACTACGTTTGCAAGCATTTGTTCCGATTGTGCACGTAAGTGATCTTGACTTTGGCAAATTGCCAAAAAATGCAACCCGCAGATTAGTTGCTACTATTCGTAATGCTCGTAGCGAGGATGTTATTGTTACAGGTGTTCAACCTTATGCCAATACAAAACATTTCCCTCAAATGGAACAATTAACATATCCATTTGTTCTCAAAGCCGGAAAAACAAAAGAATTCTGGGTAGAATATACTCCTGCCGGTGAAGTTGGTGTGAAACATACTGAACGTGTATGGTTTACAGCAAATACCACTAAAGATAAACTCTATTCCGATTGGGTTGGAGAAGGCGAAGATGTAGAAATTTATGTAACAGGTCATGATTGGAAGGAACGTCGAGTATTGGACAATTTTGTAACAGAACCTGAAAAATCAAATGGTTATGAGTTCTCGATTGAACTTGGAACGACTGGCAATGCTCCTTTATTCGATGCCAAATTAGAGGTACTTGGTACTGATGGTAACTACTTCACTGTTCCGACAACTTCTGTACCTACTCGCTTAGATCCAAATACAAAATATGGTCCATATAAAGTCTATTTCAAGCCGGAGTGGGTTGTCAATACGCGTAATGGTGAAAGACCGTATGAAGTGACATTGAGATTATCCGGAAAAGATGGTGGAGCAGATAAGAGTGCGACGAATACACTTAAAGGAATTGGAGTTCAACCACACATTACTATGACACCGCAAATTGATTTTGGTACACTTGAAATCAATACTACTTCACCAATTAAATACAGTACAATCACCAGTGATGGTTCGATGATTTTGACCTTAACAGGTACAATCACAGACATACGTATTGAAGGTACTCCTGATGATGTTGCTGCATTCAAAATCGATGAAACGTTTGTAAAAACACTCACAATGCCATTTACAATTCCGACAGGAGAGACATTAGATTTGCCAATCACATTCAATCCAACAATTGCAGACAGAAATTATACTGCAATTTTGAAAGTAAATCATGATGCGCCGGAAACTGTGCAAACTGAGTTGTTGGGTAAAGCAAATGTAACAAGTGAAAAATCCGGTACAATTGCGGGTTTTGATATCAATCCAATATTAACTTGTGGAACAAGAGAAGGTATTGTTGTCTTTAACAATACATCTAAAGATAATGTTGATGCTACCTTCCCTAATCCTCCTGTTATTTCAGGTAAAGATGCACAATATTTTACGGCTCGTGATACCAAGATAAATACAGCTAAAAAAGATCAAAAACAAGAAATTAGAGTAACTTTCTCACCTGATGCTGCAAGAACGTATGAAGCAAATCTTGAACTTGATGTAGTATGGGTTGACCAAGTGTCAGGACTTACCATCGGACGCGAGACATTTGTTGCCCAAATGACAGGCGAAGGCAGAATACTTGAATCCATGATTACGGCAAAAGATACTGCGGACATCACAGTAGATTTGGGAGAAATAGCAAAAGGAATACCTGTATATCTTAATGATGATAACTTGAATGAAGTGGGTATTTACCAGTTCAAAATCAGAGTAAAATATGATCCTGATGTTCTTTATCCTCATCTCGGTGCTGATAAAATTATTACTGCAGGTACACTTACAGATGGATTTATCATAGACAAAGCAACAATGGAACCGGGTAAAAACAATGAATTCTATATTGAGTTCAGTGCTCCGGCAAATAGCAATCAGACGCTTCAAGCATCAAAAAATAAATCATCGAATGTTCTCTTCAGATTTGATGCTTTAGCATTGCTTGATGAAAAATTGACATCTGTAATTGATCCCTATGAGCTAAATATTGTACGTGCAAGTAATCCTGATGTTAACGGCAATCCGGGGGCTGGTTGTATAACCCTTAATTATGAGCCGGGTACAGTAAGAGTTAATCCGGCTTGTGCACCTACATTGCGTCCAATTAATTTCTCAGGTCAAAGCTTCGATCCGGGTAGTATAACGCGTAATCCGGTAGATGGTGAAGCTACAATTAAATTCTCTGTTGGTTTAGAAGCAAACACTTCTATTCATGTCTATGATGTCAATGGAAACTTAGTTGCGACAGTACTTAATCAATTACTCAAACCGGGTCAATATGAATCATCTTTCAATGTTTCTGATTGGGGTTCCGGCTTATATCAATATCGCATCGTTAATGGTCCTTACAATGCAGTAAATTCATTTATTGTAAATCATTAATTGATTGATAGATTATTCAACCCCTTTTGCTTCATGCAAAAGGGGTTTTTTTATTTATTACATTAGATATATACATGACAGGGGTTTCTGTAGCAATAATTGTAAATCATGATAAAGTTTTACTCTCTCAAAGAGTGAAGTCTGCTCGTTATGGGTTAAAATGGGAATTTCCCGGAGGTAAGATTGAGGAAGGTGAAACACCTGAAGCGGCTCTTTTGAGGGAATGTAAAGAGGAACTTGGTATCAATGTAGAAAGTTTTACATTGTTAGAAAAGCAGAGAATCATTTTCCCCGATAAAGGTGATTTTTATGTCCATTTCTTTCTTGTGACTAAATTTTCGGGAATGATTGTAAATCATGTATTTGAGCAAATTCACTGGATAGATATTGAGGATTGCTTACAATATGATCTTTTAGACGGAAATATTGATATCTGCACAAGATTACCGGATTTATTGGCAGAGAATGGGGAGTTCCGGCGTGGGAATAACTGAAAGACGGCTTGTTCATGAGCAGAATATGCATTATGCTTTACAGATGGCTGAACAAGGGTTAAAAGCCGATGAAATACCAGTTGGAGCCATTATCATTTACAAAGGCGACATTATTGCTAAAGCTCATAATAAAACCGAAGAAAAGAATAATGCTTTACTTCATGCCGAATTGATAGCCTTACAACAGGCAATGTCATTTCTTCATTCCAAGTTTCTTCCTGAATGTGATTTATATGTTACTTTGGAACCATGTTCAATGTGTGCCGGTGCAATTGTCCTTTCGCGAGTACAAAGAGTGATTTTTGGCGCATTTGACAGTAAAGCCGGTGCTTGTGGCTCATTGATGGACATACCTACACATCCACTGCTTAACCATAATCCAATCATGATTGGTGGAATATTGGAAAAAGAATGTTCTGAGATTTTGCAGTATTTTTTCAAATCAAAAAGAGAATTATGAGTGGAATACTTACCATTGTTCCAACACCTGTCGGTAACTTGGAAGATATTACTATTCGCGCCCTTAAAACATTGGCAAAAGCTGATATTATCGCTTGTGAAGATACACGTACAACCGGTAAATTATTAAAACATTTTCAAATTTCTCCTCGAAAAACGGTTGCGTATCATGCACATAATGAACAACAAACCGCAGAGTATTTGCTAGGTGAAATTGAGCATAATCATAAGAAGGTGGCATTAGTGTCGGATGCCGGAACACCGGGTATCTCTGATCCGGGTGCTTTCCTCATTCGCCAATGTTTGGATAGGAATATTCCACTTACTGTTTTACCGGGACCCACTGCAATGATTCCCGCAATTGTGATGTCAGGTTTAGCGTCTGAACCCTTTACTTTTTTCGGCTTTCCGCCTCATAAGAAATCACGCAGCAAATTTATTCATGAAATCATTGAGCATCCATACTCATCTATTGTGTATGAAGCACCAACACGTGTACAAGAATTATTGAATAATTTTGCCTCAGCCGGGGGAGGCAACAGGCGTGTTTTTATAGTGCGTGAAATCAGCAAAATGTTTGAAGAATATAGAGTTGGTACTGTAAGAGAACTTCTGAATCAATGGTCGGACGAAGAAATGTCAAAAGGGGAATTTGTGCTCGTGATTTCAGGTAATAGCATTCAAAGTCCTGAGAATAGCTAATTTTGTACATTATATTTGAATAGAGGAGTACTGATTTGCTTATTACATTTGAAGGAATTGATGGAAGTGGCAAAACAACTCAAATCAATCTTTTGAGGGAACATTTAGAGCGTTGTGGACACAAAGTTCTTTGTTTGCGTGAACCCGGCAGTACTTCAATCTCGGAAAAAATTCGTGAAACTCTTTTACAAAGTAAAGAAGATATTTCGCCCATTGCTGAAGTATTATTGTTCTGTGCTGCAAGGGCACAATTAGTCAGTAGTGTGATAAAACCGGCTTTGAAAGATGGTTTTACAGTAATTTGCGATAGATATATGGATTCGACAGTTGCCTATCAGGGGTATGGAAGAGGTGTTGACATTGCAATGATTGATGCTTGTAATGCAATGGCAATAGACGGTTTACTCCCTACTATAACATTTATTTTAGATGTACAAGTAGAAAATGCAGCTCAAAGGGCGGATAAAAGGGCAGAAGAAAAAGATAGAATGGAAAATGCAGGAAATGATTTCTTCATAAATGTTCGTCTTGGCTATCATCATCTGGCAGCGCAATACAAAGAAAGAATTGTTATGATTGACGGTACGAAATCTATTGAAGAAATAAGTGAGATAATTTGTGCTGCCATAATATAATTGTTTACTTTTCTTATTATATAAATCTATGTTAAATACTCTCATTATAAAATCATTGCCATTAATGCCTAAGCCATTAGTTGCATCTGTAGCAAAAAAGTATATTGCAGGTTCAACATTAGCGCAAGCAGTGAAAGTAACGAAGGAACTGGAGCAAAAAGGTGCTTTTGCAACTATAGATGTTTTGGGAGAATTTGTTGAATCGAAACAACAAGCAGAGCAAGAATTTCGTTCTTCAATGGCAGTACTCGAGGCAATCAAAGACCATAATCTGCGAGCTTATCTATCCATAAAACCAACTTCTTTGGGATTAGGTATTGATATAGATTATGGTTATAACCATATTGCACAAATTGTAAGAAAAGCTGACTCTTACGGTATATTTGTGCGTATGGATATGGAAAATACACCATATACAACGGATACACTGAACGCGTACAAAAAGCTGCGCGCGGAGGGATTATCGAATTGTGGAGTTGTATTGCAAGCATATCTTAAAAGGACGCAAGCTGATATACGAGATTTAGCACCGTATAATCCAAATATTCGTTTATGTAAGGGGATTTATGTCGAAGCTGAATCGGTTGCTTTTAAAAATCCCGAAGAAATAAGAAAAAACTATAAAGAGTGTTTTTATCTACTCATGGAATCTGCTTCGAAAGTAGGTATAGCAACCCATGACGATATTCTTATTGATTTTGCAATGGCATATATTAATAAGCATAACATAGCAAAAGATCATTATGAGTTTCAAATGTTATTGGGCGTGAGAGAAAATAAACGTGATTCTATTATTGCTGCGGGTCACAGTATGAGAATTTATGTTCCTTTCGGCGAAGATTGGTATGGCTATTCCATTCGTCGTTTAAAAGAAAACCCTGCGGTTGCACGAAATGTTATTAAAGCTTTTTTTAACCCAAACTCATGAAAAAAAATACTATACATTTATCGAGTGCGATTATCATATTATCAGTTTTCTTTTCATCATGCTCTGTCGGTATAAAAAATCGAGACTCAGTTACTCTCGGTACATTTAATATAGCATGGTTAGGCGATGGTGAAAATGACCGTGAAAAACGCTCGGAAACTGATTATGAACGCATCGCCGAGATTATTAAAGATATGAACGCGGACGTTATTGGTTTACAAGAAATTGAGAATGAAAAGGCACTTCGAAAAGTGATGAAATATCTTGAATCATATCAATGCTTTGTAGGAAATACGGCACGTGGTCAAAATGTCGCTTTACTTTATAAAAATGATATTGAAATCAAGAATATAGAAGAATATATGCCTGTTGCTATTCAAAAAGGCAGAAATCGTCCGGGGCTTATTGCCCATTGCAAAAAAGGTAATTTTGATTGGACAATGATGGTTGTACATCTCAAATCTACGTCACGTTATGATTCAACAGATGAATTGCGCCAACAAAGCAGAGAAACACGACGCTTACAAGCCGCTATTATGACGAAATGGGTAGATTCCGTTGCACAAACTCAAGAAAAAGATATTATCATAGTCGGTGATTTTAATGATTTTCCGCTAAGAAAAAAAGACCCGACATTAACAGCTTTGCTGGATAATCAGAATATTGACTTTTTAACGAAAGAACGAAAAAGTTGTAAAGATGAGAAACTATATGCAATAGATCATATTGTTGTTTCAAAGAGCGCCAAAAAACGTTTTCTTACCGGCAGTGATGGAATGATAAATTTTTATGCTTCCGAAAAAAAAGAAATTGCACAAAAAATTTCTGACCATTGTCCTGTTGTAAGTACATTTGAAATAATTTCACCTGATAATGATTAATTATGATGACAATATTAGATTTATTACAAAATGGCTATAAGAATTGGAATGATGCGCATACTTTGTCTCGCGTTGGTGCTGAATTAGAAGAACGCTCAAGATTTAATGAAGCAAGACTATTTCTCAACAGGGCATTTGAGTTAGATAATTCGCTTGAAGATGTATATTTGAGTTTAGCATTTACTCATTTTCGTGATATTACATCATCGGCAGAAGTCGGCGAAGAAATTCTTGTGGATGGGATTGAGAATACGTCATCTGATATATTAAAAGCATGGCATATTGCTTTTGTGGAAGAAGAAGAAATAGCTCGTCAAATGGTCAATATTCTATCAGATTCAGATTCGACATATCTTCAATTAACAATAGCACATTCTTTATTATGGCGTGGTGATGCACAATCCGCATACGAAAAAGTAATGGCTATTCGTGCTATTGACGACAATGAAAAAACATTGGCAATGTATAGTAATCTCATGATTTGGTTATCAGGTAGTTTTTCTGAGATACGATTGGAACAAGATGTAGCACCATGTATTGAGAAACTTGTAAAGCATAATAAGGAAAGTTTTTCATATCAGAATACTCGCATCATGCTTTTTCAGTCATTGCGCCAATGGGACAAGGTGAAACAATATTGCTTCGAAGCACTTACGCATATACCGGATAATGAAACTATTATGCTTGCTTTGGCTATTGCATACGATAATCTCCAAGAGTATGATAAAGCCGCAATGTGGTATTGCCGTGCTATTGGAGCAAAATATTCTTTTGTTCGTGCTCGTTTACGATTGGCTCATTTATTGGAAAAACAAGGAAAAATAGATGAAGCAATAGAAATTATTCGAGAAATTCCACTATGTAACCCCCATTATTATATGGGGCATATTCAAGCTGCATTTTTCTTGTACAAACATGAAGACAAAAAATCAGCATCGCAATTATTTTCACGAGCATATCCACAACTTAAACCGTATGAAAAACAGTCCGTTGATACTAATCCTATGACCCATCAATTGGCTGCATTCAATACAAATACAATTATTATTACACCATCGCTCAATTAATTATACTGATTAAAGCTTTATTTTGAAAAAAGCCATTTTTTAATCGTAGAGAGATGAAAAGTAATCCTTGATAGTTTATTGGTATTTGTAATTCACTGTGATTATTATCATTATTATGCGAATAAGTTATTAATTCTCCTACATTATTATATACCTTGAAGGAGTGTAATTGCCAAGCATTGGTGATAATCAAAGTTTTATCCTTGATATACGAGTGTATAGCTTCAGGTCGAGATATTGCCTTAGGATTATCAACAATATTTACTGCCTCTGATACTATTTCCAGTACTGCATTGTCAGAATTGTTTTTTGTACCATAATGATCGCCTTGACTTTTGCCAAGAAAAATTCTGCCATCCGGCGATACACAGACACTCCGTAGTCGTGATGTTTCTATGATAGGATATTTCCACCAGTCAAGAACTGAATCTTGATTTACATTCAATGGAAATACTGAAAAAAAAGGATTTCGTAAAGACGCAACGAGTAAAGAGTTCTTCCATTGAGGAAATTTCTTGCCATCATAATATTCAATCCCGGCAATTGCTAATGTTGGGGTAAATGCACGTTGTGGTTCAATGATTTGAGAGTCTTTGCAAAATTGTTCCTCAGTAGGAGAGTCACAAAAACCTTCTACGAAGGGCCATCCATAATTTCCTCCTTTTTTCAACACGTTTAGCTCATCATCACCTTGAGTGCCATGTTCTGTGCTGTATATGATATTATTCGATGTTATACATAAACCTTGATGATTTCTATGACCCCAAGTCCAAATAGCGCTTTGCGGAAATGGATTATCGGGGGGGATAGTACCATCAATTTTTATTCTTAATGTTTTCCCGGCATAGCTTTGTAAATTTTGTGAAGGAATATTATCTAATCTGCCACCATCTCCGATTGTCAAATAAATGAGTGTATCAGCATGACATTTTACACGACATCCAACATGTGAATACCCACCCGGAATATTGTCTAAAACTATATGTGGTTCAACAAGATGTTTTGATATAGTGTCATAATGATAGCGGATCAAACGAATATAGATTACATTATTTTTATCTTCAAAAGTATATGCAGCGAACAATGAAGTACGATTATCTTTAGTCAGTAAATCAAAACCTAACAAACCGGGTTCATTTGTTGGATATCTCACAAGATTAGGTACTTGGGATAAAATTGTATCTCTAGCGCCAGTATCAGGATTAACTCGCAATATCATTCCATCTATCCCTGAAACCCATAAATAATTATCATGTCCCCATCGCATTTCCCAAGGTACTTGCATGTCTTCAGCAATGACTCGTTTTGTTAACTCTTGCGATAATACAGAGAAGTAAAACAAAAAAAAGAATGCGAATATTGATATTATTCCTTTCATTCTGTTACAAGAAATGATTGCGTAAGAACAGTATTATTTTGATGAATTGTAATAAAGTAAACACCTTGTGATAACATATTCAACGGTGTACTAAGGTTATTGTTGCTTTGCAATTTTTGCACAACTCTTCCTGTTATATCATATATTGTTGCGTTCCAATCAAATTGATTATTGTTTATGATTGTCAAGACATTATTGTCTGTTCTTATCGAAATTGCTCCGTCAGGATATGAAATTTCATCATCTGTATTGGAGATTTTTGAAGCTAATTCATAAATGCCATTTTGTTGCGTACTTTTTGTTCCGTAGTGATCGCCTTGACTTCGACCGATAAACACACGACCTTGCGGAGAAACACATACACTTCGTAAGCGTCCTAAACCCATATTGATATTTGTTCTTTTTACAACTGAATCACCATTTTCATTGAGATGAAGAACATGAAGCGAATTACCTTTTAATGATAAGAGCAATAAAGAATTTCTCCAATCAGGAAATTTACTGTTGTCGAAATATTCCATACCGGCTAATCCTAAGGTTGGACTAAAACCGGCAATAGGTTCGTACACATTCGAGTCAGCGCAAAATTTCTGTTCTTGGGGTAAATTACAATATCCCTCTACAGCAGGCCATCCATAATTTGCCGCTTTTGTGAGAATATTGACTTCGTCTTCTGTGTTTTCACCGTGTTCGGAACTATAAATTATACCATTTTTGCCAATACATAAACCTTGATGATTTCGGTGTCCCCATGACCAAACAGGGCTATTCGGAAAAGGATTGTCTTGAGGAAAAGTGCCGTCCAGATTTACTCTCAATGTTTTACCGGACCATGAAGCTATGTTTTGAGAGGGTTGAGGTAGAATTCTACCATCCCCGGCTGTAATCATGAGAGTGTTATCGGGCATATATTTAACGCGACAACCAGAATGAGTAGTTCCTGCGCCGATTCTTTCGATGATGGTGGTAGGATTTGTTAAAGTAGCATTGATTTGATTATACTTCAGTTTAATAATTCTTAAATAGATTTTACTGCTTTCTGTGTATGTATATGATACATAGACATCAGTTTCACCAATATCATTTGTGACAATATCAAAGCCATGCATACCGGATTCGGCAGACCTTGTAATGCCTGTTTGTTCATATAAAACAGATGATTCACCCGTGGTAGAATTTACTCGTATAATACGACCTTCGATACCTGTAGTCCAAATCCATCCATCAGGTCCCCAGCGCATCTCCCAAGGTACTTGAATATCGGTGATAACAGGACGAACAATAAGATCCGAAAGAGTTTTTTGGGAAAATCCTGTGTGGGGGATTGCGAAGTATATTAATACTAAAAGTGTCAATAAATTTTTCATATACTTGATGATATTTAATGAAGAAATGTTGCGTATTAAGAACTCTCGAAGTGAGAATTTGTCACAATTTTAGCGTGAAAATGGCTTTTCTTTGTATCGTTTTGCTTCCGCATGGCTTCCTTGTTTGTCTTCCCAGCTAAGTACCTTGTCATATTGTTTGATAGCAAGATTCCTTTTGCTTTGCATATCGTAAATTTTGCCGATTTGAAGATTAACTTGAATAGTAAATCCCGACACATCTTCATCGAGGAATCTGCCTGCTTCATCACATTTGTAGAAGTATCGTAGAGCCATATCAAAATCATTACGATTCATCAGAGCTTTACCAACATAATATAACCCTTCACGAGCTGTTTGTTGATCATATCCTTGCTTTTTTTCTATACATTTAATTACAACGTCGCGCCATGTAGCTTCGGCTTCACTGTTTAACCCTAATTGTATTTGACAACGACCAAGATATTTTTGAAAATAGGGATTATCGGGATAAGTGCTTGTTAATTCTTGTGCTAATTGATATGCGTATTGCGGTGTCTTTTCGAATTGATAGTAAATTTGCATTAAAATAACTTTTGCCTCTGTGCCGGCATATCGTGCATACTTAGATGCAGAATTTAATTGTAAAATTCCAAGTTTTTTATCACCACGAGGTAGAAAAGCGAGTATTGGTTGAATCAGAGGGTACTGTTCTGCAAATGTTGGAGCAAAATAATTATAGAGCCCCGTCCCAAGCAATATATCGTGATTGCTCGGGGCAAGTGTCTGACATTGTTGTAATAAAGTCATGGCTGTTTTACCATCGGAGGCAGCATTAAACCATGATTCTCGTTCTGAATAGAGTCGTGCACGGAATCCCAATGCACCAGCTTTGAAAAAAAGACCAGTTATTGAATTTTCGTCGTCTTCTAATAAGTTGTCGCATTTCTCTATACAAAGCTCAATTTTGTCAAGGAATTGTTCATCTAATGTCGTACTTTTTTTGTTTGTACGAATTCTCCACCATTCGACCATTGCATCTAAAAAGTATCCTGCGGGATTTGTTGGGTATTTATCAATAACCTGCTTAAAACATGCATGTGCTTTCTCGAATTGGATATTGTATATATGTGCGGATCCTGTTCTTACCAAAGAATCTGCTTCTGTGGTCATGACAATAAACTGCGCAACTGCTTGTTGTTGATATCCTATGATTATCCCACATGTAATTAATAAACAGCGTAAGAAATTCTTCTTCATTTGAGTTTTCATTTTTGTACAATGTAATGAGATAATAATTGTTGTTCTGCAAAGTAACGACGATAGAGATGAGCAATTGTATAGGGCGAAGGAGAATGAAATCGTATCACGATGATGATTAATAGCACTAAAAAAACAGTTGTGACGATACCGCCCTCAATCCCAAAATCACCTCCAAACAAGAGAGGATACTGTGCATTGACAATATTCCAATCAATAAGAAAAAGAGATGTATTATTATGGGTTATACCACTCACAGGAGAATTCAATACTGATTCTAATGTAAAATTCCATGTCAGATGAAACGATATAGGCATCCATAAGTTTTTAGTTGCAATATACATAGTACTTAGTAGAATACCCGCTAATACAACATTAGTGATAGCTAAAAAAGATATATGAGGATTAAGCAGATGAGCAATACCGAATACAAGTGATACAGATATACTAGCTGCTACACTTCCAAATCGTTCATACAAACTTTGAAAGACAATACCTCTGAACATTAACTCCTCAAAAACGGCAATAAACAGCATTGTAGTAAAAGCAAGGTAGAGCGAAGATATATCAATGATGCTTTGTATGTGTATTGTTGCACCTATAATAGCAGCCAGAACTATCGTGAAAATCTGAGGTATTACAGCATAGAGAGTTCCAATTATGATTTCAAAAAAGGTATCTTTTGAAAGTATAAATCCTACATTTACGAATTTTCCTCCTGCACGGCAACCTTCTATAAGAAAGCTCACACAGAGAAGAAACAGAACCAATATAGCTTCATGGGTAAGAAATGTCGCAGGATATGTAAATACGGCTGTGATATAATATCCAAAACACAGACTCAAAAAAAGTAGTAATCTATAATACCACCGTGCTAATATTTTTTGATATACTACCATTATGGTTAAATTAGAATTGAGAAACGAAGTAATAATCCAATCATAAATACACTCACTGCATCAAGGACATTGTTTGTTGCTAACCGAACAGTGCTTGCAAGAATTGAAAGCGTAAAAATATTTATTATATCAGAATTAAGAGCAATATCACTAAAAAAAAGTGCAGCTGTGAGAAGTGCAGAAGGGAAAAGTAAGCTAATCCATGCAGAAAAGTTTTTTCTTCTCATGAATGCTATAAAATACCCTACAAACCACATAATGATTAAGACAAGATACAAAATATGTAGGGGAGGTATAGCATGGAAAGGGTAATAGAGTATGAAGACTGTGGTGAGAAAACTTACTGTACAAAAGCGAATTGTAATTGAAGGAAGATTAGAAAAATATCCATCAGAAAACCCTATGGATTCTGTACTAATATTTAGTCCCCATAGTATTAGTACCGTTATTGCAAACAATGAAAAAACTATAGTTACATTGAAAAGAAGAATCAATGCTAATAAGCTGACACCAAGTATTGCATAGTGATGTTCGTGTTTAACAAGGTGGAGATACAAAAGATTTTTAGGAGAATCATGCATAGAAGAAAGGCGGACATTAATGTCCGCCATGATTAGTGATGGATTGAAGTCAAGATTGACTTTTTAATGTTTCTATATGAGCAAGTATATGATTCTTCATGGCTTCTTCAACTTCTTCATGTGCTGTGCCTTTTATCATAAACGAAAGCTGCGGACAATAAGAAGCATAGTTTGCTCCACCATCATAGCGGCGAATGAGTATGTCATAATCCAAAAGATTCGTACTATTTGCGTTTGTGTTATGTGTAGTTTCCATTATCTAAGAATGTGTTTGTGAGAATTTTTTTACAAAATTAATTGCTTTTGACGTTATTTTTGTCTTTTAGTTGTTGAATAAGTTGAAAAGTCATATGAGAAATGTTCTTACAATTACTTACATTTTTTTGATGGGTTGTACATTTAATGCCTCAGCCCAGTTGTTGTCATCCGACACAACACTCTATAGATTAGTTACATATATGGAAGGTTCATTCAGTAGTCAGAAACAATCAATCCGTGATACAAACTATTTTGATATTCGTTTACATATTAAGAGGATATGGAGAAAACGAGATGATGCGTATTGGCTTTATGTTGAGCAAGCCGTAGCGAAGTTTATAGAGAAACCATACCGCCAGAGAATCTATAAAGTCACTCGCTTATCTGCTGATACTTTGGTTAGTACTGTTTTTGAAATATATTCCCCGATTCGCTTTGCCGGAGCATGGAAAGATCAAGAGCCATTAGCTTCTTTAACACCTGACTCAATTGTAGAACGTAAAGGATGCAGTGTCTTTTTGGTGAAAGATAAGAATGGAGAGTTCACAGGGGGAACCAAACCTAATACTTGTTACAGCGATTTGCGTGGTGCGCGTTATGCAGTTTCGGAAGTAACAATCACAAGAAAAATGTTACTTTCTTGGGATCGGGGATTGGGTATGAAAGGGGAGCATGTTTGGGGTGCTGAGCATGGCGGCTATGAGTTTATTAAACTAGAAGATTAAGAAAGGATCTTTCTGTATGACGAAAAATAATTATCAACGTTGGGCTTTTTTAACAATCATTGCCGTCGTCTTTTTAATTGGTGTGGGAAGTTTGGTTCGTGCCTCCGGTGCCGGTTTGGGATGCCCCGATTGGCCCAAATGCTTTGGTACGTGGATTCCTCCAATGTCTGTGGATGAACTTCCACCCGAGTTTGAAAAATCACAGTTTAACCTCATCAAAACATGGACAGAATATCTAAATCGTTTGGTTGGAGTGCTCATCGGATTTTTTATTTTTGTGACTATGCTACTGTCTTTACAATATAGAAAAGAAAAACCCCTTGTTACGTGGTTCTCAATTGCCGGTTTTATCCTTGTGGCATTTCAAGGATGGTTGGGAAGTGTTGTCGTTGCCACAGAACTAACTGCTTGGGTTATTACAGCACACATGGTTGTTGCATTAATCATATTGCTTTTGCTTATGTTTGCTTATTATGCTTCTTTCCCGCATGTTCCAATGATCTATGTGCAAACAAAGGAAAGACAATTCCTTTTACCACTGGTTATTGCCTTGAGTATTATTACAACCCTTCAGGGTGTATTGGGAACACAAGTCCGAGAAGAAATAGATATTTTGACTAAATCATTTTCCGAATTACCGCGTGAATACTGGATAAATACAATTAGAGATAAAAATTTGATTCATGATATTCATCGCAGTTTTTCATGGTTACCATTAATACTCGCAGTAATTATTTGGTGGAAATCATTTCGTTCCGAAGTACATAAATTGTATTACTCATATTCTGTTGCTGTTATACTATTAATTGTAGTTCAAAGTGCAGCAGGTATAATTTTATCATACTATTCTATGCCTGCGACGATGCAAATTGTGCATCTGACAAATTTCTCTTTACTGTTTCTGGCAGAAATTCGCTTACTTCAATTAACCCTAAAAAAAATATAATTACCTAAATACAGTAAGAGCTTTATCTATAAGCGATTGGGTTTGTTCATCCGATGATGATTCAGCAATAATACGTGCTATCGGTTCAGTGTTTGATGTTCGTACATGCAACCATGAGTCTTCAAACTGACAGTATAATCCGTCATCTTCACGAAATTCTTTCGGTGAGAACAAAATCCTTAATTGTTGTTTTATTGAACTAAAATTTCCCGTAAACTCAACCTTAGTTTTTTTCATACTATAGGTAGGAATGGTTGCATTAATTTCTGATAATGACTTATTGATTTGAGTCATGAGTGATAAAATTAACGCTGTGCCCACCAAAGAATCTCTGCCATAATGAGATGCGGGAAGGATAACGCCACCACTGCCTTCACCACCAATAATTGCATCGGTTGATTGCATTAATCGAACTACATTGATTTCTCCGACAGCAGAGCGTACTATATTGGCATTGTGTTGTTTACATACAGTATTTACTGCCATTGTTGTTGATAAATTTACCACTACATTTTCTGGTTTATCATTTGGGGGATTCATTATAAGTGCTGCGAGAACACATAATGTTATTGTTCGTTCTTCTCCAATCGCTATGCCATTCTCATCAATCAGAACTAATCTGTCTGCATCAGGATCAACAGCAATGCCTAAATCTGCATTATGTTGAATCACTGCATTTTGTAATTCATATAAATGTTCCGGTAAAGGTTCCGGAATATGCGGGAATTTTCCTGTTGCATCACAGTATAATTCAATAACATTACATCCAAATTCTTTTAATAATGCAGGTATATATCGTGAACCGGAGGCATTGACTGCATCAACGACCACCGTTAATGATCTTTTTTTACAAATATCTATCGCCTTCGAAAAGAGAGGATTTTTAGTAATAGATTCAATGTGGTAAGTCATAACATTGTGCAAGGAAGTAACTGTTCCATGATGAGCAATTCCCGTATTATTATCGGGAGAATCTACGAATTTCCAAAATTTGGAATTTTGTTCTGCATCTAAAAACACACCATCGCCTCCAATGAATTTTAAGCCATTCCATTCTATAGGGTTATGTGAAGCACTTATAGAAATACCTCCGGCACAATCGGGGGTCTGTTCTGTCAATAATTGTACAGTAGGTGTTGGTGCAATACCAATATAGAGAACATCAAGACCGCATTCTGATAATGTTTGTGTGACTATTTCAGCTATCCATGTCCCTGATGGTCTGCCGTCAAATCCGACGACAACCGAACCTTGTGGTAAGTATTGGGCAAAGCCACGAATATACTGTTGAATAATATCTTTATTGAGCGAATCATTGACAGTTGCTCTTATTCCTGAAATTGATCGTATAAATGGCATAGTATAAAAAGGTAATCATTGAAATAATTCTTGAACTATTGCTTCATAAGTAGGGGACAATCGAACTGCCCAATCGAACATAATTTTTGCTTCATCAGGTGCATCCGCATCAAGTAAACATAAACCGGCACCAAAACAAGCATCCGCATTTTCCGGTCTTAACTCTAATGCTGATGAATATAATGTATGAGCAGATTCAACATCTCCTAAAGAGAATAAACTGCGTGCAGTTTCTGTGAGAATATCACTTAAATCAATACCCAGATAACTTTGGAAGCGTAAAGAACTCCAATTATCAAGTAAATATTGCACAGTCTCAAGTGATTCAACCCAACGCTCTGTTTGAGTATAAATTCTCGATTGAATAAAAATAGTATCGGGATGTTTATGAAATAATGAGCCGGATTTTTGTAAAAATTCTTCACATAATGCAATATCATTATCAATGAGTGACAATAATGCTAATCTGTGTAAAGCCAATAGGGCATATTGAAGTGGTAAACCACCTATAGTAAATGATGCCTGATATAATGCAACTGACTCATCAATATTGCCTTCGATAAATGCTTGCTCAGCTTGCCCAAAAGCAATAATCCCATCTTCAAATGGTGGATTTTGCTTTTCATACTCTGTTGCTAATGTTGAGTTATACAAGTAATCAATTCGCGATAATGTTTTAATGGTTGTTCCTCTCCATGTCCATTGAGTTCTAGCACGCATTGCTGCGCTTATACCTAAGTGTCGCATTATTTCAGGATGAGAAAATGCAAATTTCATACAGTCTGCAGTATCTTCGAGCGATGGTTCAAGCATAAATGCCGTGTCCGTTAACTCTTGATTTGCAATACTATTACCAATTGCAAGAGGAGTGGAATCAATGAGTAAACCAACAGTGTCATCAACAAAGTCGTCGGTTGCGCCACCCTTTGTGACAATAACTGGAAGACCATTTGCCATTGCTTCCAAAGCCGGTAAACAAAATCCCTCTCCGCGATATGGTGAGATAAACACATCACATGACCGATACAAATCAGCCATTTCTTCATCGCTATACATAGATTCCAAATAGATAATATCCGGGCTATCCGCTTTTTGTTGAATTTCTTCTATTATTTCTTTTGCTGTTTGACCTTTGTAAAATGAATCACCACCGAGATCTTTAATAATTAAAGTAACATTGTCGGCAGCAGTAAATGTTCTGAGATATGCCTGTAATAAAATATCAATACCTTTTCGGAATATTGTTCCACCAACAAATAAAAATCTGAATTCTTTTGCTTTACATTCTTTTTTTGAACCGAAAGGGGTATGAAGTTTAGGATCAATACCATTAGGTATGACTTGTACTTTATCGGCAGGAATTCCACTGTGAATAAAAGATTGGCGTGACCAAAGTGAAGGTGTCCATAGCTCATCCGCCTGTTGAAATATTTCGACAAAATCTTTTCTATGTGTTGTAAATTCCCATGGTTGCATAATTATCCATTTTGCTCCTTGAGGAATTTCTTTTTTTGGGGGCCATGTATGACGAATCCATAAATACGGTAATTTCTTTACATAATTATCAGATTCTTTTTTATATCGAATATCATGTTGTTGTAATTTTTGTAAACTTATATTATTCTCAGGAGAAAATGTGTCGTTTTCATAAGGAATAATTGTCAATTCAACAGAAGGAGTTTTGATTAATTCAGAACAAATTTGTCTATTGATGAGTGCTAATGAATGATAAACAAATTGTGATCCTTCCCAGACAATATTAATTTTTTTCGTGGTAATATTCTGTTCTGCCGGAGTTGGAGTGTCGTGGAGTACTTTAGGAGTCATTACTTTTTTTCGACAATGTACTGTCATATTCAGATTAATAAATCCACGATTCTGCGGCGTGTCCACTTCCTCAAATTGAACTACTTCTAACCCTGCATTGATAAGGTGCTTACGGATCGAATCCTCATCAAAACCAATGCAATGATAATCGCCCGGATTAGTCTGTCCACCAAAAATCATGTAAGAAGCAATATCAGCATCCCAGACTTTATCCATATATGCTTTGCATTGCAATCGTAGTGAAGGACAACGTATAACCAATTCTCCGCCCGGCTTGAGTACTCTTGCCCATTCTGCGATAATGGCATCGGTTTCTCTATGGGAAAAGTGCTCTAATACATCACTGGCGAGAATACCATCGGCACAGTTATCCGGTAACTCTAAGAATCGTATATCCATTGCAATGACACGTTCGTCGTCTGAGTAGAGGTCTATATTAAGAAATCCATCACGAACATCTTTACCACATCCTAAGTTAAGATACAGCGGTTGCGGTAATTGTTTGGGTAATGTTCCCTTGGCTTGTGAATTGGAGAAGCCACCACTGATGGGTGCTTGACGCATAACTCTGTTTAATGGTTCCATACTATCATTGCTTAATGGATAATTTTTCACGATTTTTGTACTTGGTTTCTACTATCATCACAGAATACATCTATGAAATTATCGAAAACTCGTCACATCCTTTTTTTATACTTACTCACAGCATCCGGACTGTGGACATTATCTTGCACAACACCTGCTGCACAAAAACCGTCACAATTGACTTTCTTTGCAAATTTACCACAATTTTCCGCTGTATCGGAAACGCAAATACCATACCCAATCATTTTGTTACATGGACTTGGTCAAAAGGCAGAAGTGTGGAATGATGCTAATGCCGTAAAATTTTATGCACAAGACTTAGGCATGGGCTTCGGTGGTGTAATTAAATTTTCTCAAGGAGAAGCTCAACTCTCAGGCGGAAATACTTCAAAGACATCAGATTTCTTTACAGTTTCCTTTTCAAGCCCTTATGATTCAATCGGGGGTTGGGCAAGAGAAATACGCAAGGCAATTGAAGTGGTTCGTACAAAAACAAAGGCAGATAAAGTTATACTTATTGGGTATAGCATGGGAGGAGTTGCAGCGCGATATCACCTTGTATTACAGCCTAATAATCATCATGTAAAACGTTTGATTACTATCGGTTCGCCCCATCAAGGTTCAGCATTTGCCAAAGCATATAACTGGAAGACATCAATTAATGCGGGTTTGGCAGATAATCCGAATTTTGTTAAGAAACTTGCCCTTGATGCAGCAAAAGGAACTTTAGAATCATTGGAAACAGGAGTACCGTTTGATGCACCGGCTGTTGGGGATTTACGTTTACCTCATGACGGTGGGAGATTTCTTTATGTCATCAATCGTATGCCCCATCCCGGTGATGTAGAATATGTAAGCGTCGTGGGACGAGTTGAATTTTTAGAAGGAGTGGCAAGTTTACGAGTTTCAACATTTTCAGAAATACTTAGACGAGGCTTAGAAGTACTTGGTCAAGGCGGTACTGCTCTATTGCGCGACGGCGATGGCGTTGTCAGTGCTCAAAGCCAGAATATATCAGAATTGCCCTGGTTTACGATGGATAGAAATAGACAAAAAATTGCGAGAACAATAACATTACAAACGGAACATTTACAACATCTGAAAAGTAGTAATGAAATACAGCGAGTCACATTAGAGGAGCAACCGGAATTAAAAGGAGCCGATTTTTATAAAATTAATGATAAAGGAGCGCTTATTATTGATTTTATAGACTATTTACCGGCATATAAAACATCAGTAAAAGTGACTGTTGAGAAAAAGGGAATTGTTGTATTCACAAAAGAAATTCCCAAAGAAAAAATATCTCTGGTGCGTAAAAAAGATGGTCGAGTTGTCCTACGTGCAATCCTCGAATATCCACAGAATGATGATTGGAATGAGGAATTGACATTCGATTATACTATTACAAATTCTTTTGGAAATAGCGTTAATTCTTCAAAGGTTTGGGAACCAAATATGTAGCAATAATTTATTTCTTGATGTTGTATTAATAATCACCCTTGCCACTCTTCATACAAATCGCGAAGTTCACATAGAATCATAGCGGTTGCACCCCATAGAGCCACACGTGGATGAATATCCCAATAAGGTGCTTTGAAGCGCATTCCGGAAGTGCCGTCGCGTACTCCTATCTTGATAGATTCATAGGATAGAGCATCAAGATGCACAGTGAAGATTTCTTCTACTTCCGTTGGTTGTGCATAAAATTGGGGGTGTTCTTCGCCGACAATAGCTATGATTGGATGGATAATACTGTTTGATGGAGGCACATAGATTGTGGTTAGATTTCCTATGACCTTCACATAATCCGAATGTAAATGAATTTCTTCTTCAGCTTCACGCAAAGCCGCTTGTACTATAGTTTCATTATTGTTCTTTCTTCCGCCGGGTAAGCTGATTTGACCTTTATGCGTAGTGAGGTTATCGCTTCTTAGGGTCAAGACAACTTCGATGCGATTATCATTATCAATAAGAGGGATAAGAACTGCGCTTTGTTTGGCATTTGCGGGCGCAGCTTCCGGCTTTACGCGAGCTTCTGTATTGACTAATTCCGAACTAAGTGGAAGCATTTTTCTATGTGCATTTGCTCCGGGCAAGGGTTCGCGAAGTCGTCTATCTAAAAAATCATGGAAAGTTGTTTGCATACAAAATGACGTAATTATTGTGAAACTTGGGTGCAAAAAGTGCAATAAATTATAGTAAATCAAGCGTGACTTCGCCAATACATCGTTTGAATGTTCGTAATTTTACAGTCAATACTCATTTTTAAATAATAATCCATGCAATTAGAAAAGAATTACAACCCGTCAACTGTAGAATCACATTGGTATGCCAATTGGCAATATCATAAATACTATGAGAGTGATATTGACACTACAAAAATACCATATTCGATATTGATGCCACCACCGAATGTTACAGGTATGTTGACAATGGGGCATGTGTTAAATAACACCATTCAAGATATTTACATACGATGGAACCGTTTGCGCGATAAAGATTCACAATGGTTTCCGGGCTTAGATCATGCGGGCATTGCCACACAAACAAAAGTAGAACAATTGCTTAAAGAACAAGGACTTTCGCGTCATGACCTTGGGCGCGATGCATTTGTGGATAAAGTGTGGGAATGGAAAGAAAAGTATGGTTCAATTATCTTGGAACAACTCCGTTCTCTCGGTGTTTCGGCGAATTGGTCAAAAACGCTGTTTACCATGGATGAACGTGCTTCACGGGCAGTAACTGAAGTGTTTATTCGTTTGTTTGAAGAAGGTTTGATTTATCGAGGCAAACGTATCATTAATTGGTCGCCGGTTGCACAATCTGCATTATCAGATGAGGAAGTGGTGTTCAAAGAGGTACAGGACACTCTTTATACTTTACGATATAGTCTGGAAAGCGGCGATGGTTTCCTTTGTGTAGCTACAGCCCGACCTGAAACAATTTTTGGTGATGTTGCAGTGGCTGTTAATCCGCAGGACGAACGTTATGCACATCTTATCGGTACAAAAGTTCAAGTGCCTCTTGCAGGGATGTGGATTCCGGTTATTGCAGATGATTATGCTGATCCGGCATTCGGTACAGGATGCGTTAAAATTACTCCGGCACATGATCCGAATGATTATGAAGTTGGATTACGCAATAATTTGCCTATGCCATGTACTATCAATCCTGATGCAACATTAAATGAATTAACTGGAGAGTTCCAAGGATTAGATCGCTTTGTTGCACGGAAAAAAATTGTTAAAAAGTTAGAAGAGCTTGATCGTATTGAAAAGACCGAATCATATACTCACAATGTTGGATTTAGTGAGCGTGGGGGCGAACCTGTTGAGCCATATTTAAGTGATCAATGGTTTGTGAAAATGGCACCTTTAGCCCAGCCGGCACTTGAAGCTGTACAAAACGGCTCAATAAAGTTCTATCCTGAACATTGGAGTAAAACATTTTCTCATTGGATGACTAATATTCGAGATTGGTGTATATCACGTCAGTTATGGTGGGGGCATCGAATACCTGTGTATTATCATGACGATGGCAGAATGGTTGCTGCGCATTCACTTCATGAGGCAGCAGAAAAATTGGGTATAACGGATGTATCGGAACTTAGGCATGATGCTGATGTATTGGATACATGGTTTTCTTCATGGCTGTGGCCCATGACAACGATGGATTGGCTTATTGAAGAAAAGGGCGGAGATCATACTGAAGCAATGTCACATTATCTTCCGACAAATCTTCTGGTAACA
The DNA here is from genome assembly GCA_002344005.1 of Ignavibacteria bacterium UBA2373. Classification (GTDB taxonomy): domain Bacteria; phylum Bacteroidota; class Ignavibacteria; order Kapaibacteriales; family UBA961; genus UBA2353. The sequence goes on along the minus strand of DDTD01000082.1, from coordinate 99,550 downwards.
GGACCCGATATTATATTCTTCTGGGTTGCTCGGATGATAATGGCAACATTAAAATTCAAAGAGACTATACCATTTAAGGACGTATATTTTACGAGTATTATTCGTGATGGTAAAGGCAAAAAAATGTCCAAATCTTTAGGAAATTCGCCCGACCCCTTAGATGTTATAAAAAAATACGGTGCAGATGCTTTGCGGTTTACAGTAACATATCTTGCTCCACTTGGTACAGACATTCGTTTTGAAGTAACTGAAACACAAGATACTCCTCAAGTAGAATTAGGGCGAAATTTTGCCAACAAATTATGGAATGCCGGGCGATTTATTCAGATGAAAATGGAAGAATGTAGTCTTGATAATCCTCGTATGCCACGATCATCATATTCCTTAAGTGCTGCTGATGAATGGATTCAAGGAAGATTTGTAACAACACAGGAAAAAACGATTGAATACTTGGAAAATTATCGTTTAACGGAATATGCAAAAAATCTCTATGAATTTATTTGGAGAGACTTCTGTGATTGGTATGTCGAGATATTCAAAATACAATATAATGCACTTCAGAGCAATGAGCAAAAACAAGAATTAGTGTGTTTTGCACTGCAAATTTTTGAAGGAATGATTACATTGTTGCATCCCGTTATGCCTTTTATTACGGAAGAGTTGTGGCATGGATTATTTTCTTCACCTGACAATGATAGTTTAAGTGTACAGATTCTGAAACATCATGATTCATCTTTATTGACAAGTAATGTTGCAATGTTTTCTTCATTACAAGAAATAGTTGAAGAGATTCGCAGTATGCGTGCTAATGCTCACATTCCTCCATCCAAGAAAATTCCGGTCTTTATCCGTTTATCCGAAGATTTGTCCTCTGATTTTTTTGATGCACAATTAACAATTATTTCATCACTTGCTAAATGCGAAACCTTAGAATTTTTAACTAAAGATTCTGAAAATCCTCAGAAGTGTATTTCATCAGTAATTAAAGGTGTAGAAATCTTTATTCAAGCAGATGCTGCAATTGATGTACATAAAGAAATTGAGAAATTAGAAAAAGAAAAAGCGCGTCTTGCGGGACTTATTATTTCTATTGAGAAAAAATTATCGAATGAAGGGTTTATTGCTAAAGCACCGGAAAATGTGATTATTGCCGAAAAAGAGAAATTAGCATCCATCAAAGACAGTTTACAAAAAGTCGAGACAAATTTGTCAGCATTACAATAATTAACTTGTGAGAAACATTATGGAAAATGTCTATATTATAGATACGGTACGTACTCCTGTGGGGAAATATGGCGGTTCATTATCATCCATCAGACCGGACGATATGGCTTCCTATGTCATTGGAGCGATTATTGAGAGAAACCCCATTGAGGGGCATCACATTAATGATGTTATCGTAGGATGTGCGAATCAAGCAGGTGAAGATAATCGCAATATTGCACGAATGTCCTCTTTACTTGCCGGTTTACCGGAAACTGTTCCCGGCGTGACGGTGAATCGCCTTTGTGCTTCATCTTTGGAGGCAATTATTCAAGGAGCGCGAGCAATTAAAAGCGGTGAAGCCGACATGATTATTGCGGGCGGAGTAGAGTCCATGTCACGCGCTCCATATTCTATACCCAAAAATGTATCGGGTGCTGCTATGTTTGGTAATTTAACAGCGTATGATACGGCATTAGGTTGGCGTTATCCTAACAAGGAAATGGAAAAACTCTTTCCGCTTGAGACAATGGGAGAAACAGCAGAAAATGTCGCAGAACGATGGGGAATTACACGAGAAGAGCAAGATGCTTTCGCACTGGCATCTCATCAAAAAGCAGCCAAAGCGAAAGATTCAGGCATATTAGCGGAAGAAATTGTGAAAATGCCCATTATTGGTAAAAAAGGTGAGATTTCCTTTGTTGAACATGACGAAACAATACGTCCGGATACATCGTTAGAAAAGTTATCTACATTACCCCCGGCTTTTCGTAAGGGTGGAAGTGTTACGGCAGGTAATTCTTCATCTCTGAATGATGGTGCAGCCATGGTGCTGATGGCAAGCGAAAAAGCAGTCAAGCAGTTTAACTTACAGCCAATGGCACGCTATATTACATCATCAGCAGTGGGCGTTGACCCACGATATATGGGTATTGGACCTGTGTATGCTATACGTCGAATATTGGCAAATACCGGTATGACAATAGAAGATATAGGACTTGTAGAAATTAATGAAGCTTTTGCAGCACAAGCACTTGCATGTAAAAAAGAATTATCCATAGTTGATGAACAGTTAAATATACATGGAGGTGCAATAGCTATTGGACATCCACTAGGTATGAGTGGTGCGCGAATCAGCGGTGCATTACTTCGCAATTTACACCGTACTAATCATCGTTATGGGATAGCTGCACTTTGTATCGGAGTGGGGCAGGGCTTAGCTGTGTTGTATGAGAGAGTATGATATGGAGCAGAATGAAACAACATTGCCTGATGATGGATTGCAAAATACCGAAGCAATATATGACCAAATACAATCTGTGACGGATATTGTATCTGAACGATATAGATTGGATAGTCATATAGTAACAGTATGGCGTTTACATTTGTTATTATATTTTGTAGCTTACGCCGTTATTGCAATTATTTTACTATTTTTTACAAAGCCATATATTTATATCAGTTTCAGTATAATATTTTCCGTAGATTTACTTTTTCGTTTTGTCCGTACTCAATTTGTTTATGATAACTCTTCATTTGCATTTGGTAAAGAGGACATTCGTTTTCGGACAGGATATATTTTTCTACGTGAAGTATTGGTTCCATATCCACGAATTCAACATATAGATATTCATCAAGGTCCCATCGAACGATATTTTAATTTATCATCTTTAATCATTCATACAGCCGGACAGTCAGGAGATTCAATAAAAATTCCGGGGCTGCAAACAGAGTATGCGGAGCATTTACGAACATATCTAAAGTCGTTTATTAAATCAGAAGAAGAGGATACATGAACGAAGTACAAGGTCGTCGCCTCCATCCGATGACAATATTTTACTCGGCAGTACGCATTTTACCACAGTTAGCAATCGGATTTTTAGTAATGCGTAATTTCAAAGAAGGTTTGTTTGAGTTAATTATTTACTTTTTAGTAGCATTATTACTCTTACCATCATTACTCATTCATTACTTTAATTTTCGATTTTTTATATCCGGTGATGGTATAATTATTCACTCAGGTTTATTTTTTAAGAATAAGAGAAGTATTCCGATAGATAGGATTCAAAATGTTGATATTGTACAAAATGGATTGATGCGCGTATTTCGGATTGCTTCAGTCAAAATACAAACAGCAGGGGGTAAAGAGACTGAAGGTAAATTAGAATATGTCGGTATTAAGCAAGCTCATGCAATCCGACATGAGATTGAAGGATTGCAATCTGTTATTTCTTCAGATAAATTGCCTGTCAATGAAAAATTTGTTACACCTGAAGAAAATACACAATTTTTTGCCTTGAGTAATAATGATTTATTTCGTGGTGGACTTACTCGTTTATCACCGATTGTATTGTTTGCTTCAGGAATATTTGGACAATATAATTTCATTTTCCGTAAGTTGATTGAAACCAATAAAACAATTAACTCTGCTACGGAGTGGATAATTGATAATATATGGGTCTTTGTCGTCATATCATTGCTATTCGCATTGATTATCTCGTGGATAGGTGGTATTGTACTACATTGTGCTCGCTATTATGGCTTTAGAATTGTCCTCAAACGTCGTGCAGTTATTACCGATGCCGGACTTATCAGTAAACGTCATTCTATTATTCCTACAAGGAAAATGCAATCAATAGCCAGAAGGGCAAACCCGATTATGAGAATTATTGGATTAGAATATGTGGAAGTTCAAACAGCAGGTAGTGCAGAAAATGGTGCAAAAACGGCTGAGACATTATTTCCTGTCATGAGAAAACAAAAGACTATTGAATGTATCGAAACACTGTTTTCACTTCAATTTCCGGAGATCTATACTTCAATTTTTTCAAAAAAAGCATATTATTATTGCATTATCCGTGATTCGCTGCTTGGTGTTTTTCCTCTTATTATTATGGGTATTTTTCTTACACCATATTTTTATATTGCTGCAGCTTTATTGTTTATTATGATTCTTGCTATTGAAAAATTTCGATTATCAACAAAGGGGTTTACCTTAACAGACGGCTATATTTTTATTCGTACAGGTGTATGGACAATTACACAAATGGCTATACCATATTCTAAAATTCAGGTATTATCACATGAACAGTCTTTTATCGAACGTTGGGCGGGGTTCTCACATGTCACAGTTTCTACGGCAGGCAATTCATTCTCATTTCAAGGTACAATCCCGTTTTTGAATGCAGAGTTATCTCCAAATCTGGTTACGCTTTTATTACAGAATTACCGTATAAACAAAAAAAAGCGGCGATTAGCTTTAACAACTACTCACCGCTAATTAAAATACTCAACTCTTTACATTATTGGGGTATGGGTACATGCGCCATAAAATCCCGTGCAAAACGCGGATAATAATTCATTAATAATTCTTCTACTCTTTTCGGATCGGGTGAAGAAATCGTTAAACCCGCAAAATGTTTTTTCTTTTGTTTCCAACGTACTTCGGGATCATCGTATGGATCTAAACTTGGTTCTTCTTGTCGTGCCAAAGTAAATATCCCTCCACCGTATTCATTTCGCATTTTTGGCAATTTATATTTTGAACCTTTTTCGGCTAATTCGATTTTTGCCCATTCATGCCATAGACACAAGCCGGATGCATGATAAATAATATCAGGTATTCTTGCTCCGCCTACGCGAGCGCTTGCTTCTAGGAAATAAAATTCACCTGTTTCTTTGCTTTTTATATACTCATTGTGCATTGTACCACGTAAAAGCCCAAGTGATTTGGTTACATCTTGATTTATTTTTTGCAATGCTACTTCGTCCTCACTGCCTTTTTCAAGTTGACGGGATGTGAAAATACCGCCCGTTGTATTAATGTCTAACATCGAGGTCCCATATTTTGAGCAAGACGCATAGACTACTTTTCTTTCCGACACTAAACTGTCCACATGATATACATCACCGGGGATATATTTTTCAAGCAAAAAACTTGATTGTTTATCACCAAGTTCTTCAATTTTTTTCCATACCTCTTCTGCATGGAACATTTTTTGTACTTTAGCGGAGGAAGCACCCATACGTGGTTTTAATACCCAAGGAGCTTCAATAGTATTCATAAAGTCAGCAACTTGAGAATGATGAAGAATTCGGGTAAATGCCGGTACTTTAATACCATCTTCTTCAGTTTTCAAACGCATGGCTAATTTATCACGAAAATAACGTGATGTTGTTTCTCCCATACCGGGTATTCGAGTGTGTTCTCTTAATGATGCAGCAACTTCAATATCAAATTCTCCCAGACCCACAATGCGATCATAGACCGTTTTTCGTGAAAGATAGCAGACAACATTACGGACAACTTTTTCATCGAATAAATCGGGAACAGCAAAAATTTCATCAATTTGATCACGTGGCCATGCTTCTTTGAGATAGCGTTCTTCGGTTAATAAATGGACATTCCAACCAAGACGCTTTGCTTCTAACATGAATGGTCTGCCGAATAATGCACCGACAATACATAAAACAGTTGGTTTTGTATTCATAATTTTTATACCTTTTCTAAATTAAATAATATATAAATTTAAGCAGCTTTATTTGTACGTACATTATCAGAAAGCCATGACTTTATGGCATAAGCAAAATTAGAACGCCAATTGCCCCAAGTATGCCCTTGATGATATTCTTGGTATTCGACATGAGCACCCAAATTCTGTAATATACGCATCATCCTCAATGTTAATTGGCGTGCATCACAGATAGTACCTGTTTGAAGAATAAATTTTATTTTATTTGCATTACGTAATTCTTTAGCATTATAAATATCACCGTGATTCCACCAATAAGAAGGGGATTGGGGAATACAAACACCAAATATTTCCGGATAATGCAGAGCGATTTTTGTACAGACCAAGCCACCTAATGAAGCACCCGTAATTGCTGTGTTATACGGTTTATTACTTAGTGAACATTGTTGAGAAGCGAAAAAACTGCGTGCAAAAGGCATTACTTCTTCTGCAATGAAACGTGGATATGCATTACTTTCAGGATATTCAAACATTCGATCAATAGGAGGTACAAATACGGCAGCACATGGTTGTATGATATTCTGTGATATGAGATTATCAAGTACTGTATTAAAATGACCAATCGAAATTGCTTCACCACCATCTTGAATCAGCAGCAATGGGATGTCTGTTTTATGTTGATAATGAGGCGGAAGATAGCAGAATACGTCACGTTGTTGCTTCATGTGATTACTATACAATGAATGACGGCTTATCTGACCACGATGAACATCATCACTGATTGATTGATAGGACTCATCTTTGTAGCGCGGCATCCAAAATTCCGAGTTCATACCGAATCCCTCAATGGAAGTACGACGGTTTGCAGGGTCCAAAATCCAATTACCATTGATAATTGTTTTGTATTGAAGTCTGGCTGTGTCGGGAAACTCATGAATTGCATAAAAAAGATTTGTGTCCTGTATGCGTTCTAAGACAATAGCCGGTTGCCAAAAAGTCCAATCACCTGCTATAAGTACTTGATTAACATCGCCATAATGAAGAAAATATGCCTTGTTGTTTTGCACAATAGGTACTTGTTGTGTCAGAACGACATCATCCCATAAGATTTTCGCATCAATAGAGCGACGTTCCTTATCAGGCATTGTCATAAGTGACATTAATCTGTCAACATAATGTTGATTCATAACCCTTAAACCCCATGTAATACATAGTTGATAGTACAAAGATAATGATTATTCGGATTCACATTGATGCCTTTTGTCATTTGTTATCCATTATCTGAATGCCGGTAAGTCTCTAAATTCAAGTCTCATATCACGTAATTGGGTTGCATTATTCGTAAAAGTAAGGAAATAACCACGGTTAAAACCGGTTGGTGTCCAGCTTAAATTGATTGCCCAACAATGAACTAATTTACTGATAATGAATTGAGGAGCTAACAAAGATCTATTGAGTAAATCATAGTTAAGATTTGTACTAATTCTCCATGTTTTAGTGATATTGCATGATGCATTAACATTTGTTGTCAGTGTACGTGTAATACGACTTAGGAATGGCTCATCATAGCGTGCAGAAAATGAAAAATCTACACTCCAAGGAACAGCGAAACGAGTGTAGCCCGGGGACGAATCACCGTAAATATCAGATTGTGCTTCTTCAGTATTACGCGCAGTAAAACGTGAGCCCAAAGAAATTTCGCTGCTATCTTTTTGTGCTGTATCGGAAATAACAGCAAATTCGCCAGCCTTTAAACCCTGTGATGAAAAAGAAAAAGAAAAATTACCGGAAATACTTGTTAATCTTAATGCTGTACCACGCGATGAAGCTAGAAAACTATTAATTCTTCGAGGTGAATTGTTGATAACGATTTGATCATATAAGGTAAATGAAGCAGAACCATTAAAATTTATGAATGATAATGCAGGAGTGCGAAAATTAATATTTATGTCAGAAAATTGTAAAGAGTCAGCAAGAAAATCATAATTACCACTAATATCAAATCGTAAAAGTTCCAAATTTTTATCAGGAATTGTATCATGTGCTTGTGCAATTTTGGCTTCTATACTGTTAGTAAATGTATAATTGATTCTTTGTGAAGCCCTTGTAATACCAATACCACCATCTAATGCATATTTAGAATATATTACATTTCTTCTTGTACCATCTGATTGTACTGTTGTATCGGTATATGAACTAAAGTAAGAAGTTGAATTTTCATCAAAACCGGGTTGATATGATAGTGTGAGGGATGGTCGAAATGTATGTCGTAGTGCATTAATCCCCCACAAACGAGGCTTCATTATTCCATATAATGTTGTTGTTACATTAAGGTTAAAAGAGTAAAGAAATTCACGCAAAGGTGCAAGACTATACGTGGTATCTTCAACAAATGTATTTTGTTCATTGAAGCGGCGATTAATCGAACGAAAGAACCAGCGTTCTTGATAAGAAATAGATGGAGTGACGGAGAAAAAACCAAGTTTGGGTGAAATACTGATCGTTGGCGCATGGGATATAGTCATAAAAGTTTCACCTACTCTTAATGAGGTGTCACTTCTGTTCTCACCGGTAATGGGTGTAATAAGCCGTGTCAGACTACGTGAGTAGTTTGCATTAACGGAATATGTTATGCCAATATCATTAAGCCAGTGACTTGATTCAACAATCTTGTATTTCTGCAATAGCCCTTTCAATGGAAAAATTTGTGGAATTGAATAAGAAATATTGGGTGCGACTCTATTCTCACGTGTCAATAGATTTTGACTTGCTTGCATCGTAATTCCGAAATTAGAATTATTCTGGAAGCGATAAGAATATTGAGCATCAGAAAATAGTTGCTGCTGTAAACGATCCTGTAAACTAGTTGAAAAATTACGTATGAATGAAGTAGAAGTCAGATTAATATTCGCTGAGATATTTGAAACATCCGGAATAAGTGTCTGCGAATGTGTCGCACGCAATCCCCATTCTACCGTTCTGTCGGCATCAGGTGAACTTCTTCTTAATCCATAAGATAGTGTAATGTCACCATTTAATTTATCACGCAGATTATAACGGAAAAGATTGTTAAAGACCACACCGCCTTTAGTAAAAATTGTCATTGTTGTTTTATTGTCGAAGTAATCGCTGATTGCCCAGTAATATCCCATATTAGGAATAATCCAACCTTGGTTTACTTGATAGGATGGGGGAAGCTGTGGAACAAGAATACCGGAACGCCTTCCACGATTATTTTCAAAATATATACCAACAGGTAAAATAAAGACAGGTACATCTTCTACATATAAAATAACAGGATCAATGAATACTCTGTCATTTGCAATCACCTTCATTTCCGGTGAACCAAAGTAATAATGGGGATGAGGATCGTCACAGGCAGTATAACAGCCATTTTCAACAAATAATGTGGTCTCATCAACTTTTTTTATTTTCGACCCGAAATAAAAACCTTCACCGACTTTTGTTTCTCCTAAAGCAATAATGCCTTGTTTTGTTTTGAAGTTAAAAGCAATTTTTTCGCCTGAAAAGGTTTCTCCTTTGTCCTTGAATATTGGATTTCCATAAATTTTTCCAAATGAATCTTTATCTCCTGTAGCCATTATTGAGGCACTATCAAAACTTATTTCGATTACTTCTGACTGCAGATTTTGTTGTTGATAGTCCATTGTTGCTTCGCCTTTCAATCTGACTTTCTTTTTTGAAAGACGAAATACGACAGAATCTTTGGCAGTGTAGTGAACCGTGCTGTCAAGACCGCTTTTGCCTCGTCGGTTAATATTGAGACTGATAGAAGAATCTTGTTGTTTACCAAGATTAATGGTAGTATCACTTATCATATTGGACACACTATTATCTTTCGCTGCCAGAATAATGTGTAGCGACAAACACCAAAAAAACAAAGACACAAAAAACTTTTTCATCAAGGGACAAGAACATTAATTGAGTTGTTGCTTCTCAATTCCTTGTGGGATTTTGAAGATAAAAGGCTCTTTTAATATACTATTAATGATTATTTCTTTGTTCTCAACGGACATAGTGAATTGTGAAACGGGTGCCTGGACTTGTGCTTTTTTGGGAAATAATTGTGAGTCTATATTCATGGCATCGGTATAGGTTATATTCATTAATAATGTGCCATCTTTGTCTTTTCTTTGATATTGTTTGATAGTTGAATCTTGTATGTTGATAGCGATAAATTCTCTATTGCTATCAGGTCTGTCAAATCTCAATACTTCATTTCCTGATTTGGTAGTGCCTTCTGAAGAATATGCTGATGCCGGGAATGGTGATTCGCATCGTAATAAACAGATGAAATCATCAAAAGAGAGAGGTATATTTGTCACATTCGCCATGTTGGCTGCAGTAGCTGGTCCTTCAACCAGCCGTCCATTAAATAAATCCATGAACATAAACTTTGTTTTATTCATATATAGCTTAGCAACTGGAATTCCAAAAGCCATGATGTCCATAGCTAAAGAATCTCGGTCAGCAATACGGATGACAGCCGATGCAGACTGTTGAAAGTCATTCAGTTGAACATTCATGCTTGCTTTAACAATCATAGTGCGCACGAGGTCACGCCTTAACATCTTGCCTGAATGTGTAGGAGTATGCGTATGTACATCATCATTCACTATAGCTATTGCTGAACTCGCGCTGTCTTGGGCAGGTGTTTGCAATGGTAGAAGAATAATGAACATGATAGAAATGAGCAGTGTTTTCATATGATAGATTTTACAATATTGAGTAACAAAGTTTCGTTTTTGACAACAAAATTACGTCTGTGTTTAATGTAATGAGTTAAATTTTTGCTCATGACGATTAAAAAGCACATTACTTTGAAAGAATTGTATATTGGCAATGGAAGGGGAGTACATTGTCTGCTTAGATTTGCAATCTGAGTTCATTATTTATTTGAAAGGGACCTTATATGGTCTATGTTACACGAAAGTCTCATTTTTCAGCATCACATCGTTTGTATAATCCAACATTCAGCGATGAAAAAAATGATGCCATCTTTGATAAATGCAATAATCTGCATGGACATGGTCACAATTATGTTCTGGAAGTAACCGTAAAAGGACTACCTGACCCAAGTACAGGTTATGTCATTGACCTAAAACAATTACGTGATATTATTGAGTTAGAAATCATAGATAAAGTTGATCACAAACATCTTAACTATGATGTTCCTTTCCTTGAAGGAATTATCCCTACCGCGGAAAATATAGCTGTCATCTTTTGGTCTATTCTCGAAAAGTCAATTCCAATGGGTACATTACATAGTGTAAAACTCTATGAATCGGATAATAATTTTGTTGAGTATTTCGGTGAGCCTGTGAACATACCCAATTTTAAAGCAGAAGAGGTATTGTCATGAGACAGTCCAAATCATTGCTATTAAAGCCATTAGATGAAGAACCACTTCCACAAACAAAGCCGGAATTATGCACTGTTGCTGTTCATCATTTAGATCGTCGCAGATTATTTGATGCTAATGGTAATCAACCCCTTACTGAAGAAGAGCGCCAAGAGATGCAATTGAAACTTGAGCAAAAGTTTGGTGAAATTTTTGAAATTCTTCGGATTGACAGAAAAGATCCCAATAGTACAGAAACGCCTCGACGACTTGCTAAAATGTGGGTAAATGAACTCTTTATCGGAAGATACACACCACCACCACCGATTACAGTGTTCCCGAATCGTAAAGAGGTTGATGAACTTGTTATCAGCACGGGCATAAAGGTAATGAGTGTTTGCTCTCATCATTGGCAAACGATAAGTGGGACATGTTCAATAGGATATTTACCTGATAAATATGTCATAGGACTTTCAAAGTTAAACCGTATAGTCGAATGGTTTGCACGTCGCGGACAGATACAAGAGGAGTTAGGTGAGCAAATCGCTGATTTCCTTGAGGATTTGTTGAAGCCGAAAGCACTTGGGGTTATCATTAAGTCGAAGCATTACTGTATGATTGCTCGTGGAGTCAATGAATCTGAAGAAAAAGCACTTATGACCACATCTGTTATGAGGGGAGAGCTTCGATCTGATGCTTCATTACGACATGAATTTTTGCGACTCCTTGAATGATCTCTCATCTAGATTACGAGAAAAAATACTGGGTCAATAATACCCTCGTAGCAGGAGTTGATGAAGTCGGTAGGGGATGCTTGGCCGGACCTGTTGTTGCAGCAGCAATAGTATTACCCATTAACTATAGTAATAGTTCAGGAATTCATGATTCAAAACAAGTTACTGAAAAAAAAAGGATTGAACTATCCCATTTATTACACGGCGAAGCGTTGGGGCTGTCTGTCCAAACACTCGCAAATGACATCATTGATACAGTCAATATTCGTAACGCTACACTAATGTGTATGCAAAAAGCAGTTGATTCGCTTAAAGTTCCTATACATCACATTCTGGTTGATGGTAATCATTTTGTTCATGATACGTTGCCATATACAACTATTATCCAAGGTGATGCAACATGTCTTTCGATTGCAGCGGCATCAATTGTGGCAAAAGTATTTCGGGATAATTGGATGAAGAATGTTGCCCATGAACAGTACCCTCATTACGGTTTTGACCAAAACAAAGGTTATGGTACAAAGCAGCATTTGGCAGCATTACATAAGCATGGTCCATGTGAATTACACAGACAGACATTTTTACGTAAGTTCTTTGAACGTCAGCTGAGACTTTTTACAAATGATTGATTTGTGTTTTTACACACAAGAAGAGAAGGAGTTTTGAACAACAACTTCACTAAGTCATTAGATTATATTAGCTTTTGCAAATTGTGCATTTATGCTTGATTCACTTTTTGTGAAGCGAATAAAAAAAAATAGTAAAAACTCGATAGAATAATTTGTCAGAAAGCATAATAGCTTGTAATTTTGATAAGATTTGCAGCACAAAAAACAGTTTATCATTGATTAATATTTGCCGATGAACAGAAATTTTACGCCTCGCTTAGTACTTTTTCTTGCTTTTTTATCAGTGATTACATTCGCGGGATGTAACATTAAAGGTTTCTTTGTTGAGCCGGGAGACGATCCTGAATGGGTAGATCCGGATGCACAAAATGTCGCGAATGCAGATGCAGGGGGGGCCGTTGCAGCAGGGGGACCCGGAGCAGCTGTTTATACAAAAATTTGTGCCGGTTGTCATCAAGCCAATGGTAAAGGTGTTCCCGGTACATATCCTCCTTTAGCCGGATCAGAGCTCCTTATCGGAGATCCTGTTAAACCTACAAAAATAATCTTACATGGTTTTAAAGGAAAAATCGTTCGTAGTGGTACAACCTATGAAGGTCTAATGGCACCATGGAAAGATGCTCTTTCAGACCAAGAGATTGCGGATGTCTTGAATTATGTTCGTACTTCTTGGGGTAATACAGGATCGAACGATGTAACCGCTGATCAAGTGAAACAAGTTAGAGATGAAACTGCTACTCGTTCTACGGGTTGGACAGAGGCAGAACTTTAATTAAAATTAGATTTATCAATTGCTTATACAGCTTGAAAGGATAGTATTATGAAGGGTTGGTTTGAATGGGCATACAGAGATATGCTTTCGTTCTTCCCTGAAAATGTCAGCACATTCGGTGCTCAATTAGACGGATTGTTTACATTCGTATATTGGATATCTGTTCTGATTTTCATATTGACATATTTCTTGTTAATTGCATTCATTATCAAGTATAGAGCTCGACCGAACAAAAAATCTTACCACTTCCATGGTAGCAATATTGTTGAATTTACATGGACAATATTACCCACATTTTTATTTGTTGGGATAGGTTTGTTTTCAGAAGATGCATGGACAAAAACTAAGTATCAGATGAAAGTTCCTAAGCCTGATGTAGAGGTTGATGTTATAGCATATCAGTTTGGTTGGCAAATTCGCTATCCTGGACCAGATGGAATTTTTGGTAAAAAAGATCGTTTTCAAATGTCCAAAATGAACCTGTTTGGTATTGATTCAAACGATGTAAACGGCAAAGATGATATTATTATCGAAAATGCACAATTACACCTACCCATTAATAAAAACATAGTTGTCAATCTTTCGACGGCTGATGTACTTCACAGTTTTTTCTTGCCTAATTTCCGCGTCAAGCAAGATGCTTTACCCGGAAAGTGGATAAAAGTATGGTTTAATGGAACGAAAGCCGGTAAGTATGAAATTGCGTGTGCAGAATTGTGCGGAAGCAATCACTATGCAATGCGTGGCGAAATATTTATGTACGGACAACAGGACTATGATAAATGGTTAGATGGTAAAAACAAGAAGATGATTGAACTTCAGCAAAAACAAAAAGCAGCAGAACTAACTCTTTCAGATAGCACTACAACATCACAAGGTTCATAAAAACAGAAAATACGGTATCAATAAATTATTTATCATCAAGTATTTAACAAATTACTCATAAAAAGGAAGAAATAATGTCAGCATCATCTGCGGTAGCACATAACCACCACGATGCGGATAGTCATGGTCATGAGCATCATCATGGACATGACCATCATGAATTGTCCTTTATACAAAAGTATATCTTTTCGACAGATCATAAAGTGATTGCAAGACAATTCATGTTTTCTGCACTCTTCTTTTTGTTTATAGGTGGATTCTTTGCATTACTTATTCGTTGGCAACTGGCTTATCCAGGAAAAGCAATCCCGATTATCGGAAATTTGTTACCATCAACATGGGTAACAGATGGGATTATACAGGCGTCATTTTATACACAGTTATTGACAATGCACGGTTCTGTGATGATTTTTTTGGTTATCATCCCGTTAGCTGTAGGTATGTTCGGAAACTTTTGCATTCCTCTCATGCTTGGCACAGATGATATGGCATTACCAAAATTAAATATGTTTTCCTTCTGGCTTATGCCGCCTGCAGCCATGATAACAATGGGCGGTTTTTGGTTTCCTGATGGTATGGCTGCTGCCGGTTGGACAAGCTATCCACCATTAGCTGTCATCAATGGTCCCGGACAAACCTGTTGGCTCATTGGAGTCTTTCTCATTGGATTTTCATCTATTATGGGTGGTGTAAATTACATCACTACAATTTTGAATAAACGTACACCGGGTATGACATTGTTCAGAATGCCGCTTACTGTTTGGGCACTTTTCATTACAGCAATGCTTATTGTGCTTGGAACTCCAGTTTTGGCAGCTGCATTATCCATGCAATTTTTTGACCAATTCCTCGGTTCTAGTTTCTTTATACCTGATAATCTTGTCACGACGAAAAAATTTGTTGGTGGGGGACAAGCTGTATTGTTTCAGCATTTATTCTGGTTCTATTCTCACCCTGCTGTGTATATCATGATTCTAACGCCGATGGGTATTGTTTCTGATGTACTTGCAACATTTGCCCGCAAGCCGCTTTACGGCTATAAAGCGATGATTTTTGCTCTCATGGCTATTGCATTTCTTGGGTTTATTGTGTGGGGGCACCACATGTTTCAATCGGGAATGAATCCACTATTAGGTACAACGTTCATGTTATCAACCATCGTTATTGCAGTTCCATCAGCGATCAAGATATTTAATTGGCTTGGGACAATTTGGCGCGGTAATATCCACTTCACAGCAGCAAGTATGAATGCACTTGCATTTATAGCAACGTTTATTGTTGGTGGTTTGTCCGGTGTGTTTATGGCTTCTGCTCCAATTGATATTTATATACATGATACATATTTTATCGTCGCACACATTCATTATGTTCTCTTCGGAGGTGCTCTTTTTGGAATCTTTGCCGGAATCTATTATTGGTTTCCAAAGATGTTTGGAAAAATGCTCAATGAAAACTTGGGACGTAAGCACTTTTATTGGTCATTTATATTTTTTAATTTGACTTTCTTCCCAATGCACATCTTGGGTGTGGGAGGTCACATGCGTCGTATTTATGATCCATATATTTACGACTTTTTGAAACCATTTCAACCAATGAATGAGTTCATAACTATAGCTGCAGGATTGCTTGGTTTTTCACAGCTAATACTAGTAGTGAATATTCTTTGGACAATTAAGTTTGGAAAAAAAGCGCCGGATAATCCATGGAACGCAAATACATTAGAATGGTCAGCACCTACACCTCCTCCACATGGTAACTTCACAGAAGATATTCGTGTGTATAGAGGACCGTACGAATATTCAATGCCCGGGGCAAAAGAAGATTATGCGCCGCAAACAAAGCAAGATATTCCTTCTGAAGTTGAGGGGGAAATTGTTGACGAAAGTATGTTCAAAGCACATTAATACTTATAGACACTCAACGTGAGAACAACAAATACATCTGGTGAAATACTTATAGACAGTGAGTCAAGTACTATTGCGTCAAATACGGACAAAATACGTGCTTTGTATCACTTGACTAAACCCGGTATAACACGGATGGTGGTACTCACAACAACCGCAGGATATTTTCTTGCAATACCAAATTTTGTGACAATACAGTCATTAGGTGAGCAAATTTTGCATTTTTTGTTTACCGTTTTAGGAACAGTATTGACTTGTGCAGGCAGTTGTATGCTCAATAATTATATTGAGAAGGACTTTGACAAATTGATGAAACGCACGATAAATCGAGGTACAGTAACAGGAATTGTTCAGCTAAGAACAGTGCTTGTATTAGGAATTGTACTCTGTTTGTCTGGGATTATTGTTCTCAGTAATATCAATATACTGACAATGTGTCTTGCTATTGCAACGATAGTTTCGTATGTATTTCTTTATACACCCTTAAAGCGTGTAACGACACTTTCGCTTTTTATTGGTGCTATTCCCGGTGCTTTGCCTCCTTTGGGTGGATATACAGCAGTTACCAGTAGCATTGACGGAACAGCAATCGTTCTCTTCGGTATATTATTTCTTTGGCAATTACCCCACTTTCTTGCTTTGTCATGGATGTATAAACAAGATTATCAGCGAGGTGGGTTTAAGATGACAGCAGTTCAAGATGCAAACGGTACATCCGTTGCGACTCAGATGATAATCTATTGCTTGATGCTGTCACTTATAGCGCCAATGCTTACGATAACTCAAGCAACTGGGTATATTTATGGTGCTTCATCCTTTATTCTCGGATTGGTATTTCTTTATTTTTCAATCAAATTTTTCAATGATAGAACGCATGATAAAGCACGCAATGCACTATTGTCATCGTATGCTTACTTATCCGGCGTCATCATGGTTATGTTTTTAGACAAACAATAATTTTTAACGAATTTATTTATTCTATGTCAGGCTTATCATTATCACATGAACCGGTAACAGGAGTACCTCACGGTAAATTAGCTATGTGGGGCTTTCTTGCATCGGAAATAATGTTTTTCAGTGGTTTTTTCGGAGCATTCATCGTCTTACGTAACAGTAATTTGGATGTCTTCTCTGCCTCTGCGGCTGAACTCAATAAATGGCTTGCGCTTGTGAATACTGTAGTACTCATCGGAAGCTCATTAACCATGGCATTGTCTATATTACAGCTTCAAAAAGGTAATGTAAAGCTATTCCGTTTATTTATGGGGCTTACTATACTTTGTGGTTTAATATTTTTAGTGGTGAAGACAGTAGAATATAGTGGTAAGTTTCATCATGTTCTTGATGAACACGAGATTATGCACTTACGTAATGGTGTTCCTCCGAATCCTGACGCACTTTTACCTGGTATTAATCCGAGTACGAATGTATTTTTTGCATTCTATTTTCTCATGACCGGCTTCCATGCTATTCACGTTGTTGCCGGCTTAATTCCAATGGTATTTATGTTTTTTAAATCCTTCACGAAGGGTGGATATAATCATCCTGTTAAGGTAGAGGCATTAGGTCTTTACTGGCACTTCGTTGACTTGGTCTGGATTTTCTTGTTCCCGATTTTATATCTCATTTTTCCGGCACATTAACTAATCGAATAGGAGATACATTATGGCTTCAACTCATCATCATGATGATGCACATGACCATCAAAAAGATTATATCAAGGTCATTATGTGGTTACTCATTTTCACTTTTTTGACAGTTGTAGCTGCATTAGATTGGATACCTGCAAGTTGGGGAGACTATGGTAATAAATTACATATAGGCATTGGTTTGCTTATTGCCTTTATGAAAGCGGCGATGGTTGTTTATATCTTTATGCACATAAAATTCGATCATAAATTTATTAGATTATTTATTGGGATACCTCTCTTCTTATTTTCAGTTATGGTTTTTGCATTTACGGCACTTGAGAGTTTTTATTAATATCTAATTTATTTGTTGTGATACTTCGTTCTTTGACATTTTTGCAATTGTGTGTGTGCTTCTGTAGTATTTTCTTACTTGGATGTACTACAAAAGAGGAAGTTATGCTTTCTCGCTTAGAGCGTTTTAATCAGATCGGTAACTTTACTGCAGACATTAGTGATAAAACACTATTTACTTCACAAGACATGATAGGGAAGTACTGGGTTATTAATTTCTTTTTTGCATCTTGTGAAGAAGTGTGTCCTAAAGTAAATCATAATGTTACAAAATTAGCACGTAAATTTCAAGATAGAGACATGCAATTTGTTTCCATCACGGTAGATCCTATCAATGATAATGATTCAGTATTGTCAGTCTATAAACAAACTAGGTATTCAGGAAAAAATTGGGTATTGGCTCGAATGCCTTTAGACTCTCTTATAGTACTGAGTACAAAAAAAATTGGTGTTGGACATCTTTCGGAGCCATCATTGCATAGCACGCGTCTTGTTTTGGTTGACAAAGAAGGATTTGTTCGAGGATTTTATGATGGACTTGATCAAAATGCGGTTTATCAATTGGAACAACATTTAGATAGTTTATTACATTAATATATGATTATGGATTATACAATTCTACCAACAATAAATGCGACCCTCAACAGCATATCAGTCATTCTTCTCATTTTAGGCTTTCGAGAAATTAAAAAGAAGAATATCGCAATCCACAAAAAGATTATGATTGCTGCATTTGTGGTCTCAATTATTTTCCTTGGATGCTATTTACTCCATAAATATCTATTGTTTATTCATACAGGTTCGTATAACACAACATTTTCCGGTGAAGGTATATGGCGCTATGTTTATTTTGGGATACTTATCACCCATGTAATTTTAGCAGCATTCGTACCTGTATTAGCAATACTAACAATTCGACGGGGATTGCTTATGAATGTAGAAAAACATAGAACAATTGCAAAAATTACATATCCAATTTGGATGTATGTTTCGGTGACGGGTGTCATTGTTTATTTTATGCTGTATCATATTTTTGAGAAGGTCTAAAGTATGAAGAAATATTTAGGATATACGATTCTTATATGCATTATGACGATGCTGTTTGACATTACAGTAACAGCGTGTCCTAATTGTAAAGATTCATTTACTAATGGACCGGAAGCTGCAATTGGGGAAAGTTATTCGTGGAGCATATTGTTTATGCTTGGAATGTTTATGTCAGTTATCGGTGGTTTTAGTTTATTAGTGTGGACTAATATTCGAAAAACTAAGTTAAAAGTGTAATATTGAAACATCAATCTCAGGTTTATACAAATGTTTACAAAAGAATTTGATACAAGGGTAAAGACGACAGTCAAAATTATCCTTCCGGTCGCCGGAGTCGTTGCAGTACTGTTAATCTTAGGATTTCGGAATACAGTCACAGATGTTGGCTATCGCCCGCAGCAACCGGTCCCATTTTCACATAAGATACATGCGGGGCAGCTCGGCGTAAAATGTGTCTATTGCCATACATCAGTAGAAACATCCGCACATTCCCCGGTACCTTCAACAAGCACATGTATGAATTGTCATACACTCGTGAAAAGTGATAGTCCTAAGTTAAAACTTGTTCGAGAAAGTTATGAAACCGGTAAGCCGATAGAATGGCAACGTATTCATAAATTACCTGATTATGCGCATTTTAATCATAGCAGACATATCCGTGCTCAGATTGACTGTTCTTCATGTCATGGTAAAGTAGAAGAAATGGGCGTTGTTGCTCAGAACAAACCATTATCAATGGGATGGTGTATTGATTGCCATCGTAATCCTACAGAATTTATCATACCTGCACGCCCTATTTCGGGAATTTTTACAGGTGTTAAAGCCGGCAAGTATGATCCAAATGCCAAAGCAACATTAGCCCAAGTTAAAGCATTGACTGAACCTCAATTTGGTCAATGGGAAACAGAAATTCCAAAAAATGAAGTTCCTGGAATACCTGTTCCAAAACACCCGGGATATGGTCCAGAGAATTGTTCTTCGTGCCATCATTGATTTAGTACACAACCAAGATTATCAATATGAATAACTCTACAAAGAAAAAGTATTGGAAAAACAGTGAAGATTTCATCAAGGGTTCGATTACTCGCTCTTCAAACGAGTTCCAACCGGGTGATGAGTATGCGCCTTCTTTTGAAAATGGTGTTAGCCGACGTACATTCATGGCTTTAGTAAGCGCATCCATGGCTGTGGGTGCAGTAGCATGTCGTCGTCCTGATCATAAATTAGTACCGACTGTTCAGGCGGTTGAATACCTTACTCCGGGCATACCTTTACATTATACGACAGTATATCAGCGAAAAAATGCTGCTTATGGTTTATTAGTACGCAGTTCAGAAGGTAAACCGACAAAAATTGATGGTAATGACAAACATCCGACTTCTCGAGGTCGCAGTTCTGCAGAAATGCAAGCTGAATTACTTAGTTTGTATGATCCTGATAGAATTAGACGAGCCAGTGTAAATAATGGTGATTCTTCAACAGCAAATGCACTCCTTTCCATTGGAGAAAATATTGCACAAGAAATTACGGCAGGCAAACAAGTTCGATTTCTTATTGATGAGCACGCATCGGTAACTTTTTCAACACTCATTGCCGATATAGAATCGAAAATGTCAAGTGTAAAATTTGTTTCTGTTCCTTCATATGTTAATGATGGAGCAGCACTTGCTTACAATGCCGGCATAGGGGTAAATGGTGAATTAGTTCCTGATTTATCAAAAGCTCAAACAATCATCAGTATAGATGCAGACTTTTTGGGTATTGATAAAAATGCAGTATATCATACAATGAATTTCAGTGCAGGCAGAAAGCCAACGCATGAAAATCCAACAATGAATCAGTTGATCGCTGTGGAATCAATGCTTTCATTAACCGGTGCAGCAGCTGATAAGCGTTTTATGGCTTCTCCATCAGAATATGAAGCAATTCTTGCAGGAATTTATTCGAAACTTGCCCAACAATCTCCAGAGATATCGAATGCAACAGCTGCATTGAAACCGTCGAATAGCGAAGTTGTACAATATATTGTGACTGCACTTCAAAAAGCAGGGGACAAAGCAATTGTTCTTACAGGTGCTCATTTATCACCCACTGCTCATGCTCTTACTCTTGCAATTAACGCTGCTTTGGGCAATATTGGATTAGGTAAAATTTTATATCAAGGTAATGTATTACCAAATAGCGGTGAAAAAAAATCAGCTATCAATACATTGATTTCTGATATCAATGCAGGAAGCATCGGAGTTCTTATCTTTTGTGATATTAATCCGGAATATAACAGCAATCCAAATTTGAAATCTGCATTAGTCAAAGTTAAAAAGCGTTTTTATCTCGGTGTTAATCATAATGAGACAGCAGATATATGCTCGGTTACTGTGCCTACGGCACATTTCCTCGAATGTTGGGGCGATGCAATAACATTTGATGGCACGCATTCGATTCAGCAACCTATGATTGCACCACTAAATGATGGCTCTCTCTCATTACAAGACAGTATTATACAAATAGTCAACTATGTTCAATCCGGGACAATAACTGATGCAGACTATTACAGCTATCTGCGTAGAAATTTAGCAAATCTCATAACTTCTACTTCTGTGTGGGAAACTGCGCTTCGAGATGGAATTATTCCAACAATGAAACCGGTAGAATTACCCGACATTGCATTAAACGTTACGGCATTAGCAACTGTAATCACGTCCGGATATAGTAATCTCAAAGGAGCAAATTGCTATATAGTACCATCCAATACTTTGGGTGATGGTCAAATGGCTAATAATGGCTGGCTTAATGAACTACCGGACCCAATAACAAAAGTGACATGGGATAATGTAGTTTGTATTACTGACAAAAAAGCAAAAGAACTCGATGTTCAACAAGGTGATTTACTTAAAGTTTCAAGAAATGGTGTAGGTTCCGTAATGTTGCCTGCATATATTCAGCCGGGCTTGCAAGAAGGAATATCATCTATCTCTTTAGGTTGGGGCAGAACTTCAGGAGGAAAAGTTTTACTTGGTAATGGTGATAATGCCAGTCGCCTACTTTCAGCTGATGAGAGCTATGGTTATATACCTGTTACTATCGAAAAGGCAAATGGTTCTAAAAAATTAGCATTGACACAAACACATCATACAATTGATGATGATCGAGAAATAATTAATGAAGTTACTCTCACGGAATTTGCCAAGAATCATAAAACCGAGCATGGTGGGGGACATAGTGTTACACTACCTTTGTCCATAGTGTCCGATGTGAAATATAAAGGACATCGTTGGGGAATGACAATTGATTTATCTGCGTGTACCGGCTGTAATGCATGTACAATAGCTTGTCAAGCAGAAAACAATATTCCTGTCATTGGTCGCGAACAAGTTGCGAATGGTCGTATTATGACATGGATTCGCTTAGATCGTTATTACTCAAAACCACATCAAGATAAGGATGATGTTGAGGTCAACTATATGCCTATGCTTTGTCAGCACTGTGAAAATGCTCCTTGCGAGAATGTTTGCCCGGTTGCCGCAACAACACATAGTCCTGAAGGTTTGAATGAAATGACATATAATCGTTGTGTGGGTACAAAGTATTGTGCAAACAATTGCCCGTATAAAGTACGTCGTTTTAATTGGCTTAATTATCATAAAAATGAAAGACAGCCACTTGATTTGGTTTATAATCCGGATGTGACAATTCGTGCCAGAGGGGTTATTGAAAAATGCTCCTTCTGTGTACAGAGAATTAATCATGCTAAATATCACGCAAAAGATCAAGGACATTCGCGTGTAAAAGATGGCGATATGGTAACAGCATGTCAGCAAGCATGTCCTGCCGGTGCGATTTACTTTGGTGATATGAATGATACAAACAGCAATGTCATGAAAGTTCGTTCCACACGTGAAAATTATAAAGTGCTTGAGGAGATTAATGTTAGACCATCAATCGCTTATATGTACAAGGTTCGGAATCGTGAAGTTATTGCTTCGGCAAATAATCACGGTCATCATGGTTAAAACATTTGTTAAGATTTGAAATTTATTAGAATAAGAGGTTATAGCACATGAATTCTGCGGTATCTGCATCATTATCTGCCGATTCGACACAGTCGAAAGCACTCCATGATGCGTTTAATGATGAACCGTTGCGTGAACCATTGGTCTTAGGTAAACCAACATTGCATGACGTAACGCGTAAGGTATTAGACATTATTGAAAGCAAACCCAACATCAAATTCTTAGCTGCTTTGTCAGTAACATTGATGATGGCTCTTTGGGGAGGTGTCTGTATTGCCTATACAATAGCCGAAGGGGTAGGTGTATGGGGTTTAAATAGTCCTGTCTTTTGGGGCTGGGACATCACAAATTTCGTATTTTGGATTGGTATTGGTCACGCCGGTACGCTTATTTCAGCAATTTTGTTTTTATTTCGTCAAAAATGGAGAACTGCAATTAATCGTTCAGCGGAAGCTATGACGATTTTTGCTGTAGTCTGCGCATTAACCTTCGTATTAATGCATACTGGTCGTCAATGGCTCTTTCATTGGTTATTGCCTTACCCGAACCAAATGAATATGTGGGTAAATTTCCGCTCGCCACTTATGTGGGACGTATTTGCTGTAAACACATACGGAACCGTATCATTGTTATTCTGGTTTACAGGTTTAGTACCTGATTTTGCCACTGCTCGTAACTTTGTCAAAAGTAAGATTGCATCGAAAATATATTCAATTTTCTCATTGGGCTGGACGGGATCAGCACGTCACTGGCATACATATGAAATGGCATACATGATATTCGCCGGTATTTCTACTCCTCTTGTATTGTCGGTTCACACGGTCGTCTCCTTCGACTTTGCTACATCTGTTATTCCGGGCTGGCATACTACCATTTTTCCTCCATACTTCGTTGCAGGAGCAATTTTTTCAGGTTTTGCAATGGTTATGACTCTCTTGATTATTGCAAGAGAGATTTTAGGGTTGAAGGATTACATTACCTTGAAACACCTTGATAATATGAATAAAATTATCTTAGCAACAGGTATGATGGTGGGTTATGCTTATGCTATGGAGTTTTTCATTGCTTGGTATAGTGGAAACACGTATGAACGTTTTGTATTCATCAACAGAGCAACAGGTGATTATGCTTGGTCTTATTGGATAATGATTTCTTGTAATGTTATCTCTCCACAAGTGTATTGGTTCAAAAAATTACGTCGTAATGTACCTTTAATGTTTATAATCTCAATATTTGTAAATATTGGAATGTGGTTCGAACGATTTACAATTATTTCGACTTCATTGCACCACGATTATTTACCATCAAGTTGGGGATATTATTCTCCAACATGGGTAGAGATTTCAATATTTATTGGTTCATTTGGTATATTCTTAACACTTTTCTTGCTTTTTGCGAAATTCGTTCCAATGTTAGCAATAGCTGAAATTAAGAGTGTATTGCCGGGATCACAGCCAAAACATCATCATCATGACGAACAACATTAATAGGGAAGAGGTAAATAAATGAACAATCAAGCAGTTATGGGAAATTTTACCGATGTTAATGTGTTAATGCATGCAGCGGAGAAAATTCGAGATGCAGGTTATACAGATTTTGACATTTTTACCCCTTATCCCGTGCACGGTTTAGACAAAGTTATGGGTGTAAAAAGGACAATTCTTCCTTATATCTCATTTGGTGCCGGTGCTACCGGTTTAATGACAGCAATTGGACTCATGTACTGGACAGGTGCAGTAGATTACAAATTATCTATAGGTGGGAAACCTTTTTTCTCAGCGTTTTTTGGCTTGCCAATTATGTTTGAGTTAACAATCTTGCTCACTGCATTAGCGACTTTTGGCGGTCTCTGGTATCTATGCGGTCTACCACGTTGGTATAATGAATATCAACATGATGAAGGATTCCGCCGTGCTCAAGACGATATTTTTGTCGTGAGTATCTTTTCAACGGACAAACGATTCTCTTTAGATACAGCAAAACATCTTCTCACAGAACTTCATGCAAGTGATGTTCGTGTTGTTGATGCTCAAGTCTAATTACTATTATTAATCAAATTGATTTGGGTATATGGAAAACGAAAAAACACATAAAAAGAACATCCCATTTTTCAAAATAATTCTTGGCGTTGCCCTCCTAGGGTTCATTGTCTTGGTGATAACGGGTAAGAAAACATGGTATTCCGAAGATGCACCAATTGAAATACTGAGTGACATGGACAATCAATTCAAGGCTAAGCCCCAAGTTGGTTCAACATTTTTTGCTAATCGGGCAGCTGACCAAACTGTAATTCCAAACACAGTGCCTAGAGATGGTGTTGCTTATCCTCTTGAAAAACCTGATTTTGAAAGAGCTGATTCGGTTATCGGTGCAAATCCTTTACAGCCAACAGACTTCGTATTAGCTCGTGGTCAGAATCGCTTTGAGGCTCTTTGTGCACCTTGCCACAATAATGATGGTAAAGGTAATGGAACAGTCGTAGAAAAAGGATTTCAAAATCCGCCAAGTTTACTTGATGAACATGCCGTGGGATTAAGTGATGCTCATCTGTTTCATATCATCAGCGTCGGACAAAATATTATGCCCGGTTATGGTGATAAATTAAACATGAATGACAGATGGACTGTTGTTCATTATATACGTAGTTTGCAAGCAAAAAGATAAAAGAAGGAGAGAACTATAATGCAATCATTAAATTT
Organism: Ignavibacteria bacterium UBA2373; assembly: GCA_002344005.1. Classification (GTDB taxonomy): domain Bacteria; phylum Bacteroidota; class Ignavibacteria; order Kapaibacteriales; family UBA961; genus UBA2353. The sequence goes on along the minus strand of DDTD01000082.1, from coordinate 73,851 downwards.
AGAAGGTTCACCTGTTGCAGGAAAATTACAAACACTCGCATTTGCTATGATGGGCATAGGTGTTGCTCTGACTGCAATGGCTGTTGTTATGGGCGGGATGCAACATTTTTATGCAGTCTGGACTTTGGGGTTTTCCTATGTTTTGGGTATAACAATAACAATGATGTTTTTCTCCGGTTTACAATTTTTGGTAAGAGCAGGGTGGAGTACATCAGTTCGCCGTATTTCTGAACTCTATTCCGGTTATGTTCCCATCATTATTCTTGGATTTATACCTGTCATTCTTGGTTTATTTTCCGGTGAATTGTTTCCATGGTCGAATCCGGAAACATGGTCTGCGAATGGTCTTAAATTAGCAGAACACCAAATACACGTAGTTCATACAAAACATGCATTCCTTAATAATACATTCTTCTTAGCTCGTATTGGTTTATATGTTTGTGTTTGGGTGCTATTTTATCTGTATATCATCAAAGGTTCTATAGCTCAAGATAATTCAACAGATTACTCCACAACCAAACGGAATTACAAAATAGCGGCTCCATTTTTGATTTTCTATGCATTGACAATTACATTTGCTGGCTTTGATTTACTTATGTCTTTGTCGCCAACATGGTTCAGTACAATGTTTGGTGTTTATTATTTTGCAGGTAACTGGGTATCAGCTTTGTCAATGATAGCAATTGTTGTTGTTATGTTACACAAAGCCGGACATCTCAAAGGTTTCGTAACAGTTGAACATTTTCACGATATTGGTAAGTTAATGTTTGCTTTTACTGTGTTTTGGGCATACATCGCATTCTGTCAGTATATGTTGATATGGTATAGCAATATTCCTGAAGAAACTGAATTCTTTATCCACAGAACACATGGCGGATGGGAAATCTTGGCATGGACTTCATTAGTTCTTCACTTTGTCGTTCCGTTCTTTGTTTTGATTCGTCAGGATTTCAAAAGAAAGGGAAATGTACTTGTGATTGCAGGTATAATCATACTAATAGCAAACTTTTTAGATTTGTGTTGGGTAGTATTACCGGTATTCAATCCTCATTTTTCAATGAATGGATCTGAGTTCGGACCTGCATTGTTATTGTTTGGTGGATTGTTGTTTACCTTTGTAGCTCAGGCACGTAAGACAAATATTGTTGCTGTTAATGATCCGTATCTACAAGAATCTATTGAACTTGTATCATAAATTGATATATATTCAAAGGTAAGATAATTTGCATTATGTAAAGTTGAGGAGATATAGTCTCCTCTCTTTGTTTCATTCACACTATGTTTTTTAACTATGAACTCGAATAACTATATAGCAATTGTACTTATGGCTATTGTTGCAATTGCAAGTCGTTTGTTACCACATCCACCGAATATGACTGCCGTGATGGCGGTGGCGCTTTTTGCAGGTGCTCGTATTACAAATACCAAACTTGCCATGGCACTCCCGCTTTTGATAATGATTCTGAGTGACATTTTCCTTGGGTTTCATTCTTCACAACTTGTTGTGTATGTATGTATCCTTGCGGTATCGGTACTCGGTTTGTCTTTACGAAATTCTACATCTTTCACGAAGCCATTAGCTATGAGTTTCATTGGCTCATTATTCTTTTTCTTGGTAACAAACTTTGCAGTATGGCTCGGTGGTGCAATGTATCCAATGACATTAGAAGGTTTATTCTTGTGTTATGCTGCTGCATTGCCATTCTATACAACTGATAGTTTTCAGTTTGTTAATTCTTCTCAATTAGTTTTCGGCAGTTTCTTTGCGAATGGCGTTATTGGAGACCTATTCTTTACAGGTGTTTTATTTGGTCTGTATGAACTAAGCAAAAAATTCTCTACAAAAGCGGTTACCTCTGTGCAATAAGTTGCTTCTTTTTAATGAGTTCACAAGCCGTTGCATAATGTCATGCAGCGGCTTTTTTTTTCTCACTCCCCTACTCATCTTTGTTTATTTTTAGCAGGGTAGTGCTACGATAGATTATACATTATGCACAAAGTTATCTCATACATAACAATACTCGTTTTATTGCTGAGCTTTGGTTTTCTTAATGAAACTAAAGCTATAATAGATTCAACTGTAATTAATGCGCGGATTGCAAGTGATGGAACAGCGCAATTTGGCAATGTTCAAAGAGTACTTTTGCGGAACACCTTTAGTTCCTCGGTACGTAATGAAATGTATGACGTTGAACTACAAGCACTCTATGTTTATGGAGAACAGGCAAAGTTAGTAACAGAAAATGACCTGTTGTGCAATATCAATATGGGGATTGATACATACGAAAATTCCTCAGTCTTACTTTTTGGAACTTATGAATCAAGCCGTCTAAGACGAATACATCATCGATACCAAATTGGTGTAGGTCCTAAATATGTTTTTTCGAATACCATAAGTTCGCATTGGACAGGCAGTGTTGTTTGTTTACTTGATAGAACGACGTTTGAATCGAGTGAAGAGTTAAGCAGTAACCGCATTTCATTGAGAATCAAAGGTCGTCAATCAATTATTGAGAAAAAGTTAATCTTAAGTACAGAGATGTTTTATCAACCATCATTATCTGATTTTTCTAATGATTTTCGCTGGAGAAGTAATACAAGATTTGAAATTCCTGTCTCTCAAAGTATAGCCATAACATCTTCCTTTGCATATAGTTATGAAAGCATTACTCGTCTTGGGCGCTTATCCGGCGATACTGCTCTCACTTTTGGCTTCATGGTGCAATTATTGTAACATTTACTGCGACCTTGACACACCACTCACTTTAAATATGCGATAGTTTTTTAGGAATTGATCAGAGATAAACCCTGTACCATCAATAGTTTCCGTCGGTGTTCTGATATGAACTTTATCTTGAGTAAACAACTGTTGTTTGTCATGATCCCACATCAAGTTAGGAGTTGCTAACGATGTCTGTGTACTATCAGAAACTACATACACATGACCCGATGCGAACATATTTCTCGTTCTGTCATCTATACGTGCGCTATCAGAAGTCAGAACTGCTAATTGCTTAGACATAGCATTATTAAATACAACCTTCACATTGGTGTCTAATAATGTTTCTTTTCTTTGTTCGAATACGCGTGCTCTCTTTGCTGAAAGCATTGCTTTGACTCTTGAAGAATCCATAAATGTCACACGAATATTCCAACTTGTGTGGTCAGGTAATTCTTCTTGAACAGTCCTTTTTTTTACCGTTGTATTGACATGCTGCTCACACGATGATAATACAGCAATTGTAAACCAACAAACTATAACTTGTTTGAAAAACATAACTTAACGATTCAACCATTGAGTAAACATTTCTTGTTGCGTCACCGTAATATTAGGTAGTTGTTGTAAGTTATTGTAAATGCGTATTTTGGGTGCGATTTCAACTGAATAATTAATCCCATCACACATGGCATCTATCTTTACTGTCTCAGCTTGGGAATGATGTTTTCGTATCAATTCAAAACACTGAGTCACCGATGTCACAATTTCTCCATTCACTTGCTTAATTATATCATCAATACCGAATCCTGCCAAAGCTGCTGGACTATCATCTTCCACAAAAGTTATCACTACGCCCTGGTTATTATCTTTGAAAGACATGCCAAGCCATATATCGTTTTCTAATGCAGTACCATAGATTTTGACACTCATATCGCTCAGTTCATTCCATTGTAAACCAATTGTATTCAGATAGGTATTATAAGGAAGTTCATCTGTACCATTGAGCCATGAGAGTAACACATCGGAACAATCTAAACCGGTAGAGGATTTTATAGCTTCTAAAAACTGTTCTTCTGTGATTCCATTTTCAGGATTGGATTTATACATTCGCCAGAGCTCACGCATAACATCATCGGTGCTTTTTTGCCCTTCAGTCTTGCTAAAGATATGTAAATCAAGCAGTAAAAATATTACTCCACCTTTTAAATAATACGATGGGAATCTATTATTTGCATCAGGACTCATCGAATATAACTTAATCCAAGCTAGATAACTGCTGTCTTTCACTGACATAACAAATCGCCCCTGTACATTGTCTAACATACGGAGATTTGATGATAGACCTATACTTAGAAATTCTTCTTGTGTTATCAAACCTGCTCTATATAAAAGAACATCATCATAATACGATGTAGCACCTTCAGCAAGCCAAAGCATCGAAGAATAGTTCTCTTCATGATAATTGAAAGGTCCATACTCAATCGGTCTTATGCGCTTGATGTTCCAAGTATGGAAGAATTCATGACTTAATAAACCAAGTACGGATTGGTAATATGTAATATCAGAAAACATTTGCGGATCGGCTGCGCTGACATTACAACGTAAATGTTCTAATCCACCTCTTTGACCATCTGCAACCAATAACATAAAGGTATAGCGATCATACGGCAATTCACCCCAAAATTTATGTTGAGATTCTACGATTTTTTTAATATCATCTGTAAGGCGATTAATATCACAATCATAATGCGAAATAATTGCAACTTCATGAATTTTATCATGATGAATAAATATCGTCTTTTTATGATTGCCAATTTCTATTGGTGAATCAGCTAGTATGTGATATGATAAAGCACCACATATTATTGGATTATTGTCCTCTAAGTTTGGCTTTACAGGCGATAACGATGTCGTGAGATTTTTCCATTGCGATTGGTCATGATAGAAATATACGTGATGAATTTCTTCTTCACGATTTTCAACAAACATTAAGCATGCAGCAGGTACTAAAAACGCATGATGTCTATTGATATGCGAAGTCCTAACACCAAGATCGTTTGCAAAATAAACATATTCGATGATGACAGAATTAGTTGATGTTGTATTGATTTCAAGAGTGTTTTTGGTTAACCATTTCATAGGAAGTTTATTACCGGCAAGATCTTTGCATATAACATTACCTTGATGCTGATTCATATCACGAACCTTGTAACTGCCGGGTATCCAAACGGGCATGCTTACCTTCAGAAAAGCTTCGTGACATTTATCTATTTCCATGATAATGCGGACTAAATGTTGAGAAGCTCTTTCAAAATGAAGATGATAACGAATATCCGCAATTGTATCCAAAAGCTGCGCATCTGTTTGTTCTATTGTAAACTTTTTCATAATTTATCTTTGACCAAAATAGGTTGTGTCGGAAAATTTTTGTTCAAAAAGGATTGTTTCTTTATTCTGTTCTTGGACTGATGAATACTTCTCCCCTACGATACTTTTATAGCGTTCTTGGCTAAGCTGTAAATCAGCATCAATTTTGTCAATTTCTTTCTGAAGCTCAAGTCTGTGGAAAGAAATCCATATTTCATCATTAAGTTGTTTTTCTAAAGTAAATGGCTCTTGTGAAAGAATTTTTTGAAGTTTTTTTCTTTCATATACTAACTTAGATTCAAGATTACGTTTCTGTTGTTCAAGGGCTTCCAGTGATAATTCTACATCACTAATATTATGATTTTGTTCTTCTTTTCCAATGATTACTTCATAAAGAGATTGCAGAATTCTTATATCTTTATTTTTATAAGCATTCTGTGTACTCTTCCACATTTTTTTTGTATAGTCTGTTTCTGTATTATAATCAGGATGAAGTTTTTTTGCTAAAATCCTATAAAGCTTAGGAATTTCAGTGTCTGACACCTTGCTGTCTTGAGTGTGTGGATTGTGGTTTGCAAATATATCGTTCATGCGTTCATTCAGACGTTCATATTCTTTATCAACTAAATAATTGATAGATTTAATCACTTCTTGTGTCAATTTTTCGCCACGATTAATCTTTATCATTAACAATTCAACTCTTCTCTGTAAAATGGACAAATCAAGAGATTTTTTTTGTATAGTAATCTCATGCTCACGGAAAAGGGAATCATAGTTCGCGAGTAATTCTTTTTTTTTGACTTGGGTTAAATGAAACCATTCTTCCAAACAATCACGAAGTTCTTTACGAAGATGTTCTATGTCTTGAATAAGATTGTGCCTATATTCATGCGGATAAATACCTACGTCACTCATGTAATTTCTCCCAACATATCATTCTTTGTTGTTCTCGCAACAATCATTTCCAATATGGCACAAAGTATGGCAAACGCAAGACAAGCTTTCCATAATTCAGAACCTGTTCGCGCCATTGCTACATTTTTTGCAATATTAGAGGTTTCATTGATAATAGCAAATGATGCCTCGGGGTCACAATATTTTTTGAGTGTTGTTTCAAGAGATTCAGCTTCCATAAATGTAAGGCGACCTTCATGAGATGGTGAGTTAATTGCAAACCCCAACACAGGAACACCATCTGTCATGACTGAGTATGCGCCGGGAAGTTTACCAACACCAAAGGGAATAACTGCGCCTGAGGGATATTGCACAGAAGAATAATTTTGCGCCATTCCGTTAGGATCTGTGATAGTAAACGTACCACCCATTGAGAATTTTTTTGGTAATCTCAGAAGGATATTTTCATCAACAATATATGTTTGTCCTTTTATATCTGTTTGGGATAAATACTGAACACTTCTAATGATAAAAGCAGGAAAAATTGGTAATTGTATCAAATTACTCCATTCTAATGTCGGAGGTACACCACAATAGAGTATTTTACCTTTGCCTACTTTTTTTTCTGCAATAATAGAACCTTCTGTGATAGATAGGATGGGTACTCCTCCATTAATAATGCGGGATTTTTGAATTGTTTGTTCTCCCAAAGAAAGAACCGCTTTATCTTTTGTTGTTTTCACAATACCACTGAAAAGTGGGTGCTTGTGGTCAAATAATGTAACATTTAAAGCTTGATTTTTTTGTGCTGTAACATCAACAACTCCATCAAATCCTAAAGATTGTAATTGAGCAGATATCTGTTGCTGCGTACTTTTAGTATCAGTAAAATATAAGACACCGCCACCTTCTTCTAAAAATTGTCTTAATCTTGCTTCTGTTGTTCTATCACTAATATAGTCAGTAACAATAACGGTTTGAAGATTATCCCAATCAATTGCAACGGATGCTGTTGGTGAGAAAAATTGGGGAAATCTTTGTAATGAACGTGTTGCTTTCTCACCGGTTAGCAAAGCTATATCCGTAAATCCGGCATTTTGTTGCGTACCGATAATAGCAACAGTTGGAGGTGATGGTACATTAATAGAAAAAAATCTTTTATTATCTGTCACAAATATATCATTTTCAAGTTCAATGAACCCTTGTATTATTCCATCATTATTGGGAACCGCAGAAAATGTAATAGCTCGTTTTTCCTTTTTTGCCAAATCAATTGATTTTTGTGCAACTCTTCTTTTATTAAAATGACAACTAACTACGACTCCTTGAATGTCTTTATCCGAATCATTGCGTATCAAAGCTTCTACCTCAACCGGCGTATCTTTATGTACGAAGTTGGTAAGTATTCTGACCGAATCAACAGAAATATTTTCACCGATATTTTCAGAAGTATTTCCTAACGGTAAAGCAAATATACCTATCCCCTTTTGGAAATTTAGCAATGAATCAGAACTTTCTTCAATAATATTAATTTGGGCATCAGTCAATATATATACCTCTTTGACTAGATTATGTGATTGATGCAATATTGTAGATGCATGAGAGAGCGCACTTCGTAATGGGAAGCGATTAGGAATTGGTTGAATTTTATCAATTTCTTGCTTTACAAGAGCAAAATTTGTTGATACAGGTGCCGGAATATTATCCATAATGGTATTGGCAGTAATAATCGAAACCTCATCGCCTTCACGAAATGCATCTATTATGGATAAAGATATATTCTTTGCTCTGTTAAGCCGATTACCTTTCCCATCAGAGATATTCATACTTGCAGAATTATCAATAATAATGACAGCACTTGTTTTAGCATGCGTTCCTAATACCGGAAGCGATGTTTGAATTGTAGGTCGTGAAAAAGCAAGTACAATAAACGTTATTATCAATGTTCGCAGTATGAGCAATAAAATTTTCTTGATTTTAAATTTCCTAATGCTTGTTTTTTGCAATTCTTTAAGAAATCGGAGTGAACTAAATTCTAATGGCTTCGATTTCCGTATAGAAAACAAATGCAATAATAATGGCACTGATGATGCTATTAAACCAAGAAGAACAAGTGGATTAAGAAAGGTCATGTTTTGATAAAGTTAAATACTCAATAATTAAAATAAACCCATGACTTTTTCAATGACTTTATCATGAACTTTTGAATGGAAAATACTAGGGACAAGCTCACCGGGGCGTGCCAAATCCGCTATTGCCTGTGCTGCCGCAATTTTCATCTGACTCGATATTTCCTTAGCTTTGACAGAGAGAGCTGCTTTAAACAATCCCGGAAATGCCAAAGCATTATTCACACTCTGCCCATCGGCAGCATAAGCAGCACCTGCATCTAAGGCATCATCGGGCAAGATTTCCGGCACAGGGTTAGACAATGATAGGATTATTTGTCCTTTTTTGACCATTGATTTAGTAATCAGACCAACAACCCCCGTGGTGGCAATAATCACATTAGCTTGATCCATTATTGAGTCAATAGTTCCTTCCTTACCACCATATTCTATCAATCTCTGTCGCGCATCTTCGCTCGGATCAAAACCAATGACGGAAAAGCCATAATCAATCAGTAATTTAGCAATACCAAAACCGGCAGCTCCAAGTCCTAATTGACCAAAAATCAGTCGAGAGTTTTCTTCCTGTCCGGTAGAACGTAATGCGGATATAACGGCAGCCAAAAGAACTGTTGCTGTACCATGTTGGTCATCGTGCATTACCGGCTGCCCTAAGCGACGAATTAACTCCGATTCAATGTAAAAACAATCAGGTGTGCGAATATCTTCCAAATGTATGCCACCAAATGTCGGTGCTATTTTTTCAACTATGTCAACAAATTCTTTAGGATCTTTAGTATTTATTAAAATAGGTGTTGCACTGATACCAACAAATTGATCATACAGTACTGATTTTCCTTCCATAACAGGCATGGCTGCGCGAGGACCAATATCTCCAAGTCCTAAAACTCGCGTTCCATTCGTAAATATACCAACGCTATTACTGATATTCGTATAAATCAATGCTGATTCGGGTTCCTCTTGAATCTTTTTGCATACTCGAGCAACACCGGGCGTATAAATATATCGTAAATCTTCCGGTTTATCTAGATTTTTCACTCTTGATGTACGAATTTTTCCGCCCTTATGTCTCTCAAAAACTATATCCCGAATTTCAACGATTTCTACTTTTGTTCTTTCCAATAATGCTCTTTTGATTTTTTCTAAATGTTCATTATCAAAAACAGAAACAGTTATTTCACGGAAAGAACTTTCTTTACCGATAAACAATGTCTTTATATCGCCAACTAATGCACCTTCGGCACCGAGTACAGAAAGTAAAAAACCGAGTGAACCGGGTCTATGAGGGCTTTTCACTAAAAATATATAATCTTGGTCAGGGAATCTTGGTCTGATAGTCATATGTAAATCCTTATTATTTAATTGCTTCCATTATAGCGTCTAAACGCGGAGTTATAATTATTTCTGTTCGTCTGTTTGCTGCACGTGCCTCATTATTATCACCTGTTATTGCGGGAAAATACTCACTTCTGCCGGCAGCAATGATTCTCTTTGAATCTACGCCACCAAGTGTGGTTAAAAATCGCGCAACTTCTGTAGAGCGCAAAACACTCAAATCCCAATTATCTGAAAAACGCTGATTTACTCGCACTTGTTGATTGTCTGTATGACCTTCAATTGTAATTGTTATATCATCTTGAGTATTTAATACACCCGCAATGAATAATAATGCTTCTTGTCCTTTTTTATCAATATCTGTACTCCCTGATTTGAAAAGTAATTTATTTGATAATGATACATATACTTTTCCATCTTTGATATTGACTTCCAAACCATTATTATTCAGTCCTATAAGTGCTTTTTGTATTTTATCTCGTAACGTTATCATAATTGAGTCACGTTCTTTTATCTTTTTTTCCAATAATTTTACTTTTTTTTCACGCAACATTAAATCTTTACGCACTTCTTCCAATTGTGCATTCAAATTCGCATTATCTTCCAAAGAATTTGTAGATAATTGCTGATAACGATTCATAAGTTCTGCATGTTCGCCTTGTAATTTCTCAAGGTCAGAGCGAGTTTGAATAAGAGTTGATTCTTTTTCATTGTTTTGCTGTGTCAAACGTGTGTGTTTTATCATAAAGTCATTGACAACAACTTTGAGAGAATCACGACTTTTTATTGCAGCATCATAATGCTCTTGGGCTATGCCGCATCCACATAAGCTACAAATGGCAAATGATGCTACGATTTTCCAGATATTACTTAGTGTGCTCTTCGACACGATCACTTTGACCATCCTTGTTAAAATGAATATCTCTTTGACGAGAGAACAAGCGAATTAGTAAACGATCCTTCTTCGGTTTGTCTTCTCTGCGTTTAAAACCGGGCAATGCATACTCTTTTTCTTTATCAGCGATAACTATTTCAGGATATACATCTCCGACAACGGCTCCTAACCAATGTATGATTTCCGGTTTATTGTTCTCAACTTCAATACGAATACTGTCTGCACTGTTTCGAGCCGCTCCATCTGGTTGATTATCCGTTTCCATATAGTATAAACTTTTTGCATCTCCTCGACTGAATATTGTACGAACACTATCATCTTCTACATTGACTCTGATATAGTGACCGCTGAGTTGATTGATACGCGATGTATAGAGCGTATCGTCACGCGATGACGAAAAAGCATTACCAAATGCTTGGATTTGATGGAGATGCTTATTTTTCATCGAAACAATGATTGAGTCCGCTACTATTTGCGTAGAATCGTTCCATACTACCGGAGATTTATACAATGAAATTCTTTCGTTTAGATTGTCAAAAATTGCCAATTGAGATTTCATCCTTAACTCTCCACGTATCATTTCCACGCTGTCATGTGCAATATATGTGTCTTTATATTGGCGAAACGCTTCTAATTTTTCTGCAACGACCATAGAACTGTCGTATCGTAGTATTGGTATAGCTAGAAGCGAATCTTTTGTTCGGTACATTAAAGAATCTCTATTTGCTGTTACTATTGTATCTACTTTCAATAAAAATGGCTTACCTTTGATTAATGAATAGTGTTGTGCCGGATAATGAAACGCTGAATCACCAGCAAGTAAGACATTTGACTGCTTACCTTTAACAATCACTTTTCCTTGTGCAAAACTATTTCTGGTACGTCGCTCATATTGTATTGTATCAGCGGTTATCGTGACCGTATCGTCTTCTAATCGTACATTGCTATAAAATTCTGCAATGTAGTTTTTCATAGAATAAATACCTTGATCTGCTGTGAGAACAGTTGTACGGTCCACTATTTTTACACCCTGAGTGCCAAATGCAAGTTTCAAATTTCCATTATAATCAGCTCGAGGACCTGTCATTGTTACCGTCCCTTGAACGATTTTCACATTACCGATTAAGACAGCCCTGTTTTCAGTCAAATATTGTATGGCATTATCACACCAAACATAGACATTGCCTTGTCTAAGATGTACATTTCCAACGAGTTCACGCTCAACACCTGATAAAGTCTCGCGTCCAATAAGACTGTCGGCATAATGCAAGAGTATCGGCTCTGCTGTTTGGGAAATCGCTGAAATATGAGATTGTGAATAAGCATATACTGCAAGAAACAGCATGCCAAAGAACTTAATCAATTTCATAAACATCTTTCAAGATTGAGTAGGTCTGGATATGCGCTTCTACCGTAATTTCTATCGGCTTGGCATATCCCCCTCCCTGTCCTAATGAAACAGGGATTCCTCTTTGCTTTGATTCACTCATAACAAATCTGTCTCGTTGAGCTAAACCGCTCAATGACATTGATAATCTGCCAAAAGCATCTTCTTTGAGCATATCAGAACCATGCTGATATAGAATTATATCCGGTTCAAAAGCCAGAATATGTTTAAAATTGTCATATAAAAGCGATAAAACCATTTCATCATCTGCATTATCAGGTAAATCAATATCAAGAGTGGAAGGTACTTTAATAAATGGATAATTGTTTGCGCCATGCATAGAAAATACAAAAACATTATCCAACGCTGCTAACATTGCCGCATTGCCATTGCCTTGATGAACGTCCAAATCAACAATTGCAACTCGTTTTACTTTTCTTTGCGATAGTAAATTCATAATGACCACAGCAAAATCATTAAATACGCAAAACCCCTCACCACTGTCGTAAAATGCATGATGTGTACCGCCCGCAAGATTACCGGAAATACCTGTTTCTAATGCTTCATCAGCAGCACATAATGCCCCCCCGACAGTTGCCAAAGAACGTAATGGTAAAGCTTCTGTTTGTGGGAAACCAATTTTTCTCACCATTTTAGGATCTAAGCGACACTCAAGGACAGCATCTACATAAGCAGAGTCATGAGCTAACTTTACTGTTGAAACATCTGCCAATGGGCATTCAAATAGTTCATCATGACGTAATACACCTCGATTCAACAAACCATCCTTTATCAAGCGATATTTGCTGATTGGAAATTTATGACCATCAGGTAAAGGAATGGTGTATCTATCCGAATAAAATACTTTCATCGTTCTTCCATCACCACAAACCGTTCAATCATATCCTCATCCATACCCTGCAAAAAACGACTTGGTTCACCTAAGACCATACCACTTTCACGATCAAAAACATCAATAGGATATGTTATTACCAATTCATCTTTTGCTCGTGTGACAGCTACATAAAATAGGCGTCGTTCTTCTTCAAGTGATTCTATTGATTCAACAGAACGTGTAGATGGGAAACGTCCGTCCAATGCCCAAATTATAAAAACTGTTTTCCATTCTAACCCTTTTGCTGAATGAATGGTGGATAAAGTAACAAACTCATTTTCATTATTTTCCTTTTCCACATTGACACTTTCCGTTGGACCTTCCAATGTCATATCTGATAAAAAGGATACTAATGATGTATATGTCGAGGCAATACCAATAATTGTATCAATATCTTTGATACGTTTCGGATAATCATCATATTTTTTCTGCAACAAAGGACGATACAGTAATGATACTTTTGTGACTATATCCACGACTGATGCTTTTTCGATGTTCAATTGATGTAGTAAAGAACAAAGATTAATCACTGCATCAAACCCACGTATGGGAGTATTTACTCTTGGAGATACCCAATAAATATCTTCCGGATTTTTTTGTATTTCTTCGATAATTGAAGAAGCACTTTTCGGACCGACCCCTTCCAACAATAAAAGTATTCGATACCAAGAAATTATATCATGAGGATTATGTAAAATTTTTATGATAGCTAAAATATCTTTTAAATGAGCAGTTTCAGAAAAACGTAATCCACCATATTTTTTGAATGGTATATTCGCCTTTTGCAACTCAATTTCAAGATCAAAAGACATAAATCCTGAACGAAACAAAATAGCAATATCTTCTAAAGCTACCCCTTCTTCTCTTTGCTGCAAGAGTAATTGAGTAATAAATACAGATTGTTGTCTTTCATTTTTAGTGGCAACAACAAAGGGTTTTTGTCCATTTTTACCACTTTTTAATATATTGTGATATGATTTTACGGATTGTTTCAGACTGTGATTAGAGATTTCTAATATTTCATTAGTTGAACGATAATTATTTGAAATTGCAATAACGGCGGTATGTTGATATTCTTTTGCAAAGTCAAATATATTATCTGCATGTGCGCCACGAAATGAATATATACTTTGCGCATCATCACCGACAACCATAATATTTTGGTGTGAATCTGCTAACTTTTTTACTAAGTGATGCTGCAACTTATTCGTATCTTGATACTCATCAACCATTATATATCGAATACTTTTCTGTACAACTTCCCTTCCCTTCTCCGATTGCTCTAATAACCGAAGAACATATACCAACAGATCATCATAATCTAATACATTTGAGCTTTGTTTGAATGCAACATATTCACGGAGTACAGCATGAATTTGTTCTGTATGCTCTATAAATTGACTGTATTTTTGAGCAATGGTATCCTCTACGGACATATAGCAATTTATGGACATTGAATATATTGCCAAGAGCGTGTTTTTTAAAGGAAATCTTTTTTTTGTTTTATCAATATGTAAACGAGAACGAATTAAATTAATAGCGTCTTCTGCATCTGTTTGGTCTAAAATTGTATAATGAGGATCTAATCCTATAAAAACCCCATAACGACGTAAGATATTGTGAGCAAATGAATGGAAAGTTCCCCCCTGTACTTTTTCACATCGTCCATCTAATAACAGAGAAGCTCTCCTCATCATTTCATTTGCCGCTTTTCGAGTAAAAGTGAGCAGAACTATCGTCTCCGGCGGCACACCCGATTCAACTAAACGAGCTAAACGATACGTTAATATTCGTGTTTTTCCGGTACCCGCACCTGCGATTACTAATGCCGGTCCATCACGATGCATAACAGCTTTAAATTGTTCTGCATTTAACTCATTTTCATACGCAATAGAATATTGCGATTGTAAATCATGTGCCTTTTTGAGAATTAGTGTCTTCACTCTATGCAATGATGCTTTTTTTAATACGACAATGTTTGTGAAATTTGCTGAATTAATGTCTCAACAGTAGGTACAACTACATCCATCTGTCGTAAATTATACGGTATCGGAATATCCGGTGTAGCAACTCTTGTAATAGGTGCGTCTAGATAAGAAAATGCTTCTTTTGTAATAGTTGCAGCTATTTCAGCTCCGAAGCCATTTGTTATGGTGTCTTCATGGGCAATTAAACAACGATTTGTTTTTTTGACTGAGTTGAGTACAGTTTCTTTATCCCATGGTGCTACGGTCCTTAAATCAATTATTTCAACAGAATTATCAAATCCTTTGGCAGCGTCAAGTACTCGATAGACCATTTCTCCCCATGTTACTACTGTAATTCTATCGCCTTTTTTTACTGTGTTTGCCAAACCAAATGGTATCTGATGAGAATAGCTCGGAAAATTTCCTCGACTTACAGATGTGTCTAAAATATTGCGATGTTCTAAGAAAAATGTAGGATCATTGCCTCGCAAAGCAGTCCTCATTAATCCGACAGCATCTGATATATTCGATGGTATAGCAATACGCCAGCCAATTGTATGGGTAAAAATAGCTTCACCGGATACACTATGCCATGGGTCTCCTGTCCTTTTACTGTGACCAATCGGTATTCTAACAATAATGGGTGCTGCAAACTGATTATTTGTTCGCCAACGTATAGTACCACAATCATTTATTTGTTCCATAGCAGGATCAAGGTATTTTCTGAACTGAATTTCAGCTACCGGCACCAAACCGGCATACGCCATACCGACAGCACGACCGATGATACCTTCTTCGGAAAGCGATGTATCAAAAACACGTTCATTTCCGAATTGACTTTGAAGCCCAACAGTAGCACCATGTACACCCCCCTTAACGCCGACATCCTCCCCAAATACCAGCAAACGATTATTTTGTTGTAACTCATGAGCCAAAGTGGCATTCACTCCTGCAATAAGGTTCATTCTCTTTCCGACCACTTCATCGTCAATTCCGGAAGCAATAGTAACCCTTTCAGCCGCCATTCCTCCAACTAACTGAGGTTCACCTTCTTCAGAAAATGCATACTTACGAATTGTTTCTACTTCCGGTTCCGGTTGTGATAATGCTTTTGCCAATTCCTGTCTGACGGTATTTTCGACTTCTGCTTCCAATTCAGTCCAAGCATTTTTAGAAAGAATCTTTTTGGAAAACATGTATTCTTGCAAACGGTTTAAAGGATCCCGTTCTTGATCTGCAGTCAAAGTTTCCTGTGATTTATATGACTGATTATCTGCCCCTGAGTGACCACATATACGAGGAACCGTTAATCGTAATAATACCGGAGAAAGTCTTGCTCGGGTGTGTTGTACAGCTCTCTTAATGAGTGCATCTGCTGTTTCCGGATCAGTGCCATCACCGTCCAATACGAGAAGATTGTTAAAACTTGCAAGATTCGCAGCAATGTTTGCGCCCGGCGTTTGAAATTCTCCGGGAACAGAAATACCATAGTTATTATCTTCGATAAAAAATATCATCGGATAGTTTTTTGTGGTAGCTATTGTGAGAGCTGCCCAAAATCCATTTGTTGCACAAGAGGCATCTCCTCCTAAAGCTACAGCGACGGCTTTATGCCAATCTTTTTCTTGCATGACCGATGAACGATACACAATTGCCTGTGCCCAACCCACTGCAGGTGTAAATTGTGCGCCAACATCACCGCTTGCAGGCAGTACCGTAGGTCCGTTTCTGGGTACTAAATTATGTACTACGCCTATGTCTCTTCCCCCATTGCGACTACCTTGTTTTGCCAAAGGTCCGGCAAATCCCTCTTCGATCGTCATACCCGCCGCTAATACAAAGGGACGAGAGCGATAGTAAACCGTTGCTGCATCATGAGCGTGGTTAAGATATTGAGCTAAAATAATTTGTCCTAATTCATGTCCTCGTGCAGAAAACTGATATAAGACCTTTCCTTTCGGTGCTAATTCATTCTCTTCTATCGAATCCATGAGTCTTGAGGTCATTAATACCTTTGCAACATGTATCCACTCTGCTTTGGTCATCTCTTTTCCATAATTTTGTAAACAAAGTTCAAATTTACGAAACGAAAAAAGGACTTTCATTCTATTTCGTTTATCTTTTTAATGAAAATTCAATTTTTTTTCACTTTTCAACAAAAATAATGTACGAAACACTCAAATCAGCTGACCCCGAACTCTATGCCAGCATCGAAGGGGAGATTCACAGACAACAACACAAATTGGAGCTTATTGCCAGTGAGAACTATGTGAGTAAGGCGGTGCTTGAAACCCAAGGTTCACTGTTCACAAACAAGTATGCTGAGGGCTATCCCGGCAAAAGATACTATGGTGGATGCGAATGGGTTGATATAGCAGAGAATTTAGCAATCAACAGATTAAGACAACTTTTTGATGTCGAATATGCCAATGTTCAGCCCCATAGTGGTTCAGGAGCGAATATGGCAGTGTATTTTACCTTTTTAAAGCATGGTGATACCGTTCTTGGAATGGATCTTTCTCATGGCGGACATCTCACACATGGATCACCTGTCAACTTCAGCGGCAAATTCTATAACTTTGTATCGTATGGTGTTGATCCACAAACAGGATTGATTGATTACAATAAAGTAGAAGAGCAAGCTCTAACACATCGTCCTAAGATGATAACAGTTGGTGCCTCTGCGTACTCGCGTACTATTGACTATGCTGCATTCCGCACAATTGCTGATAAAATTGGAGCATTTCTGATGGCAGATATTGCTCACCCTGCGGGTTTACTTGCTAAAGGAAAATTACCTAGCCCCATACCCCACTGTCATATTGTTACAAGTACAACACACAAAACATTACGAGGTCCGCGTGGTGGCATCATTATGATGGGGAAGGATTTTGAGAATCCATGGGGACATGTGGCACCAAAATCAGGACGTACTAAAATGGTCAGTGAACTTCTGGACTCTATGGTTATGCCGGGTATCCAAGGAGGTCCGCTTATGCATGTCATTGCAGCGAAAGCCGTAGCGTTCGGCGAAGCATTAACCGAATCATTTTCCGTCTATACAGATAAAGTTATTCTTAATGCTTCTGCTCTTGCAGGCTCATTGGTTAATCTCGGTTACAACATTGTGAGCAATGGCACAGATAATCATCTTATGCTTATTGATTTGCGTAATAGAAATCTTACCGGAAAACAGGCTGAAACAGCATTAGATAAGTCAGGCATCACATGTAATAAGAATGCAGTACCATTTGATACGCAATCTGCTTTAGTAACTTCCGGTATTCGACTAGGAACAGCAGCAATTACATCTCGCGGAATGGGAGTGAATCAAATGCAGATTATTGCACAGCTTATTGATAAAGTACTCTCAAATCATGGTAATGAAGATGTGTATGCAGCGGTGAAACAAGATGTTGCTGAACTCTGCACCCCATTTTCAACCTATCCGGTACTGTAAAGATTGACTATTTTTTATCTTTCTCATCATTTTCTGATGCTGAACGCTGAATAAATTCAGCTTTAATAATAACTTGCGTGGACTCTGTTACTTTAAAACAATCAGATATACGTTTACCTATAATCCACACAATTTCAGAACCCGCGCAGAGAACAAGAACTTTTTTCCGTTCAAAAGCGCGGGTTTTAGTATTTGTAAGAAAATCACTCACTGTCGTATGTCCTTTCATTCCTATCGGTTGAAATTTATCTCCATCTCGCCATGAGCGCACCTGTAATAATTTAGGTAATAAATCCGCATCGAAATATTCTACAAATGGATTATTCGACCATTCCTTAGGTTTTTTGTGTAAGACTGAAAGACGTAATATCCATTCTTGTTCAATGAGTTCACCATTTAATGTTATGGTGTTGTAGTAATCAAAATGTTTTTTTCGCTTAGAAAGAATAATCGAATCCCTCTCTCGTATCGCGACAATTTGTCCATTAACATCAACACATGTATTTGTCTCTGCAGTAACAAGTTGCGTAATACGTTTAATTGTAGAAAGAGACTGATTTTGCTGGTTCAATTTTTGTACAAGAATTGACTGAAAAATCTCACCTTTTACAAACTCGGACTGTGTAGATAAACCTATCAATGAAACAGAATAAGCACCTGTTTCGATTTGATGAACGTATCTTGGTAAAAACACTGATAGTATATTTTCCATCACTTCATCAACACCTTGCATTAATAAGGATGTTCTATTAATTGTCTCGACAACACTTATACCAAACAATTCTCTTAATTGTGGCAATAATTTCAACCGTATTTTATTTCGTGTAAATAACAATGACGAATTAGAAGAATCCTCGCGCCAAAAAAGTCCTCTGGCTTGAGCATAACTGATAATTTCATCCTTTCGCAATGAAATCATGGGACGAATAACATTTACTTTTTTCGACAATGGTCTTTCAATAGGTATTCCTGTTAAGCCGGTAATTCCTGAACCACGGAATAAATTCATGAGAAATGTTTCAGCTGCATCATCGGCAGTGTGTGCTGTCACCACATATTCGGCACCACAAGAACGCGCCTGTTTATCAAGGGCATTGTAGCGTAAAATTCGCGCGGCAGTTTCTATGCTTATTTTATTTTTTTTGGAATACTCTTCTACATGTACATGAGCTGCATGGATTCGCAATCCGCAGCGTTTTGCAAAACCTTTTACTGATCGCTCATCATCATCTGATTCCTTACCACGCAATTTGTGATTTATAT
This sequence comes from Ignavibacteria bacterium UBA2373, assembly GCA_002344005.1. Classification (GTDB taxonomy): domain Bacteria; phylum Bacteroidota; class Ignavibacteria; order Kapaibacteriales; family UBA961; genus UBA2353. The sequence goes on along the minus strand of DDTD01000082.1, from coordinate 54,540 downwards.
GACATAATTGTACATCATAATGAAGACGATGAGCAATGGCACAAAAAATGTCAGCCATTACTATTGAATCAACACCACCACTTACCGCCAACAATAATGAGCTACCGGGTGAAATACATAATTCAACAGATAAAAAATGCTCGACTTTGGCAATCATACTTTCTGCAATATCATTATATAAGCCAACTTTTAATGGAAGTGGAATTTTATGTCTTATACTTTGCCTTTTCTTCGTTAGTTCTGCTTTCGGTAACGGTATAATATTATAGGGTTTAGAGTGTTGTTGTTTCCTTTCATTTGATGACACAGGTAGTTCCGTGGCTGCATCAACAATAATGTCCACTGTATGATCTATCGTTGTTTCTTCTATTATGGACGGCTGTTTATCAAGTTGTTGTTTTTTATGTTTTGAGGTTTGTATATCTTTTTGAGTTTTATTATCCCTTTTATTTTTTGGTTGTTCCTTTTGCTCTTTTTCATTCAATTCATTAGAAGGTTTAACTNNATTTTGTCTTCATTTATCTGCTGCGGCACTTCCTTCACAATCGAATCTATATTAGAAGGTTCTTTTGGTAGCAGATTTTTCGCCTGTTTTTTCAATGGTAATTGTAAAACAATCTTTTTTCTCTCGGGGTTTTCTAATGGTGCAACAGCATGCTTTCCACCTCTCAAAAGTAATTTATTTTCATTTTTATGAACAAATTTTGTATTCCCTACTTTTACGACAGCTTCTTTTTGTGGATATTTATTGTTACTAGGTAAATGACCTGTTTCATTATTAACCGATGCTGCATCACTTTGAGTATCATCGCGACGAAGTTTAGTATCTTTTTTATTTCTTTTTTTCTTTTTCCTTTTTTGCTCACCATTATCGCCCCTTTCTGTTAAGTTACGATTTGATATAGCGGGATTTTCTCCTGCAATCGGTTGCCTGTTTTCCTCTGTTTTAGTCGTTTCCTGTTTTTCGATTATTATTTTCTTAGGGCTTGCCACAACAGGTTTATGTCTAGAATTTTCATCCTTACTTTTTATTTCTCTTGGATTTAGCTCTTTGTGATCATGAATCGTATCATTCAAAGATGGTTTTAACTCATAATCCTGAGATTTTTTTTCAATATTGTTCGATATCACAGACTCTGTACTTTTTCTGGCTTTTGACCTCGAAGAATGTTTTTTGTCTATTCTTTTTTCTGAGCGGTTATCTTTATCAATTATTTGAATTGATTTTTGCGTTTCTTCTGAGTTTGCAACAGTGTTTTGAGTTTGCTTTTTTGATACAGTAGTCGTAAGTGTATTGTTACGGCGTTTACTTTTTTTTCCGGCTACATTGTTTTCAGTATTATTATTACTGCTATTTTGTTGTTGTTTTTGCTTGGTATTTAATTCTTCAGTGCTTTCACGTGCAATGTTGTTTTGTGATGCTGTGGTAACAGCTTTTGTGCTTTTTTGTGATTGACGTGAAGTTTTTATATCGTTACCAATATCTGATTTTTCAGAAATATCAGTTTTTCTTTCCTGTGTTTTTTTCGCAGCAGGTGATGTTTTTTTACCCTTTTTCTGAGTGTTTTGCTTATTGTCTTGCAATGTATTCACAGGTATAGGTACAGTGGTATCATGTAATTGTGTAGCATTAGCTTTAGATTTTTGTGTCTTTTTTGAAGTCGGAACTTGACTTAAAGTATTCTCTTGATTAGGAAGACTACTCTTATTGCCGGATAAACTCTCATCCTGAATTTCTTTTTTATTTTGTACTTTTTTTGCCATATATTAAAAACAATAGATCAAAATTCTTCTGAAACAGATTCTGCTCTGTTCAAATAATTATATAAATATGTATTTAACAAATCCTCAGCAGCAGAAAGTGCATCGGTTTGTTGTAATTGTTGCTTAACGGACGTTGCATTCCACATGCCCCGTAAATAACCCGCATAAAATTTTCTGAACTCTATGACTGCTCTCCTTTCATTGCCTTTATCACGTACACATTCGCGAAGATGCTCAATGCATACATTGACCCGTTCTTCGGCAGAAGGTTCGGGGGCATCAAAGCCATGCTCAATTCTATATTTGGAGCGCCGAAATATAAATGGATTGCCTATAGCGGCACGTCCAATCATAACTGCATTGCATCCGGTCATCATGAAAGCTTTCTCAACATCTTCTGGTGTTTCTACATCACCGTTTAAAATTACAGGTATGCTCACCGCTTCACGTATTTTGGGTATCCATGACCAATCGGCATCCCCACCATGCCCCATATCACGGGTACGACAATGTACTGTCAACGCTGCTGCACCGGCATCTTCAAGACGCTTGGCAACTTCCAGAATAATGATATTATCTTTAGACCAACCGAGCCGCGTCTTTACAGTCACAGGTAAGGCAACCTCATCCACAAGCGCTTTAGTCATTTTTGCCATTTGCGGTGGGTCTTTGAGTAAAGCTGCTCCTGCATTGCGCACAACAACATTCTTCACCCAGCAACCACAGTTAATGTCAATAAAATCAGGTGCAGACTCTTCTGCTTTTCTTGCTGCATGGCGCATGGTTTCAATATCACCTCCAAAGATTTGAATAGAAACGGGATGCTCCTCATCCGATAAGGTAAGTTTTTGCATCGAACGCTTTGCATCGCGGATTAATCCTTCGGAGGATATGAATTCCGTGTAAACTATATCTGCTCCAAGTCGTTTACATATAACGCGAAATGGCAAGTCTGTGACATCCTCCATCGGTGCAAGCAGCACGCCATTCTGAACACTGACTTTACCAATTTGTAAGTGATGATTCATGAATAATCTATGAAAAGAAAGCAAAAATACGAAGGTTAAACACTTTTTATCCGATTTCTAAGATATTTAGATTGATTGTACAGTTTACTTGCTCGCTTATTCATCATCAGCATAACACAATAAATGTTCAATTTGCACTCTTTTTTATTGTTATGTGGCAATAATATAGTAGTTTGGGTATAGTAAACACATCATTCATAATGAGGAGAAACTATATGAATCGGCGTTCCTTCTTAACAATGCGCTCTACAAATGACATTGACTCACCTTTTAAACGAGCAATGACTTCCCAACCAATTATTTCTCTAGCAGGATTAGATGAACATACAGCACCTCTTTCGCGTAAGTCTGCGGAACATCTATTACGACGCACAGGCTTTCAATACACACATGAAACTGTGAATGCACTTATTGGCAAAAGTGCACGTGAAGTAGTAGAAACAATGCTTAACCCTACTACAAAGGAAATGCCCCAACATCCTGCATGGGCAACGACTGCTCCCGTTAATGATCAAGCTTTAAACCGTAATCGAATACTTGAAATTCGTCGAATGTGGTTTAATCAAATGTTGCTTGGTACAAATCAACTGCAAGAAAAGATGACATTCTTTTGGCATAATTTATTAACGTCAGAAGAAGATAAAGTGTATTATGCCCAGTTTATGTACTGGCAAAATGATATTTTCAGAAGAACACCGAATAAAGTAACGAATCCTTGGAAACCGTCAGAAAACAATGATCGTTCATCTTTCGGCAATATAAAAACCCTTATTAAAGCAATTGTACGTGACCCCGCAATGTTAATTTATTTAGATAATGGTGTTAGTGTTGTAGGTAATCCGAATGAAAATTTTGCACGCGAACTGCTGGAATTGTATGCTTTAGGAATTGGTAATTACACTGAGAAAGATGTTGTAGAATCTGCTCGAGCCTTAACAGGATGGTCAATCACCGGGTTGTTCTCAGAGTGGAAATCCTCTCGTTGGGATTCGCAGGAAAAGGAATTTCTTTCAGAAAAAGGTAATTTCAATAGTGATGATATTGTAGATATAATATTTAAACAACCTGCTTGTTCTCTATTCTTTGCAAAACGTCTTTATCAATTTTTTGTTTATTTTGAACCTGATCAAACTATTCTTCAAGAAATTGCACAATTATTAGTCAAAGAGAATTATGAATTAAAGCCCATACTTCTAAGACTTTTAACTTCACAACATTTCTTTGATGAAAAATTTTATGGCGCAATGATTAAATCTCCTCTTGATTTAGTAATCGGAACAGCACGTTTATTGAATATTTCAGGTATAAAGACCGATTATGGCTTAACTGCAATGACAGCATTAAATTTAGATTTACTTAATCCTCCCGATGTAGAAGGTTTTAAAATGCATCATAATTGGATTACTACAACCACATTACCTACACGACAAAAATTTACCAATGGTATTCTTGACGGAAAAACATACGATGGACAAAATGCTCCTGAACTTAGGGTTGATGTTATGAAATTTATGAATAATTTCCCCGATGCGATTACCGCCGAAGAAGTGCTAAAAACAGTTGCCTTATATATGATACCTTTTGAACTATCCGAAGAAATTGTAAATGGTTGGATAGATGATATATTTGGTGGATATGATTGGACTATTACATCACCGAATGCGAATGCAGAAGTAAAAATACGTTTGCTTCTTCGCAATATTATGCAACTACCCGAATTTCAATTAATGTAATAAAAGGTGAAAATATGAAACGTAGAACATTTTTACAAACAAGCGCAGCATCAACATTAACTATTGCCACTTTACCTGCTTTATTTGGTAATGTATCTGTCGAAGCATTAGCTAATTCACCTGAATTACATGCAGCTTCAACTCTTGCAGAAAACAATGATCGAGTAATTGTACTTATTCAATTAAACGGTGGAAATGATGGTTTGAATACAATTATACCAATCGAAGATCCTCTGTATTATGATGCACGTAAAAATATTGCAATAAAAAAGAATGAAGCAATTTTACTTGATAATTCCATTGGATTACACCCTGCTCTTAATGGCATGAAACAATTATATGATAATGGACAAATGTCTATAGTTCATAGTGTGACATATCCTAATCCAAATCGTTCACATTTTCGCGGAACGGATATATGGATGACAGCAACGGACGAAGATGTCTTCAAAAGCACAGGATGGGTGGGTCGCTATTTGGAAGGTATAATCCCTACAGATTTTCCCAATTCTATGCCGGAACATCCTCTTGCTGTGCAAATCGGTACATCATTATCACTTACTTTTCAAAGCGGTAAGGGAGCGGCGGGTATTACTTTCCGTTCACCGGAAGAATTTTACAATCTTGTTCGTGATTCCCAAGGCGGTGATTCAGGAAATGGGGATTATCCGGACACTCCCGCAGGTAAAGAATTGGCATTTATTAATTCAATTCAAAGAACGGCACAAACATATTCCGGTATAATTAAAAAAGCCGGTGATACAGGAGAAAAAGAATATACGTCAAAAAGTAAAGTTCCCTACCCTGAAACTGATTTAGCTCGACGCTTAAAAATTGTTGCCCAACTTATTGCAGGCGGCTTAAAAACACGCTTTTATTTAGTGTCTATCGGGGGATTTGATACCCATATTCAACAAGGTGGAGCAACAGGATTTCATGCTCAGTTATTATCGGAATTATCGGGTGCCGTTACCGCCTTTATGGCTGATATTGATAAATTAGGTCATGGAGAAAGGGTTGCAGGATTGACATTTTCGGAATTCGGTCGTCGTGTACGAGAAAATGGAAGCACAGGCACAGACCATGGCGCTGCAGCACCGCTTTTTGTCTTCGGTAAAACTGTTAAAGGAGGGCAAATGTTTGGGTCTATTCCATCATTAAAACCGGAAGATTTAGACTCACGCGGTGATATAACCATGCAATTCGATTATCGTCAAGTATATGCAGCTGCATTGTTACAATGGTTTGGTACCGACGCAAGTACCGTTCAATCTATTCTTTTAAATAAAGATTTTACCGCATTACCATTATTTTCCTCTCCCTCGTCAGTCTATGATACAATACCATCAGGCACATCAGGGTTTTATATCTCTGAATGTTCACCCAATATAACATCTACTACTACATCGTTTACCTGTACGGTACCAAGTGCAATGCAGGTTCGTCTTACTCTCTGTGATATTAAAGGTAATGTATTAATGTCTTTATTCCAAGGTGAGTTACAAGCGGGTAAACATCGTTTTGATATTGATTGTCACAAAGTGAATCAAGGAAACTATTTTGTGCGGTTCGATGCTAAAAATTATACAGATGTAAAAAAACTTACTATTATTCGATAATCAAATATTATATTACTATTATGGACTGCTTGAACAAAGGCAGTCCATTTTTGTTATTATGCCAATAATTGTAGATAAAGAAAAAAAGAAAAAATACTTAATATCTGTTGCTGCAGATGTGTTTACCAAAAAAGGATTTCATGCAACTAAAATGTCGGAAATTGCCGAAGCTGCCGCAGTGGCAAAGGGAACACTTTACGAATATTTTGCAACAAAAGAAGATTTATTTCTATCAATTTACGATGAATGGATAACGGAATATGAGGTAACTATCGTACAACGCTTCAACAATGCAGAAGATGCATTAGAACGTACAGATGCGATTCGTACTTCTGCCGTTGATTTTTATTCTTCACATAGAAATCACGCTCCTCTAATACTTGAATTTTGGGCTCATGCCTTACGCTCAGATGACAAACGTTTCCTTGAAAAAATACAATCATTACAATATCTGTTAACAACAAAAGGAAAAAACATAACAGAAGAAATGGTTCATTCTGGTTTTTTTCATCCTGTTGATTCCCAATCGTTTACATTACTTGAATCTGGTATTTCTGATGGTATATTTCTTTCATGGGTTTTAAATGGCGGAATATTTTCCTTAGAAAAAGCATACGAATTTAGACAATCACTAATTGGTATTGGCTTGCTCACCGAAGACGCGCGTTCTCTTCTCGGAAATAAATTAAATCAAAAATTATCTGAAGGTTTTCTAAAGGATGAAAATTCTTGAAACATCACGCTTAGTATTGCGTGAATTTACGGTAGAAGATGCTGCTTTTCTTGTATCACTTATGAATTCTTCTACGTGGATGGAGTTTATCGGTAACACTGCTGTACATACTATTGACCATGCTGAACAATATATAGTAAAAGGTCTCCAACATAGTTACACAACGCACGGCTTTGGCTTATGGTTAGTTGAAAATAAACTTTCTAAAGAACCAATAGGAATGTGTGGGTTATTGCACAGAGAATCTCTGGAATATATTGATATTGGTTTTGCTATATTACCACAGTTTCAAGGTTATGGTTTTGCTTTTGAGATTGCGGCATCAACAATGATTTTCGCGAAACACATTCTCGGGATTGAGACAATTGCAGCAATTACAAAGAGTAACAATATTCGTAGTAAAGCTCTCTTAGAAAAACTTGGGCTATCCTATCAGAAAAATATTAGATTAAAACCGGATGGTGAAGAGTTACAATTATACCTCTGATTAATGCTACCATAATGAAACAGAGCTTAATATCAGAGGTATGTGATTTGCCTGCAATGTTATTTGGAATACTATCTTTCCATTTATCTCACACCACTACACTACTAAGAAGTTCCCCTATTGTATTATCAATGTTCTTTACTCAACTCTTCCCATTGTAAATATAATGAATCCAACATTGATTTTTCATCAGAATGTCGTTGCTGTAATTCCTTAGTTTTTGTGGGTTGTGAATATATTTCAGGTAAAGATAATTGTTGCTCTAATTCGACAATTGTTTTTTCAACAGTCTCTATTGATTTTTCAATTTCGCTGAGCTTTTTTATATTCTGTTTTTTGTCTTTGACTTGCGGCGATTTTTGTTCAGATTGAACAGTTTTAGGTTTAGTTGAAGACTGCTGAACAACCGTTTTTCGTTCTAATTCACGCAAAGATTCAATATCACGTTGCCGGATAAATTCCTGAACATCTCCAACAAATTCACGTAATATTCCCCCACGAAATTCGACAACTTTTTGTGTGAGTCCCGTTAAAAACTCTCTATCATGTGAAACAACAATTAATGCACCCTCATATTGCGAAAGTGCATCTTTGAGGGCATCTTTCGAACGCATATCAAGGTGATTTGTTGGCTCATCAAGAATAAGTAAATTTACAGGTTCGAGCATCAATTTTGCTAATGCAAGACGACTTTTTTCTCCCCCACTTAATACTTTTACTTTTTTTTCAACGCTATCACCACTGAATAAAAAAGCACCGAGTAAACTGCGAATTTTTGTACGCATTTCACCCGTTGCAGCCCGATCTATAATTTCGAAAACCGTCGCATTGCCATCCAAAGACTCGGCTTGATGTTGGGCATAATATCCAATTTGAACATTATGACCGATTTTGACTTCGCCGGATGTTTGCTCTTCTGTTTGTGCAAGAATTTTTGCTAATGTCGTTTTACCTTCACCATTTTTTCCGACAAAAGCGACTCTTTCTCCACGCTCTAAAGCAAAATTAATATTTGCAAAAATCCGTTTGTCATTATATGATTTTTCTAAATTATGGGTCTCGACCACTGTTTGACCTGAGCGCGGAACAGGTGGAAATCGTAAGCGAATAGCAGATACATCATCCTCTTCCAACTCAATCCTCTCAATTTTATCTAATTGTTTGATACGACTTTGTACACGTGTTGCAAGATTTGCTTTCGATCTGAATCGTTCGATAAATTGTTCCTGTTTTTTGATTTCTTTTTGTTGATTATCGTATGCTGACTTTTGTAATGCCATTCGTTCTTCTCGCATGACAGTATAACGTGAATAAGAAGCAGGATAATCTTCCAGTGCTGCATTACGAATTTCTATGGTTCTATTTGTAACGGCATCTAAAAATGCACGGTCATGCGACACAAGAATAACACACCCATCATACTCGGCAAGGAATTTTTCTAACCAACGAATTGACTCAATATCAAGGTGATTGGTCGGCTCATCCAATAATATACAATTGGGTTTTTTCAGTAATAGCTTTGCTAATTCAATACGCATCTGCCATCCACCGGAAAATTGCGATGCCGGTTTTTCCATCTCATGTTCCAGAAACCCCAAACCTTGTAAAATCTTCTGAGCTTCAGCCTCGATGGTCATACCTCCTTCATTAATAAATCGATCATTCAGTTCGGTCATTTCTTCTAACAATGCAGAATACGCATCAGATTCATAATCAGTACGAATTGTTAATTCATGAGATATTTCCGCAATTCTATGCTCCATTGTCAGTACTTCCGAAAATGCAGCAAGCGCTTCTTCATGCACTGATTTCGTAAAATTTGAGGCGATATCTTGTGGTAAATAACCAATAGTATATAAATTAGGCGTCACAACGTGCCCCTTCTCCGCTACAACTTCTCCTGCCAAAATTTTTAATAATGTTGATTTTCCGGCTCCGTTTTTTCCAACTAAACCTATTCTATCGCGAGCACTTACGGCTAATGAAATATTATCAAATAAATACTCACCCGTAAAATGAACTGACAATCCTGTTATTGCTATCATGTTATTTTAGTTTTTTTCCTAATTATTATTATTCTTCTATGATTACTTCAACTGTCCTATTGTAGAAACGACCTTCGGGTAAATTATTATCAAAAAGGGGACGACTTTCCCCTACACCTTTTATTGTCACATTCGGCGATCCAATTTCACGAGCTACGGAACGTGCTCTATTTAATGATAATGTTTGATTATAGGCAGCATCTCCGGTTCTATCAGTATAACCTGTGATAGTAAGCCGCGAGGATGATGTTACTTCCGGAATTAGTTGCTGCAAATAGCGTTTATTTTCTTCATTTAATTCATATTTATCAACATCAAACATTATGACATTGAATGTTTTTACTCCAACCGATGAGTCCTTACCTAATTCTAATACTTTGTAATCAACTGGTATTGAACCCGTAGTCACATCAACTTTATCACCTGATTCTGATTCAACAAAAGCATTCACTGCAATAGATTTTTGAGTACGCAGAAATTGTAGAACTGTAGCATTATCTATATCCCAAGAAAATTGTCGCGTCACAGGTGTACCATAATTATCATAAATTACATACTTTGAATTATCTTTCCCTTTTGCATTGAATCCCCATCGTCCAACCACTGTGGGTAAACCACCTGTTAATTCAATATCCATGCGATTATATGTAATAACCCGTGCGGTATCATATACAATAATTGGTGCTAATAATGAGGGATTCGACGATACAAATTCTAAGCGACTATTTTCTTGACGACCTTCTTCCGATTCAATATTTGAAAATTTAGATGGTAAATTACGTGTTTCTGATGTAATACGCGATTCATTAATTGACCAGACTTCGCTGAGGTATTTTTTAACAGAATTAACCCTTGCTTGTGACAATGAAATATTTCCTTTTTCATCACCAATATCTGAATTTGTACCGATTACTTTAATTGTAAATGTAGGATTTTTTTTCATTCTACTGCCAATAACATTCAATGTCTGATAGTAAACAGCTAAACCTTCTGAATCCTGTAATTCTTTCTCTGAAAATTTTTCTGATTCATTCTTACTAAGTTGAACATATCTTGGGGGAATTTGAGATGATTTTTGATCAAAGAAAATCATAGGAAGCATTGGTACTACTTGTTTAGACAACAACTCACGAACTATGAGCTTTTGCTCAAGTGCAGGTGTATTGTCATTGGTATAAATTGTAGCAGATACCTCAGCAGGAGCAGGTTTGGTGTTTTCAGCAATAACAGGCTCTATTACTTGTTCTGTTTTTTTCTCTTCAGGAATAGCAACCGGTTTTACTGTTTCAAAAGGTGAATATTTTATTGCTACTCCAATTCTGAAATAATGATTATGCCACGATAGATTTGATACTAATGGCGTAAAACCATAAGAGAACAAAGCTTCGGGAACAAGTTTTAGTGTTTGCTGAGTATTGAGTGACAAATCATAAGTTAGTCCTAATGTCATTCCTGCATTTAATGATGCCTTGTCAGGTATTTCACCGGAAAATTCATTCTGAATGGTTTTTCCATTCTTGAAAGTACCATTATTGGATATTATTTTTTCAGACTGTGCAAAGGTGCCTGTAGATAAGATACCCAAACGAATGCCTCCCATAACTCCTAATCTATTAAGCACTTTATATTGCAATAATCCATCAACAGATAAGGAAGAAAAATTAGATGCCAAAACATGGTTAAACTCTGCTTGACCTATTGTCTGGTCGGCTAATCTGATTGGATTATATTCTTTTGAAGTCAATTCAGCATTATACGAAGAAAAATTTGGTCTTATGGCGAGTGTAACATCTGCAAACAATGGTAACTCAAGCAAAGCACCTATTGCCATACCTGATCCACTGCCATTTTCATATTGAGGACAACAAGAAGGCACTCCCGGTAACCCTTGAAAATTAGCTGTATGTTGATTAAAATTTACGCCACCGAATAATCCAATCCAAATTGTTGATTTATTATCAGTTTGCTGGCTATAGCTATAGTTAAATGCTAAAATACAAAGAGCAGTTCCAAATAAAACTTTTTTCATTAATCCACCACCGTAATTCTTGTTGAATGACTGCGTGTTGCAGTTCGAATATGTAATAAGTAGGTACCCGATGCTATGTTTACAGGAAAATCTAATTTATATTCACCCGGATATAGATTTTGTGTAAACAATGTTGCCGATTTATTGCCGAAAAGATCAAAAATATATATTTCTGTAATACCATTTTCACTAACTGAAAAATTAACATGTAACATATTAACCAATGGATTTGGATTTACTGATTTAATCAGAGTCGGAGGCGTAGTTATGAAAAATCTTTGCTCATCGGTACAGGTATTATCAATAGTAATTGTTCCATCAATAACTGCAAAGGATATAGGCAGATTTCCCAAACTAATATTTTTGAGTTTCACTGCGGTTATTGTTGTATCACCAAGTAAAGCCAACATTGGAATATTGACTATTGTAGGATTTTGAATTTGAATATTTTGTGTAAATACATGTTCACATTCTTCACCGACAACAACACATTTTTTTTCACGGTCAACAATAAGATTTTTGTCGTACCGTAAAAGGCCACTTATTGTTTGATTAGTACCAATGATAGATTGTGGAATATTATTTACCGTAAGTGGATAATCGAATAACTCACCGGGGACAACTTTAGAATTCCCCAAAGTTACTGTTGATTTTAGTGGCGAATCTCCAATAGAAACAATTGCAATCGCATTTTGCGTACAAGAACCGTTTCCATAATCAAACTCAACAATCATTGTATCCGATACTATTGTTGCATTTGCCTGCAAAGTCACATCAATTGAAATGGAACCATTTGCGGGTATTTCGATCGGGAAATTATTTCCGCCTGCCGGCTTCGTTGTCACTTGTGGCGATTTTCCTTGTACAGATTTTATCGTCCATGGAAAATTATTTGAATTCGTAATTACTAACGATTGTGTTTGCGGCGATGTTGAAGTTTGAGAGAATAGAACTATACCGCCATCAGCAAGCGTAAGTTGTGGTTGTTGTGCTGTCAAATTTATTGCTATAGTATCAATTACATCACAAGGTTCAAGCGTTATAATAGCTTTTGTACTAAAGGTCTTATTTTCAGCAATATTTCCATTAAATTTCGCTTTAAATACAGCCGGTATATCTTTTTCTAATGTAGTTCCCACAATAATATCTGTTGTAAAATCATTACCAATATATTGAATGTTTTTTATTCTGCCAACTGTTGTTCCACCCGATTTGTTCACAATTTCAATATCTTTTGTTATATCTGCGGTTGCAATACAGTTTGGCACAACTCCAAAGTCAATACTTTTAGATACCGTAAACAAAACACCTGCTTTATTTCCTGAAATCGAAAGTGGATTATTTACTGTACATGGTTCAGAGATAATAAATATATTTTCAGAGAAAGCGCCATCCCCTAGCGGAGTTATTTTAACTCTTATATTTTGTACTTCATCTTTATCAAGAGTCAATGGTAAATCATTGCTTTGTAGCAATATAGTAGAAGAAGAAAATTGGGTAATTGTTATAGGTGTATCAGAAGAATTACGTATTGTGAGAGTTGTATCTTTAGATTGCACACATCCAACAATTGTACCCAAATTCATTGTCGTAGAGTATGCAATGGTCGGATTGATAATTCTTGTTGTAAGAGTTATTTTGAGTGAATCATTACAGTTTTCGGATGAGAATGGAATTGTAAGTACATTGTTATAATCTCCGGCAACTGCCGTGTTTATACGAACTTTTACTTCTTGAACGCTATTAGGACCAATATTGACAGTGCCTTTGGGAGAAATTAATTCAAACGGTTGTTGAATCGTTGCTTTATCAAATAAATATGTTATTGATTTATCAGCGGTAGTATTTCTAATAACAAGAGTCGTATCCTTCTGTATATCACAGACTTTTCTATTCAAAAAAGTAATTGAGGAGGGGTCAGAAGTAGTAAGTAATGCGTCTTTTGAACCTGATAATTTAATTGGAAACAATAAGCTGCAAATATCTGTTTTAAGTGATATTTCACCCGAATTATTACCTTGTTTTGTAGGTATAAATCTGAATTTAATCCATTTTTTTTCTCCGGCATTTATATTGATTGGCAGTTGATCTGCAAAAGCAAAATCACCTGTCACAGATTCAACAGTAGTAAAAGCAATTGTCTCTTTTTCATTATTGGTAATTTCGACAGAATCAAGTTTTGAGGATATACAACTTGATAATACGCCAAAATCAAGTACCGGTTTTGATGCAGTTAGTGTAACTCCTTCGCGCACAGTCAATGTTATTGTTTTTTTCAGAGTACAATTATTCGAATCTGTAATAGTAACTGTATAGGGATAAATACCCGGAGTTGATTTTTTGACAATAGGTTCAGCAACAAAACGACTGCTTAAATCGGTTGCCGGTTCCCATAATATTTTTAATGTACCTTTCCCGCCTTTTATCCCTGATTTAATCGTATAGTCTTGATTGGCACAAATTGTAACCGCAGAAGGTAATGAGGAAAGAATTTCGGGATTCACTGTCACAAACACGGAATCAAGAGTAACACAATTTTTACTGTCTGTGACGGTAACTGTGTACATCTGTGATTGAGTAGGCGTAGCAATAGGACTGTCACTGCTTGGATTATCTAATCCATTTTCAGGTGTCCATTTATATGTAAATGGCGGCGTACCGTTTGTCGCTTTACGACCGATAACTTTACCTACACCGGCACAAATTACTTTATCTTCCCCAGCATCAATAATCGGTTTGGGGTTCACAGTTATTCTTATTTCATCTTTACTTACACAAGGTCTGTCTGCACCAATATCCGTGACAGTGACACGATAAACAGTATTAACTTTTGGTGTAACGGTGGGCTGCGCAGCATTGGGATCCGAAATATTCACTTTGGGTTCCCATGAATATGAATAATTGCCCGAACCTCCTGTTGCTACAACGCCTATTTGTAGTGATTCGCCTTCGCAGATAATAATTTCATTTCCTAGCTCAACTTTCGGTGCAGGTAAAACAGTCACGGTAACTTCAGACACTACAGGGCAACAAGCACCATCATAAGCAGTGCATATATATTTCGAGGTTGCTGTGGGTTTGACAAAAGGTCTTGGATCGGCAGGATTGAGAATACTCCCACCTGTGAGTGGATTTTCTACTACCCATTCATACGTCACCCGATCTTTAGTATTAGAAGCTAATTGACCGATTTGGACCTCTTCCCCTTCACATATTGTCTTATTGACTGCCTCACCTGTTATATCAAAAGTTATAGTACACGGCTCACTCAATGAAATACAAAATTTTGTCGCAATAGCATCTCCACCCGGCGCATTCACTTCCGTGTCAAAAGCGTCTTTTAACGGATAGTCAGTTGATGCAGATTTACCGCCTATATAGGTATTACCACGCACATCAACCGCAATCGCATGGAAAAAGTCTGCCCCATTACCACCAAAGTATGTCCCATAGTCCGCCAAACCTTGTGAGGTTAAACGAACCAAAGCTCCATCAACACCCTGTATCGGCATTGGTTGATACGCAGTTGAACTATTTAAGAATGTACCGAGTGAGGTCGAATTCGTTGAAAATGCGACATAAGCCCTTAGGGTTGCATCCACCGCAATATCGCCGGGAATTTCTGTCTCTGAACCACCGCAATAGGTTGAATACCCTAAAGAAGCACCACCGCTATTAAGTTTAAAAATTGCAATATCAATATCACTTCCCATCATCCCCTGTACAGGAGTACGCATAGGAAAATTAGCACTCATGGTACCGCACACGCAATAGACATTACCGCCGACATCAATATCAATTTTAGAGTTAGTTTCATTAGAACTGCCTCCTATTACCGCTGACCATGCGAGCGATTGACCATTTGCATTAAATTTGGTGATGCCAATATCAGCCGCTTGACCATCAGGGTCTGGACTTCCTAATGCACCGGCTGTTACCGGATAGCCCGTACCAAGAGTAGTCACTGACACAATCGGCTGTGATGTTCCTTTATCAAGTTTAATATCTTCGCCTATATCTACGGTTCCGGCAGAACCGAGATAACTCGCCCAAATCTGAGTACCATTTTCTGCATATTTTCCAACAAGAGCATCATCAATTTCAGCATCAGGTCCACCCGGTATAGGTGGAGGCACTAAAGGATTAGTTCTTTTATAGACATTATTGGGCGAAGTGGGGAAATTTGTTCCGGCACTCCCCACAACATACACATTGCTATTTGCATCGGCAACGATGGCACGCAACGTTTCACTGCTACTTGGTCCTCCAACATATTTACCCATTTCCGGTGCGCTACCGGCATTATTAAGTCTTAAGATGAAACCGTCTTGTGTTCCTTGCAATGATCCGCCAAGATTTCCCGGATTCGGAAAATTCGTCGAACGCGTTGAACCACAAATCCATGGTCTATCTTTCGAATCAACGACCACTCCGAATCCTTCTTCTGTATTATCGCCGCCAATAAATGTAGTATAAACCGGCACACCGCTCAATTTACTAAATTTTGCGAGAAATGCATCTTGACCTTTGATTGTTCTTACTCCCGGGCGAATGGGAAAATCGGGTGAACTTGTCGTACCAACATAATAAGCATCTTCCTTTTGTCTGAAATTGACATCTACGGCGACATCATTCACCACTTCACCATCACCTGATCCACCGAGAAACGTTGAATATATAATCGGATCAATTATTAAGGGTGCATTTGGATCCTTTCTTTTTACCTCGAATTGAATCGTATTGCCTGATTGAACGAAAGAACATGGTACAATTTCTTCTTTACCATTGAGAATCTGATATGCTTTTAGACCTGCATGATGATATTCTCCATGAACTGTTTGTATCGAAAGAACATTGTCTGCTTTATTAACCGTCCATGAAGTTGCACCTTTGAGAGTAAAACGTATTTGTGAAGGATTGGCTTTTGGTGCAACGATAAAGTCATAGCGTATGGAACCACCTTCACGATAGAAACGAGCATCTATGCCATTATAGACATTTTTGATGCGGACTTCTTTATAGATATGAACATCTTTTTGCCATTTTTTCGGGTCATTGCCGAGTATATAGTTTTGAACCCCGGGCATCGCATATAACTTTTCCACATGTGCGGGATTGAAAGTACTATTCACCATATCCATGTGTACTGCATGAACCTTACGTTCAATAGTGATGCTTTTTTTCTTGAGTGAAAACTCTGCCTGCTTATTAGTAAGCAAAGCGGTAGTTTGCGTAAATGAAAATGCAATACCGGATTTGGTAATCCACGCATCGCCATCATTAGTATGGGTCAAGAACAGTGCATTTTTATGCCATTGTCCCTTGTTTTCGATGAAACCACTTCGTGGATTTATCTCCTGAGCTGAAAGAAAACTCATCGAAGACAAGAACAAAGTAAGAATCAAAACCGAGTACAAATTTTTCATATCAATCCGCGCTTGTTAATGGGTGAAGTCAGATACTTACTGCAAAGATGCCTTTTTTTCTCGTTTGTAACAAAAAAAGATGGCAAATTTTTCTCTTCAACAGTTTTTTTTGTTAAAATATTACAATTTGTTAATATCAGTTTCAAAAAAAGTGCTATTTTTACGTATCTGTTAAAGTTAAACTTTATTCACAATTTCTATAAGGTGTTCTATGAAGCAAATTGCTTCTTATTTTGTTTCCGCCGCGGCGGCAGCATCAATGTTACTCAGTGCTAATGCACAGACAGGTAAAAAAGTCGTTCTCATGGAGCAATACACCGGTGCTTGGTGCGGTTGGTGTGTTGATGGTTCCGTGGTCATGAAAGCTATGGAAGAAAAGTATGGCGACAGGTTTATCGGTGTTAAAATTCACCAAGGCGATGCTATGGAAGACAAAACATTAACTTCAGCACTTTCTGCTCAGGTGATTCCATATTATCCTGCCGGTGGTGTTGACAGAGCGTATATGGCAGATTTATCAACAGCTACACAAAGTACCAAAATTGGTATTGGCAGAGATAAATGGGAGGAAGCGGTTGAAAGAAGACTCCAAATTGATCCGGCTGTAGAAGTTGGCTTTAAAAGTGTCGATTACGATTTTGCTACAGGCAATTCCACGATCAATGTCACCGCAAAGTTCTTGAAAGATGTAACCGGTGATGTACGCTTTAATCTTTATGTAATCGAAGACAGCGTGTCCGGCACAGGTCCACAGTATGATCAGAAAAACTTCCTTAGCGGTAATGCTAATTTTGTAGGTAATCCATATTATTCGCTTCCGGCAACTATTATCGGATATCAACATAGAGAAGTAGTACGTAAAGTATTAGGTGGCGCAGCCGGCACAGCCAGCTCCATCACTTCTACAAAAAAAGGTGATGTTGCGGAGTATGCATATACATTCAAAGTTCCGGCAAACTATAAACCATATCATGTCAAATATGTTGTTGTTGCTCAACTTTCCGACGCAGACTTAACTAAAGGTGAAATTCTTAATGCAGCAGAAGCACCGCTTTCCAATATGCCTGTATATTCTGCTCCAATCGCAATGAGTAAAGTCAGTTCAACAGTCACTACAGGTGAAAATACAACTTCTGCCGGTACACTTAGTAACTCTAGCGATAAAGCCATTGAAGTAAAATTAGAAATTACGAATACTACTTCAATTCCATCAGATTGGAATGTTTCACTTAAAGAATCGGTTGTTACTGTACCTGCGAAAGGTACTGCAAATATTGAATTGATAGTTAAAGCTGACAATGTTGCTGCTTGTCTTCCCATTCTCATCAAATCAACTCCGCAAAATATTACAGACGGTTTCTCCCGTCCAAGCTCAACTTCATTCTGGGTAATGAGCGATAATGCGCGTTATGCTGTATTTGCAGGAACAAGTTCAGATTTTCTTCTCAACTCTACGTACAAGGCAATGAATACTAATGATAACCTCATGAACAAATCTGTTGCAATTCCATTGAATGTAGAAATCATGAAAAATTTACCAATGGATAAATTGGAAATGGGCGTTTTCAACTTGGAAGGCTTTGCTTTAGATGAAGCTGATGTTGAAGGTACACCAATGGATATTATTGGTAACTTAATCAATAATAAAAAACATGTACTTGTAACCGGCTTAGCTGCTATGTCTGCTACCTATGGCTCTGAAGATAAATACTCTACAGATGCAGCTCGTGATTTTTATGAAAAAGAGCTCGGCATAACACTCAATGAACTGACACAAAGATATTCAGGTAATACTCTTACATCTTTCATCTTAACAGGTATTGATGGTGACCCTGTTGGTGATATGTTCTATGCAAAATGTAACACATCAACAACAAACAGTACTTATTCTCTTTTCACAGAAAGTATGTTGTTAAGACCAAACAGTACTTCAGTTGCTTCACTATACTTTGATGAAGAAAAAAGCAATATTGCAGCAGTGCGTAATGAAAAAGATGGTCGTAGAATTGTGTATATGGGCTTTAGTCCTTTAGCAATTGCTTCTGCAACATTAAGAGAAGACCTTTTGTCACTTGCTTATAACTACTTACTACTTGGTTCAACAACAAGTGCTGAAGAATTAGACAATGCTATCTCTACTTCATTTGCTACACCTAATCCAAGCACAGGCAATTCCGTTACTCTTTCTTTCGAATCAACAACAGAGACTTCAACAAACTTTACTATCGTAAATGCTCTTGGTCAACTTGTTAATTCTTTTGAAAAAAATGTTCAAAACGGAGCAAATTCAGTCAATGTTAGCACAAGCTCATTGTCAAATGGTGCTTATACAGCGGTTGCAACAATCAATGGTCGTACCGTAAGAATTCCATTCGTCGTTGCGAAATAAGATATACAAACTTACTTCAGTAAAAAAGGTCATGATGTTTTCATGACCTTTTTTTATGTTGTATTGCTGACTTTTGATAATTTTGCCCATTATTCTAAGGTTATGCTAAAACATCTGACTATTTCAAACTTTACACTTATAGAATCTGTTGAACTCTCATTTTCATCAGGTCTTACAATCATCACCGGCGAGACCGGTGC
The DNA here is from genome assembly GCA_002344005.1 of Ignavibacteria bacterium UBA2373. Taxonomy (GTDB): domain Bacteria; phylum Bacteroidota; class Ignavibacteria; order Kapaibacteriales; family UBA961; genus UBA2353. The sequence continues at coordinate 35,087 of DDTD01000082.1, read as the reverse complement.
CGGTAAGTCCATTATTGTAGATGCACTTATGCTCATTCTTGGCGAGCGTGCTTCTTCCGATTTGGTACGTTCCGGCAGTGCAAAAGCCATTGTTGAAGGCAGATTCGATATAGTCGCCAATCCGGATATTAATGAGCTCTTGCTCAGTAAAGAATACGATGTACATCCTGACGAAGTCATTATTCGTCGCGAGATTACTTCCAAAGGTCAATCACGCTCTTTTGTCAATGATTCCCCTGCTCCCTATTCTTTAGTCAAATCGCTGGGTGAATTGCTTGTTGATTTCCACGGTCAACATGAACACCAATCTCTTTTCCGTGTAGAAGAACATTTACGCCTTTTAGACAGCATAGGGGGGATTAGTGAACTAACAAAAACATATACCACAACATATAATGACCTCATCGCTCTCATTGAAAAACGTTCGAGTTATATTAACAATGAACAAGAATTGCGCTCACTCCGTGAATATAAAAAATTTCAATTACAAGAACTAACAGCCATAAACCCAAAGAAAAACGAATTTGAGGAACTGCATCAAGAATTACTGCGTATAGAAAACCACGAAAAAATATATTCCCATTGTCATGATATTTATCAACTTTTTTATGAAGACCATAAAAATGTGGGTGATTCGATTGCCAGAACTATTTCAATGCTCGAAGATTTAGTACAATATGATACTTCATTTTCGGGATATATCACCGAATGTAAAAGTGCTTTGGTTTCCTTAGAAGAAACAGCCTTATTTGCACAGCGTTACAGTTCTCACATTGATTTTGATGCAGAAAGAATTACGACTGTACGAGAACGAATATCTCAATTAAATCGCCTCAAAAAGAAGTATGGTTCTGTTGATGCTGCGTATGAATTGATGGAATCTTTATCATCAGAATTACAACAAAGTGATGATTTTACTGCACTTATTCACAATGTAGAGCAAGAAATAGACACACTGATAAAAGAACTTTCTGACATTGCAGAAACTCTCAAGAAAAAACGCGAAAAGATTTCGAAACATGTCACGAAAGAAATTGTCGCTTTACTAGAATCTCTTAGTATCTCTTCTCCTGTTTTCGAAGCACGTTTAGAGCAAAAGCCCTGTGAATTCAGTTATGATAAACCATGCTTACTGTTACAAAACAAGTATTATGAAGCCCATCCAAACGGTGCGGATAAATGTGAGTTTTATATTTCGACAAACAAAGGAGAACAACTTAAACCATTGTCAAAGACAGCATCCGGTGGTGAAATATCACGGGTATTGCTTGCATTAAAATCCATCTTGGCAAAAAATGACCGACTGCCAATGCTCGTCTTCGATGAAATTGATACTGGTATAAGCGGCAGGATAGCGCAAAAAGTAGGCAAAGTGATAAAAGAACTTGCAGAATATCATCAGGTTATCGCAATCACGCATTTACCGCAAGTTGCTGCTTTTGCAGAAACCCATATAGTCGTAGAAAAAAAGACAACGAAAACAAGAACCGTTATTTCTGCTCATGTTCTTGATGCTGAAAATCATATACAAGAAGTCGCGAAGTTATTAAGTGGTGAGAACATATCAGAAGCAACAATTGAAAGTGCAAGACAATTAGTACAATCATAGACATGGAAAAAAAAGAATATTCATATACGTCAATTTCGAAATCCGATTTAGAGAACATCCTCCATAATCGCATAGGAATTATTGATTTGCAAAAAATATTTTCGGCGTATGATATGGCTGAATCTGTTCATGAATACCAATTCAGGAATGATGGTAGTCCATATTTTTATCATACCACACGTACAGCAAAAATAATGATTGAAATTGCCGGAATAGTGGATACCGATGTTTTATGTGCCTGCTTGTTACACGATGTATTGGAGGATTCACCTGTCTTAACTAAGGAAGTATTAGAATATAATTTTGGCGCATATACAGCATATTTAGTCGAAATACTAACCAAAGATTTATCTGCGCAGAAAGAGCAATTGTCAAAAATTGAAGAAGAATATGTACGTAAACTTGCTGAATCCCCTATTGATGCACTTCTCATTAAGCTTGCCGCACGGTTAGATAATTTTCGTTGTTTGCAATTTAATTTAAAAAGAAATCCGTTCCATTATATTCAAGCAACGGAATGTCATTACTTTCCATTAGCCGAACAATCGAACAATAATGCTGCAAAAAAATTACTTCATGAACTAAAAGTAGAAAGAAATAAATTTTTAGGATGAGTAATACCCATCACACATGGTCAATGATTGATTGTCTTGCATTAACCTATTTGCCGACAATTTCTGCTATACATTGTTTATCTATTGTCGAGCAGTTTTCATCATTTCAAGAAGCACTCAACAATCATAATAAACATCCATTTTTAACAAAAATAGGTGATGGTAATATTTTTTGGAAAAATATCAGCCAAGAATGTTATGATAAAGCTAATCAACAACTTGAATTATGTGAAAAGAACAATGTTGATTGTATTCTTTATAATGATGATGCTTACCCTGAGTCACTGCGTAATGCCCCCTATCCCCCATTTTTACTTTTTTGCAAAGGTAATATTCATTCCATAAATGCACAAACGATTGTTGCAATTGTAGGTACACGTCGCTGCACTGATTATGGCAAACAAGCAACAGAATTTTTTACTGAAGAACTTGTCAAATATAATATTGCTATTGCAAGTGGTTTAGCAAATGGTATAGATACCTATGCACATTCATATACCATAAAAAACAATGGGATTACCTATGCTGTGATTGCTTCCGGCATAGATAAAATATCAACGAATACCGCCAAATATAATGCCGATAAAATAATTGACAGCGGCGGGGCTGTGTTTAGTGAATATAAATGTGGAGTAGGTGCATTAACAGCATACTTTCCGCAAAGAAATAGAATTGTCAGTGGAATATCCGACGCTGTGCTTGTTATCGAAAGTGCAATAAAAGGCGGCGCACTTATCACAGCACAATTTGCATTTGATCAAAACAGACCTCTTTTTGCAGTACCGGGCAATATTTTTTATGATAAAAATTCCGGAACAAATGCCCTCATAAAAAGAAATATGGCAGCAATAGCAACCCATCCTCACGATATATTATCCGAATTACGCATTCCCATACAAAAACAAGCAACTGTTGTTCACAACCTTAGTGATAATGAAGAAAAATTACTCAAGGAGTTATCAAATGGACCTGTGACTATTGATGATTTATCTGTCACTTTGTCCATTCCATCAAGCGAATTACTCTCCACATTATTAATGATGGAATTTAAGGGATTTATTCGCCAATTACCGGGGAAACAATTTATGAGTTTATCAACTACATTCTCATAACGGAGTTTTAATATGAATATAACTTCGTCTCGTAAACAAGATCATGTTGACTTATGTGTCAATAAGAATGTTCAATTTCAAACCAAAACGACCGGTTTTGATAAATATACCTTTATTCACAATGCATTACCGGAAATTAATTTCGCGGATATATGCATAGAAACACAATTTTTAGAAACGACTATTCAAATGCCTCTCATGATTTCTTCCATGACAGGTGGATACAAAGATGCGGAAAAAATCAATGCCGAATTAGCTCAAATATGTCAAAAAATACAAATTCCGATGGGGGTAGGTTCACAAAGACAAGCATTAGAACAAGATACATATCGCTCTTCATTTTCCATTGTAAGACAATATGCTCCTACTATTCCGATTACTGCAAATATAGGTGCTTCAGAAATACGTAATATTTCGTCAACAACAAAAATTCGACGTATCATTGATATGATTGAAGCTAATGCACTTACCATTCATGTCAATCCATTACAAGAACTTATGCAACCCGAAGGTACTACAGATTTTTCAGGTGTACTTAATGGTATTTCATTTTTGGTAAAAAATGCAGGAATTCCGATCATAATCAAAGAAGTCGGTGCCGGTATCAGCCGAGATGTGGCACAACGTTTACTTGATTGCGGTGTACGGATTATAGATGTTGCCGGCGCAGGAGGTACCAGCTGGTCAGGTGTGGAAATATTACGTAAAAAACATACAAGTGAAAGCGCATTTTTCTGGGATTGGGGGATACCGACAGCCGAATGTTTAGAAATGATATATCCATTAAAACAACATACAAATTTTACTTTAATATCTTCCGGTGGTATAAATTCAGCAATTGACATTGCTATTTCACTTGCTATCGGTGCTGATATATGTGCTTCGGCTAGACCTATGATTACTATTTTGAAACAACAAGGACAATATGCACTCGAAGAAACATTACTGGATTGGCAGGAAATACTCAAAAAAATAATGTTTTTGGTCGGTGCAAATAATATTCGATCTTTACAGAACACAACCCATATAAAAAAAAATAATTGACATTCTGAATTTTTACCCATGCAAAATACACATACGACATTATACTCAATTGAGGAACTCCAATCGCATATTGAAAAGACATTATATGCAATAATACCTCAAAACTCGACAGAAACACTTTATAAACCTGTCCAATATGTCGTAGATGGAGGCGGAAAACGTATTCGTCCATTGCTGACAATGCTAAGTTGTGGTTTGTTTGGTACTTCCCCACTAGATGCTGTTCATATTGGTGCGGCAATTGAAATGCTCCATAACTTTACTCTTGTTCACGATGATATAATGGATAAATCACCATTGCGACGCGGCAGACAAACAGTACATATTCATTGGGATGAAGCAACCGCGATTTTATCAGGTGATGCGATTATTGGATTGGCATATAGATTATTATTGAAAACCTCATCTGCTCATCCCCGCTTACATTCTATTATCAAAGAATTTAGTGATGGCTTAATTTATGTTTGTGAAGGTCAAGCATTAGATATTGAATATTCAAAATCAACGCAATTATCAATACAAGATTATTTGCAGATGATTGAGTTGAAGACAGCAAGACTCTTAGAAATGGCTGTTGTTTGTGGTGCGCAGGTCGCCGAAGCATCAAGTAATGACATTGAAACAATGCGGCTTTTTGCCAGAAAAATCGGTATTGCATTTCAATTACAGGACGATTTATTAGACCTTACGGCAGAACAAGCAGAATTTGGAAAAAGTATTGGACAAGATATTGTGGAAGGTAAGAAAACATTTATGATGTTGCGACTTCGCGATAAACTTTCACCGCAATTACCTGTACTTCTTCAACAATTCTTCGATGAACATGGTTTGCCCATCGTCCATTTACAAGACATAATGCTACTCTTACATGAGCATAATATACTTGAAGAAACACAAGCACAAATTCTTGAACTTACAGAGGAGGCATTAGGATATTTGAATATCTTACCAAACAATGATTACTCTCAAATTTTGCGACAACTGACTCAACAGCTATTGATACGCAAGAAATAGAGGAATAGATTACGTATTTTTGTAACAATCGACAACAATAATTTAAGGAGTGTATGAAAAATGAGTAAAGAAAAGAAAATCGTTCACTACCCATCTTATCTTCAGTTAGATAAAATACTTACGGCACAACTTCGCGAAAGTGAACTACAAAATGCTCCGGCACATGATGAAATGCTTTTTATCATTACGCATCAAACATTTGAGCTATGGTTCAAACAAGTTATGGTAGAATTGGAAACAATTATTGACTTTTTTAATCAAGAGTATGTCCGTGAAACCGATGTAGCTCTATCATTGAAACGACTTGAACGTGTGAATAAAATATTTGATTTGATTACACAGCAATTTGCAATAATCGAAACCATGACAGCACTCGATTTTATGGATTTCCGTGATATGTTGCATCCGGCTTCCGGCTTTCAATCTGCTCAATTCCGAGTTCTTGAAACACGACTCGGCTTGCCCGATGGGCGTAGAATCAATAAAAATTTTATTGAGAGTTTGACCACATTAGAACAAAGTCATCTTAAAGATTGTATGACTAAACCAACATTATTTGATGTTGTGCAAAAATGGCTTGAAAAAATGCCATTTATGGAAGAAGGTGATTTTCAATTCTGGGAAGCATATAAAAACGTTGTGATGTCAGTCTTTAACAAAGACAAAGAAGATATTATACACATCGCAATTGCTACAGACGAAGAAAAAAACACACGATTAGCAGAAATTGAAATTGCCCAAAAACAATTTGAAGCATTTTTTGATGAAAATGAATATAAAGAATTACTGTCGAGCGGAAAGCGTCGTTTTTCACAAAATGCTACTCTATCATCCTTGTTTATTTATTTATATCGCGATTATCCATTATTACAAATACCTTTTCAATTTTTACAAAACATTGTAACATTAGAGCAAAATGTACTTCTGTGGCGTTATAGACATGGACTTATGGCAAATAGAATGATTGGTGCACGTATAGGAACAGGCGGTTCTTCAGGTGTGGGATATTTAGTACACACAGCTATGAAACAAAAAATATTCGATGATTTAGTCAATATTGCGGGTATGCTGATTCCTCGATCTTCCATTCCACCTTTACCGGCTACATTAGCAAATAAATTAGGCTTTGTATATTCAGAAAAATGATACAAAATTTACAGAATATAATCGTAGATTCTTTATTAGAGCTTATTGCACCAAAACATTGTTGTTTATGTAGTGACAAGCTCTACAATGAAGTTGACAGAAAAAACTCTTATTGTCAATCTTGTATTGAAAATTTACCGGAAGCACCAAATTCTGATTTTGTACGAGAACGTCTTTTGCAGTCCATCACAGCCGATGATATTGCAATCAGTGAAATAATTGGTTTAACAGTTTATAGTCATGAATTACCAATACACAATGCTATTTTTGATTTCAAATATCATGGGATATCAAAAACTGCCTACACCTTAGGGGGGTTATTAGGAAATAAAATTACTGAGTACTCTCTGCACTCTGATTTTATTATACCTGTTCCTATTCATCCGGCAAAGAAACGTGAACGTGGCTATAACCAAGCAGAAGAAATAGCTAAAGGTATATGCTCTGTCGTAAACATTCCTCTTATTCCATTTGCTTTAAAAAGAACATTTTATACGGCATCGCAAACAACGACGACCTCTTCGGCGGCTCGATGGGAAAATGTTGCAAATATTTTTAATGTTGATGGCACTAAGTCTTTATATCATGATAAAAATGTCTTATTGGTTGATGATGTGTTTACAACAGGAGCAACCACAAATAATTGTGCGTCATTATTGTTACAACATGGCGCAAAAAGAGTAGATGTTGCAGTTATTGGAATAACGGAGAAACAATGAAAAATATATTATTTATACTTTTATTTACATTTGCAATAACGGTAGTTAATGCACAACCACCGGGTGTGAGATTCGATTATGTCTATCCATATAAAAATGGTATCCCAAAAAGCAGATTTAAGGAGCGACGTGATAATATTCTCTCGACATTTTCTACAAAATCGCTTATCCTTTCTTTTTCAGCTGATATTCGAAACAGACAAAATGATGTGGACTATGAGTATAGGCAAAATAGTAATTTTTGGTATCTGACCGGAATGCCCGATCCCGGCGCAGCCTTACTCCTCATCCCGGGCGGCACTCTATATAAAGGTAAAAAAGTACATGAAATTCTTTTCGTCACACCTCGTTCGCCTGATCGTGAAGTCTGGGTTGGTACGCGCTTGGGTTTGAACGAAGCCGATTCAATTCTTGGATTTAGCACATCAGAGGATATTTCTTTGCTTCAAACAGTCTTGAAATCAATGCTTTCCGGCAAAGATACTTTATGGTTTACCGGTTTACCGACTATTTCATTTTTACCGCCAATCTTAGATAAGAAAATTTTTGCCGAGTCAGAGATAAAATCATATCTCCACAAAGATTATCCGGACTTATGGATAAAAAACTCACTCCCCCATCTCAATACAATGCGTGAGATAAAAGATGATGATGAAATTCGTCTAATGAAAAAAGCAATAGATATCAGCATTGAAGGACATAAAGCAGTGATGCAACAAGCAAAACCCGGCATGAATGAATATGAAATTGAAGCAATTATGGAATATACATTTAAGCGGCTCGGTGCTGAAGATGTCGGATATCCTTCTATTGTCGGATCAGAATATAATGCATGTATTTTACACTATATTTCAAATCGTAAACAGACCTCGAGCAATGATTTAATTCTTGCTGATTGTGGAGCGGAATATCAAAATTATACAGCAGATATTACAAGAACATTTCCTGTAAACGGTAAATTTACAAAAGAACAAGCACAAATTTATGCTATAGTATTAGATGCTCAAAATGCCGGTATCAAAGCATGTAAAAAAGGTAATGAATTTAGAGCACCTCACAATGCAGCTATGGAAATTATTACCAAAGGGTTATTAGAACTCGGTATTATTACAACGGCATCACAGGCACGATGGTATTTTATGCACGGTACTTCACATTATTTAGGTTTAGATGTGCATGATGCAGGAACATTTAAGGCATTACAAAAAAATTCAGTTATTACTGTAGAACCCGGTATCTATATTCCCAAAGACAGTCCATGCGATAAACGTTGGTGGAATATCGGCATCCGCATAGAAGATGATATATTAATTACTGATGGTGATCCAATTAATTTATCGGAAGCATTACCAAGAACAATTTCTGAAATTGAAGAACTTATGAAAAACTGATTTATGACTTTACCATTAGAAGTTTTAGAAGAATTGCGTGAACGCTTTAGGAAAGAAAACCCACATCTTGATTTACCACCGGCAAAAGCATTAACTATAGAAGAAATTGCGCAAAAGCGTGCTCAAATTCTTAAAGAAGAAGAGTTTCGTTTAAAGAAGGAAAGAATACAGGAAACGGCTCAGAAAAAAACGAACGTTTTTGTACGAGCTTTACAAAAATATATTGACCAAGATATAAAAAAACGATGAAAACGATAGATTTTACGAAATATCCAATGCCGAGAATGAGGCATCATGTGAATCCGACATTATATTTACCGTATGAAAGTCATCATAAAAGACCGTATTGGTATCCACCTCTAATAGAAGAACATACATGGAGTGACCATTTTGCAAACAGTAATCCCCCAACAGTATTAGATATTGGATGCGGACGTGGCGGATTATTATTACAGTATGCACTTGAACACCCGGAAATCAATATTTTAGGCTTAGAATTACGAAAACAAGCTGTTGAGTGGATTAATACAGTCATTAAAGGCGAAGCTATCCCCAATGCGGCAGCTTTTTGGTATAGTGTTGTCAATAATGTACCCTTCATTCAAGATCATTCCATTGATACTGTATTCTATTTTTTTCCCGACCCTTGGCATAAGAAAAGGCATCATAAAAGGAGATTATTTTCAGTAGAGTTTCTTAATGAATTAAATCGAATTATGAAACCTGAAGCATGTCTCTATTTAATGACGGACGTAGAAACTGTGGATGAATATCAGCAGGAATCAATAAAACAACATAATATTTTTACCTTTCGTTATTGTAATAATGATGATGAATGGAATTTGCCAAAAACAGATCAAGAAAAATTTTCCATTAGAAAAGGTATTCCCTATCGTCGTCTGATTGTGACAAAAAAGAAGTAATACTATCGGAGATTTGTATGACAATGCAAAATATTACTACGGAATCATTACTATATGCATATTCACATGGTTATTTTCCTATGTGGAATCAGTATGATAACACGATGGAATGGCATAATCCTAATCCGCGAGCAATCTTTATGCTTAATTCGATTAAAGTATCTAAATCTTTGCGTCAATCATTACGCAGAAATAGTTTTTTCTACACAGTAGATAGCGCATTTTCTGAGGTAATTCACGCCTGTGCCGAAAGACCTGATTGTTGGATTAATGAAGAAATAATCGAACAATATTCATTATTGCACGAAATGGGTCATGCACATTCCTTTGAAGTATGGAATAATGACACATTAGTTGGTGGATTATATGGCGTAGCGGTCGGAGGTGCGTTTTGCGGCGAATCTATGTTCTCAAAACAAACAGATGCCTCAAAATGTGCTTTTATATATTCTTGTATTTTCTTGTCATTATGTCATTTTCATTTTATTGATTCCCAGTATTTAAATCATCATACTCAAAGTCTTGGAGCATTTGACATAGAAAGAGAACAATATTTTACATTATTGGAACAAGCAAAATCGGCTGGAAAACTTTTTCAAAAAGATATTGCAATGTGCATATCCCATCCTTTGGATTATATACCATTGATAACAGGTGACATACAATGAAATTACACATTTTTATCATAGTCTTGGTGTTCGCTTTCTCATCTTGTGCGATAATGCAAAATGATAAATCTCTTGAAATCAAATGTGATCCTCCGCCATTGCCAAAATGTGAGCCGAAAATTTGGTCCGGAATTCCCTTTGATACCACGGAAAAAGTAAATCAAACATTTTTACGAATTCGAAAAATTCGAGGAGCCGATTCGGATAGTAATGAATGGAAAATACTAATGAATAATAATGGCTCCGGTATCATGACTATTGGAAATTCATTAGTGGAATCAGAACAATCCATAGAGTTGTCCGGCACATTTCTTACAGTTGAACAAAGCACACCGTTTCCTCGCACAATTGTAAGGGAACAACATCACTCTGCGGGACTTAGTGCTGCTATTTCTTCATCTCCGATACACTCTCGATCAGATCCCGCCGGAACATCAACAATATATATGTCATCATTTGTCAAAATAGGTTTTTCCGATACAGATTGGAGTTCACATCCTACAACTACACCCGATAAACGTTATCTTTTTTTTGCCTCAAACCGTGATGGCGGCTTTGGTGGTACGGATATTTGGTTTTCACGAATATCAAATGATACTATTTTTACTCCGATAAATTGTGGTCCATCAATTAATACACCATGTGATGAAATTTGTCCATTTATCAGTGAAGATGGAACCATGTTACTATTTTCTTCAGCAGGGCATGAAACATTAGGTGGTTATGACATTATGATTTCAGAACTTACAACAAAAAACCTATCGGAAAATAGTTTTTTAAAAGCAAAGAATTTTGGCGCACCTTTGAATACACCATTTGACGAAATATTTCCAACATCCTTCTCTCAACCCAAAACACTCCTATTTTATTCATCGAATCAGCCTAAAACAGGAACCACGTCACAAAACAACTTTGACATGTATGTATTGAGAGAATTTCAAACGAATAGTGATATATTTCCGGTAAAATCAAAAGAAATTCCTTTTGAAATTGAGATAAATGGGACTGTACGAACTGCTAATAATCTTCCGGTACAAGATGCAGATGTGACTGCAAAAAACACTATCACCCAAGAAACAATTTCGCAGACTAAAAGTGATAAAGAAGGTAAATACTCGATAAAAATACCATCTGATAAAAAAGTTGAGTTAATGGCGCAAAAGGATAATACATTGTATTACCACGAACAGTTTATTACTAAGCTTGAAGATAAATATCACTCTCGTACAATGGATATTACTTTACCGAATACCATTGCTCTACGTATTAATTTTCCTAATGATATTGCGAATGAACCTTATACTTTTATTCTTGATTCAAATGGAGTTGAAACACAAACACCATGGCAATCTGAGTTAGATATTGTTGCAGATAATATTAAAATGTATAGCACAAAAGTAAAAAGGATTGAATTGGTAGGTCATACAGACGATGTCGCGTCTGACGCATATAACAAAGCATTAGCTTTGCGACGAGTTAAATTTATTGAAGGTGAATTGATAAAACGTGGTGTAAAGAAAAATATACTTACGATAAAAAGCGAAGGGAAACAACAGCCTCTTAAGCCAAGGAATGGAGAAGATATAGAAATATATCGGAAACGATTACGCAGAGTAGAACTAACTAAAATCATAGAGTAAATAAAAAAAACCCGACTGAATAATATACAATCGGGTTTCACAAATAGAACATAAATTATTTTTTGGGCTTCGTTGCTTTTTTAGCCGCCTTTCTCGCTTTGTCAAGAACATGAAGCCGATGAAGTGATAAACACTGCTCTAAAGTCATCATAGTCGGATTTGTTGTTGTCGGTATTTTTACTTCATCTTTACCAACAAGAACATAAGGTCCTTTGGGACCATTGCATATCTTGACATTTGGATTGAGAGGAAAATGTCTGATAATATTAATTGATTCAACTTTTTCTTCTTTTTTCTTTGATTTTATCGGTTCTTTAGCATCTTGTTCAATTTGCAATGCAATAATTTTTTCAGCACTTACAGTGTGTATGTCAATTTCTTTAGGAAGACGTACATTTTTCTTTCCAACCATTGCATAAACGCCAAAACGTCCATTAATGATTTTAACACTTGGATATTTATCAAATTCACGAATGATTGATTTAGGATCAATTTCATCTTGCTTTTTATCTTTTGATTTTTTTTCTACAACTTCTTTACCTTGCTCACGCATCAGTTCAAAGCATCGCTGTAATGTGATAGCTTCCGGTTGTTCATCACGTGGAATTCTTACTGAAATGGAACCTATTGCAATATAGGGACCATAACGCCCTTTTTTTATTTTTACATCAGGGTTTTCGGGAAATTCTTTTATCAGTGCCTGTTGTTCCCTTTCTCTTTTAGATTCAATTAATTCAATTGCGCGTTCAAGCCCAATTGTCATAACATCGTCATTATCATAGAGATTAAAAAATTTACCTTTATGCTTAACATAAGGACCAAATTTACCCTGAGCAGCCGTCACATCTTCATTTTCAAATTGTCCTATTAAACGAGGTAACTTAAATAAATCTAATGCGGCTTCAATATCAATTGTTTCGATGGAAAAACCGGTTGGAATACTTGCGAATCGCACAGATTCCGAATTATTATCGCCAATTTGAATCATAGGACCGTAACGTCCAATTTTTGCATATATAGTATTGCCTGATGCAGGATCTGTGCCCACAACTCTATCAGCGGTTTTTCTGACTGCTGTTAGTGCGGTTTCTTCAATAGTTGAATGGAATGGATTGTAAAAATCACCAAGCATTGTACGCCATTCAACTTTACCTTCCGCAATTTGGTCAAATTGTTCTTCGACAGTGGCAGTAAAATTATAATCCATAATCTGCCCGAAATTTTCAATGAGAAAATCTGTCACAACAATACCAATATCTGTTGGAAAGAGTTTTGATTTTTCGGCACCGAATTTTTCTTTTTTTTGTGATGATGAGACAGTATCAGCTTGAAGCGTAATCACATTAATTGTTCGTTCCTGAGGATCTCTGTCCTCTTTGAGCACATAATCTCTTTTTTGTATTGTAGAAATTGTAGGAGCATAGGTTGATGGTCGTCCTATACCAAGTTCCTCCATTTTTTTAACTAAAGTGGCTTCCGTGTAACGAGCGGGCGGCTTTGCATATCGTTCGGTTGCCGTCATCACTTCTAAAGTAGCATTATCGCCGATTGCCATTGCAGGTAACATCTTTTCATCTTCGGCTGACTCTTTTTCCTCATCTGTTGATTCGAGATAAAGTTTCAAGAATCCATCGAATTTAAGTACTTCCCCTGTGGCAATCAAATTATCAGGTTGTGTGGAAATTGCAATCGTGGCAGTAGTTTTTTCGAGTTGTGCATCACTCATTTGTGAAGCTAATGTACGCTTCCAAATCAATTCATACAACTTTTGAGCTTGCCTGTCGCCATCTATGCTGCGCTTTGCAAAATCCGTGGGTCTGATAGCTTCGTGAGCTTCTTGAGCCGAACTGCTTTTCGTTGTGTATTGTTGTGGTTTACTATATCGTTCACCGAATGCTGCGACAATTTGTTGTTGAGCCATTTCAATTGCTTGTTGCGAAAGATTCACGGAGTCAGTACGCATATAGGTTATATGCCCTGCCTCGTATAATTTTTGAGCAATTTGCATGGTAGAAGCAATGGAATACCCTAACTTTCGTGATGCCTCTTGCTGCAAAGTACTTGTAGTAAATGGGGCAGAAGGTGACTTTTTACCCGGCTTTGTTTCCACATTCACAATAGTATAATTTGCTCCAATGCAGCCCTGCACAAAACGCATTGCTTCATCAATTGATGAATAACGAATTGGTAACTCGGCGGTAAATCCTTTGGATGGCTCACCATTAACTAGCATTTGCGCCTGAATCCTGAATGTGGATGAAGATTCGAATGCACGAATTTCTTTTTCTCTTTCGACAATAAGACGAACGGCAACGGATTGTACTCGGCCGGCAGACAAAGATGGTTTGATTTTCTTCCAGAGCAACGGTGATAACTCAAATCCGACTAATCTGTCTAATAATCGCCGTGCTTGTTGTGCATTCACTAGGTCAATGTTAATATCACGCGGATTCTGGATTGCTTCATTGATGGCTTTTTTTGTAATCTCATGATATACAATACGCTTAACCGGCTTGTTATGAAGTTCGAGAGCTTCATATAAATGCCATGCAATAGCTTCACCTTCACGGTCTTCGTCAGTTGCTAACCAGACCATTTCGGAAGAATTTGCTAATCGTTTCAATTCATTGATGAGCTTATCTTTACCTTCGGTTATCTCATAATACGGTTCAAAGCCACGTTGAACATCTATCGCTTTATCATCTTTCGGAAGATCGCGTATATGTCCCATTGATGCACGCACGGTAAAATCGGAGCCAAGATATTGCTCAATAGTCTTTGCTTTTGCCGGAGATTCGACAATAACAAAATTTTTACTCATAATATATCCTTTGAAAAATAGTTCATTGTTGTATTCACAGCCATTGTTAAGAACGATTGTGTTGGCAGCGTCCCGGATCCGGGCAAGCTGCAAAAATTTGTAGCGAATGTTTAACGGGTTTGAAGCCAAACATATCACAAATACGCCTTTGGACTTCAACAAGTGATTCTTCTTGAAACTCGACGATATATCCACATTCGACACAAATCAAATGATCATGATCCGGCAAGCGTTCGGCAAGTTCAAAATGGGCACTTTCTCCCTGGAAACGATGCTTCACAAGAATTGCACATCGTGTTAATAAATCAAGAGTTGAATAAACGGTCGCTCGTGAAACACTATCGCCTTTTGTGTTCATATACACATATAGTTCATCTGCACTGATATGTTTATCCAATTCTGCAATACGCTCCAAAACTTTATAGCGCTCTTGTGTATTGCGATAATTTTTACGCTTCAAGAAGTCAGTAAATTGTTTCTTTAGTTCAACTAAATCTACAGGTTTTTCACTTGCCATTATGATGCTTCAATTTACAGTAAAAAGTTAAATTAAGATGCGAATATACTAAACTTTTGAAACGGAGTTTATCATTGACAACATTGAAAAAACAAATCAAAAGCATACTTTCGAGGCAAGCCCTTTAGGGCTTTTTCCAAAACATCACAGACAAGGATACGTCAAATCTTTCGGCATTGCGTAGTTTTGCGGCTCATTTTAACATACACACTAACTTGAGAAAGAAAACAGATGAGAAATTGGAATGTGGAAGATGCAATCGAAATGTACAACATTCGCGGATGGGGCATCAACTACTTTGCCGTCAATAAAAAAGGTAACATGGTTGCACAACCACGTAAGGACAAAGGACCAGCGATTGATTTGAAAGAACTTATTGATGAGTTGATACTACGGGATGTTGCTATGCCGGTCTTATTACGATTTCCCGATATTCTCGATGACAGAATCGAGAAAATTGCAGGGTGCTTTGAAACCGCCGCGCAAGAATATGGCTATAATGGAAAGTACTTCAATGTCTATCCAATCAAAGTAAATCAACAAAGACCTGTTGTCGAAGAAATTGTACGTTATGGAAAAAAGTTTCCTATTGGACTCGAAGCCGGCTCAAAGCCCGAATTGCACGTTGTACTCGCCATGATGGACAATCCGAATGCAATCGTTGTATGCAATGGTTACAAAGATGAAGAGTTTATCGAACTTGCTTTGCTCGCTCAGAAGATGGGCAAAAAGATTTATATCGTAGTAGAAAAACTCAATGAATTGCGCATAATCAAATCAGTTGCAGAGCGAGTAAACGTAAAACCGAATATTGGAATCAGAATAAAGTTATCAGCATCAGGAAGTGGTAAATGGGAAGAATCGGGCGGTGATCAAAGCAAGTTTGGGTTGAACGCTTCTGAGTTATTGGAAGCATTGGATTATGCAGGAGCAAACGGTTTACAAGACAGCATAAAACTTATCCATTTTCATTTAGGAAGCCAAATAACCAATATTCGAAAAATTAAATCAGGTTTAAAGGAAGTTGCTCAATTTTATGTGCAATTACGAAAAATGAATTTTAATATTGAATTTGTGGATATTGGCGGTGGACTTGGTGTAGATTATGACGGAACACGTTCCCCTAATAATAACAGCATAAATTATTCGATTCAAGAATATGCAAATGATGCACTTTATACGCTCAAAGATGCTTCCGACAAAAACAATCTACCTCATCCTAATATTATCACGGAATCGGGGCGTGCATTAACGGCTCATCATTCTGTTCTTATTTTTGATGTTCTTGAGACAACATCAATGCCAACGTGGAACATGTCAAAAGATTCTGTTTCTGAAGATGATCATGAAACTGTCCGAGAACTATTTGCTGTTTTGGAAAAACTAAGCAGCAGAACAATGCACGAATCATGGCATGATGCTATTCAAATACGAGAAGAAGCCCTTGATTTATTTTCATTAGGTTTACTTGATTTAAAAACACGTGCTCTTGTTGAACGATTATTTTGGGCTATTGCAACCCAGGTACATAAAATGAGTCAAGAGGTTAAACATTCGAGTTATGAATTGCAGAAATTACCGCAAATGTTGGCTGACAAATATTTTTGTAATTTTTCACTTTTTCAATCCTTACCTGATAATTGGGCAATTGATCAACTCTTCCCTATCGTACCATTGCATCGGTTAAATGAAAGACCTACGCGTCAAGCAACTCTGCAAGACATTACATGCGATTCCGATGGAAAAATTGATAAATTTATTGGACATCGTGATTTTGAACCTTATCTACCAATTCATGATATTCAGCCGAATGAGCCGTATTATTTAGGTGTTTTTCTCGTTGGTGCATATCAAGAAATTCTTGGGGATTTACATAATTTATTTGGTGACACCAATGCTGTTCATGTTGTTGTAAATGACAAAGGTTATGAAATTCAACAATTGATAGAAGGCGAAACAGTTGCCGATGTACTTGATTATGTACAATATGATGCAAAAAAATTAGTTCGTACAATGGAAAGCTGGGTAAGTAATTCAGTTAAAGAAGGACGCTTATCGGTATTAGAGGGTAAAGAATTTTTAAATATTTATCGCTCCGGTTTATATGGATATACATATTGGGAAAGTTAAACAATACAAGAGACATTAAGGATTAATTCATGAATATAGCTGTTTTATTAGGCGGTATATCAACAGAAAGAAATGTTTCCATTGCAAGTGGAAAAGCAGTTGGACAAGCATTAAGTGAGCGTGGACATACTATTAGTTTTATAGACCCTTCTTTAGGTCATAACTGTATAATTCAAGCAAATGACTTGATATCTGTCGCAAATGAAACTGTGGCGCAGGAGTATCTTAACTTGTCACCGCGTGTTTTATTGGAATGTGTTCAATCCCCTGCATTTGATACAATTGATATTGCATTTTCATTATTGCACGGGAAATATGGTGAAGATGGAATAATGCAGGCTCTGCTTGAAGCGCGAGGTGTGCGCTATGCAGGCAGCAAAGTTATGGCAAGCGCATTAGCTATGGATAAAGTACGCACGAAATTAATATTATCAGCAGCCGGAGTACAATCACCGGAATGGTCTGTATTATATCCGCAACAATTCAATGATTATGAAAGAATTGAACATATCATGAATGATCTTGGCGGTACAATAGTTATAAAACCTAATACAAATGGTTCATCTGTCGGTCTATCTATAGTAGATAATGATATTGATCATGCAATAAAAGCCGTTCAATTTGCATCGAAGTATGATTCCACTATTCTGGTCGAACGTTATATTGCAGGAAGAGAAGTTACTGTAGCGATTCTTGGTGATCAAGCATTTCCTGTCATTGAAATTGTACCTGAAAATGGTTGGTACGATTATCAAAATAAATATACAAAAGGAAATACACAATATTTTTGTCCTGCCGATTTAACAAATGATGAAAGAGATTTTCTTCAGAACTTAGCAGTGACTGCTCATAGAATTGTTGGTTGCACTGCATATAGTAGAATTGATTTCCGACTTGATGAAGACGGCGTTCCATGGTGTTTAGAAGTAAATACAATACCCGGTTTTACTGAAACAAGTTTAGTACCTATGGCAGCACAGTCCGTCGGTATTTCGTATGGCGAGCTTTGTGAAAAAATTATTGCATTATCATAAAATAAAGATTATGAAAAGATTACAATTATGTGGATTGGGCAATGGTTTGGTAGATGTCCAATTTCAAGTGAGCGAAAGTGAATTTGAGCATTTCGGAATAAAAAAAGGAACTATGACATTAGTTACCGCTGAGGAGCAAGAACAATATTTTCGACGATTACAAGGTTTAGCTCCTCACAGAAGCAGTGGCGGATCGGCTGCGAACTCTATTATTGCTTTTGCAGGATTCGGTGGAAGAGCCTCGTTTAAAACTGTCCTTGGTAATGATGTGTGGGGCAATTTCTATGCACAAGAATTCAACAACCTTGATATAGAGTTGATATCTGATATTATCCCGAACAAGATGACCGGAACATGTTTAATATTAATAACGCCGGATGCGGAAAGAACTCAATTAACATGTCTTGGAATAAATGAGGATTTCGGTACAGAGCATATAAATGAACAAACAGTTGCTGATTCGGAATGGCTCTATATAGAAGGCTATAAATTCAGTGAGCCCAAAGGTACACATGCAATTCAAGAAGCAATTTCGTTTGCAAAAAAACATAATACAAAAATTGCTGTTACTTTTTCTGATACTTTCGTAGTCAATGTCTTTCGGGAACAATTAACAGAAGCTGTTGCAGCAGCAGATTTGATTTTTTGTAATGAAACGGAAGGATGTAGCTTTACAAAAACAGATAATCCCCATGCTGCATTTCAACGATTATGCGAAATTGTACCAAATGTTGCTTATACTCGAGGAGCCGAAGGTTCATTGATACGCTATGACAATCAAACAGTAGCAATTTCAACATTTGACACACATGCCATTGATACTACAGGTGCCGGTGATATGTATGCAGCGGGGTTTCTTTATGGTATTACTCATAATTATTCTCCACAAATTGCAGGTCATTTAGGTTCCTATGCAGCATCAAAAATCGTATCACAATTTGGTGCACGCTATAATGGCAATTATTCAGAGATATTACAATTTATTAAAGATAAATATTCATAATCATAAATGATACAGCTATTATATTCTCGCATCATTTCTTATACACATTATGCACTCATATTCATTTTGTTTATGAGTGCATCTATGACCTCTAATGCTCAATCAGGTATGACTTTTGATGAATTTTCTTTAAAATTATCAGCGTACTTTGATGTTGAGTTAATAAATGACATCCAAAAAGAATTACCGCAAGGTGCACAATATCGCATCTGGAGTTGGGATGCAGGTGATTTTTCAGGCGATGGCGTTCCTGATGTTGCATTTGCGGTTAAAGTCTTAGGTGAAAAACGAAAGATTTGTCGAGTATATCTTTTTACAGACACAGATGGGTTTTTAGTAAAAGTTGGTGAATACAATTATAACTTTATTGACTTACCATTAGAAGTTGGTTTAGTAATTAGAAACAATTGCTGTTACGTTACAGAAAAACAAAAGCAGTTTCATTGGATTATCCGTGGTTACAGATATGATAACGGCATTGTGTCAGTAATAGATGAGTTCACAACACAAAAATTACCAAGCGTCACATTAGAAGAATACACTAATTATTCAACACTTGAATCATATCAAAAAACAATACTTACACGAACCGGTGAAACTAAATATTTAAAAAAATTCTTTACTATTCCCTGCTATCCGCGTGGAAAACAAATTTATCGTGGCTATACATCGCAGGCAGAATGTTCAACGGTTGATTACTGTCAAAGTGGCTCATTCTATTGGGAAAGTGTTGCTGATTGTTCATTCAAAGTACGTTCGGTATATGATAATCAGTATTTATACATGACTGTTAATGTTATAGACGACAATGTTATTTCCGGACGATGTGACACATGTACAGCCGATATGGTGCATTTTTGGTTCAATGGTCAAATGCGCCCCACAACTCCGGATACTTCAGATGCAGAAGCAAAAACACCCAAACGAAAAAAAGGTCGAAAAACTGAATATATTTCTCCTGATTCATCGTTGGTAACAATATCACTTCGTTTAGGTGATTTTGCAGAAGAAAGAGCAAAATATGTAGTCCAAACAGCAAAATCATTAGACGTAGTCACTCGTGAATTACTCAATACTATTAAAGTTTCAGCAAATCCACGCACACGTGGCTATGTTGTAAAAGCACGCTTTCCTCTTGCTCTTTTTGGTATTGCAGCACTTCCGGGTGATTTGCAACAAACTTTATCTTTGAACTGTACAGTTATGGTAAGAGATTCGGATAATGAATTTAGGCCTGAGGAGGAAACAATTCTTTCAACATCGCCTGTCGAATTATTTGAGAGAGACTCGTACAGTACATTATTGTTAATTCCTAGAAATGAATGGTTCGGTAAAACGACAAATATTCTTGCAGAACAACTTATACGATCATTACAGGAAGCCGGCTTTTAATGGAGAATCAACAGATATTTATAAGTTATTCACACGGTGTTCACGTTGAAGTTTATCCTGAGTTTTTGGGTATAAGCACAAACGATAATCAATACAATGTATTCTCCTATCGAATCACAATCACGAATGAAAGTACTTCGACAGTCACATTAACGCACAGATTCTGGAAAATTATTGATGCAAATGGTCATGAAGAAACTATATTTGGGGAAGGTGTTGTCGGCTATACCCCACGCTTAGAACCTTCTATGACATTTACATACAGCAGTATGTGTCCATTAAGGACTTTGTGGGGTACAATGGAAGGATATTTTGTAATGAAAAAGGATGATCAAACGACTGTAGATGTCAATATAGAAAGATTTTTTCTTATTCACCCTTCACTTTTAACAAAAAATAATGAAAATTTGGGAACAAAATAGCATAAAGTACGGTATATGTATATTTGGAGTTTATGAATGAAATTTAGCTCACTATTAATAATGTTAAGTATTATTTGTGGAATAATACTCGCTTCTTCTTCTCCCTTGCAAAGTCAGGAAGATAGTGACTCATTACGTTGGACACAAAGAACAGAATATGCATTATCGTGTGTTGAAGCTCTCAAATCAAAAAATTATGTTCAGGCTTCCAAACGATTCGATTCTGAAATGCGCAAAGAAATAAGTTTAACAATGTTAGAAAATTTCTGGAAACAATTTCTGGCAAAAGCCGGCGGCGAGATTTATGAAGTTGACAATATAATTCGTGATGAACATAATACATATTATTGGGTATATCCTTCTTACAAAGGTAAAAAAGACCGATGGCAGTTCAGAATTGGTTTTGACGATGATGATTCAATTGCAGCATTTCATATAGACCGTTATATTCCACCTCCGCAGAAAAATAGCTGGAAATTACCAAATTATGTAGCAGCGGATTCTGTTACGGAACGCCAATTTGTTATCAACAAAGGTAAAGATTATGAAACCACAGCTTATTTGACAATTCCCACATGGAAAACTAAAGCTCCCTGTTTGATTTTTGTACACGATGCAGGTCCTTGGGATAAAGATGCTTCACGTTATTCAAACAAACCATTTTTCGACTTAGCATGGGGTTTGGCAACACATGGGATTGCAAGTGTACGTATTGATAAAAGGACCTATGTACATTACAAAAAAATAGCAGAAAAGAAAGAAGCAATTTCTGCAAAATTTGACACAGAGGAGGATATATACGAAATTATTCATCAACTATTAACGCGTAAAGATATTGATTCCGAACATCTCTTTCTAATTGGTCAAGGTGTTGGTGCTAATATTTGTCCAAGGATAATACAAAATTCTAATGTTATCAAAGGTGCTGTGCTTCTTGCGCCTTATGGACGACCATTAGAAGATGCTCTAATGGAAGAGATTGAGTATGTTATGAAACTTGACACGCTATCAAAATATGAAAACAAGAAAAAGGCAATTGAAAAGCTAAAGCAACAAGTTAAAAACGTAAAGTCACCGACACTAACATTATTATCACGAACAGAAGATTTACCTCTTGAGACACCCGCTTCATATTGGTTGGATCTAAAAAATTATGATTGTTTTTCTATATTGAAAAAAACTAATGTACCTGCGCTGATACTCCGAGGTGAACGTGATTATAGAACAAGCCAAATAGACTTTGATCTATGGAAAAAACAATTATATCATTCCATGTCACACCAAGAGCGATATACATTTATTAGCTATCCACTTTTAAACAACATATTTATGATAGGCGAAGAAAAATCGACTCCCTTAGAGTACCATGAGCCAAAAAATGTTAGTAAACAGGTTGTGGATGATATAAGTAAATGGGTTTGGAATATTGTGAAAGGAAAATAGTGAAAAGTGGTCTCAATGGTGACGTTTTACGTACATCTCCCAATTCATTATTATCTACTATTTTTGGGGATACATTTATCTTGATGGTGTCGGGATTTAATGCCGGTGCATATAATATGCAACTTGATGTCGAGCTTGTACATAAATTACAAGAGAAGGCTATACAACCGGTTTTTCGACTTTATGGATGGCAACCTTGGTGTGTTTCAGTCGGGTATCATCAAAATCATGATCATATTTCGTCTTCGGAATGTTCGAAGAAAGGTATCGAATTGGTAAGACGACCAACAGGAGGAAGAGCGGTATTACATGCAAATGAAGTAACTTACTCAATCATTACCTATTGTGATAATCAGCAAGAGTTTTACAAAAATATTCATACATTATTGTTGGGAGCATTACAGAAATACTCTTCGGATATTACCTTTGAGAAAAATCATCATGATTTTAGGGAATTTCGACGTATCAATCCCGAAATGAGCAAAATGTGTTTTACAAGTTCTGCTCGTTATGAGTTGAAATATCAAGGGAAAAAGATTGTTGGCAGTGCGCAAAGAATGTATAAAAATATTTTGTTGCAACATGGCTCTATTTTGCTTGATCGAAGTCATGAAAAAATTATTACACTTATGAATAATGTAGTGGAAGACAATAAATCTACTTTACTTACTAGATTACGAAATACATCAACAAATTTAGAGGAAGTGACAAGTAGCACTGTTTCTTGGGACGACTGTGCAGAACAAATTTCTTCACATGTTTATTCTTTACTGCCATGACAAATTCAGATCAAGACATATCTTTAGTCAAAGCCGAAAATATCGAAAAAACGTATGGCAAAAAAGCAGTAGTACGAGGTGTGTCGTATGAACTGAGACAAGGAGAAGTTGTAGGATTGTTAGGACCGAATGGTGCAGGGAAAACGACATCGTTTTATATGATAGTCGGCGTAGTAAAACCTTCTCGCGGTAAAGTACTTTTTGATGGAAAAGATATTACCGGTTACGCTATGTATAAACGTGCAAGGATGGGGATTTCGTATTTACCGCAAGAACCTTCTATCTTTCGTAAAATGACAGTTGAAAATAATATAATGGCAATACTTCAACTACAGTCTTACACTCGCACCCAAAGAAAAGAAAAATTAGAACAATTACTTGAAGATTTTCGCATTACTCATATTCGCAAAAGTATGGGATATATGTTATCGGGAGGTGAAAGACGGCGCTGTGAAATTGCAAGAGCATTAGCCTCAAATCCGAAATTTATTCTCTTAGATGAACCCTTCGCAGGGATTGACCCAATAACGGTTGAGGAAATAATGCATCTTGTTCTGGGATTAAAGCAACGCGGATTAGGTATTTTAATAACAGACCACAATGTTCATGAAACACTATCCATTACAGATCGAGCATATATATTGATTGACGGAAATGTATTTGCTTCGGGGACTGCTAAAGAATTAGCTGAAAATGTCGAGGTTCGCAACAGGTATTTGGGTGAAACATTTTCATTGGAACGCTATGAATAACTTGCCAAATGATTGCAGTATTTCTGTAAAAAAAATACATTTTTCATATAATGAACAAAAAGAAATTTTTTCGGATCTATCCTTTTCAATTCATTCGGGCGATGTCTTCGGACTTTATGGAAATAATGGGTCAGGTAAATCAACTCTTTTAAAAATTATAAGTGGTATTTTATATCCTACAGATGGCAGTATTGACATCACAGTACACAATCAACTTGTAACTCGTGATTCCTTACACCGGTTTTGTGGTTACTCTGCTCCATATATTGCATTATATGATGAATTCAGTTTATTTGAGTTATGTAGGTACATAACCGCAATCAGAGGTATTACTTTCTCGTCGGATACGTATAATACTATGCTGACAGCAGCACAATTGAAAAATTATGAACATCAACAAGTAAAATATTACTCTTCTGGAATGCAACAAAGGGCTAAATTAATATTGGCAATTCTACATGAACCATCGGTACTTTTTTTAGATGAACCGACCTCAAATTTAGATGAATTAGGTATTGATTTTGTACGTACGATAGTTGAACATATTAAAAATCGGAATGGGATTGTCTGCATTGCAACCAATGAACTTCGAGAAAAACAATGGTGCAACAGAAATCTTGATCTTACAAATACACATAATTAGCATTATTGGTCATGAACAAAAAAAAAACTTGGATAATTCTATTGTTTCTTGTTATAACATTGGGAACAAATAGTTGTGAAAAATTTCAATCTTCTCATGGAGAAGAATTTCAAACTCCTCGCCCACACCCCCCTATATTCAAAGATTTTTCTTTGCTGAATTTACCGAATGAACTTGAATTTTGTGGTGAAAAAATATCATTATCCAACCCCGAACTTCGAGAACGTGCCGAACGAGAGTTTCTGTTAAATATACAACAGCCCGGTCAATTACAATTGTATTTCAAAAGAGCCGGTAAATATTTTTCTCTCTTTGAAACAGCTCTTCGTGAAGAGAATATGCCTGACGATTTAAAGTATTTACCTGTTGCTGAAAGCGCATTATATATGGCACGCTCAGGTAAAGATGCGGTAGGATTATGGCAGTTTATGCCGGAAACAGCGCGATCATTCGGATTACAGGTTGATGAATTTGTTGACGAAAGAAGACATCCGCAAAAAAGTACTTACGCAGCATTAACATACTTACGTGGAGGTTATCGCAGATTTCATAGTTGGTTAATGGCAGCAGCAGGCTACAACATGGGTTATACTGGTTTAGAAAATGATTGTTCATTTCAAAACACCGAAAAATTTGATGAACTATATCTAAACGAAGAAACATCGCGATATGTATTCAGAATTGCCGTGATTAAATATATTTTTGACCATAAAGAACAATTTGGTTTTCAATCCGCTTCATATCCATCTATTCAAACCGAGAATCTTGTCAATGTTCACGATGAAATTCCCAACCTTAGCCAATGGGCAAAACAACACTCAACAACATACAAAAACATTAAGTTACTCAATCCTTGGATACTAAAGCGAAGTTTGCCAAAGCCCAAGCATTCTCACTACGCAATAGCAATTGATTAAATCAGACGTACATAACTTTTTGGAAAAAGTCAATTGCTTTTCGCATTCTTTTCATTATTTTCGTCATTGCTAAAGTCATTTCCTATACTTTTAATGTAACGGAGAGTTATGTCATTATTAGATACCATTGGCGGTGCACAAGAATTTG
Organism: Ignavibacteria bacterium UBA2373; assembly: GCA_002344005.1. Lineage (GTDB taxonomy): Bacteria > Bacteroidota > Ignavibacteria > Kapaibacteriales > UBA961 > UBA2353. The sequence goes on along the minus strand of DDTD01000082.1, from coordinate 9,206 downwards.
CAACACTTCCACCAGTTGCCGGGAAGGTATTGTCATTACTTGAAAACGCAAATGCTGATGTGCGTGAAATTACGAGTGTGTTAGAAACTGACCCCGCGCTTACACTCAAGATATTACAAATGGCGAACTCCCCCCTTTACGCAATACGTTCAAATGTAACATCTTTGCAACAAGCAGTATTGGCTTTAGGGCTTAATAGGGTAGCAAACATAGTCTTAAGTGTCTCTATTTTCTCTAAATTTATATTGCTTTCTCGATCCAAAAGTGCTGAACATATGAAAAGGTTTTGGTATCATTCATCGTGTACGGGGATGGTTGCAAAAAATCTTGCCATCAAGATTAAGCGTAACTTCAAAGAAGTGGAATTTATCGGGGGATTACTTCATGACATCGGCAAAATGGCAATGATTCAATTTGATCCCGAAAATTATGAAAAAGTTGTACAAATTATTACTGAAGAACATATCACCGATATTGATGCAGAACTCCGAGTTTTTGGAGTAGATCATTGTGTCGTCGGTGAACTTATTGCACGCTTGTGGAAACTCCCTAAAGAGTTACAGCAAATAGCCGGTCATCATAATGATGCTTCTGCATTGACTGAGAACAGAGAGGTTGTTGCTCTTGTCAGAGTTGCTGATATATTATGTGAAATGTGGGGAGCAAGTATTGATGAAGGAATTCTCAGTGTTGATTTATCAGAAGAAAAGTCATGGCAAATTCTATGCGAATTTTCTCCTCCTTTACGAGATTTGGACTTGGAACTTTTCACTTTTGAATTGGAAACTGAGTTTAGACAAGCAGCTTCATTCCTAAATATGGTTGCTTCAGATGCTTCAACAAAATAAATCATCCAACAGGTTTTTGTTTAATCTTTAATCCATTATGATTCCCATTCTTCTTGAAATACCTATTCCATTTCTAGGCTTAACAATTCCAATCTATAGTTTTGGGGTGATGGTCGCCTTAGCATATTTAACCGCTAATTATCTCCTTAGCTATGGCTTACGGCGACGCTTGATTCCTCATTCTGACGTTCATGCATCGAATATCACTCTATTGGCATTACTAGGCGGAATAGGCGGTGCAAAACTCTTTCATATACTTGAAAATTTCAATGAATTTCTTACCGACCCCAAGGGCACACTACTCAGTGGTGCGGGATTAACTTTTCTTGGTGGATTCATATTAGCAACTGCTCTCATTTACATCTACATTCGTTCAAAAAAACTTTCCTTTCTTGCTATTGCTGATTCAGCTTCTCTATCTTTAACTGCCGGCTATGGGATTGGTAGAATAGGTTGCCAGCTTTCAGGCGATGGTGATTATGGCATCCCCACAGATGTTCCTTGGGCTATGTCATATTCAAAAGGTATAGTATCAACTCTCTCAGCACGTAATGCAGATTTAGTTCAACAATTCAAGACTATTTTTCCCGATAAACCAATACCTGAAGACATTTTGGTGCATCCGGCACCCATATACGAAACACTCTCAATGCTGCTCGTTTTTGTCATACTTTGGCAAATACAAAAGAGATTACCTCAATCGGGTTTTGTATTCGGCATATACTTGATTCTTATGGGTATTGAAAGGCTAAGTGTAGAATTTATTCGGCTTAATCCACTGTATTTGGGGTTATCACAAGCACAATGGATTTCTCTACTGCTCATCGTCGTCGGATTATTTATTGCTAAAACTAAATACCAAACAACGCCAACCGCAGCACGCTGAACAATAAAAAAGTGACCTTTCACGAATCTAAAAAAATTGTCAGTTCCGCTTTTTACACTATTTTTGCGACTCAAATTACATAATGGTTCCGTCGCCTAGTGGCTGGGCAGAGCTCTGCAAAAGCTCCTACAGCGGTTCGAATCCGCTCGGAACCTCCACCGCTTTTTAACATCAATCTTTTAATTTCAACGCAATATGGGTACTACAGCCGATTTACGTCCAGGTGCGGTTATCAAGTATAACAATGAACTATGCACTGTTATTGAATCTGAACACCGAACACCTGGTAATCTTCGAGCTTTTTATCAAGTGACGATGCGAAATCTCAAAAATGGTAAACTCCTTGAAAATCGCTTCCGTTCAGGCGAAACAATTGAATTTGTTCGCGTCGAAAAGAAAAACTACCAATACTTATACAGAGATGGCGATATGTTTGTCTTCATGGACAATGAAACATACGATCAATTCCCTATTAATGCCGAACTCGTGGGCAATCAAGCAAGACTCATGAAAGAAGGACAAGAAGCAGCCATTGCTTTCAATGAATCTATCGCGCTCTCGGTTGAATTGCCACCTAATGTTATTCTAAGAGTTACTCAAACAGAACCCGGGGTTCGTGGCGATACCGCAACCAATGTCTCAAAACCCGCTACACTTGAAACCGGAGCGGAAGTCAAAGTTCCCATCTTTGTCAATGAAGGTGATTTACTTAAAATTGATACGCGTACAGGCGATTATGTCGAGCGCGTTAAAGAATAATTACGTAATGTATTGAACATAAAAGCGTGTTTCTTTTTTTTGCACAGAAGCACGCTTTTTCTTTTTTAACGACATACTTGGAGATTACACTATGGAAATCGAATATCTCAAACAATTAATGCAACTCTTCGACCAAAGTTCTGCTACTGAGTTGTCTATTGAAGAAGAAGGTACAAAAGTACACATCTCTCGGCAGCCGGCTCAACAAACTGTTCACATGGTCGCTGCTCCTGCAGCTCCGGTGCATGCACCTCAACCCGTACAACAGCAACAACAGCCACCTATCGCTCACACACCAAATGCAGAGGTTATTCCTCCCGCGCCGGCGGCGAATTTGCATATTATACACTCACCAATCGTCGGTACTTTCTACAGAGCTTCTGCGCCTGAAGCACCACCTTTCGTCAAAGTCGGCGATAAGGTCAATGTCGGCTCTCCCCTCTGCATCGTCGAAGCAATGAAACTCATGAACGAAATCGAATCAGATGTCGCGGGAACCGTCGTCCGTTGTCTGGTGGACAATGCTAAACCCGTCGAATACAATCAACCGCTCTTTGAAATTCAAATCGGTTAAACTTTCACTTTGTCTTATTCTACTATGATAAAAAAAGTACTCATTGCCAACAGAAGTGAAATCGCTTTACGCATCATTCGCGCTTGTCATGAACTCGGGATTAAAACTGTCGCAGTCTATTCTACTGCAGACGTTTCTTCTCTTCATGTCAAATATGCCGATGAAGCTGTGTGCATTGGTCCGCCGCTCGGCAAAGACAGCTACCTCAATAAAAACGCAATATTCTCCGCAGCACATATCACAGGGGCGGATGCTATTCACCCCGGATACGGTTTTTTAGCCGAAAATGACGGTTTTGCCGAAATGTGCAATGAATTGGGGCTTATCTTTATTGGTCCAAAACCCGATTCTATCGTCAAAATGGGCAATAAATCCATAGCTAAAGAAACTATGCGTGCCGCCGGAGTCCCCGTCGTACCCGGTAGCGGGGGCATTGTCGAAACTATTGATGATGCAAAACGCGTTGCCGATGAAGTCGGCTATCCGGTCATGATCAAAGCGGTCGCAGGGGGCGGTGGTAAAGGTATGAGATATGTCCATACTCCCGCAGATCTCGAAAAGAACTTCACTATGGCTCGCACAGAAGCTGGTGCCGCCTTCGGAAATCCCGATGTCTATATTGAAAAATTTATCGAAGAGCCACGGCATGTCGAAATACAAGTTTTTGGCGATAAATACGGAAACGTCATTCATCTCAATGAAAGAGAATGCTCCATTCAAAGAAGACATCAAAAACTGATAGAAGAATCGCCCTCGCCTATCATGACACCAAAACTCAGAAAAGCTATGGGAGAAGCTTCAGTTCTCGGATCAAAAGCCGTGAACTATGAAGGTGCCGGCACTATCGAATTCCTTGTGGACAAACATCGTAACTTCTACTTCATGGAAATGAACACGCGCATCCAGGTAGAGCATCCCGTTACCGAACAATCTCTCGGGGTGGACTTATTAAAGGAACAAATACTCGTCGCTGCCGGAGAAAAACTCTCTATCAAAGGATCAAACCCCGAATTTCACGCCATTGAATGTCGCATCAATGCCGAAGACCCCGAAAAAGACTTCCGTCCTTCACCGGGTGTCATTCAATCGCTCCATTTCCCCGGAGGGCATGGCATTCGAGTGGACTCGCACATATACCAAGGATACGCTATTCCTCCATACTATGACTCTCTCATCGCCAAACTCATCACTACAGCTAAAACACGCGACGAAGCCATCGCAAAAATGAGACGAGGACTTGATGAAATTGTCATCGAAGGTATCAAAACAACCATTCCTTTCCATAGAAAGATGATGGACAATAAAGACTTCATCTCTGGAAATTTTGACACGAAATACCTCGACAATAACGATTGGCGAGCTTAATCTACAATCAACTTTTATTCTATATACAGGAGAACAACAATGAATTTTCCCGAAGAACTCAAGTACACAACCGACCATGAATGGATTAGAATCGAAGGAAATGTCGGAACCGTCGGCGTAACCGAGCATGCACAAAGCGAGCTTGGCGATGTCGTTTACATTGATTACAATGGAGCTACCGCTGTCAATCAAGGCGATGCCTTCGGCACTATCGAAGCCGTCAAAACCGTTGCTGAACTCTACTCACCTGTCTCAGGAACAATCATCGAAACTAATGACACTATCAATGATGCTCCCGAATCAGTCAACAATGATCCTTATGGCGCAGGATGGCTCATGAAAATCGAATTGTCCGATCCGGCACAGCTCGATGCACTCATGGATGCCGCCGCTTATCGCGCGCTCGTCGGTCACTAAAACATCAAAAAATACTCTTCTTTCAAAGACCTATTCCCTTGCGGGGCAGGTCTTTTTTTATGCAAAATTTACCAATACAATCGTCTGATTTACACAATTTCTCACTATATTGACAATAACTCTTGTTTCATTTACTTACTCTTTTACTATGTGGACTACTACTCTTTACCTACTGACCACGACTCTTCTGCTTTGGACTTACGCGCCTAAGCTCAATGCACAACCCGAACCACCACAAAGAGGCGACCGCTATCTGCCCGGGGAAGCGTATCGTGGAAAATGTATAGCACCACCAGGTGCATGGTACTGCAATATGCTCATAACTCCCGGTAAAGTATCAAATTGCATTGAAAATAAACATCCCAATTATGGATATGTTACTCCGGCAACTTCTGATCCCAATTCTTCAGAAATGAGATTTGGGCATAGAATACCTGCATTGCATAAATGTCCGGAACTTACCGTCTTGTACATTGAATTTGTGCCTTCTGAACAGGATAAATGGCGCTATCCATGCTCAGCTGCTATCCCCTCTGAAAATGGTGGTTGTTGTATCAACAGTATTCTTATATATCCACTCGATACCATGTCAATGACATATCCTATTTCTACAAATAACATCAATAGACTTACATATGAATCTTCATTTAATTGGTATAAAACATTTCAAGCGAAAGAATTTAATTTCCAAATCGCTCTCAATAAAGATTTCATCCCACAAACAAAAAATGATCAATCACTCAATGCCGCTCTTGTCATGGATACAGTTATCGCCGATAACCAAATCACCATTCCCTTACTAAAAACACTCACCAAAAACACTATATATTACTGGCGGGTCAGAGCAAAAAAGAATAATCAATGGCAAGAATGGTCCGCTTATACACAATTTTTCACCGAAGATTTCCCGACGTCCTCCGTACTTGAACAAACAACAACCGTCATAAAACCCACTATAGCAAACAATACACTTACCATCAATGACATCGCTCAGGCAATACACAAAGAAAAACTTACCGTCACCATCACTTCATTGCATGGCGTACAACATCAAATAACAACAAATGATATACAATTCACAACAGATGACATCATCATAAACATACAACATCTACCAATTGGATGGTATGCCGTCCAACTAAATGACGGGCTGCATAGCTATACTACTTCTCTCATCAAACGATAAATCACAATCATAGTATTGACCTGTTCCCTTGCGGGGCAGGTCTTTTTTTATGCAAAATTTACCAATACAATCGTCTGATTTACACAATTTCTCACTATATTGACAATAACTCTTGTTTCATTTACTTACTCTTTTACTATGTGGACTACTACTCTTTACCTACTGACCACGACTCTTCTGCTTTGGACTTACGCGCCTAAGCTCCATGCACAACCCGAACCACCACAACGCGGCGACCGCTATCTGCCCGGAGAACTCTTTCATGGAAAATGCACATCTTCCCCCACGGCAAGATACTGCCGTATGGAACTGACTCCCTTCGGTAATGAATGTACCGGACAAATGCCCGGAGGTGGAGGCGTTAATGCTATAAATGGCGATACTAATGCTACTATATATAGCTTTGTTGCTACCGTACCCGCCTTTCACAAATGTCCGAATATAACTTCTGCCCAAATTGCTTTCAAAAGCTATGGCATGAACTATCCTTGTATGGCGATGATCTTCGGCGACAATGGTCCATATTCCTTTCTTCCTATGTACCCACTCGACACCATGTCCATGACATATCCCATCTCAACCCATAGTGTCATTGACCTCTCTTGGAACTTTATTTTTGGTTGGTATAAAACATTTCAAGCGCAAGAATTTAATTTCCAAATCGCACTCAATAAAGATTTCATCCCACAAACAAAAAATGATCAATCACTTAATGCCGCTCTTGTCATGGATACAGTTATCAAAGATAATTTTATGACCATTCCCCTGCTAAAAACACTCACCAAAAACACTATATATTACTGGCGGGTCAGAGCAAAAAAGAATAATCAATGGCAAGAATGGTCGGCTTATACGCAATTCCGCACCGAATATAACCCGCCTTCCTCCGTACTTGAACAAACAACAGCCGTCATAAAACCGACAATTGCAAACAATACACTTACCATCAATGACATCGCTCAGGCAATACACAAAGAAAAACTTACCGTCACCATCACTTCATTGCATGGCGTACAACATCAAATAACAACAAATGATATACAATTCACAACAGATGATATCATCATAAACATACAACATCTGCCAATTGGATGGTATGCCGTCCAACTAAATGACGGGCTGCATAGCTATACTACTTCTCTCATCAAACGATAAATCACAATTCTGCCTCAAAACATCTCCCCCAATGTGAGGGAGACCGAGAGGGGGCAAAAAAACACCCGGCAACAAAAAAAAATCCCCACCGAAAAACGGCAGGGATACCAAGCGGAGCGTCATGAGACAAATAACAAGCGATTTACCACAACCTATCTGTTATTTACCCTCCCACTTGATTTCCATCAATCTCCAAAACATCACTATAACCCGAAAAGACACCGCCATAACCCGCACGAACTCTGTAAAACCAAGTACCGCTTTGCAAAGTCAATGGCATAGAACCCGTATTTTGATTCCAAATCTCTGTCCACTCCTGCTGATTAGTGGATTCCTCCACATAATAACCATTTGCCCAATCAACAAGCGACCAAGAAAGCTCACCGCTGCCATAAGACAAATTCGAAGGCGTTGTCAAACTAATCACCTTCTGCGTAAACGACGGATCGCTCAACCCTGCATCATTATGGGCTTGCACTCGAACCGCAATACCACCCGTTTGAGGCAAAGGAACAGGCACTTGCGTTGATTCGCCCGAATATATCTGATCCCAAACACTCAAAGACGGCTCCACACATATCGCCACACGATAACTTGTTGCCGTCGGCGACGGAAACCATGACACTATCGAATTCACGATCATTAAATTCTCCACAGCAGGCGGCGGAGTCTGCGGCACATTGCCCTCATCATAAATCACATAATCCGCATACTTCGACTCATTCACCTTTTCCCAGACCAACTTACCATATTTGCAATACCCTACCATCTTATTATAGAGCGCATTCAAAGCATCAGTCCGCGTTACCGTCCCTTCCGTCCGCACACGCACCTTTTCCGTCACATCGTCCATCAATACCAGCAACTCATCGCGCAAAGTACCTATATTGTCAATCATAGCCTGCGTCAAGCCCTCGCTGGAAAGTTCCGCAAGACGTTCCGTCAGCACCACTATCGAATTTTGACATGTTTCCTTCAATGCTTCGGCATTCTTTCGCGCCAAATCATTGCAACGCATTACCTTGATAAGCGATGTACGCACACCGTACTTATTCTCTACTCTCGCAACCATACCACCAAGCATAGTCCGAATCTCCGCTGCTTTCGCATCACGTGCAGCAATGGCTTCTGTCCAATACCATTGCAATATATCATCATTCGGAAGAGCGTCGGCATCGTCAATTTGCGTATTGAAAGCCGTAATCTCTTCCATTGTCACCCCATAGGGCATTAATTCCGTCAAATCTCGCTCTAAAGCAGACTTCACGCTCCGCGCTTTAGCAATCATTTGCTCGGCGGACATAGAAAAAGTAAATGTTGGCATAGGATTACTCCGTATGAAAAATAAAAATAGAATTAAATGGAGAGCTTTATGCGATATATACACACAACCATGCTATATATACCACATCATTATAATGAGAGCACTATTCTTATGAAATATTTATTATCAAAAGCGAAACCTCGAACTGCTCTTAACTATGATTAACCATAACAATTATTCCACTAAGTTCATAAAATACCTTACAAAATTACATAAACTCTTTGCAATACTACATCAAACTATTACTAACAGTGTCAATGCCCTTATATACCCCCATAAAAGGAAAAACCACAAAAACAATATTCATACCAAGAGCATCACATAGCCCATAAAATAGCTCTCGAACCTTATAAACGCACTCCGCAAGCCCTTTGAGGAAGTCCGCAAGCCCTTTGAGGAAGTCCGTAAGACTTTTGAGGGAGTCCGTAAGCCCTTTGAGGAAGTCCGTAAGACTTTTGAGGGAGTCCGTAAAGCTTTTGAGGGAGTCTGTAAAGCTTTTGAGGAAGTCCGTAAAGCTTTTGAGGAAGTCCGTAAAGCTTTTGAGGAAGTCCGTAAAGCTTTTGAGGGAGTCCGTAGAGCTTTTGAGGGAGTCCGTAGAGCTTTTGAGGGAGTCCGTAAGACTTTTGAGGGAGTCCGTAAGACTTTTGAGGGAGTCCGTAAAGCTTTTGAGGGAGTCTGTAAAGCTTTTGAGG